>CAJTZD010000050.1 GCA_910584235.1 uncultured Acetatifactor sp.
AATTACTATGTTTCATTTCTAAAGCTTGAATCGCTGTAGCCCGCATAAACACTGGAGTTACAGCGATTCATTGTTTACACAACTGTTAAAAACAGGATATTCAGCGATTGTCAACAGCCGCAATTCCTAAAAGTGCAAAATATCGGACAAAACAGGATGGAATCTTCCTCCCGGATGTGCTATGATAAAAGCCTGAAACAGCAAGGGAGAATCGGACGGAAAAAGGACAGGGGGACAAAAGCATGGCGGAGAAGAGGACAGGCGGCAGCAGGGCGTTAGGGGAAAGAGAATCTCAGGGAAAAGGTGCGCCTCATGGGAAATTCTGGGCGGCGCTGTTCATCTTCAGCCTCATGGGCCAGGTAGCCTGGGTGGTGGAGAATATGTACTTCAATGTCTTCATCTACAAGATGTTCCACGCCTCGGCGGCGGACATCTCCCTGATGGTGGGAGCCAGCTCCGTGGCGGCTACGGTGACTACCATCTTGGTGGGGGCGTTCACGGACTATGTGGGAAAGCGCAAGGTCTTTATTTGCGGGGGGTATCTGGCCTGGGGCGTGTCCATTCTGGCTTTCGCGCTTCTGCGGGTGGATTTCCTGACGCCTCTGGCGGGGAGCGCTTTGGGGGCAGCGTCTCTGGGCATCACGCTGGTGATCGTCCTGGACTGCGTGATGACGTTCCTGGGCTCCTCGGCCAACGATGCCTGCTTCAACGCCTGGATGACGGACTGGGGCGACGGAAACAACAGGGGGAAGATCGAGGGCATTAATTCCATGATGCCCCTGGTGGCCATTTTGGTGGTGTTCGGTGGGTTCTCCGTGTTCGATCTGGACAGGGCGGAGAGCTGGACGGCGATTTATCTGATTGTGGGCGCTGCGGTGATGCTTATCGGGGCGGCCGGGGTCTTCCTGATCGAGGAAAAGCCAGGGATAAGGCCGCAGAAGAAGCGGGAGGCGGAGCAGCAGACAGGGTTCAAACCGCTTGCTGAGCTTGGGAAAAAGCAGCAGGCAGAGCCAAGGGTAAAACAGCAGACAAAGCAGGAGGCAGAGCCGGGGAAAAAGTCAGGGAGAAGCCCGGGAGAGGGGAGGCCCGGTTACTGGGCGAATGTCTCCTACAGCTTCCGGCCGTCCGTGCTGCGGGAGAATCCGTTGCTGTACGCGGTGATAGGGGCTTTCGCGGTGTTCGGCATTTCTATCAATATCTTCATGCCCTACCTGATTCTGTATTATGAGAAGACATTAGAGATGGCGAACTACGTGGCGGTCATGGCCCCGGCCATTGTGCTGGCAGCTGTGATTACGGCATTTTACGGGCGGCTGTATGATTTGCTGGGCTTCCGGTCTTCGGTGGTGCCCTCCATCCTGCTCCTGATGGCGGGGTATGTGCTGCTGTATTTCGGGAGGGCTGCGGGAATCGTCTTTGTGGGATCCCTTTTGATGATGACTGGGTATCTGACGGGCATGGCGGTGTTCGGAGCCATGATCCGGAGCAACATCCCGGAGCAGAGGGCCGGCCAGTTCCAGGGCATCCGCATTATCGGGCAGGTGCTGATACCGGGCATCCTGGGGCCTGCCGTCGGGGCATTCGTGCTGCGGGACGCGGAGAAAATCGTGAATTCGGACGGCACTGCCTCCTTTCTGCCGAACCGGAATATCTTCGCGGCGGCATTTCTGGCGGCGGTGGCTACCTTGATGGCATTGGGCCTGATTTTCCGGATGATGCGCAGGGGGCATCACAGGCTGGTGAGCCGGTGCGGGGAGGGGGTTCTTGAGCGGCATTTCAGCGGCATAGGTATGAGCGGATCCGGGCCGAGCCTGCCGGAGGCCGGGGCGGCATCCATGGTGAAAGGTGCGGAGGTGCCGGGCACCGCCGGGCAGAACAGGCAGAGGGATTGGGTGGAAGCAGGCATGGAGGCGCGGAAAGCATCCGGACTGCGGGATGAGGGCAGGATGGTACAAGAAAACCAGCCGGAGTCGGAGAATAAGGATGCATCCAGGCAGCATAGCATGCAGACTGTGGATATGTATACAGGAGGCTCCAAGGCGTCTGGCCAGGTCTGGGACGCCTACCCCCGTCCCCAGATGCGCAGGGAAAAGTGGCTGAGCCTCAACGGAAAGTGGCAGCTGAACGGACAGGAGATTCTGGTGCCGTTCCCGCCCCAGGCGCTGCTGTCGGGATACAGGGGGCGTTTGGGCGCGAAGCTGGAATATGTCAGAAGCTTCACCTTGCCGGAGGGCTTCCGCTCCTCCGGAAATGGAAAACGCCGGCGCATCCTGCTGCATTTCGGGGCTGTGGACCAGGTGGCGGAGGTTTTCCTGAACGGGCAGTTTGTGGGCAGACATGAGGGCGGCTATCTGCCTTTTTGGTTCGACGTGACGGCATATCTGACAGATGGGGAGAACCTGCTGTGCGTGAAAGCGCAGGACACTCTGTCGGCAATGTATCCTTACGGAAAGCAGCGGAAAGCCCGGGGCGGCATGTGGTACACGCCGGTGAGCGGCATCTGGCAGAGCGTGTGGCTGGAGCCTGTGCCGGACAGCTATATTGAAAGGCTGGATGTGACGGCGGATACGCGGAAAGTGCGGATAGCTGTGGTGTGGGGCGGAAAAAAACAGGTGTCGGATACTGCCGAAAGCCTGTCCGTCACCATAAAGCTCCACGACGGCGTTCTCCATACGGTATACGCACAGGAAGACACAGTAGAAATCGACATGTCCCGCATCCCGCTGGGGGACGGAACCTGCTACCAGCCCCTGCTGTGGACGCCAGAGCATCCTTATTTATACCAAATGACGGTGGAACTGGGAGAGGATAGGGTATCCTCCTATTTCGGCCTCAGAACCGTGGCCGTGGAGCGCCGGGGAGGCATTCCGAGAGTCTGCCTGAACGGGGAGCCCCTGTTCCTCCACGGCGTCCTTGACCAGGGATACTTCTGTGACGGAATCTATCTCCCGGCGGAAGAGGCAGAGTATGAGCGGGACATCCTGCGCATGAAAGAGCTGGGGCTGAACCTGCTGCGCAAGCACATCAAGATTGAGCCGGAATGTTTCTACTATTACTGCGACCTCCACGGCATGCTGGTGATGCAGGACATGGTGAACAGCGGGCGGTATTCCTGGATTGGGGACACAGCTCTGCCCACCATCGGAATGAATCTGAAAGGCTCCGGCAGGCTGGGGAGCAGGCGGCGGAAAGCGTTTTTCAGACGGCACATGGCGGACACCATCCGACATCTGTATAACCATCCCAGCGTCATCGCATACACCGTCTTTAATGAGGGCTGGGGCCAGTTCGACAGCGATGCCATGTACCGGGAGGCGAAACGGCTGGACGGCACCAGGCTCTACGACGCCACTTCCGGGTGGTTCCAGGGGCAGCAGAGCGATTTCCACAGTCAGCATATCTATTTTAAGCGTCTGGCGATTCCCCAAAGTCTTGACAGGCCTGTGCTGGTGTCAGAGTGCGGAGGATTTTCCTACCGGGTGCCGGAGCATTTTTACGCTAAATACGCCAGCTTCGGCTACGGTGAATGCATAGACAGTCAGGAGCTGACGGGGCGGATTAGGAGACTGTACGAAGAGAGCATTCTCCCGGCAATCCCGGAGGGGGTCTGCGGCTGTATCTACACCCAGCTCTCCGATGTGGAGGACGAGGTCAACGGCCTGTACACCTATGACAGAAAGGTCTGCAAGGTGGACAGGAAAGCCATAGGGGACATCCGGCGGAAGCTGGATGCGGCGGTGAAATAAAATGGCTTAGACGCGTATCGGCAGGGCAAGTTCCGTGCGGGGCGTGCTCCATGTGAATCTTCGGTTGGAGGGAAACGAGCTCTTTTTCCGCAATGTGGGCAGGCGCCTGACCATACATGGAATCCAGGAGGAGCATGCTTTAGGCGGGGCTTGAAGGGATAGACATATGATGATATAATATGCCTGCAGGGAAAAGAGGACATTCGTATGCCGGCACTGCTGGAAGCAATCAGACCATCAGCAGATTTGAGGAATCACTATAATGAAATATCAAAGCAGTGCAGAGAAGACGACAAAGTAGTGATTATCGCGGTGAACAGAAGAGGGATACCGTCTTGATGGCTTATGAGGAATATAAGCGGATGAAAGCCGGAAGATTCACAGATCGGAAATATTACTTGAATATCGTCCGGGGACTATAGAACCGGAATTGATGCCTTGGAGACACTTATCTGGAGGTTAGGACAATGGATAAGAGCATGGACAGCAATCAAATAGAAATCGTGACATCAAAGAATTCTGACGATGCCGATGCAGGGGCGGCGGATATGCCGGAAAACCTGGCCTGGGAGGAAATCAGCAGGGAGCATATTATACAGGACCAGTGGATAGACTTCAGGCGTTCTGATTACCGTTTCCCGGACGGAAAGGTCTTCGGGCCCTTTTACAGCTATAGCCGCCGGGACTACTGCATCATCGTGGCATCGGACGAAGAGGGGAGGTATCTCTGCGTCAGGCAGTTCCGCCAGGGCATCAGGCAGGTGACTACGGAATTCCCGGCGGGAGGTATCGAACGGAAAGACGGCAGACAGTATGGCACAGGGCATGGCCCGGACGTGGCGGAGGACGCGCTGGAGGCCGCAAAGCGAGAACTGCTGGAGGAGACCGGCTATGTATCCGACGAATGGAAGTTTCTGTGCGCCATTCCCTCCAACGCCACCATGGCGGACAATTACGCCCATATCTTTGAGGCCCGAAACTGTCGCAAAGCGGGGGCCCAGCATCTGGACGAGACCGAGTTCCTTGGTGTCAACAGCTATTCCGCAGCCGAAATCGAGGAAATGATGGAAAAGGGCCGGTTCCAGCAGGCCATCCATATCCTGGCGTGGCTGCTGGCACAGAGGGGATGACAGGATATATTGAGGCATAGATTTTTCCAAAAGCAGGGAGTTGGGAGAAGAGGCATGCATACGGCATGCTGAGAGAGGGCATATATGTTTCAAAGAAGAATTCTGCCCGAAGAGGAAGAACTGGAGGGTGTGTTCATGCTGCTTTCGTTCGCAGCGGTCTGGTACGCTTCGCTGCTTCGCACATGGTTGAACGGAACCATCAACGGAGCCAACGGGGCGATCTTTCTGCTGGGTGGGGCGCTGCCGCTGTATGCGGCGTACATAAAAGGCCGGACGGCCTTGGCCTGTCGGAAGAAGCGGCGGGAAGCGATTGCCAAGGGGAGGTGCTGCCTTGGCATCATCCGGCACATCGAGTCGGAGAAAGTTCCGTTCAGGGGCCGCCACGGTCATGTCCATTATCGGAAAAGATACTATCTTGTCATTGAGAAGATCGAGGAGGGCTTTACCAGCGGCACTGAGATCAAGTCCGACGCTTACCGCGTCCCCGTGCACCTTTACCTGAAATCGCCGGAGGTGAAGCTTTATTCGGGCTCCTCCGGCTGGAACTGGTACGTAGAGGGACTGCAGTGCGGCATGTTCCGGCAGAACCCCAAAGTATTTCAGACGGACCAGGCGGATGGGGACGCCTATGTGGGAGACGCCCTGTTCCGGATTCTTTCCGTAGCTATATTGCTGTTCATGCTGCTGCAGGTTATCCTGTAAGCGGGGAAGAGGAACATTTCAATGGCAGAAAGCGGCAGACTGTTTGCTGCGGGGCCGCAAGTACGCAAAAATGGAAGAAAGGAATTCCGGCGGAGAAATCCGCCATGGCGACAGGAAGACATTATGCGGGAGAAGATTTTTGCCTATATCAAAAAGAAATACAAGGCCGCCCCGGAATACCCCTGGGGAGAGGATGACGGCGCTGTCCTGCGCCACGGCGACAACAGGAAGTGGTTCGCGCTGGTGATGAACATTGGCAGGGAGAAGCTGGGGCTTGCGGGAGAGAGCCGGGTGGATGTGGTCAATCTGAAGATTGACGATATGGCGTTCAAGGATGCGTTGATACAGGATAAGGGCATCTTCCCGGCCTATCACATGAACAAGGAGCACTGGATCACGGTGCTTTTGGACGGCACGGTGGAGGAATCCAAGGTCTGCGGCCTGATCGATGTCAGTTTCGCTGCCACGGCATCGAAGAAAAAGAAGACGTTGTAATGTCATTTTTGGCCTCTTTTCAAGTATTTGTAAAGCGTGTCTGCCGCAAGGCTTTTTCCGCGGCTTTTATCCGCCAGCATCTGTATGGAACGTTTTGGAATGGGACAGTTTATCCGCATTTGTACCAGCTTTCCCTCTTCCAGCAGCGGCAGGGCAAGGGCTTCGGGAACAAAACCGAGTCCAAAATTATTTTCGATAAGTGGCAGCATAAGGCCTGATGTTGCAACCTCCATATCAGGTTCGTAGTCCACGCCATGTTCTATAAAAAAGTCTTTGTAGAGACGATATGTGGCGCTTTCCCGGCCCAATCCGATGAGGCAATGATTTCTGAGATCTTTTAATTCCAACACAGTTTCACTTAAGGCTCTGTACTGCGTTCCGCCTACAAGCACTTCGTTATAATCCATTATTTTATGGCACGAAATTGCTTCAGAAAGCGCAAAAGGATCTGTGACAATGGCAAAATCCAATTTTCCGCTTATCAGATGCCGTATCGTTTCAGGCGTTGTGCGGTTATGAATCTTTATTCTGATTTCAGGAAATTCCAATCTGAAATGATGAAGCGCATTTAACAAAAAAAGGTGAAGCGCCGTTTCCGTTACCCCTATGTCAACCATGCCGCCGCAAAATGATCCCTGTCTTCTTATTTCTTCCTGTGCGCCGAGCAGTTGTTTATATGCAATCTCCACATGGGAATACAACTGTTCTCCCTCTTCCGTCAGGCTGATTCCCCTTGCCCCGCGGACAAACAGACGGCATCCTAACTGGGATTCCAACAGCTTCATAATGCGTGTAACATTGGGCTGGTTGCTGTTAAGCGCGGCTGCGGCTTTTGTCATGTTTTCATATTTTGCCACATAGTAAAAGATTTTATAGTATTCGAAGTTTATGTCCATATATTCTTTGTATGCCTATAATATGATATATGTATTTTTCGTATGCTGCAAAATAGATTATAATACATTTTCAGAAATATGTAAACAAAATCGGGAAAGGATATGGTTTTATGAACAGAGATTTAACTGTGGGAAAAGCCGAAACAGTGCTGTGGAGATTCTGTCTGCCGCTTTTTGGCAGTATTGTTTTTCAGCAGCTCTATAACATAGCGGACAGTCTTGTGGCAGGAAAGTTTATCGGCGAAAACGCGCTGGCGGCTGTGGGAAACAGTTACGAAATTACATTGATCTTTATTGCGTTTGCATTCGGCTGCAATATGGGCTGCTCTGTTGTTGTGTCGCAGGTTTTCGGGGCAAAGGAATTTGACCGACTGAAAACCGCCGTGTCAACCGCCTGTATTTTTAGCGGGGTTGTCTGCGCTGCATTGATGCTTGCGGGGATTGGGGGCTGCGATCCGCTGCTTCATTTGATGCGCACTCCGGAAGAGGTTTTCGCAGATTCAAAACTGTATCTTGATATTTACATATGGGGGCTTCCTTTTGTATTTTTTTATAATATTGCAACGGGAGTTTTTTCCGCGTTGGGAGATTCCAAAACCCCTTTTTATTTTCTCGCGGCGTCTTCTGTATCAAACATAGCAGTGGATATTTTGTTTGTGAAAACATTCCGTATGGGGGTTGCAGGAGTTGCATGGGCGACTTTTTTATGTCAGGGAATCAGTTGTATTCTGGCTGTGCTTTCGGTATGGATACGGCTTACAAAAATTCAGTGCCGGAAGAAACCGGCATTATTCGACCGGGAACTGTTAAAACGAATTTTAGTGATTGCCATACCAAGCATTTTACAGCAAAGCTTTATTTCCGTAGGCAATATTCTGATTCAAAGTGTGATTAACGGATTTGGCGCTTCTGTTATGGCGGGATATTCCGCCGCAGTGAAATTGAACAATCTGGTCATTACGTCTTTCACTACAATTGGAAACGGAATTTCAAATTATACCGCGCAGAATTTTGGCGCCGGAAAGTGTGCACGGATCAAGGAGGGCTTTCTTGCAGGCATTAAACTGGTATGGTGTTTCTGCATTCCTTTCTGCGCCATTTATCTTTTGGCCGGAAAATATCTGCTGCTCTTATTCATGGAAAAGGGCTCCGGTGCAGCCCTTTTGACAGGCAGACAGTTTTTATGGATCCTGTCGCCATTTTATTTTGTAGTTTCGACCAAATTAGTCGCCGACGGCATTCTCCGGGGAATCAGCGCAATGCGGCAGTTCATGGCGGCTACATTTACTGACTTAATTCTCCGTGTGCTTTTGGCCTTTCTATTATCAGATTTGACCAACAGCGCACTTGGCATATGGTGTGCATGGCCTATTGGCTGGACGGTTGCGATGGCAATTTCTGTTTTCTTTTACCGCGGAAAAACAAAGAATTATACATGAAGATGAACTGACCGGAATCATCCTCTGCCCCGAAGCTTTCTGCGGATCAGAAGCGCCAGCCCATAGAGGAGCAGCACGGCGCCGCAGCACAATGTCACCAACAGGGCGAATTCCGCAAACTGCCCATTGCTTCTGCGGTAGGCTCTGTTCAGGAAAGGAATGCCCAGCACGATGAAAAAATACCAGAACAGGGGGGCCAGGCATTTGCCCAGGATCGGGGCGGCGGGCCTATCCCCATCCGCGCTGCGGAATCTGTCAAAAAGGAACCCGGTCAGCCGGTAAATCGTCAGCAGCGCTGCGAAGTACACTACGACTCCGATCATGGTATGGAGCATGTCGAAAGTCAGCGGGCCGCCAAGAATGCCCATTCGCTTAAAAAAGTACGGCAGATAGATCGCAGCCACGATCCGCAGGCCGTTCACAAAAATCGTGAACAGATAGGACAGCAGGAGGCTTGCCGCCATCCATCCCAGGCCCGGCCCAGTCCGCCGGATTGCCTGGGAGTAAGGTCTGCCTGTGCCGGGAGCTCTTTTTATGGACTTCTGTCTGCCGGAACAGGTGGAAGCACCTTGGCCGAATGGGCCGGCACCGGCAGACTCGTCAGGGAACTTAGCGTTACGGCAGTCCGTCACACGATGGGAGAAAGAAAAAATCAGCATCGCCGCGGTGATGATCATGAACTGCACACCGGAGCAGGAGGGGGCGATGAGGAACCGCAGTCCGTGGTTGGCATAGCCGAAGCCCGGCTCATAGACGAATGGAATACCGCTTAAGACCTCCACCCAGCGTGCGGTAGGGCCCAGGATCCAAAGCAGGCTTTCACAGTCCGCCCTGCTGTAGAGATATTTCATTCCAAGGATCAGAGAGAATCCCATGAGGTAAATAAAGATATACTGTCTGTGAAATCGAAGTTTTCCGCGCATATCCATCTGTTTTACTCCCGTCTTTTGCTAATCTTTATAAATCTGCCAGCCACCCGAAATTTTTCGTCAATACCTCTTCTTTCTCTTTGCCTGCCGCAGTATGCCATAAAACGACACTACTGTCAGAATGCCCCCAAGCAGAATTCCGCCCGGCTCCGAGTATGCGGTATATCCGCCGCCCACGGCCAGGTTGGACACCTGGAGAGGCAGGGGATTGGCCTGCTGCACATCTTCGCTTTCGCCCTCCGGATTCCTGATTTCCTCCACCACGGCCACGAATGAGGTATAAGGCGTGGTCATGTTGTAATCCAGCCCCAGCTTTGTGATTTCTTCTTTTACAGAGTCGTCATTGCGGATGCTGCCATATCCTGCCAATTGATCCAGCTTCGTGCGTGCCCAGAGATAGCGGACGGATTCGTCCTCTGTATCCACAGCCGAATCGGCTACGGCAATCTCCTGAACATAGTCCTCGCCGCCCGCCTTTCCCTTGACGGTGATGGTGCCCGCAGGCTCCCCGCGCCATTTGCCGAACAGGATCAGGGGCTTTTTGGCGTAGAGGATGGAGGGAGTGGCGGTAGCCACGTCATAGACGTCAAATCCCTCATATTCCACCGTAATCCCGGTCATCAGGGGAGCCTCGATATAGGAGGCGAAACGCTTTGCGGATTCCTCCGCATCCTCGGAATCTGTGACCAGGAAAGACTCGCCCATGCCGCACTGGGCGATGCCCTTGATCAAATAGTCGTTCACAGAGCAGCCGATGCCAAAGGAGAAGAAGCTGGCGGTGTCCATGTTCTCGTTGATCAGATCGTAGATATCCTCTTCATTGGAGATATAGCCGTCGGTGATAATGACCACGCTCCGGGCAATGTCTTCTTTCATGGGCACGGATACAGCGGTCTGCAGCGCCTCCAGCATGGAAGTTCCGCCGCCGCCCTCCTGCTCGTCGATGAGGTCAATGGCCGCCCGGACATTTTTGGAGGTGGCTGCCAGAGATTTGGTGGAGAGCAGATAGGTGTCGTCCGAAAACAGTACCAGGTTGAAGCTGTCAATGTCCCTTAAGTCCGCGGCCAGCCCCCGTATCAGGTCTTTGGCCGTGTCCAGAGGATATCCGTACATGGAGCCGGATATGTCAAGGACGAAAATGTATTCCCGGGGCGGGATATCATCGGGGGTGTAGCGCTGGGGCGGCTGCACGGTGAGGAAGAAATATTTCTCCGAATCCGTCTGTGTCAGCACCAGCCCGCTTTCCACGGATTCGCCGGTAAGCCTGTATTTCAGGATGAAGTCCCGGTTGCCGGCATAGTCTTCGGGATTTGCCAGAGTGATGCGGGCCTGGGAATCGTTTTCCTGCTCCACCTTTATCTCATGGGATTTGCAGCTTACATCGGCGATGGGGACGCCGGTGGAAAGATTTACGGTGATGCGGTACTCGCTGTCCGGCAGGACGCCCTGGGGCAGATAGGGGCCGGCAGCCCAGCCGTCGCCGCTTTCCGCATGGGAACCTGCCGCAGCGTCTTCGTCTGCGCCGGATCTGTCTGTATCGCTGTCCTCCGCGGCCTTGTCCCGGCCGTCAGGCCCGCTTTCTTCCCCGTCTGTCCCCTTGTGGGGTACCGCGGCATCCGCCACAGGGCTGTCGGCATCATCAGGCGTGATATAGCGGGGACCCACCACGGTGGGGAAAACGAATTCACAGATACCCTCCGTTGTGGCCACCAGCTCCGTGTAGTGCAGCTCGATGCGGGCGGTGTCCCCGGGCATGACATTGGCCACATCCATGGTGAAGACATTGGGCCGCCTCTGCTCTAAGAGGGAAGCGCTTTTTCCCTCCTCTTTCGCCTCTTCGTATTCCTCTTTTGCTTCCTCTTTTTCCTTGATGGTGGCAGTGACCACATGGTTCCCAATCTCCATCTTCATGCCGTGTACCGTGGCCGTACTGGAGGTGGGGAACACATACTGGGCGTTTATGGGCTTGTCGCCCTCATTGACATAGGTCTGTACCACATAGGTCTCGGCGATGACGCCGTTGATATTAGTGGTCACTTCCGTGGACTTTAGGGGAAAATAGTCCGTGGAGACATCTGCGCCCTCGCTCTGGATGACGAAGTAGGGCGCGAGGAGCTTCTCCTCCTGCGATTCCTCCGTCTCCGCGGCATGGACAGGGAAATGCCAGGCTGTGAGCAGAAGCAGCGCTGACAACAGTAAGCTTAGACTCTTTGTTCTTTTTTTCATCGTGATGTACCTCCGTTTCTGCATCCAGAATAAAACGGCAATGCACATAAGGTGCATCAGATTTTCAACATTTTTGCATCATTTCGGGTTTCATGGAAAATGATGCAGAAAAGATGGGAAAATGACGGAAAAATGATGGAAAAATGATAGTATTGACGCGGGAAAAATTCGGACATACTTTATCTCCTGCCCACATAGACTTTGAAAAGGAAACAAGCATCGGGAGGTTTTGGCATGTTTGAACAGTGGGACATTGGAGAGACGGCGGAGGAACTCAACAGCGACCTGCACAGAGGTTTAAAAATGGAAGAGGCAGCAAAACGCCTGAAAAGAGACGGGCGCAATGAAATGCGGGCCCCGCGGAAGAAAACGGTGATAGAGACCTTTTTGGAACAGCTGTGCGATCCTCTGATCTATGTCCTGATGGTGGCGGCCATGGTATCTGTGCTGCTGGGAGAAGTCAGCGATGCCGTTATTATCGGGGTGGTTGTGGTGCTGAATGCGGCAGTGGGTATGCTTCAGGAGGGAAAAGCGAAAAAGGCGCTGGAGTCCTTAAAAAAGCTCACAAGCCCAAAAGCTTCCGTCATCAGGGAGGGCAGGCGCATGGAGATTCCCGCAGCGGAACTGGTGCGGGGAGACTTGGTGTGGCTGGAGGCGGGCTGTCAGGTTCCGGCCGATCTGCGGCTGACCCAGTCTGCCAATCTGAAAATAGAGGAATCCTCTCTCACGGGAGAATCTCTTCCTATAGAAAAGGACGCCGGATTTTTAGGAGCCGGGAAGCTGCCCCTTGGGGACAGGCGGAATATGGCCTATATGTCCACTATTGTCACTTACGGCAGGGGACAGGGGCTGGTGACGGCTACGGGCATGGATACGGAGTTGGGGCGGATCGCCGGGATGATTGCGGAGAGTAAGGAGGAGACGACCCCGCTCCAGAGAAGACTGGGGGACCTGGGAAAGGTATTGAGCCTGCTGAGCCTCCTGCTGTGTGCCGGGCTGTTTGTCATTGCAGTGCTGCAGAAGCGCAATGTCCCGGAGATGCTGATCACAGCCATATCCCTGGCTGTGGCGGCGGTGCCGGAAGGGCTTCCCGCCGTGGTGACTATCTGCCTGGCGCTGAGCGTCACCCGCATGGTAAAAGTAAATACCATCGTACGGCGGCTTCCCTCGGTGGAGACCCTTGGGGCGGTGAGCGTGGTCTGTTCGGACAAGACGGGAACCCTGACCCAGAACCGGATGACAGTGGTAAAGTGCTGGCTGGACGGAGGATTGCGGCGGGCGGAGGAATGCGCGCCAAAGCTGTGTCCGGACTTTTATGAGGGAATGGTACTGTGCAATGACGCTGTGGCGGATGAGGACAGCAGAACCGGGGACCCCACAGAGCTTGCGCTGTTAGACCTGGCGCTTGGTTTTGGGATTCGGAAACAGGAGCTGGAGCGCAGGATGCCCAGGATGGGGGAGCTTAGCTTTGACTCTGACAGGAAGATGATGACTACCCTGCATAAAAGGGAAAACCCTGACAGCCAAAGGATGGGACAGAGAGCGGAGCTGCGGGCGGCGGAATTTTCGGAAAGCCGTCAGAGAACTGCCGTTTCATACACTAAGGGCGCACCGGACGAAGTGCTCAAACGGTGTACCGGAATCTATACCGCAGAGGGTATTATCAGGCTTTCGGACAGGCATCGCAGACAGATCCTGGCAGCGGTGGAGGAGATGTCGGGGGAGGCGCTGCGAACCCTGGCGGTGGCCATGCAGACAGGGGCAGCCAAAGCCACAGAGGAGAATCTGACGCTCCTGGGGATGGTGGGCATGCGGGATCCTGCCAGGCCGGAGGCGGCCGCGGCCGTGGCGGATTTTAAAGAGGCCGGCGTAAAGACAGTGATGATCACCGGGGACCATGTGGATACGGCCTATGCCATCGGCAGGCAGCTTGGCATCGTCCAAAAGCCTGAGCAGTGCATGACAGGGGATACTCTGGAGCATCTGACAGACGAGGAATTTGTCGATAGGATTGAAGATATAAATGTCTTCGCAAGAGTGTCTCCGGCCCAGAAGGTGCGCATTGTGGAGGGATTTCAGAAGAGAGGGGAGATTGTGGCCATGACCGGTGACGGCGTGAACGACGCGCCCTCCCTGAAAAAGGCGGACATCGGTATCGCCATGGGCCTGTCCGGCACGGATGTGGCCAGACAGGCCTCGGACATGATACTCACAGACGACAATTTCGCCACCATTCGCCGTGCTATTGAGGAGGGCAGAGGCGTCTATGAAAATATCCGGAAATCAGTGATCTTTCTGCTGTCCTCCAACTTAGGAGAGATCATCACTATGTTCGTGACGGTGATCTGCGGAATCGCCGCACCCTTAAAGTCCAGTCATATCCTGTGGATCAATCTGATCACGGATTCCCTGCCCGCGCTGGCTCTGGGGGTGGACAGGAATGACGGAAAGACCCTGATGCGCCAGCATCCCAGAAAAGCGGATGAGAGCCTTTTTGCAAGGGGAGGATTTCTGTGCACATGTTTTTATGGGGTCCTTATCGGGGCCGTGAGCCTGACGGCATTTCTAATGCTGCCCTGCGCCCTGCTTCGGATAAGCGGGATGGCGGTGAACCTGGGGAATCTGGCGGTAATTCTGCAAAACGGCACGGTGCTGGCCAAGGCCCAGACCTACGCGTTCACAGTACTTGGAATGTCCCAGTTGTTCCATGCGGTGGGCATGCGGGATACCCAGCGCTCCGTTTTCAGGATGAATCATCTGGAGAACAAGGTGATGATTTTAGCCTGTCTGGCGGGCTTTGCGCTGCAGTTTGCGGTGACAGAGGTGCCCTTTTTGATTCAGGCATTTGGAACCTCATCCCTGTCCGGCAGGGAGTGGATGCGCCTGAGCATATTAGCCGCGGCACCCATGATGGCGCATGAGCTGGTTGCCCTGGGCTTTTGGGGGAAGAGAAGAATGAGATAGAAGAATGGTGAAGAATGAGATAGAAGAATGGAATAGAAGAATTGCCATAAAAAAGTTTGCTTGTATGGGATTCCATGATATAATATCTTTATTTGAGGCATCATGCCAAACGGCGGATGGAAGAAGCCGTCTAATATGAAGGAGACATTATTATGGAAAACAAGGAAAAAAAGGAAATGCCTAAAATCATCCTGACCGGGGACCGCCCCACGGGCCGGCTGCATATAGGTCATTACATCGGCTCACTGCTCCGCCGGGTGGAGCTGCAGAACTCCGGCGAGTATGAGAAGACTTTCATCATGATCGCGGACGCCCAGGCCCTGACGGACAATATCGAGAATCCGGAGAAAGTGCGCCAGAACGTCATTGAGGTGGCCCTGGATTATATCGCCTGCGGCCTGGACCCGGAGAAGTCCACTTTGCTCATCCAGTCCCAGATCCCGGAGCTGTGCGAGCTGACTTTCTATTACATGGATTTAGTCACAGTGGCCAGGCTCCAGCGCAATCCCACCGTGAAGAGCGAGATTCAGATGCGCAATTTCGAGTCCAGCATCCCGGTGGGCTTCTTCACTTATCCCATCAGCCAGGCGGCGGACATCACGGCCTTTAAAGCCACCACAGTACCCGTAGGGGACGACCAGCTGCCTATGATCGAACAGACCAGGGAGATCGTGCACAAGTTCAATACAGTGTATGCCCCTGTGCTGGTAGAGCCGGAAGCTCTCCTGCAGGAGAACGAAGCCAGGCGCAGACTCCCGGGCACAGACGGCAAGGCCAAGATGAGCAAGTCCCTGGGCAACTGTATCTACCTGGCGGATTCCGCGGATGAGGTGCGGACGAAGATCATGAGTATGTTCACGGATCCCCTGCATCTGCAGGTCAGCGATCCGGGTCATTTAGAGGGCAATACGGTGTTCACCTACCTGGACGCGTTCTGCAAGGAGGAGCATTTCGGCAGATATCTGCCCGACTATGCCAATTTAGACGAGCTGAAAGCACATTACCAGCGGGGCGGCCTGGGGGACGTGAAAGTGAAGAAATTCCTGAATAATATCATGCAGGAGACCCTGGAGCCTATCCGGAACCGCAGAAAAGAGTGGGAGAAAAATATCCCGACCATCTATGACATCCTGAAGAAAGGCACCGACCAGGCCAGGGAGGAGGCGGCCCGGACATTGTCCGAAGTCAAGAGCGCCATGCGCATCAATTATTTTGAAGACACAGAGCTGATCAGCGCCCAGAGCAAGAAATACGAGTAAGGTTTCTGCATATATGGGTATGAATAGATTTTCTTCCTCCGGAGATAATAGGAGCAGTTACAGGTTGCAGTGACTTTACACTTTAGAGCCGTCGCGCAGCGACTATATGGTAAAGTCACGAAGGAGCAGGAGAGGAAATTTTATGAGAGAACTAACGAGTAAAATTTCCTCTCGTAAGATGTGCGCCGAAGTGACTTTACACTTTAGAGCCGTCGCGCAGCGACTATACGGTAAAGTCACGAAGGAGCAGGAGAGGAAATTTTATGAGAGAACTAACGAGTAAAATTTCCTCTCGTAAGATGTGCGCCGAAGTGACTTTACACTTTAGAGCCGTCGCGCAGCGACTATATTAGGAGGAAATCTATGAACCAGAAATTAGGCAGGGCCAGTATCCGGCTGGAAAAACCTGTGTACATTTTGAACAGCGCCAGCATTGTAGGCTCCAAGGAGGGGGAGGGCCCTCTGGGACTTTTGTTTGACAGAGTGGGGCAGGACGACATGTTCGGCTGCAAGACCTGGGAAGAGGCGGAGAGCACGCTGCAAAAGGAGGCTGTGGGGCTGGCTCTGGAAAAGGCCGGCTTAAGGCCGGAGGATATTTCCTATGTCTTTGCAGGTGACTTGCTGGGTCAATCCATGGCCACCTCCTTTGGCATTTCCACCTATCAGATCCCGCTGCTGGGGGTATACGGGGCCTGTTCTACCTGCGGGGAATCCCTGGCGCTGGGAGCCATGAGCATTGCCGGAGGGTTTGCGGACAAGGCGGTGTGCGTCACTTCCAGCCACTTTGCCAGTGCGGAGAAAGAATTCCGATTTCCCCTGGACTATGGAAACCAGCGTCCCCTGTCGGCCACATGGACCGTGACGGGCAGCGCCGCCTTTGTGCTGGGGGCGGAAAGGGGCGTAAAAGCCAGAGCCCGCATCAGCGCCATGACCGTAGGAAAAGTAGTGGATTACGGCCTGAAAGACTCCATGAACATGGGAGCCTGCATGGCACCTGCAGCAGCGTCTACCCTAGAACAGCACTTTATTGACTTTGCGGGTCAGCCGGAAGAGTATGACAAAATCATCACAGGAGATCTGGGAAAAGTGGGACAGAGAGTGCTGATCGATTTGCTGCGCAAAAAAGGCATAGATATCTCCGAGCAGCATATGGACTGCGGTATCGAAGTGTTTGACGCCGCGTCCCAGGACACCCATGCCGGCGGAAGCGGCTGCGGCTGCAGTGCGGTGACTTTGTCGGCCTATATCCTGAAACAGTTAGAGGAAAGGAACTGGAAAAAGGTATTGTTCATGCCTACAGGCGCTCTGCTGAGCAAGACAAGCTTCAACGAGGGGCTAAGCGTGCCGGGGATCGCCCACGCAGTGGTCATTGAAAGTTTGTAAGGAAGCTGCGGCGCATGACGGAAGTGGGGGAAAGCGCAGAACGGTTATTTTCAGAAAACGGACAGGAGATGTGACGAAAAACAGGCATCTTCTGTCCGATTCTGCCATTGTCTGTTGACAAGGGATAACTGAAACTATATAATGAAGAAAAAGCAGGAGGAGAAATTCTACGGCTTGGAAGTGCATACATATAAATAAAAAAATAGGAAAGAGGTAGAGAAGTATGGCAAGTTGGAGAGAAAAACTGAATCAGGCAGCGCAGAACACGATTTCCAAGAGCAAAGAGGTTGCAGGAGTGGCGAAGCTCAATGTGGAGATCGGCACGCTGAACCAGAGCTTAAAGAATATTTACACAGAGGTAGGTAAATATGTTCTGGAGAAAGGGGTTCTGCCGGAAGATGAGACCGTGGCGGAATGGGCTTCAAAGGCTGCGGACATCAAGGCGGAGATTGAGGCAAATACGGAGAAGATTAAGCTGCTGAAGAATGTGAACACTTGTCCGGGATGCGGGGCGGAGGTGCCAAAGACCAGCAAATTCTGTGACAAATGCGGTACGCCTATCGTAGTGGCCAGCACAGATCCCGTGAAAGAGGAGGAAATCATTGATGCGCAGTACAGCGAGACTTCCGGTGAGGCGGCTGCGGAGGAAGTGAAGCCCGAGGCCTGCGGGGCTGACGAGGCAGAGAAAGCGGGCTGCTGCTGCGAGTCTCAGGAGACACCCGCAGAGGATTAAAGCAGGACATCGGGATAAAAAGGGAGGTGGACATTCTGCGCAGAATGGAGTTTAAGATGGAGCGGAAAGGGCTTTTGGAGCCCGGACAGAAGATTACCGTGACAGAGGGTCTGCTTCCCAGCAATTATTACTATGTGATAGATCCGGCGTTAGCCATGTCCGCAAACATCCCTTTCCGCAACCGCCTGACCAGTCGGGAGGGCATGGTCACGGATGTGGTGGAGAACGCCAGAGGATTTTATGTGACGGCAGAGTTTGACGAGCCTGAGGTGCAGGAACGTTAAAGCCGTACAAAAATGGAGGAATGTACCATGTTAAAGAAGATTTCAACGGATAAGGCGCCTGCGGCAATCGGGCCCTATTCCCAGGGTATCATCGCAAACGGTATGCTTTTTGCCTCAGGCCAGATTCCTATCAACCCCGCTACAGGCAATATAGAGGGAGAAGATATCACCGCTCAGGCGGAGCTGGTCATGAAGAATGTAGGCGCGCTGCTGACAGAGGCAGGTACTGATTATAAAAATGTTATCAAGACAACCTGCTTCCTGGCTGACATGGGCGACTTTGCCGCGTTCAATGAAGTGTACGCCAGATATTTCACAGAGAACCCGGCCAGGAGCTGCGTCGCAGTGAAGACTCTGCCCAAGAATGTACTCTGTGAAGTAGAAGTCATTGCTGCGGTGTAGGGTATGAAAGACAATATCGTACTGATCGGAATGCCCGGAGCTGGAAAGAGCACTGTGGGCGTAGTGCTGGCCAAAAGGCTGGGATATCGTTTCTTGGATTCTGATTTGGTAATTCAGGATAAATACGGCAAGCTGCTTCATGAGCTCATAGAAGAGCATGGAGTGGAGGGCTTCTGGAGGATTGAGGAAGAGGTGAACGCTTCCTTAAATCCCCGAAAAAGCGTCATTGCCACAGGCGGAAGCGTCATCTACGGCCCCCGGGCCATGGAGCATCTGCGTCAGATCGGCACAGTGGTCTATCTGAAGCTTCCTCTTGAGGAAGTGGCAGAGAGACTGGGTGATCTGAATGCCAGGGGAGTAACGTTGATGCCGGGCCAGACCCTTGCAGACCTTTATGCGGAGAGGATTCCTCTCTATGAAAAATATGCCCATGAAGTGATAGAGTGTCAGGGCATACGGATTCGGGAAGTTGTCCACAGGATCGCTTCTCTTGACTGAAACAGGTTTCTTTACAGGCCACCCGCAGGGTGGCTTTTTGAATGAAAGAATCGGACTATCCCGTGAGAGCAGTTCCGGCTCAGGGCCCGGAACCAGGCCGGTTTTACGAAAACGAATACATAATCTGCGCCGGAATGACAGATACTAATTCCATGAAACCGTATAACCGGTGAGAAAGCGCCGCAAGCCGGCATATAAAAACAAGCGGGCGGCTCAGGGAGGCCTGCCTGCGGAACAGGAGCGGGTGTATGATGGATTATGTAAATGCATTCTGGGTAGGAGGCCTGATCTGCGCCTTGGTGCAGATTCTGATGGAGAAGACGAAGCTGATGCCCGGCCGGATCATGGTGCTGTTGGTGGTGACCGGCGCGGTAGTGGGGTTCTTCGGATGGTACGAGCCCTTTCAGGAATTCGCCGGAGCAGGAGCCAGCGTACCCTTGCTGGGTTTTGGAAACGTGCTGATGAAAGGCGTGAAAGAAGCGGTGGACGAACAGGGGCTGTTAGGCCTCTTTGCCGGAGGATTCAAGGCCGGGGCCGTGGGAATCTCTGCCGCTTTGATATTCGGCTATCTGGCGAGTCTGGTCTTTCGGTCCAAAATGAAGCGCTAATCCAGCTCTTCATAGGCGATCCCCTTTGCTTCCAGGAACCTGCGCAGCGCCTTGTCCCAGATGGTGTCTGGCATTTTGGACATGTGGAATGTCTGAAGGGCAGTAGCGGTGGTGAGGATGGCCTTTGAGCCGTCATAGCGTATGTTCAGCACCAGGGCCTTTACTGCGCAGGATTCCACGTCGCAGCTCTCTTTTTCCAGCAGGGCGGCCGCCTTGTGGGGCATTAAATGCAGTACAAATCGGAAGAACAGGGGTGTGCGCTTGCCTTTGATCAGGTCAAAGCACAGCCCTTTCACCTTGCTCCAGGGGCGGAATTCATAGGAATCCTTTTCCTGTTCGTCCTCATCGCCTTGAAAAAATTCCTGATTGACATGTCCGTCTATATGGAAAGTGCATGCGGTACCGATGACAGCTTCCTCCAGGAGGAAAGATTCAAACGTGTCTGCCACAAGAAGATGATTCATAAACTGCTTCATGGAAGAAATCTGCAATGCTAACATGGGAGTCCTCCTAAAATTCTTATGTGAAAAATTATAACAGAAATCCGGTTCATGGTCAACTGCTCACGGCCTTGCCGTAAATAGCAGCATGCGCACAAAATGAGAATGCTCATTTTAGCTCGAAATGTTCAAAAAAACGAATATTACGCTTTACAGGAACAGGCAATATGTGCTATTATATATAGTAATAAAAACTATGTATGAAAGAAATGAAAACCTGATAAAATAAAAGCTAAATCCATAAAAAGGGGTTTTCATTGGCAAAAACGGATTCGGCTGATGGGAGACAAGATGAGATATAAGATTGTGGTTGACAGCTGCTGTGAACTGCCGGCGGAGCTTTTGCGGGATCGGCGTTTTGAAAGAGTACCTCTTGGACTGGAGGTAGGAGACTATAGCATATTGGACGATGAACATTTCGACCAGGCGGAATTCCTGCGGAAAGTGGCCGAATACCCCAAATGTCCCAAATCCTCCTGTCCGTCTCCGGAGCGATTTATGGAGAGTTATTGCCAGGAAGCTGAGCATGTGTACGCAGTGACTCTTTCCTCCCATTTGAGCGGCAGCTACAACAGCGCTGAACTGGGCAAGAGCCTCTACCATGAAAAATACGGCGAAAAGCAGATACATGTGGTGGATTCGGAGTCTGCCAGCGGCGGCGAGGCACAGATTGCGCTGAAGATCATGGAACTGGAGGAGAGAGGCCTTTCCTTTGAAAAGATTGTGGAAAAAATCGAGGCTTTCCGGGACAGCATCCATACCTATTTCGTGCTGGACAATCTGGAGACTTTGCGGAAGAACGGCAGGCTTTCCGGCGTCAGGGCATTGGTAGCCTCCACCCTGAATATTAAGCCCGTGATGGGCGCGGATAAGGGAGAGATCATCCAGAAGAGCCAGACTATCGGCATCAAAAAGGCCCTGAGCAAAATGGCGGAGTTCGCTGCATCCGAGGTAAAGAACGCGGCAGAGCGCCGGCTTATCATCACCCACTGTAACGCTTTGGAGCGGGCGGAGCAGGTGAAGCGGATGATACTGGAAAAGGTGGCTTTCATGGACTGCATCATCATGGACACCAGGGGTGTCAGCAGCATGTATGCCAATGACGGCGGGGTCATCGTGACCACCTAGAGTGCGAGCGGAAAGTTTTCGCCGTGCAGGCACATATATTCGCTTCGCATGTCTGTCTTGCAAGCCGGAATGCCCGCTTAAAAAGAGCGCTTTCTGCGATATACAACGGTCTGCGTCCTGGTCAGGACAGGCTGTTGTAAAGGAATAAGACCAGGAAGACCTGGACGGCGAAGACGGCGGGCATGCCGTACTTAAAGTACCAGTGCCTTGTCTTATGGCGGAAATGCCGCATGCCAAGCGTGCAGCCCAAAGCACCGCCTAAAAATGCAACAAGGAACAGAGAAGCCTCCGAGATGCGCCAGGCACCTCGGACGGCTCTTTTTTTGTCTATGCCCATGACGGCAAAGCCGGTCATGTTGATGACGAATACATAGGTAATCGCCAGGATGATTAGAAATTCCCTCATAGGTTTTCCCGCTTTCTGTTGTCTTTGACACGGCGCCTGCCGCAGGGCTTTTCCGGATGTGGGCCGGAATCTCGGGGGTTACCGGATTGGGTTTTTCCCCGGGACTTTTCCGGCAATGGGCCGGAATCTCATGGATTACCGGATTGGCGTTTCCCCCGGAACTATTTCCGGATACCGGCCAGAACTTCCGCGGGGATTTCAAATTCCACGGTTCCCATGTACATGGGAGCCACATCCCCCTCATTGAAGCCGATTACTACATTGTCCTTTTCGTTCAGATAGAATGAAGTCTCATCCGTAATGGCCTTGAAGTTCCATGCTTCGATCTCGTCGTTGAGCCAGTAGTATACATTTTCGTCCGCGTCCATCCGGGCCTGCATCTGCTTCTTGATGTTCTCGCTGATGGGCGTAATGTAGTCGGCACCCTCCCGGAAGAGGTCCTTTAATTGTAACCTCTCACCGGTATTCAAGTCAATAGTATAATAATAATTCCACTGATAACCGCTGCCGGCTCCCTGATAGCAGATGAGCTTTAAGGTAAAATAGTCTGCCTGTGTGGCCAGTATCTCGCTTTTTACCACAATATCCTGATAGCCCTCCTGATCCTGCATATTGGTCTCGAAACCGGCGATCAGCTCGTCCGTGATTTCCTGGATTTCCGCGTTGATCTCATCTGCGGAGCGTTCCAGGTTCTCCTGCACCTGGCTGTTCTCCGGAAGCGTCTCGGGCAGGACCTCAGGAATCCGGATCTCGGGCACGGAGATGTCGGCCATGTGCCTGTCAGACTCATACTCGTAATTGCGGAATGTCACTGCGCTTGCCAGCGGCCCGATGAGAGGCATCTGCTCCATGGCATGGGCGATTGGATAGGAGAGATTCGGCAGCGCGATAAAGATGCCGGCAGCCGCAGCCGCCGCCACTGTAAACCTGATAATGCCGGCATTTCTTTGTTTCCTCGGAGTCATTTTTTTCGCCTCCCTGATTGTGCGCCGCAGCTGTTCCACCTGACTTTTCGACATATGCGGTTTTTCGTAAATTTCTCTGTATGATCTCATTTTTTCGTCCAATCTTTTACTTTCGTTTTCCTGGTTTTCCGTGACAGAAAAATCATGCTCCATATGCTGTCCCTCCTTTTTCCGTTTCTTCCAGAAGAAACCCATGTAGTCTCCTGAGGCTGCGGTATAGCCTGCTTTTGACGGTATTTATATTTTCTTCCAGGATATCCGCAATCTCCGTGAGCTTCCTGTCTTCAAAATATTTGAGGATGACCACGCAGCGGTCCTTTTCCGACAGCGTATCCAGAGCGTTCTGCAGATCTAAGTCCGCGTAATGATCCTCGGCAGCTTTCCCCTCCAGCCTGTTATTGTCCTGCATTTCTTCATAGGAGAAATCGCTGGGGCGTTTCAGATACTGGAAGCACTCGTTGAGCATGATGCGGTAGATCCAAGTCTGGGCATACCGGGGTTCCTTTAAAGCACCGCTGCTTCTGATTGCCTTGTAGGCGCCGGTTTGGACGATATCGAAAGCGTCCGCCTCATGGTGGGTATATCGGTAAGCCAGCCGGTAATATTGGTTATACCGTTCCAGAAGAATCTGCTCCACCAATTCCCTGTTTGCTTTTTCCTTTTTCTGTGAAAAAAAGCTCATGGCTTTTCACTCCTTTCTCAAAGGAATCGTTCACGATTTATTTACGAACGGTTCTTTGGTCTTTTGAAAGATTAGATGAGACATGTATGAGAAAAGTTTCAGGAATTTGAAAAAATCAAAAAAATTCCCCTGCCTTATGCCGGCTAGGCATAGGACAGGGGAAACAGGTTCGCTGCAATGGGCATTGCCTGCCTTAGAACGTCTCGCCCGCGCCCTGCTCGGCCATCTTCATGGCGCGTACCTTGCAGGAGAGGCCGAAGAGGTTGATAAATCCTTCCGCGTCGTGGTGGTCATACAGGTCGCCGGTGGTAAAGGAGGCGATGCTCTCGTTGTACAGAGTATAGGGAGAGGTGGTTCCGGCCTTGATGATATTGCCCTTGTAGAGCTTGAACTTCACTTCGCCGGTGACGTACTTCTGGGTCTCCTCAATGAAAGCCTGTTCAGCCAGACGCAGGGGCGTGAACCATTTTCCCTCGTACACAAGGCTGGCGAAACGGCTGCCCATCTCTTTCTTCATGGCATAGGTGTCCCGGTCCAGAATCAGCTCCTCCAGCTGCTGATGTGCCTCCATGAGGATGGTGCCGCCGGGGGTCTCATAGACGCCTCTGGACTTCATGCCCACCACCCGGTTCTCCACAATGTCAATGATGCCGATGCCGTGCCGTCCGCCCAAGTCGTTTAACTTCGCAATGATTTCGGAGACTTTCAGCTTCTCTCCGTTCAGGGACACGGGAACGCCCTTTTCAAAGGCCATGGTCACGTATTCGCCCTCCTGGGGAGCCTTTTCGGGGGTCACGCCCAGCACCAGGAGATGCTCGAAGTTGGGCTCGTTGGCGGGATTCTCCAGCTCCAGCCCCTCATGGCTGATGTGCCAGAGATTGCGGTCCCGGCTGTAGGAGGAATCCGCGGAGAAAGGCAGATGGATGCCGTGGGCCTTGCAGTATTCAATCTCGGATTCCCTGGAATCCATGGTCCACTTATCGTTTCTCCAGGCGGCGATGATCCTTAAGTCCGGGGCCAGGGCCTTGATGCCAAGCTCGAAGCGGATCTGGTCATTGCCCTTGCCGGTGGCGCCGTGGCAGATGGCGGTAGCGCCCTCTTTCCTTGCGATCTCCACCAGCTTCTTGGCGATCAGGGGTCTTGCCATGGAAGTGCCCAGCAGATATTTGTTCTCATAGACGGCGTTTGCCTGGACGCAGGGGACGATGTACTCGTCGCAGAACTCGTCGATGACATTCTCAATGTAGAGTTTGGAAGCGCCGCAGCTCAAAGCTCTTTCCTCCAAACCGTCCAGCTCCTCCGCCTGTCCGCAGTCTACACAGACACAGATGACTTCATAGTCGAAATTCTCTTTCAGCCAGGGAATGATGGCGGTGGTATCAAGGCCGCCGGAATAGGCCAGAACTACTTTTTCTTTCATGAATGGAATCCTCCGTTTATTATGTATTGTCAGGTTGTTTTTTGCCTTTACACACTATACAACATTCCGGGGGGAAATGCAAGGATTCCTTTTGAAAAAAAGGAAAAAAATTTATAAATATGCAGAATATATAAAAATATTCATTAAATATGAATAATGGTATCGTTGAAGACTCTGTTTTGGATTCTGCAACAATAGGAGATTGAATGTTCGTGTACGGTAAAGAAGCAAGCAACCGAAAACAAGAGATAGACCGCCAGCACCACAAACGGAAAGAAAGACAGCAGAAAGAATGATAAAAAAAGGAAAAATGACATTGGAGGAAATTGCAGATTATATTCCGGCATTATCTTTTGATGAATTAAAAGAAATCGAAGCCGAGGTTATGCAGTTAGTATAATTGGCAAAACAATTTAATATCAATAAGACAGCATAAGGGCGCATGGAACAGTAATTGTATACCATGCGTCTTTTTTGATGGGTGCTTGCACACATTGCCCAACAAGGAGGAACATGAGCGACAACATTCAAACCGACACCACAGGGCGATTAACACCCTATCTGCAAAAAAGATTGATAAGACAACTTACTTAGTCGAGGTACATTTCTCTGACACAAGTACCCAAAGCGCAGAGGACAAGTTAAAGCGTGTCATTCTCCACGACTTAGAGCATGGAAAACAGGGAAAATCAAGAAAATGTGATAAAAATATTGTTTGGTTATCTGTTTTATACTCACGACCGGATACCGATACTGCTGTCTTATCACCGGCGAATACAAACGCACCTGCGTCCCAATACCAAAAGGAATCCGCACCGTGGGAGAGCATATATGCCTCACACAGTTTGCGAAGCCGGGCGAGCGTTTTATTTTTCTTCCTCCAAGCCAAAGTGTTTTGCCAAAATCGACAGCACTTCTTCTCGTGTGTCGGTATCAAAATCAGAGCGGATATATGAGAAGAATCCAGTATGCTCCCAGTCGATCTCTACTGGAGGCTGATATAGCGCCCATGAATTAAAGTTTCTTAAAGTAGCTTCTGGATCGGGGCACTTTTTGATCTGCTCCATCATAAATTTTTTGTCGGGGTCGTCCCGATCAAAGAATCGGGTGGCACATATATCCGGTGGATCACAGAGAAAGATAGCAACACGATTATAGGACGAGATCTCACGCAATACGTCGGGAGGAATATTGGTGTCAACAATAACTTTCTTTCCGGATGCTGCCAGTTTTATTAACTCCAAAATCTCAATTTCAACACATTCATTGGAGACTTGATTATACCAGTTCCAATGTTCTTCCGGGGTCATATTTAACCATTCCTGCCAACCACTCATTGTATCAAAATAGCATAGTCCTGGTTGCTTCCAACGGGAAAGTTTATTTCGAGGAAATACATCATGGTAGTTTTCGCCGCAATGAATCATATCATATCGTTCAGCTAACATCTTGACTATTGTGGATTTACCCGCATAACTATGACCGTTTATAAAGTAAACCCTCATGCCCGCGATGCTTGGCACCACCATAAATGAAACATCGTGA
>CAJTZD010000051.1 GCA_910584235.1 uncultured Acetatifactor sp.
ACCTGAAAAAGCTGAAAGCGTTAGGCTGGGAAGATTCTGCCGCAGGACAACCTGCCTAATCATACATGAGAGTCTAAAAACTCAAAAATATACTATAGGGGTAGTCTGCGCTTTTTTTGCTAAAACAAAGGTTAGGTTTCACAGTAATTACAGATGTCAAATTTCAATCCACACTCCCGCACAGGGAGTGACGGGATATGACACCGTTTAAGAGAAGTGGTCCGAAATTTCAATCCACACTCCCGCACAGGGAGTGACAAATGTTATGTCTACCTTGACCCGATATTTATGATTTCAATCCACACTCCCGCACAGGGAGTGACGCAGATACACCCTGTCTGGGACTGCCGGTACGAATTTCAATCCACACTCCCGCACAGGGAGTGACGACAGAAAGATACTGATAGGAGCGCGATTTACCGATTTCAATCCACACTCCCGCACAGGGAGTGACGACAAAGGACAAAAAAGATCCCATGGACGTGATATTTCAATCCACACTCCCGCACAGGGAGTGACAAACTGTAAATCCGGAGGCACACCCGACAAGTCAATTTCAATCCACACTCCCGCACAGGGAGTGACATCCGCTTTATCTCTTTATCCAGGGCAGATTTTGTATTTCAATCCACACTCCCGCACAGGGAGTGACAATTTCCGACTCTCTGGAGTTTGTCCCTCTATGATTTCAATCCACACTCCCGCACAGGGAGTGACTCAGGAAAAACAGCATTATTGCCGGAACCAGTAGATTTCAATCCACACTCCCGCACAGGGAGTGACGAATACCGTCATAACCTACCGTAAACGTGCTATAGGATTTCAATCCACACTCCCGCACAGGGAGTGACTATAATTCCAGATGGGTCTTGCGCCGCCATTATAATTTCAATCCACACTCCCGCACAGGGAGTGACGGAATGTCAGAGCTTACCGCCAAGCAGATTTCAAGATTTCAATCCACACTCCCGCACAGGGAGTGACTGAGCTAAACACGCATTTGCAATCCAACAAAATTATTTCAATCCACACTCCCGCACAGGGAGTGACATATAATATCCATAAAGGGAGAGCGTTGTCGGAATTTCAATCCACACTCCCGCACAGGGAGTGACTGCAAGCGTGTAGGTATCCGGGTCGGGTACGGGAAATTTCAATCCACACTCCCGCACAGGGAGTGACTGTCATGCTAATTCTACCTTTCCTTATTTTTTCGATTTCAATCCACACTCCCGCACAGGGAGTGACCCGTACTGACCGGACTGTCAAGGTCAGGAATACTATTTCAATCCACACTCCCGCACAGGGAGTGACGGTACTTATCGGAAAGGTAGAAAATAGCGTAATCATTTCAATCCACACTCCCGCACAGGGAGTGACAATGGAATCTGCAATTCCCGGAACAGGCGGGGCTGATTTCAATCCACACTCCCGCACAGGGAGTGACTATTATCACCAAAAAGACAACCATACGTAAACCCATTTCAATCCACACTCCCGCACAGGGAGTGACTCTATATTTACAATATTACGTTAAGATGGCGCAATTTCAATCCACACTCCCGCACAGGGAGTGACAAGATATAGCTTTCCACGATTTTGTACTTTGTCGATTTCAATCCACACTCCCGCACAGGGAGTGACCCATTTGGATTATTGCCGTTGTTCATGTAGTAGTATTTCAATCCACACTCCCGCACAGGGAGTGACCGCAAAAAAGCAAGTAATTCTAAATCTAAACTTTCCTAATTCAGGCAATATTGCCAATGCAAAGCACTGCCTGCCTCTCTAAAACACACTACCTGCCCTATCCAATACCATTTTCTGGTGCGAACCCTCCTGGCATTTTATGTTGGCTTGCTGCCCGCACCTGTCTAAATCATTAATGTCCCCTCTGCGTCATAAGACATTTTGCAGCCAAAGTGCTCAACCTTTGTCTGATAGTTATTTCCCAGATAGTAAAAGCGCAGGCTGTCTTCGGCCTCATTTATTAACGATGTCAGGCGTGCTTTCAGCAGTAGTGCCTGCGAGGCATCCAGAATACACTCAAATACAGAGTTCTGCACCCTCTGGCCATAATTAACGCATTCTTTCGCTACCTTGCGGAGTCGGGCTTTCCCGGCAGCGCTCTGGGTTGAGACATCATATGTAATCAATACCAGCATACAATTATCACCTACTTCCACAAAAATGGCGGATATTCTTCCACATCTCCACGAATCGTCCGGGCAAGCAGCAATGCCTGCACATAGGGCACTAACCCCCATGCAATCTTTTCCTTTAAGTACGGATGTGTAATGCTTTCTCTCTTATGATTCTGCCATACATTGAAAAACACCTTTCGGCCATCTTCATTCAAAAAAACTGCATTGTCTTTCTGCTTTTCAAAGTGGGATGCCTGAATAGCTTTCGTATTAATCAGCGTCAAGATGAAACGATCCGCCAGAACCGGCCTGAGCTCCTCCATCAAGTCCAGCGCAAGGGAACGTCTGCCCGGTCTGTCGCCATGCATGAAGCCCACATAGGGATCCAGCCCCACACTTGACAATGCATTGGCACAGTCTCCCGCTAAAATCGTATATGCAAAAGACAATAACGCATTGATGTTGTCTAATGGCGGCCTACGGTTTCTGGTGGTAAAAGCGAAATCCTCTTTCTGGTTCAGTATCATATCATTGAACACAGAAAAATATTGTTCTGCGGCTTTTCCCTCTATTCCACGCAGCTCCTCCAGTTCAGACACTGTATCAATTCTGGGCAATGTATTGTATAAAGTATTAGACACCTCTTTCAGCCTTTCGGCATCCACACGGTGTGCATGGTCGCGCAGGGTGCGCTCTATACTCCACCTACAATTATAGACCTTTCCTATAATCATATTTTTAGCGTATGCTATCTTCCTGTCATCCCTGTCCGATATTCGATACTGTTCCTTTCGAAGCAATACATTCCCATACTCTTTTCCTATGACTCTGGCCAGAAATGCCCCTCTGGGGGAGAAAAAGCTCATTCCTATTTTGCGCTCCGCACATGCTCCCATTAGTGCTGGACTTGCGCCCTTATAGGTAAAGCATATAATATTCTCTAACGTATGGAGCGGAAATCTGCCCAGGGTTTTCTCCCCATTTTGTATTACTACGTTTTCACCGTCAAGAGTCAGGTAACAGTCCTCTGTCATCACATATAAAGTGTTCAGTAATTTCCGCACACGGTTCCTCCTATAGCTTGCTGAAAAATATCGTTCTTACCTGTGCATAAATAGAATGGCCCCTGAAACTGCCCTGGTTTTCCGTTCCGTTTCATAATTTGGGCGCAGGCCTAAAGCAGACAGCAGGGCACAGTTATCACTCCCTCTCCTTTATCCCCTGCTCAATATATGTCCTGACCTTTACGGTTTTCTGCAGCTTCGGGAGGCACAAATCCTCCAGGGAGCATGCCCTGCATTTTTTAGTTGGCTTCACATTGGGCGTATATCCTTTTTGAAATAAATCGTGCATCTCTCCGGCTGCTTTCTTCACAGCCTCTCGCAGGTCTTCCGTAAATTCCACATGGCTGCGCCGTCTGTTTTCCCCATAAAATAAGTATCCGTCCGATATCCTAATTTGGAACATCTCCTCCAGGCAGATGGCCTGGGCGCAAAGCTGCAGTTCATCGGCATTGTCTTCTTTGGGGGCTCCGTGCTTGTACTCCACCGGTACAGGGGTCCATTTCCCCTCATATCCAAATAGCTTCACGCCCTCATCATCCCGATGGAATTCCACCACATCGCACTGGCCGCTGAGCCCCAGTTCACGGGAGGAGATACGCAGGCCTCTCACAATCAGCAGATCCCCCCTTTTTTCAAAGGAGCCCTCATCATGGGCTTTCTTGTGCATCAGTTCTCCTGCGGTGGTTCTGTAATTCTCTGCCCACTGCTGCTCGATGTGTATCATGGCCCACTGTCTTCTGCAGAATGCAAAGTGCTGGATGCCGGATAGCATGAGATACTCTTCTTCTGAGTACATGGTCAAATCCCCTCTATTTCTTCCAGGGTCAAATCTGGCAAAGAATCCACTCGCACCTCATAGTCTTCAAAGTCTTTTGGATCGTCTGTCCTGGCCGTAATCCTGACCAGCCTGTGAACCTTTGCGGAAGAGTATTGGCCCATGGGGCAATTGTGTTTCCACCAATATACCCTGCAGACTTCCATGCTGCCGTCAGGCCTTGCAGAAGAGCTGTCGTTTACAAATAGTGTCCGCAAAGCTTCCTTAATCTTTTCGGCATCCTCATCAGTAAACCCTGTCTTTTCAGCAAGCTGATGATTCACGCTGCCCTTTATCACATATAAGGCCGTATATATTTTGTGTTTCATGCCCATGGTGTCGGAAGATTTCTTCTCTTTGGTCTCGCTGTTGACACTTTTGGTAATCTGCATGCTGTTAATGGATATGGGCAGCACGCTAAATGCGGAGTGGACGGAAACCGGGCCCCTGACTCCCACGGAGACGCTGTCGTCCTTGAACGCGAAAACCTGTCCGAAGCTGCGCACGTCAATCCATGTCTCGCATGCCACTTTTGCATAGGCATCCTTGTCCTTAGCCTTTAGTGCTTTCTGCATGTCCCCATTGTTCTTCGCCCTGTCCGCCAGGCTTTTGCACCCGTCATCCGAACGCTCATCGCTCTGAACAAAAATATTCTCACCCATATCCTGAAGCCTGTTGCGAATCTTCCTCTTGATGCACACATCCGAAATCTCGCCGTACCCGTCATAAGTCTCTCTGGGTCTGTTGCCGTTTAACGGATCGCCGTTTGGATTTGCATTCTTTACCATTACCAACACTTCAAAGTCAATCTTGTTCGTGAATTTTCCCATTGTTTATTCCTCCTCGCTTTCTATGGCGGTGTCCTTTTTCCAAAACGCTTTTTTCATATATTCCATCTGCTGGTAATATCCGGGCAGATAAAATTCTGACAGCGGCATATTATTAAAGTTCTCTACTGTAAAATGGGTCATGATTTCCTGCTCCCACTCCTCGAATTTCTTCTGTTCAAAACCACTCAGTTTTTTCTCATAGGCAATCAGATTCTGCTGAATGGTCTTCGCCGTTCTGGCAGGTCTGCTGCTATATGCATTCCAATAGCGCTTTGCGTTGGTAGTGCGGCTTTCCTTTACCTTGCCGTTCTCATCACGCTCAAACATTGCCCTCTGTTCCATGAAATCATATACGGCCAGCAGTCTCCCAAACAAAACGTTCCGGTCATTCAGCCTGTCCTCCAGAAAATGCTCCATAGTCATACTCCCCCTTTCGTAGTTGAATCGTATCATCGCGCAGGTAACGCAGAGTACATCGTTGTACCATAAAAATTCATTTTTCATCGCCTGCGGCATGGACGCTCTCTGGGCTGCCGCTCTGATGATGTCTGTCGGAATCCCAATTCCCTGTCTGGTGATACAGGGAAGCAGCCGTTTGATGGTATTGCGAATCAGCTTGCTGTCCGCCTCCAGCCATTCCGTCCTTTGCACCCCGAACGCGGCAAGGGCCATCTCTCTGGGGGACGGCGTGCACTCACAGGTGATTCTCTTTCTATCCGATTCCCCTTTTCCCACCTTTACGCTTCTGCGCCACCTGCAGTGCTGCTGCCAGTTGAGAATTGCGTCCATATATTGTCGTCCGCCCATCTCGTCATAGTACGCAACAGACAGCCGCCCGGTAGTTGCCGCATCCAAAGCTATCACTGCCACTTTGTCATTGAATTGGATTTTTTCCGCATATCCATTGACTGCATTTACGAACTGTCTGGCAAAGTATTTGCCTGTGTCATGCTTGTCCGCACCGGAAGCTTCATATGCATCAATGCCGGCAAAGTCCATGTCGAATTCATCTATCTCATCAAAGGCATGTACCGAGTCCTCCATTATGTCAGGCAGCGGGAACGGCCTGTTTACCATCCAGCAGACAATGGCTGCTTCGTCCCGGGTATATCCCTGCTTCTGGATAAGCCATCTCAAAGCATTGTGCGCTTTCTGAGAGGTGTCATATCCTATTGAGGCCGCCTGATCTTTTGTGACAAATCTGCCTCGATAGGTAAAGCCGGATTCATCATTTCCCGAAATCAGCTTTGCCTTGTCCGCAGTATTCCGTATCTTAGAGGGGTGCTTCTCGGAACAGGGCTCCACTTTACCCGACACATAGCACAGCTTCCTTTCTCCAGTCTTTTGCTGATAATAAGCGCTGTATCTTTCGTACAGATCCGGATTCTTCCACACCTCCTGGGGCATACTGCTTCCCCGGATCACAAACCTTACATTAGCCCCGGTCTGTCCCAGCCCCTGTATCTTGCCCTTGTCGGTAAGTCTGCCCTCCTCATCCGGTTCCAGAATCCCGCCTGCCACCAAATCCTGTATCAGGGAACCCTTTTGGAGATATTGGTATACCGCTCTTACCATAGGATGCGAATCCTCTGATTCAGCCCAGTCCTGCAGCTGCTTTATATATGTGTCAAAGTATTCTCTTTTGTCGTCATCCGTATAGAAAGTATAATCTCCCGCTATATAGCATAGCTTATCGCATAACGCATGGGGAAAATTTCCATTTCCTCTGGACGCCGAATCCTCCGTAACCGGAATAATCGTTACCACGTCCTTACCCTTGTCAAGCTTCTTTGCCCCTCTGAAATTCCCATCTTCATCAATGGTTACCTCTATCTGGGCATTGAATGTGGAGTGGGAAATGGGCAGCAGCACAGCCTGATTGTTTTTGTCCGCCCCGGCTATTGCGGAATAGATATCATATGTCTCAGCCAAAGTCCTTAACCATGCCAAACATTCCACCTCCCTCAAATTCCTTTATCCCACGGAAATTCTTTTCTAAAATGAAGTCCTTTTGTTTCGCCTCTCGCATTACCTGCCTGATGTCACAGTCCTCCGGACGCGGAAACTGTATCACCCCATCTATCATCTGCGCGTTCCAAAGCCGGACGGTCATCTTTCCCTTTTCCTCCTCCCTGACCGCCTCGTCCGGATACGTAATTCCATGTACCATAATACCAAAGGATAATTTGCTCCCATCGTAATCCCCCTTGCCCTCCTCAAAGGAACATGGCTCCACATATCCCTGACACTCTCTTGCCCCCAAAAAGATATCTCTTCTGCCGCCCCGTTCCACCATCCTTTTAGCAATATCATAATGCTTATTCTCGTTTCTGTCTTCTGCCAAATCGTCTCTGTTTTCATTCCATTCAAAATGAGCCCTTACCCGATACTCTACATTCCTCAGATAAGTATAATAGGCCAAATCATTTCCGCCGTTGTACTTTACAGGCCTTATCCCCTTTGATTCTGTCTGGATCAGATTCATCACTCTGCATTCGTCAATGATCCACGTAATCGTAGGCTTCCAGTAGATGGATTCTGTTATGCCTTTCAATGCCTGATAGGTCGGAATCTGATAGCTGCATTTCTCACCTCCTGTTTTGGACAGGGGATCCGTAAATAAGGCATATCGCCCAAAAACGCTGTATTCAATTCTGTTCGGCTTGTCCATTTCTCACCCACCCTTTCTTTTAAATAATCAAATTCTCCCACTCCGGGGCGATTCCATAATCATTGTTGTAGGCTCCGGAGGCCGCCACCATATAAAGAGCGGGAATACTTTCGCTTACCGGCTGTATCAGCCCCTCCAGTTTTCTCAGCTGGCTTCCCCTGACATTTACCGTAAACCGTTGGGCCTGCCGGATACAGGCTTTTATTTTTGTCTCATCTGCAGTCCCCTGAATTGCCTCTATGATTTCCGCCCCTTTCCCATAGGGTACAATCACGCCAAAAGAATTGTCATCTATCACCCTGTAAGCCTGCCCTGCCGTTTTGTATGCCTGATTCATGGAGCGGCTCCTTTGCTCTGTGCCAAATCCATGGGACAGCAGTTCTATCATATTGGTATCCAGTTCCTCAATGGGAAAATTCATTTTGTCAGCCGAAGCGGAATATACATTTTTGTAATACATATCCATCCATTCCGCCATCAGCAGGTTACCCCTGCTTTCTCCCTTGTGTGCGCATCTGTCATACTCATCGAGGACCATTTCCGTCACCCGGATATTCTGCTGCAATTCCTCCATATTCCCGGTGTTCTCCCCCTCCAGAGTCACCAGGCGCACCATTCCGCAGTCCATCTCTCCATTCCGGTTGCAGCGTCCCGCGGTCTGTGCCAGACTGTCCAGCCCTGCCATGGAGCGGTACACGCATTCAAAAGATATATCCACCCCTGCCTCAATCAGATTGCTGCTGACCACAACGATATTCTCCCGTCTCCCGGCAAGCACTTCCTTTATGGCCTTAATCCGGTCGCTTCTGTGCTCTGCGCACAAATTGGTGGTGAGATATTCCACCCGGATGCTTTTTGTCTTTAATAAGTCATACAGTTTTCTCACTGCGGACTTCGTGTTCAAAACCACCAGTATCGACTTGTATTCTTTTGTCTGTGATACAATTTCTTCTCCCAGACTCTCGAAAGTATATCTTTGCTCTATAGAGGGTGTGCGGATTTCAACCCGCTCAAATTTCCGAAACCAGTCCCCCTGGTTTTGAATCATATATTTGGGTTCACTGTAGCAGATAGGGCACTGTGCCGCTTCCAGCGCAGGCTGTGTGGCAGTGCACAAAATGATATCGGCATTGCATACTCCGTTTAGGAACTGAATCATATAGTTGAATGTATGGACGCACTTTAAAGGCATGGACTGTACTTCGTCAATAATGATAACCGCATTCACCAGCCTGTGCATCCTCCGTATGGATTCGCTTTTATCGGAAAAAAGGGTATTCATGAATTGGACAAATGTGGTACAGATAAATGGTTCTTCCCAATTGATTTCATATCTGGAGGAGCTGTTCCTCCGGTAGTCCTCATCCTCTGTCTCCTGACTTTTTACTACAGATGAGTGGTGTTCAAGAACCCATTTTGCATTGCCAATGGCTTCTCGGAATACCTGGGCATTCTGCTCCGTTATGCTGATATAGGGAGAGACATAGAAAATTCGTTCCGTCTCGGGATGCTGTCTGCAGAATTCCAATGCATAGGCAAGGCTGCTGAGAGTCTTGCCGCCCCCTGTGGGAATGGGGAGACAGTAGATGCCTGCCGGATGTTTGGCAAATCGGATACATTCCTCCTGCAGCGCATTTCGGGCATCGTAAATCTGTCTTTCTTTTGGGGTCAATTGCATGCCGCCAATGGCTTCTTTCTTTTTTTGCATATAAGCCGCAAAGTTCTCTCCGGCTTTGGCAAAAACATCTCCGGTATTAAAATCAGATTGCTTCGTCAGCGTATCCACATCATTCATGAAGTCAGACGTGGCCTCCCAGTCCGAATCGATCAGGATGGACAAAATCAACCGCTGCAGACACGCAAGCAGAAAAAATTTGCACTCAGCCAGCATTCCCCTGGGCTCTTTTCCATATTTTGCCGTCAATTTGGGTTTTAATCTTTCAAATAAATCCCGGATTATATTCCATATCTTATCGAACTCCTCGGAAGCCTTTGTAAATATCTCATCTGGATCATAGTCTTCCAGATAGGCCCGTTTTGCGTTTCCGCACGCCTCATCATAATCTTCCACCCTGTCTACTCTTTTTGCAAATATGTCTGTATGTTCCGCATCAACGCAGTCAAATAAGCCATGATGGGCAGCCACTGCGTAGGAAATCATCTCGGCCAGAATCTTAAGATTTCCCGGGCATTCATGATATTTCTCGCAGATCTGCTTTGCTCCGGTAGAGGCATGGGCGATGTTTCCTTTTTGCTTTCGCTTTGTCTTGTCGTCTGCGTGGATATAGGTAGTGAAAGATTGCTTGCATTTTCCGGTGTCGTGATAGATACCACACAGGGACATGATTTGAGACATGCCGCAGCGTTTTCCTTTTTTGTCACATAGGAATCTTGTATTTTCCGTGTGCTCCGCCACGGTTTCTTCTCTTTGCAGACCGTCTTCCGATATATGCGCGGTCATGGGCTCCAGATCTTTTGTAGACACCATAGGCAATTTTCTCCTTTTTTGTATTATACTACATTTTTCCAATATTTTCTATAATAAAATTACTTATTCAATATTCAGCTATAACCATGCCTTGCGTTCATATAAAGTCGATTATTCCTGTTCTTAAAATTGTATTTTCTGGATATCGCTTTCATTTCCAAGTTCTGTTCCTGAAGCGCCGCATGTGTTATTTCATTCCGAATTCTGTATAATCTCTGTATCTGCCAGCTGATTCTATCATAGTGATTTTTTAATTTTTCTTTCATAGCTGTTACATTATTCAATAATACATGGATGGATTCCGTCCGAAACCTTAACAGCACCTCTTCTTATCAATGCTTCATCATTGTTTCCCCACAACATTCGAAACTATTCCCCTCCTTGATAAATTTCATTTTTCTTTATTGACAGATTACAAAAAACATGTATAATTATTAGCTAATAAAGACATATTTATTTAAGGATAAAAGAGGTGCTTTCTTTAGCGGCGAGGTAATTCCCCCGCGACAAGAATTAACCTCTTTGATATTTTATCGCTTTCTTTTGCGCATCGCAAAATGTTCCTTTTATTTTCTGGATATTCTCCCCTATACAATCACATTTAACTTATTAAATATCGCATTTTTACTTTCGATGGTACTATGTTTATTATTTTAACATTTGTTTCTAATTCTGTCAAGGCATTTCCATTTATTATGTTAAATATTTCTTAGTAAAGATAAATTTACTGTAAACTGAGCTAAATATTTCCTCTTGATATTTTTTTAATAATAGCCTAAACTATTTGTGTCACTTACAAAAGTGTGGATTGAAAGGCTGGTACTATGTTTATCGTTTTCTTATGGTAATGGATTCCATCTGTTGCCATAAGAAGACATCCCATTCAAAACTTATTCCTTGTATATCCCCTTATGAAAACCTGTACGAGATTGCTGCTTCTGCGTATAGTCCATAGTTGCCATAATGGAAATGGGAAAGCAAATGCCTATTTCCCCGTTTTCATTGCCTATCGTTTGTATAGCTTAAGTAAAATGTGATTTTTAAAATGTGATTTTAATTAGAAACAATCGAATCTATAAAAAGGATTGCATTGATTTTTCAGCATAAAGAAGCTTTAGAAATGCAGGAATCTGAATCCATCCTATTCAGATTCCCGCCATGAATACAATTTTATCCGCTGTCTTTCTATTTGGGGCCAAATATCCTCCCGCTCCCGGCATCCACCCCAACCTCCGGCGCCCACTCCAGCACAAGCCGCCCTCTCTGCGGGCAGCGGATGGGTAGGAAGATATACCTGGAATCGTGATAGTTCTTCCCATTCCACCTGTCGCCCACATACAGATACTCTGTCCCCGCCTGCCCGTTCAGAGGCAGGATAAAGGCCGGCTGGGAGGCAAATGTGGTCTCATCCCCGATTTCCCGGAGCATACTCCAATTTCCCTCCATGGAGTCCGCCCCGGCATATTTCCCCTGGTTCGGCGCCCAGCCTCATATCACCCCAGCTCCCTCCAGTACATCCTCCCCTCGTAAGGCCCCAAGACCCTACGCTGCTTCCGGTCCTTGTAATTGCCAATGAGCAGCTCCCCGGCAGATTCCAATTCCTCCAAATCCACCTCCACTGTGCTGCCGTAGAAATTGCAAATCACCAGTAGCTGTGAACAGGCATCTGTCCTGGTATATGCGAATATATTCTCATCCTCCTCCAGCAGCATCTGGAACTCCCCCTCCGCAAAAACCGGATATTCCTTGCGCAGGCGAATCAATTTCTGATAACATTTCCATATGGAATCCTCCTCTGCCATCTGTGCCGCCGCATTGATTTTTTGGTAGTTGGGATTCACCCGAATCCAGGGCTCACCATCTGTAAATCCTGCGTTCTCCCCATCATTCCACTGCATGGGGGTCCTGGCATTGTCACGGCTTTTGGCGTAGATGGAGTCCATGATTTCAGCTTTTTCATACCCTTTCTCCAGCCGCTCCCGGTACAGGTTCAGAGTTTCGATATCCCTGTAGTCCTCCAGTTGGCACCGGATGTTCGTCATGCCTAACTCCTCTCCCTGGTAAATGTAGGGGGTGCCCTGCATGCCGTGGAGAAGAATGGCCAGCATCTTCGCGGATTCCACCCGGTACTCATTGTCATTTCCCCAGCGGGATACGATTCTGGGCAGGTCATGATTGTTCCAGAACAGGCTGTTCCACCCTTTCCCGTACAGTTCCCTCTGCCAGCGCCCGAAGACCTCTTTCAGCTTCCGGAAAGGCAGCGGGGCCAGATCCCATTTTTCCTTTCCCGGTATCTGGTCCAGGCAGATATGCTCAAACTGGAATACCATGGACAGCTCACTGTTGTCCGGGTTACTGTACAATTTCGCAAGCTCTGTGGTGGCTCCCCAGGCCTCTCCCACAGTGACCAGGTCCCCTTTCTGGAAAGTCTCCCGGCTGAGCTCCCGGAGGAATTCGTGGAGCCTGGGGCCGTTGCAGGTAATCTTCCTGTCCGGCTCCTTTGCGATCTGGTCAATGACGTCCAGTCTGAAGCCGCCCACTCCTTTCTCCATCCACCAGTTGATCATATCATAGATCTCCCGGCGCAGCTTCGGATTCTCCCAGTTCAGATCCGGCTGCTTTACGGAAAACTGGTGGAAATAATACTGGCCCACCTCCGGCACCCATTCCCAGGCCGGGCCGCCGAAAGCTGCCCGCATATCATTGGGCAGCTGCCCCTCTGCCCCGTCCCGCCACACATAGTAGTCGTGGTAGGGATTTTCCCGGCTTTTTCTCGCCTCCCGGAACCAGTAATGCTCGTCCGAAGAATGGTTCAGGACCAGGTCCATAATAATGCGGATGTGCCGCTTCCCGGCCTCCGCGATCAGTTCCTCCATGTCTGTCAGCGTGCCGAACATGGGGTCAATGTCCTGATAATCCGAGATGTCGTAGCCATTGTCGTCCTGGGGGGACTTGCATACCGGGGACAGCCAGATGGCGTCTATCCCCAGCTTCTCCAGGTAATCCAGCTTCAAGATAATCCCCTGGAGGTCGCCTATGCCGTCGTGATTGCTGTCCGCAAAGCTGCGGGGGTAAATCTGGTAGATGACGGCGCTTTTCCACCATTTTGTTTGGTTTGTATTGTCTTTTTTGGTCATTCCTCTTCTCTCCTCAATAAAATTCTTAAAAGGGTTCCCGGCTGCTTCCCATTGTCTGCTCCGCCCAAATTCCGCCTGCACTCAGCTTATTGTGTCCACTATTCTTTCCTATATTTCTCTTATTTTCATGGGTTGTACGTCCAGAGTAATATCAACTTTTATGCCCAAATGCAGCTCTTACCCAACCCATATTCTGCTTTAAAGACCAGGCTAAAATCCCATTTACTTTCAACCTGGTCTGAAATTTTGCGAGCAGACCATAGAGTCCTAAACCAGCGGAACCTCCGCTCAAAAGATCGAGAGCACGTCGCTGCCCTCCCTGACAAAGGCCACAAACTCCCGCAGTTCCACAGTGGTCTCAAGCCATGTGCCTCCCCGGTGGACGGTTCTGTCCTTTGTGAGCACCCAATTGCCTTTGGGCAGATACACCTTTTTCACCCGCTCCCCCTGTCTCACCACCGGGGCAAAGAGGATATCGTCTCCGAACATGTACTGCTCTCCCAGGCCATAGCACACCTCATCCTCCGGGAAGTCGAAGAACATGGGCCGCATCACGGGGGTTCCTTTCTCCGATGCTTTCTTCATGGCACTGCGCAGATAGGGCTTCATCCGCTCCCTGAGAAGCACCAGGCCTTTCAGGATTTCAAAATTCTCTTCTCCAAAGCTCCAGAGTTCGTTGTCGCCGCCGGTGGGCTCTATGATGGGTCTCGTGTAGTCTTTTCCCTCCCTGCTGCCGTGGAGGCGCATCACCGGGCAGAACAGGCCGTACTGGAACCATCTGACGATAAGCTCTCTGAAATAGGGCGTCTCGATATCCCCTCCGTAAAACCCGCCGATGTCCGTGGTCCACCAGGGAATCCCGCACATGGCCATATTCAGGCCGGACTTCACCTGGTCCGAAAGGCTCTCAAAGGTGGATGGAATGTCCCCGGACCACACCAATGTGCCAAACCGCTGTGCCCCCGGATAAGCGCATCTGGACAGGGTCACAATGTCCTGTCTGCCCTCTGCTTTCATGCCGTCATACACCAGCTTTGCGTAATAATATGGGTACAGCAGCCCCACCTGGTCCCCGTTTCCCATGGAAAGCACCAGATTGTCAAAATGCTCCGGATGGATCTCCGGCTCCGCCTCGTCGAACCAGAGACAGTCCACTCCCTGGTCGATATAATTTTCTTTCAGCTTCTTCCACACAAACTCCCGGGTCTCCGGGTTCGTGGGGTCTATCTCCGCCTGGGGGCCGTAGAAGTCAAACACCCGGTTGGAGCCGCTTGCGGTCCTGATCAGGAGATTGCGGTCAAACATCTCGCCGTAGTTCTCGCTCTTCTCATTGATGGTGGGCCACATGGACACCATCAGCTTCACGCCCATGGCATGGAGCTCCTCTGCCATAGCTTTGGGGTCCGGCCAGTATACAGGGTCAAACTTGTAGTCTCCCTGCTCTGTCCAGTGGAAGTAGTCGATGACGATCACGTCCAGGGGAATCCCCAGCTCTTTATACCGCCTTGCCACCTGCAGGACTTCCTCCTGGGTCTCGTAACGCAGCTTGCACTGCCAGAAGCCCAGGCCAAAGTCTGGCATCATGGGGGCGTGGCCGGTAAGGTCTGCCAGAGTTTCGGACACCTCCCGGGGCTCTCCGCCTATGACTACGTAGTCAATCTGTTCCATGCTGTCGCTGTTCCACCTGGTCCGGTTATGGGCCAGCTCGCAGGTGCCTGTAGAGGGCATATTCCAGAGGAAACCGTACCCCAGGGAGGAGTACACGAAAGGCATGGCGCATTTGGCATTCACATGGCGCAGGTCAATGGTACAGCCCTTTAAGTCAAAGCAGCCCGTGGCCTCGTGTCCCAGGCCGTAGAAGTGCTCCCTCTCCACAGGCGCGAATGTCACCCGCCCGCTCCAGAGCCCGCTTCCCCGGTTGCGGTAATTGCGTATGCCCGCGCCGAATGTGAGTTCGCTTTTCTCCGACAAAATCCGCTTGTCTTTCCGGAAATATTCCATCCTGCCATCGCCGTGCACCACGGCTTTCATTTCTCCGGTGACAAAGTAAGCGCAGTCCCCCTCCAGCCAGATTTTTGCGTCCGCAGACCCAGGCTCTATAGTCCAGTTCTGCTCCTTTACTTTGCCCTGAGGCGAGGCCTGGAAGCGGATGCTGTCCCGGCCGCAGGCCGAAATTTTGCCCCATTCCCCGGGGCGGGTAAAGAAGATTGCATTGTCTTTGATTTCGTATTTCATGTTTGCACCTTTCTGCGCGCTTGGGCGCGGCTCTCAACTGTTCCTTTTTCCAGCCGCAGTATCTCCTCCGCGGTCTTTTTTGCTTGTTTGTAATAGGAGCCCTCCGTAATTACAACACACTTCCGTGTCAGTATTATATCATATCTCCCAGCGGGTTTCCATCTCTTCTGCATAAGGACAAAATAAGGAAACGCAGACTTTTTCGTTAGGCACTACTACCAGGTGAAAAAATATATCTCCGAAATACCTGTTTTTGCGAAAAGGGCCTTGAAAATTTGAGTCAAACAGATATATTTAAATTAAACAAATCGGTCAAACCAAAACGGTCAGGGGCGAATTGGGCGGAAATGTTTAAACAGATTGCATATAGGGAGGAATATTTATGAGCGTCATAAAAATCGAAAACCTTGTCCGTGACTATGGCGGCGGCAAAGGAATATTTGATATATCTTTCCGCGTAAATCAGGGGGAGGCCTTTGGCTTCTTGGGTCCCAACGGTGCGGGAAAAACCACAACCATACGCCATTTAATGGGATTTCTAAAACCCAAATCGGGAAAATGCACCATCCACGGCCTGGACTGCTGGAACGAAAGGGAGAAAGTACAGGCACGGCTGGGATATATCCCCGGTGAAACCAGCTTTTTTGACGATATGTCGGGAACGGAATTTTTGAAATTCATCGCAGAATATCGGAAAATCGGCCCACAAAGCCGCATGGATGAATTACTGGAGCGTTTTGAGCTGGACCCCAAAAGCAAGATCAAAAAAATGAGCAAAGGGATGAAGCAAAAGCTGGGAATCGTCGCCGCATTTATGCATGATCCTGACATTCTGATTCTGGACGAACCCACCAGCGGGCTCGATCCGTTGATGCAAAGCAGATTTGTCAGTTTGATCGCAGAAGAAAAAGAACACGGAAAAACGGTTTTGATGTCAAGCCATATGTTTGAGGAAGTGGAGCGGACCTGCGACCGTATCGGTATCATTCGAAAGGGCAGGATGATAGCCGTTGATTCAGCCGCTGCATTGCACGAACGGCATACTCGCAGTTACACGGTGACGCTTGAAAACGAAGCTGTGGCCAAAGCATTTGCCGCAGATTTTGGCGGTATCTGCAACGGAGAGAACGTCACTGTTACAGCAAAACAGAGCCTGGAGGAAATTTTCATGAATTATTACGGAGGGGAACAAAATGACTAATCTGGCATTATATAAACGCGAAATGAAAGGAAGCCTAAAGCTGCTTATTATTTTGGGCGCAATTATTACCATGTACGTGTCCATTATCATCAATATGTACGACCCCCAAATGATGAAGACCTTAGACAGTTTCGCGGAAGCTATGCCGGAGTTGATGGCATCCGTGGGTATGAAAGCAAACGCTGCAAGCCTTTTGGGATTTATGGTGTCTTATCTCTATGGATTCATCCTGCTGATTTTTCCCATGTTGTTCTGCATACTGCGCGCCAATGCACTGATTGCGAAATATGTCGACAAAGGCTCTATGGCTTCGCTGGTCGCCGCTCCTGTGAAACGCCGTACCATTGCCCTTACCCAAATGAAAGTGCTTGTAAGCGGAATTCTGCTGCTTATTGTTTATATCACAATCCTGGAACTGGTCTGCGCCGAAAGCGGCTTTTCAGGGGAATTAGACATTGGAGAATTGCTTTTATTGAACGGCGGATTATTGTGTCTGCATTTATGGATTGGAGGCATCTGTTTTCTTTCTTCCTGTATATTTTCTGATTCCAAATACAGTGTTGCATTTGGAGCGTGTATTCCGGCATTTATGTATGTATTGCAGATGTTGGCCAATGTGGGCCAAAATGCGGAAAAAGCAAAGTATTTTACCTTTTTTACTCTGTACAGCCCGGATGGCATAATTGCCGGTGAAAGCAGTGCAATTATCGGCATATGCGTGCTTCTTGCAGGCGCTGTTTTGCTGTATGCGCTGGGAATCATGCTCTTTGAAAGAAAAGATTTGCACATTTAATAACGAGAGTTCAATCCCCCACTTTTCAGCTATATTTCTTTGTGCAGTTGAAAACCCAGAGGAAAAATTTTTAAATAAAATAACAGTTTCACGATTCAATTCATCATGCTTGAGGCTGAGAAATTTATGGATTGGAGAAAGAAAATGAAAAAGTATTTTCTACCCTTTATTATGTTGGTAATATTTGAAACTGTTGCAGTGACATTATGGCTGACACAGAACAATACATTTTATCTGTTTAACTTTAGCTATATAGGAATATCTATTTCTTTGGGGATATTCCTTTATGTTAAAAAATACAAGTATGCCCGCAGGGTTGCACAACTTTTAGTCGGCCTTTATATGTTAGTTTATTTGGGGGGTATCTGCGGCGAAAATATGCAGATTGAGGGATTTTGGTATTATCTTTTTACAGGTGTATTCGAGGCTGCAACAATTCATTATGCGGTAGCCAAAATTTTCGGCCCCTTGCTTTTTGGCAGAGGTTGGTGTGGATATGCCTGTTGGACGGCAATGGTGCTTGATTTTCTTCCATATAAAGTTTCTAAAACACCGCGAAGAAAGATCGGTTGGATAAGGTATGTTACATTTGTGGTTTCTTTTATATTTGTTTCAGTATTATTCCTCGCTCATATCAGCAGTCTTGAGAAAATTATGTTTTGGGCGTTTATTATAGGAAATGTCATGTACTATGCTGTCGGAATAATATTGGCGTTTGTTTTTAAGGATAATCGCGCATTTTGCAAATACATATGTCCTATTACAATATTTTTGAAACCCATGAGCTATTTCTCTCTATTACAAATTAAATGTGATAAAAGCAAATGTATTTCTTGTGGTAAATGCAAAAATGTGTGTCCAATGGAAGTGGATGTTACAGATAATTCTCGAAAACGAAAGAACGGTACAGAATGTATTCTTTGTTTTGAGTGTGTGAAAAATTGTCCAAAGAACGCACTATAAGCTTTCGGTTTATGGGGCAGAACAAAAACAGCTTTCAAACTCCCTGCCGGCCCGCCAATGCGATTCAGCAGTTGCAATATTCCGGGGAAGATGTATAATATAAATATAGAAAAGAAACCGATTCAACGCTACATACAGGAGGTCAGGCATGAAGAAAACAGCGGCGCAGCTTATAGCGGCCTGTAAGGGAACCGCAAAAAAGGTTCTGGCATACGGAACGTATTTTGCAACATTCCGCCCTGCAAAAAAGAATGGAAAGTGGATGCGCAGGCCCTGTTCTGAGGAGCTGTTTTATGATGCCATGACTTTCGACATCAATAACACATGCAATCTGCGCTGTCGATTCTGCTTTAACGACTTTGAAAACAAGGCATTTTATATGACGGAAGCGGTCTATCGAAAGATTCTGGCACTGTTTCCCATGATAAGACCTGTAAAAAGACAGGGAGCAGGTATCCTTTTCTCATGCCTTTATGAGCCGTCTATAGCCCCTGATTTTTTGAAATTCTTAAAATTACTGCCCCGGACAGGCCGGAAAAATGTGTTTTTTACCTCAAATTTTTCGAGGTCCATGACGGAGGAAGAGATCCGCACCATTTTGTCTGCAAATATCCGGCATGTGAACCTTTCCGTTGAAACGCTCCGGCCCGAACGGTACCATGAAATATGCGCCTCTGTCCAATTCGACCGCTTCTACCGGAATCTGGAAAAGATTGCCCTGGTAAATGCAAAATGGCGTCCCGGCAGGCACAGGGCAAAGCTGTATTGCATTACAATGGTATTGAAAGAAAACCGGGACGAACTGTCTGCAATCGGGAAATTCTGCGCGGAAAAACTCCGGGCTGCCAGACATGAATTCCGCACTCCATATATCAGCGCCGCCGCAAATCATGGGGACTGGAATATGGGGCAGCTTATGAACGAGGATGAATGCAGCCAGGTGCGCCGGGAACTTATGGCGCTGCGGGTTCCCCTTGTGCTGGACATCCACTCGAAGGACGAACTGTTTGCCGGTGCAGCCACCCCCCCGAAAACCGCACATCGATTACCGCTACAACAGAGCGGACATGGCTGCGGGCGTGTATTGAGGAAAAGCTGGCGGAAATGCGGTTCTGTATGGACAAGGAATTTCTTTTTCTCCGTTTCCACCCATCAGGCCTGTATACCTGCGCCATGGCAAAAGAGGAGACCTCCATTGCCAGTATGGAAGACAGCTTTGGTTTCTTCCGGGACAAACTAAAAGAGCTGTACAGGCGGCGGGCGGAAGCCTTTCTGGCTCCGGACGCTCTTTTAGAGATTTTCGACACAGCCACCCCCAGGGAGCTTCCCACAGATATCACGCTTTACGGTATGAGGGAGACTCCGGTTTATCTGCTTTTAGAGGGATTCTTTCAAAGCCCTGGAGATTCGGAAGATTTCCTGTTGTTTGCCACAGCAACGGGGAAAAACGGGAAAAAGCAGTTGTTTCTTGCACTGAAGCAACCCTGCCCGGAATGGGTATCCCGGCCAAAGGGGCTCTATAGCTTTGCCCTTTGCATAGACTGGAACAAAATAGCGCGTCCCCTGACTGATCTGGCATTTTATATTGCTAACAGCAAAAGCCTTTCGCCCCTATATGGATACCAATACCCCTATGGGATTTTGTAGGCTTTTAGTTCCGGTGTCATCGACCAGTATTTGATGCCCCAATTTTCGAAATTCCACTCCTCCATATAGGGATTGCACTCGAAGTCAATGTAACAGACCTCTCCCCCACGGACCACGAAATTCGTGGGGAAGTAATCGATATTGGTATTCGCGGCGTACAGCGCCCTGCACATCTTTCGCACCTGTTCTATGTAGTTGTTTCGGTGAGCACTACTGCCTCATAGTCATGCAGTCTGCCATCGAAGTCCCTGTCACGGATCAGCTCCCTCCACCCGCCGGAGAATTCCGCCAAAGAGACGCTCCCCCTCTTCACATGGAAAATCAGAACCACATGGCATTTCTCCCACTTTCTCTCCAAATACCAGATTCCCCTGTGGTCATCCGTCTCCTGCCTGATAACCGCCCCTTTGGTCAGCGCCGGATACCCATGCCTGATTTGAATCAGCCTGCGGTAATAGTCCAGGCATTCCAGGTTCTGCATGTTCTCCTCCCAGAGCATCCCCCGCCTGCAGTCCGGGTCCGGTCCGCCCTCCATCCCCACCTCGTCGCCGTAATAAATCATGGGCATACCCGGCAGCAAAAGCTGCATGGCCGCCGCCAGCCTCTGCTTTCCCATATCCCCTCCGGCGCTGTGGAGGAACCTGGCGGTGTCGTGGGTGTCGATGAAATTCCACAGATACCCCTCCAGCCCTGTGTGCAGATTTCCCTTTACAAAGTTCAGATTCCCCACAAAAGCCGAGAGACTGATCTCCTCCCTGGCGATCAAGTCCACCGCTGCATCGTAAAAGGGATAATTCATGACGCTGTCCCATTCGTCTCCCTCCAGGAAATCTCCCGCGTAATGCCAGACTTCTCCCACGATCAGGGCGTCTTTCTTCACAGCCTTAACGCCTGCGCGAAACCGTTTCCAGAAGCTGTGGCCGATCTCATCCCCAACATCCAGACGCCAGCCGTCAATATCGCATTCCTGTATCCAGTACCGGGCCACATCTATGACGAAATCCGCTGTCTCGGGATTGTGCAGATTCAGCTTCGGCATATACGCGGCGTAGCTGAACGTCTTGTAGTTGGGCCTCTTGCCCATCTCTATCACCAGCGGAAAATCCTCGATATAATACCAGTCAAGGTAGGCCGACTGCCTCCCCTTTTCCCGGATATCCCGAAAAGCGAAAAAGTCAATCCCAGTGTGATTAAACACACCGTCCAAAATCACATACATGCCGGACTGGTGGGCCAGCTTCACCAGTTCTTTCAGATCCTCCTTATCGCCGAAAGAGGGATCAATCCGGTAATAGTCGTGGATATTGTACTTATGGGAAGAGTCCGAGCAAAAAATCGGCGTCATGTAGAGGATATCCACCCCCAGATTTTTGATGTGGTCAAAATGATTGATAATGCCCCGCAGTGACCCTTTCAGGTCGGCTCTATGGCCAATGGGCGCCTGATACCAGTCCTCTTTCGCCACCTCCTGATCCGTGGCAAAACGGGAGGGAAAAATCTGGTATATCACTTTATTTTCAGCCCAGGCCGGCAGCCCGAACCGTTCCTCCTCCCGAAGCGTCTGGGGACAGTCGAACATTCTGCCGATCTCCCTGATACACGCTTCGTAAAATGCGTGGTTTCCATAATAGACCACATTTCCCTGCCGGTCCTCTATCTCAAAGAAATATCTGAGGCAGACTGTATCAATGTAGACATCCGTCTCGTAGTAGTCCAGATAGTTGTCGGAACATACCAGTTTCATAGGGGATTCCTGCCTGGTATCCAGATATTCAATGGGCAGGTACTTATTCTGTGTGTGAAGCACCACCCGGGCCCCGTCGCCCTTTTTCATTTCCAGCCTGATGAGAAAATGTCCTTTCCCTATGGCATAACAATATCTCTTATCCGCAAAATGCCTGATTGCCGCGTATTCCATGGTTCCCTCCTGTTTTCCTTTCCTGCCTCTGCCGTCCGCTTTTGTCACGGCACCTCCCCGGTTACGGCTGTCTTTCCCGCCTCTGCCGTCCGCTTTCGCCACAGCCGCCTGCCCCCAATTTTATCCCGCCTCTATCTTGCATTATATTCTTATCCGTGATAAAATTCTTGCAATATAGTCCTATATTTATAGCATAATCCTATTATTTCCCGGCACCCGCACGAAAGGAGCCCCATGAACCACACACCCCTGCACGAGACCAAAACCCACGGAACCGCGGCCTTTCCCTACACGGTCTACCGCGGCATGATTCCTGCCTATTTCCATTCCTTTCCGCTGCACTGGCATGACGACTTTGAACTGATCTACTGTATCAAAGGCCGGATCCTGGTCACTGTATGGGGACATCCCTTTACACTTTCCGGAGGAGACCTGGCCGTAGTCCTCCCCCGCGCCGTCCATTCCATCGACCAATGGGACAATGAGGCCGGAGAATATTTTAACATCATGTTTCACCCCACTGTCTTCAAGGGCCCGGAAGACGACTCCTGCTATGAGAAATACATTCTCCCCTTTCTAAGCGGAGAAAAAGCCCTGGATCCTTTCCAGCCTGCGGCCTCCCCTTTGAATCAGGCCCTCACCCCCTGCATCCTGTCCATGCTGGAACACCGCAGGGAAAGTTACTCCACCCATGAGCTGCTGATCCGGTCCTGCCTTTTTTTGGTACTCCACCATATCAGCCGATACAGCACGGCCGCAGATGACAACAGCCTGTCACAATTATCTTATGGCAGGCTGAAAAATGCGCTTTACGATATCCAGCACTCCTATGACCAGGAGCTCTCTGTGAAAAGAGTGGCAGAGAAATGCGGTTTCTCGGAAAGTCACTTTATGAAATTATTCCGGGAATTTACGGGAACCAGCTTTAACGCCTATCTGGTCAACTACCGCCTGGAACTGGCTGCCAGGCAGCTGTCGCAGACCAGCCTCAAAGTAATCGACATTGCGCAAAACTGCGGCTTCCACCACCAGTCCTACTTCACCCGGGCATTCCGCAAAAAATACGGAGAGACCCCTTTGGCCTACCGGAAGCTGGCGCAAAAAATACAGTCTAATCAGAAAGAACATCCTTATTCCTAAGTCCCTTACCGATAAACGGTACTTCAAAAAAGTCCTTTGGATACTTTCGGATAAGGTAATCTATGTAGTTTCCTACCATCAGCCCATAGCTGTAATACCCCATGGCATTGGGATGAAAGCCCAGGGCAAAGGTTTTGCGCATTTCCTGGTCGTAAACCGGCCCCTCATTGGTCATGTCGATGAGATAGGTGAACGAAAACAGCTCACACATCTTTTTCATTTCTTCTGCCACCCCGCAGATCATGGGATCGCCTGTCTCTTCCCCCCGCCTCTGCATGGACACCAGGAATATCCGGGCATCCTTTTCGATGCTTTTTAATTTAGAGACAATGCGGCCCATATTGCCAAAAAAAGTGTCCGCATTTTTCTCCGGTTCTCCCGGGTGGATATCCGCCACACTGCCCACGGGATGTCCGCAGACAAACATGTCATTATTTCCCAGAGCTATGATATATGCCTGATTCCATTGCCAGAAGCCCTTCTGGTCCGCCCAGGTCTCATAGAACTCCTTAGCCGTCATGCCGCCCCGGGAATAATTGCGGTACACAGTCCCTGTAAGCCGCTCCAGCACCGCAGGCCAGGAATACTCGTACATATCGTGGTACATAATATTCCCGTTTTCATCATGGGATTCAAATTCTCCCGAGGACAGGGAATCTCCTATGACTCCGATCTCCTTAAAAATCCCCGCAAACCCGCAGGTTCCTTTCAGATTGTCCAGAGGCCGCTCATCCGGCGCCACCGTTAATAAATCCAGCTTCATTTTGTTCTCCTCTCTTTGTCCCATTCCGTTCCCGTGACTTTCTTCAGGTCCAGGCCCCGGGTCTCGCCCACATATCTCCAGATGATAAAAATAGCCCCAATCAGTCCCGGAATCGTCAATCCCAGATACATATATCCAAATGTCTCCTTAGGAAGCAGGGGCAGCAGCACGATTGTCACAATGGTGGCCAGCCCGCCGATAATCCCGTTGAGCAATGTATTGATCACTGTCACGGAAGACCGCAGATTCGTGGGGGAGGATTCCGAGAACATAATACCTCCTATGGTGTCTCCCGCCCCCCAGTAGCTGCCCATAAAACCGCCGATGGCAAAACCGGTAAGGGCCGGCATCCAGTTCAGCATAGAGCTTGCAATAAACAAACTGTAGCAGACCACAGCAGAACAGGACATGGCAATTATGGTAATTTTTCTGCCGAACCGGTCCGACACAACACCGGCAATAAATGTCATCAGCGCATTCCCCACCGGGTAGAGATACAGTGCCAGCGTAATCGCTTCCTCTGTCATCAGCGCCGATTCTTTCATCACCGTATTGTACGTGGCTGTGGCCAGAGAGGCGGAGTAGAAAAAGCAGCAGGCCAGCATCAGAAACCTTAACTGTCTGTGCCGGAACGCAAATTTGACCGCGTTCAGAATCCCCCCCTGGGCATTATTGTTTTTCTCTTCCCTGGTCTGCTTCTCCCTTTCCTCCACAGGAGTCTTTAAGTATTTCACCCTGTTTACCACAAATGCATTTGTCTCCTTTGCGAACAGCAGCGCCGCCAGGGACAGCACAAAGCCCAGAAGGGCGGGCACTAAGTACACCAAATGCCACCGCTCGCTCTGGTTTTTCATAAGCGTGGCCCGCAGCAGCGGAATCAGCAGCGTCCCCAATATGGCCACAGCTTTGGTCAGCGCGTAATTCCGCGCCCGGTTCTTCTCGCTGGAGCATTCCAGAATGTACACACACTGCATGTCATGGGAGACCATAAAGCCCATAAGCGTGCCGCCCACCATATACACAAAAATATTGCGGGAGAGATAGACCAAAAACAGCCCCAGCCCCATCATGATAGTATTGATCACCAAAAACGGTTTTCTGCCGAACCGGTCCGCCAGGGGACGATAGAACACAATCAGCAGCGTGACCGGATATGTAATAAAACCCAGGGCTGAGGAAAGGGACAGTCCCTCCCCGTACTCCAGCCCCATGTTCTGGACAAAGAATTCATTGATAATGTTGGACTGAAATTGAATGGAAATCGTGGATGCTATCTCATCAATGATATAGATCAGGGACAGCACCATGAAAAGATACAGCATGTAGAACCGGTTGTTCTTTGCCTGCAGTTGTTTTTCTCTTCGGGCAAGCTCCCTTGCCTCCCTGGCCCTTATGGTCTCAGCATTCTTCATTTTCCTCATACCTCCTCTGAAAATCGTACACCATGAAATTCTTCGTCATATCCTCGTTGATGCCCAGTTCCCCTGCCAGGGCGGCAATGGCCTGCAGGAATTCTCTGCTTGTAATTCCCCGGTGAAGCAAGCCCTGCTTTTCTATATATTTATACCAGAATATGTTTAAGACGATTTCATCGATTGCCAGGGAAACAATAGCGTGATTTCTCGTATAGGTGTAAATATCCTCCGCTCCGCCGCTCTCCCCGTTCACGCACTGAATATTGTCCACAATCAGCGTCATTCTCCGGTAGGGGAAAAGCCTTGCGGCATCAACGATTCCATAGGAAAAGAGCACAGCGCCCTCCAGTTCTATCTCTTGAAAGGAAAAGATGTAGACCTTAACGCCTCTCTTTACGGCATGTTCCAGAGCCTGCCGCAGCACCGAAAGCTCATTGTGCCAGATGGAGAGGGAAATCTCCTCTTCTGCGCTGTCAATCAGCGCAGCCGCCTTTTTCATGAATTTATCATAGCCTACTATGTTCAGCACATAGTCCCGGGTCTCCTCCCCCTGGGCCAGGCCTTTCAGGAATGCCTCCGCCCTGCCGATATTTTCCTCATTTTCCCTTTTTATCCGGGCCATGAGCTTTTCGTACTCCAGGGGGATATAGTAATTGGGCTCCCCCTCCAGCCGCAAAAGGATCCCTTTCCCTACCAGGCGGTTGACCACCTCATACACCAGGGACCTGGAAACCCCTGACAGCTTTGCTATCTCATAGCCGTTTAATCGTTTGTTCCGCAAAAGGGTGATATAGACCTTTGCTTCATTCTGGGAGAAGCCCAGTTTTTCTAAATAATCATGCTCTGCCATTTAGTAGTTGTACCCCTTACCACTATTTTATTTAAACATAGCATAATTGAAATGGGGTTGTCAAGGCTTTTGGGGTGTTCCTTTTAAAGAGTATTTCAGAAAAATACGGTGGAATGAACCTCCACCGTATCGCAAAGAATTTATGCCAGACTTTATATAACAAGGGGACTATGCAGGACATCAATGATACCGCCGGGAGTTCAACAGATGAATAAAGGGAAAATAGCCACAGGCCGCATAAAGCCT
>CAJTZD010000052.1 GCA_910584235.1 uncultured Acetatifactor sp.
ATGTCCTCCCAGGAGCCAATGGCCTGTAAATGCGTGTTTAGCGAACAAATGTTCTAAAACACATGTGACTACTGGGTTCGATTTATCGGTCATATGTGTTCTTTTTTGCAATAATTAGAGAGGAGGAAGTACCTATGATCAGACCGCCGCCTATAGGAGACCCAAAAAGGAATATTGAGGAAAGGAGACGAAAGCTATGCCAGAAAAATGCATACTTGACCCGGAGCGCGACTGTCTGGGGCTGATAAAGGCCCGTGAGTTAGAGGAGGAAGTCGGAGAACTGCGTGCACGGAATGACAGCAGCCACAAAGAGTTTTTCGACCGGCTTGCTGTACTGGAAGCACACAATCAGGTTCAGGATGCCCACTATAGCCATATCATAGAAAAATTGAGTGACATAACCGATAAGCTAGGCAACCTGAGCACTAGGATATCCGCAATAGAATTTAAGCCCGCCAAGAAGTGGGAAAGCATAGCGGAAAAAGTTCTTTTAGCTATTGTTGGTGCTGTCATAGGCTTTATGATGACTAAGTTAGGTTTTAAATAAAAGGGAAAGTGAGGAGTTGAAATTGATGAATGTAGAAATCATGATGCAGTATGTTACTTATTTTCTTATGGCCATCGGTGTGCTGGCCTTTCTGGTCGCCGCCATCGTCCAGGTGATAAAGGAATTGCCTGTGCTACAGCGGATCCAGACAAGCCTAGTGGTCTTGGTGGTGTCGCTGATCTTGTGTCCAATAGCTGTCATAATCGTCTGCCAATACCTTAATATCGTGATCACATGGTATTATGTGTTTGCATCCTTTATTGCCGCCTTTATTGTATACCTGGTAGCAACTGGAGGCTGGGAGCGCGTGACAGAGATATGGCGACGTACAAAATATAATAAGAGGTAATCGGGGGGCTCTGGCTCCCCATTTTAGTGCTCATAAAAATGAGCAGAGAGGAGAGAACTATGAGGATTAACATACATGCGGGACATAATACGGATGGCAGAGTAGCCTGTGGGGCGATAGGCTTTATCAGGGAGTCCACGGAGGCCCGGCTGGTAAAAGATGCTGTTATTACTATGCTCCGGCAGCTTGGCCATACAGTATACGACTGCACGGTGGACAATGCAGCAGGGGAATCTGCTAATCTTACCCAGATTGTGGAGAAGTGCAATGCCAATGATGTGGACTTGGATGTATCCATCCATTTTAATTCCGGTGCAAGGGACTCCTCAGGGAATGGTAAGACAACGGGCACCGAAGTCTATGTATACAATTCTTCCAGCAAAGCAAGGCCTTATGCAGAAAAGATATGCCAGTCTATTGCTGCGCTGGGATTTCGGAACCGCGGAGTGAAGTATAGCACGGGATTCCGCGTGCTCAGGAAGACAAAGTCCCCGGCCATGCTAGTGGAGTGTTGCTTTGTGGATGATCGGGACGATGTGCAGCTCTATGACTGCCAGGCGATGGCGGAGGCAATTGTCTTTGGCATTACTGGCCAGCGGGTACAGGTACAGCAGCCTGATGCCGATCAAAAGCCGGTGGCTCCTGGGGAAGAGACGGCAGTAGGCGACAAAAAGCAGTTGTACCGGGTGCAGGTGGGGGCCTACACCGTCAAGGGCAATGCAGATGCCACCCTGGCAAAACTTAAAGCCGCGGGATTTGATGCGATTATAGTTAATGCATAAAAAAGTGGCGGCCGGGATCATCCTGTCCGCCATCCCTTTTCCCAGATTCGCCATGACAAATTTCATGACAAGAATTTCTATTTGCATGACAAATTTTACATCACACAACTAAATTATTTCTAGTAACAAAAAAGCCGCAAACCCTTGATTTTACTGTAAAAATCCCGGATTTGCGGCTTCCAACAAAAAATGGAAGCAAGGGGGCTCGAACCCCTGACCTTTCGCGTGTGAGGCGAACGCTCATCCCGGCTGAGCTATGCTTCCATGTCCTCTATTGTACCACGCTTTTCCAAAAAAGCAAGAGGAAAATTCTATTTTTGGACTTTTTTTGAAAAATAAAAATTATTCAAAAAATTTTAAAAAACCTATTGACTTTTCGAGGGAAATGGTTTAAGATATGATTTGTTCGCAGGAATGGCGGAATTGGCAGACGCGCACGGTTCAGGTCCGTGTGGTAGCAATACCATGAGAGTTCAAGTCTCTTTTCCTGCATAAAGCTGAAAGGTACTTGATGGATGTCAAGTACCTTTCAATGTATATCCGGGTATTGTGGGAGTGGGTGTGAAGTGTGGTTTTTGAATGCTTTGCGCCCTTTTATTTTTCCCGAAAGAGGCTTGAGGAAAGGAATTTCCATGAAAAAAACAGAAAAAAAACATGTCGCGGCCAAGCACGCGCACCGCAGGGACTGGTATCAGCTGGATCTGTCGGCAATTGTGTACCCTACGCTGCAGAGGAGGGACTTTTCCTCTGTATACAGACTCTCCGTTTTGCTGAAAGAGGAGGTGCAGCCGGATGTCCTGCAGCAGGCATTGGATATGACGCTTCCCAGATTTCCCACCTATAAAGCGGCTATCCGGAAAGGACTGTTTTGGCGCTATCTGGAGCCAAACGACCGCCCGGGCCCCTTTGTGCAAAAGGACGTGCGCAACCCGTGCCAGCCCATGTATTTCAAGGCCAATAACCGCTATCTGGTCAGAGTTTACTATTTCCGCAACCGGATTGCCCTGGAGGCGCATCACAGCCTGGGAGACGGCACAGGGGGTATGTGCGTCCTGATGACTCTGACAGCCACTTATCTGCGCCTGCTGGGTGTGGAGGGGATTGAAAACGAAGGGTTCGTGCTGGACATCCATGGCATGCCAAAAGAAGAGGAACTGGAGGACGCTTATATGCGCTATGCCAACGCAAAGGTATGTCCGCCCAGGATGGAGGAGAGATCGTACCGGGTCAGAGGTACGGCGGAGCCCTTTTATACGTTGAATATCATAGACGGCATCATGTCCGTCTCAGAGGTCATGACAGCGGCAAAAAGGTATGGGGCCACCATTACGGAGTACCTCAATGCCGTGCTGCTCCAGGCGCTGCTCACCAAGCAGGAGCAGGATCACCGTGTCCATCTGCGGCCGGTGAAGATCGCCATGCCCGTGAATCTGCGCCGTTTCTTTCCCTCTGTCACGCTCCGGAATTTCATTACCATGATATTTCCGGGGGTGGATCCGCGCCTCGGAGACTATACCTTTGAGGAGATCGTGATTCAGGTGCGCAATTATATGAGATACTATCTCAATGAGAAGCTGTTGAGAGGGGATATCACTACCAATGCGAATACCCAGCGGAATCCTTTTATCCGGATCGTACCGCTGTTCGTCAAGGATTTCGTGGTCCGGTTGTTTTATACAAAGGTCCAGGACCGGAATTCCTCGGCAGGGCTGACCAATATGGGCAAAATGAATGTGCCGGAGGGGATGAAGGATTATATAGAGAGGTTCGATATCTACATGGGGCAGCCTTTTTCCCGCAGAACCAACTGCGCCATCATCAGTTTCGGGGATACTCTGACGGTGAATTTCGCCAGCAGTATCGTGGAGACGGATGTGGAGCGGTATTTTTTCAGAAGGCTGGTGCGGGACGGCATCCATGTGAAGATTGAGAGCAACCGGAATATGGAGGGATAGATATGTCATATTGTGTGAATTGCGGTGTGGAGCTGGAAGAGAATGCCAGGGAGTGCCCCCTGTGCAGTACGCCGGTGGTGAATCCAAGGGAACAGACGCGCCGGGACGCTTCTGCCTTTCCGGAACAAAAGGGGCAGGTGGAGACGGTGAAGAGAAAGGATCTGGGTCTTTTGCTTTCCATGGTGATACTGGCCTCTGTGGCCACCTGCGGTATCCTGAATCTGCTGGTGTTCAAGAGTACGCCCTGGTCCCTGGCGGTCATCGGGGCCTGTGTGATCCTATGGGTATTTATGATTCCCCTGGTGATTTACACAGGACAGTCCATTTACGCTTCTCTGCTGTTAGACGGCGCGGCGGTGGCGCTGTACCTGTATATGCTGACATTTCTGGCTGGGAGCAATGAATGGTTCTTCGGGCTGGGACTGCCGATCACAGCGCTGGTGACGGGAATTGCGGAGGCGGTGACTCTGTGCATACGCAGGCTCCCCCGCTCATTTCTGACTGTGGCCCTGTATCTGTTCACGGGGCTGGGCCTGCTGTGTATGGGACTGGAGATGCTGATCAGGCGATATCTGGAGGCGCGGATATTTTTGACCTGGTCGGCAGTGGTACTGACAATCTGTACGATACTGGATATCGCCGTGATCACTATGCTTTCCCGCAGGCGGCTTAGGAACGAGGTACGCAGAAGACTGCACTTTTAACTGCATTTCGGAAAAGGAAGCAGCGGAAAAAGCAAACGGGAAAGCGCAGTATAGGCCACAGCCGGGCGCACTTTTTCGGAAAGAAAGAAGACGGGAATGGTAACGGAATCAGGGAATCCGGGAATAGAAAAGCGATAAACAAAGATAGGAATTCAGGAAGAATGAGAGTAAAGGAAGAATCAAAAATACAGAAAAGAAGCATACGGAAAAGAAACGAAAGAGACACGGAATACGGAACAGAAACCGAGACAAAGCCAGAAGCGGTAAAGCCCATGGCGATCAACGCAGAAAGAGGAAACGAGATTGACGCAGGCATGGAGACCGATATCGAGACCGGCATTGAGACAGGAAAGGAAATCGAGGAGACGGAAGGCACGGACAAAAGGCGCCAGGGCCTGATGAACCTGATCCGGCGCGTCCACGGTATGGTGGAGAACGCGGACATTGAGAAGCACAGACAGTCTCAGGATCACATCGGCACCATTTTAAGCAATACAAAAGCCATCGAGTACCGTGAGGTGGATATCGACGGCATGTACGGAGAGTGGATCGGCGTCAACCGGGCGCATATGAAGAAATACGTGCTTCTGCATTGTCATGGAGGCGGCTACTCTACGGGAAGCAGTCTCTATGCCAGGACCTTGACCTCAAAGCTTGCGGAGTCCACCTCCATGGATGTACTCTGCTTTGACTACCGGCTTGCTCCAGAGCATCCTTATCCCGCCGCTCTGGAGGATGCAATGAGGACATGGAACTATCTGATGCTCTTAGGGTACGGCGCCCGGGATGTGATTGTCACAGGGGATTCCGCGGGGGGAAATCTGGCTCTGGCGCTGACGCTGAAATTAAAGCAGGAGAAAAGGCTGCTGCCGAGAGCAATTATTCTGATGTCCCCCTGGACGGATTTGACCTCCACAGGGAAATCTTTTCAGACAAAGGCAGAGGCGGACCCGGTCTTAAACTGCGCCTATATCGACAGGATGGTGCAGGCCTACGCGAAAGACCGCGACCTGACGGAGCCGCTGATCTCCCCGCTGTTCGGGGATTTCGAGGGATTTCCGCCCACTTATATCCAGGTGGGAGAGAATGAGATCCTCTTAAGCGACGCCCTGCGGCTCCACCGGACATTTGTGGAGAAGAACGTGCCAGTGAAAATCGACATTTATCCGGGGATGTGGCATGTGTTCCAGATGTCGCCGGTAAAGGCGGCCAGGGCGGCTATGGACAAAAACGCGGAATTTATATTTGATGTATGCCGCTGAGACAGGCTGCGCGGGCGCGGTCCTGTCTGAGGATGCGGGCATTTTTCCCCAAGGGAGAAAGAGGGAGAAAAAAGGATTTTGACTGCGGACGCAGAATAATAATATATAGATGGATTATAAACTGAAAAAGCGCATGCGGGCTGTATATAGGATGGGGGCAGGAACTGATATGACGATCAGGGAAAATCTGGAGCAGTGGGAAAGGCAGTATTTAAGTCCTTACGCGTCTTACAGTACGGACTCTAAAGGGAGGCTTAAGGATGAGCCGCACTGTGATGTGCGGCCTGTGTTTCAGCGGGACAGGGACCGGATCATTCACTGCAAGGCATTCCGCAGGTTAAAGGATAAGACGCAGGTCTTCCTGTCCCCGGAGGGGGATCATTACCGGACCCGGCTCACCCATACCCTGGAGGTCTCCCAGAACGCGCGCACCATAGCAAAGGCGCTTCGGCTTAACGAGGAATTGGTGGAAGCCATAGCCCTGGGACATGACCTGGGACATACACCCTTTGGGCATGCGGGGGAGCGGGCGCTGAACAGGATCTGCCCGCTTGGTTTTGAGCACAATGTACAGAGCGTCAGGACAGTGGACCGCCTGGAGAAGAAAGGCCAGGGACTGAACCTGACCTTTGAAGTTCGGGACGGCATCCTGAATCATCAGACCAGCGGTACTCCCCATACCCTGGAGGGGAAGATTGTCAGGCTGTCGGACAAAATAGCCTATATTCATCACGATATGGATGACGCGGTCCGTGCGGGCATCTTAAAAGAGTGCGACGTGCCGAAAGAGATCCGGGATGTGATCGGCAGTACGCCCAGTAACCGTTTCGATCATTTCATCCATGATATCGTGAATACCAGCATGGGGAAAAACGATATTCTCATGTCCGAGGAGACCCATACGGCCATGACGCGCATGCGTGCGTTTATGTTTGAGAATGTGTATGAAAATCCTGTGGCCAAGAGCGAGGAGACCAAGGCCGAACGGCTTATGGAGACCCTTTACACGCATTTCCTGCATCATATCGACAGCCTGCCCGAAGAGTTTCAAAACCTCCTGGACCAGGGAGAGCCCAGGGAACGGGTGATATGCGACTATGTGGGGGCCATGACGGACCGTTACGCAATTGCCGTATATGACGACATATACATACCAAAGTCATGGATGGGCTGATGGGCTGGCATAGGAGGGAAGCTGGAGGTGTAGATGTACTATTCGGAGAAAATCCTGGAGGAGGTCAGGGCCGGAAACGATATCGTGGATGTGATCTCGGGGTATGTGAGACTGCAGAAAAAGGGCGGTCGCTATTGGGGCCTCTGTCCTTTCCACAATGAGAAATCCCCCTCCTTTTCCGTAAACGGCGATATGCAGGTTTACCACTGCTTCGGCTGCGGGGCAGGCGGAAATGTGTATACCTTTGTGATGAACTATGAAAATTATACATTCCCGGAGGCGGTGAGGATGCTGGCGCAGCGGGCCGGGGTGGCGCTTCCCCAGGAGGAAGATTCGCCGGAGGCCAGGAGCAGGGACAACAGGCGCGCCAGACTTCTGGAGGTCAACAAGGCGGCGGCCAAGTTCTTCTACTATCAGCTCCGCTCTCCCCACGGAGAGATCGGATACCGGTATCTGAAAAAGAGGGAGCTCTCCGATGAGACCATGCATAAGTTCGGACTGGGCTTTGCGGGGAAGAACGGCGCCCATCTGGTGCAGTATCTTCGGGAAAAGGGCTTTGAGGACGATCTGATACAGGAGGCAGGGCTGGCGGCCCATTCGGAGAAGTACGGGCTGAACAGTCAGTTCTGGAACCGTGTCATGTACCCGATTCAGGATATCAATAACCGTGTCATCGGCTTCGGCGGCCGGGTGATGGGAGAGGGCGAACCCAAGTACCTGAACTCGCCGGAGACGCCCGTGTTCGACAAGCGGCGCAATCTCTATGGCCTCAACTATGCCAGAAAGGCCAGGAGCGGCAATATCATTCTGTGCGAGGGTTACATGGACGTAATCTCCATGCATCAGGCCGGCTTCACCCAGGCGGTGGCCTCTCTGGGGACAGCCTTTACCCCGGAGCAGGCGGCGCTGCTGAAACGATATACAGAGACTGTGCTGCTGGCCTATGACAGCGACGGGGCGGGGGTGAAAGCGGCCCTGCGGGCCATCGGTATCCTGCGGGATGCCGGCCTTACGGGCAAGATTATCAATATGCAGCCCTACAAGGATCCGGACGAATTCATGAAGAGCCTGGGAAAGGAAAGCTTTGAAGAGCGGATCCGTCAGGCGGAGAACAGCTTCTTCTTTGAAGTCCGGATATTACAGGGACAGTTCGACATGGATGACCCGGAGGAGAAGACCAGGTTCCACAGGGAGATCGCGAAGAAGCTGTGTGAATTCTCCGAGGAGGTGGAGCGGGACAACTATCTCCAGGCAGTGGCGGAGAAGTACTATATAGGAATTGAGAATCTGCGCAGGCTGGTGGTACGCTATGCGGCGGGAACCGGCGCGGCAAAGCCCCTGGAGCGCCCCAAGTCAGGGATACGGCGCAGGGATCCCGAGGAGAATGCAAAGCGGTCCCAGAGACTTCTGATCACCTGGCTGTGCGCGCAGCCCGTGCTGTACGGCAGAATCCGGAAATATATCTCTCCGGAGGACTTTACGGTGGAGCTTTACCGCAGGGTGGCCGAGCGGCTTTTTCCGGAGCTGGAGGCAGGCAGGGTGAATCCGGCGGGCATCATCAGCATGTTCGAGGACGGAGAGGAGCAAAAGGAGGCTGCGGAGCTGTTTTCCGCGCTATTGCCCGAGCTTGACACGGCACAGGAGAAAGAGAAAGCCTTTCACGAGATTCTGCTTTCCGTGAAAAGGAACAGCTATCAGTATCATCTCTCCCAAATGGGAGCGGAGGTCAGCGCCCTGTCGCGGGCGATTGAGGGAAAGAAAGCGCTGGAAGAACTGGCGGGAACGCATATTTCCTTAGATTAAGGTAAAGATATTGGTACAGCAGGGTTATGTTTTTGCAATAAAACAAAAAGGGGAACGACTTCCCGAGGAAGGATGGATACTTTACAATGGATGAAAACACACGGGCAAAGTTTGACGAGAAGGTGAAAGAACTTCTCAATATGGCCAAAAAGAAGAAAAATGTGCTGGAATACCAGGAAATCAGTGACTTTTTTGCGGACATGCCCTTGGAAGAGGAGCAGTTTGAGAAGATTCTGGACGTTCTGGAGCAGAACAATGTGGATGTGCTGCGCATCACGGAGGACGAGACCGATGTGGAGGAGATTATCCTTTCGGACGAGGACGACGTAGACGTGGAGAATCTGGATCTGTCTATTCCGGACGGAATCAGCCTTGAGGATCCTGTGCGCATGTATTTAAAGGAAATCGGCAAGGTGCCCCTGCTTTCTGCCGATGAGGAAATCGAGCTGGCCAAGCGGATGGAGCTGGGGGACGAGGATGCGAAAAAGCGCCTGGCTGAGGCGAATCTGCGGCTGGTGGTGAGCATTGCAAAGCGGTATGTGGGCAGAGGCATGCTTTTTCTTGATTTGATCCAGGAGGGAAATCTGGGGCTCATCAAGGCAGTGGAGAAGTTTGACTACCGCAAGGGCTACAAATTTTCCACTTATGCCACATGGTGGATCCGCCAGGCCATCACCAGGGCCATTGCGGACCAGGCGAGAACCATCCGCATCCCGGTGCATATGGTGGAGACCATCAACAAGCTGATCCGGGTGAGCAGACAACTGCTGCAGGAGCTGGGGAGGGAACCGACCCCTGAGGAGATCGCGGAAGAGATGAACATGCCCACGGACCGTGTGCGGGAGATCTTAAAGATCAGCCAGGAGCCCGTGTCTATGGAAACTCCCATCGGCGAGGAGGAGGACAGCCATCTGGGCGATTTCATTGAGGACGACAAGGTGCCGGTGCCTGCGGATGCGGCGGCTTTTACGCTGTTGAAAGAATCCCTGGTGGAGGTGCTGGGCACGCTGACGGAAAGAGAGCAGAAAGTGCTGCGCCTGCGCTTCGGCCTGGATGACGGCAGGGCCCGCACGCTGGAAGAGGTGGGAAGAGAATTTAACGTGACCCGTGAGCGCATTCGCCAGATTGAAGCGAAAGCGCTGAGAAAGCTGCGACATCCCAGCCGCAGCAGAAAGCTGAAGGATTATCTGGACTGATGGAGACAAAGGGATTCAAGTGCTGCGCTGCGCTTTCCGGGCGTCTGCAGATGCTGGCTGACATGGTGATGCCGGGAAACAGGCTGGCGGATGTGGGATGCGATCATGGATTTCTGGCTATCTACCTGGTTTCGGCGGGCATCTGTCCCGGTGCCATCGCCATGGATGTGGGAAAAGGCCCGCTTGCGGCGGCGAAGCGGCATGTGGAAGCATGTGGGCTGGAAGACTACATATCTTTACGCCTGTCGGACGGGCTTTCCGCGTATCAGACAGGGGAGGCGGACGCATTGGTGTGCGCCGGTATGGGCGGCCGTCTCATGGAGCGGATCCTGAGGGAGGGCATGGATAAGGCTAAGGGGTTTCGGGAGCTTATATTACAGCCCCAGTCGGAGATACCGCAGTTTCGGGCGTTCCTGCGAAAGTCGGGGTTTCTTGTGACAGAGGAGGACGCGGTCTGCGAGGATGGGAAGTACTATTTTGCCATGAAAGCACAGCCTGCAAAAAGGCCAGGGGACCAGGCGGAAGCAGACGGGACTCACAGGCCCGGGCAATTCGGGCTTTACGATCTGTATGGGGAGCATTTGTTAAATAAAAGACATCCGGTGCTTTTTTCCTATCTCCGGCAGCGCAGAAGCTATCTGGAAAGGCTGGGGGCATCCCTGGAGGCGGCAGCCACCCACAGGGCCGGCGGACGATGGGAAGAGGTGCGGGAGGAAATGACCCGGCTGGAAGAGGCCCTGGCCTACTACGGATAGTGCGGGGCTTTCGAGGAACGAAAGCAAGAGCTTACTGCGTCGGGCTGTCCGGAGCGTACATGCGGCTGTCCGGCAAAATACAAAGAAAGGAAAGGCAGATATGGTTACGATTACGATTCATGGGGAACGCAGGCAGGTGGAGCAGGGAACTACATACGAGGCCATTGCGGCGGAGTATCAAAAGGAATATGACGGCACCATTGCTCTGGTAAGCGCAAACGGCAAGATCAGGGAGCTTTTCAAAAAGGTCATAAAAGACTGTACCATAGAATTCTTTACGCTGAAAGACAGCGTGGGGCATAAATCCTATATCCGTGCTGCCAAAATGCTGTTTCTAAAGAGTATGAGCGACGTGTTCGGCGCCCCGGCGGCCAGAGACAGCTGCGTGGAGTTCTCCATCGGCCGGGGACTGTATATCAATACCCTGGGCAGAGTGGCCGCCACCGGGGAGAATGCCGGACGGATCAAGGACAGGATGGGAGAGCTGGTTCGGGCGAAAACGCCTTTTATGAAAAAATCCTACCCGCTGGACGACGCCATAGAGCTGTTCCGGGAGAAAGGGATGGAGGATAAGGTGAAGCTGTTCCGGTTCCGGATGGGCTCTACGGTAAATGTGTACGAAATAGAGGGATATTATGATTATTATTACGGATATATGCTTCCGAATGCCGGATATATCAAATGGTATGATGTGATTCCCTATGAGGAGGGCTTCATGCTGGTGCTTCCGCCGGAATCCAACCCCACGGTGCTGGAGCCTTTCAATGAGAGCAGGAAACTGTTCGACACTATGGAGAGCGCGAAGAGCTGGGGCAGGACAGCGGGTATTGAGACAGTGGGGGATCTGAACGAACAGATCTGCAGCGGCTCCGTCAGCGACCTGATCCTGGTGCAGGAGGCGAAGCAGGAACGGATGATCGGCGAGATTGCAAAGGATATCGCGTGCAGGGAGAATGTGAAGTTCGTTATGATCGCAGGTCCTTCCTCATCAGGCAAGACCAGCTTCTCGCACAGGCTTTCCATCCAGCTGCGGACTTTGGGCAAGGTACCCCACCCTATTGCCCTGGACAATTATTTCGTGAACAGGGAAAACACACCAAGGGACGAAAAGGGCGATTATAATTTTGAGTGCCTGGAAGCCATAGATGTAAAGCTGTTCAACGAGAACATGGTAAAGCTCTTGGCCGGGGAGCGCGTGGAGCTGCCGGCATTTAATTTCAAGGTGGGACAGCGGGAGTACAGAGGAGATTTCCTGCAGCTGGGGGAGGACGACATTCTTGTGATCGAGGGGATCCACGGGCTCAATGAGAAGATGTCCTATGCCCTGCCGGAGGAGAGCAAATATAAGATCTACATCAGCGCCCTGACCACCCTGAACATAGATGCCCATAACCGCATCCCCACCACGGACGGCAGGCTGCTGCGCAGAATGGTCCGGGATGCCCGCACCAGGGGCTCCAGCGCCCAGAGGACGATCCAGATGTGGCCCTCCGTGCGCAGAGGCGAGGAGGAGAATATCTTTCCTTTCCAGGAGGAGGCGGATGCCATGTTCAACTCGGCTTTGGTCTATGAACTGGCCATGCTGAAGACTTTCGCGGAACCCTTACTGTTCCAGATTCCCAAGGGGGAGCCGGAGTACTATGAGGCCAAGAGGCTTTTAAAGTTCCTGGATTATTTCCTGTGCGTGCCCAGCGAGAGCCTGCCAAACAATTCCATCTGCAGGGAGTTCGTGGGGGGAAGCTGCTTTCAGGTGTGACGGCAATTTTCACTTGTAATTTTCGGCGCAAGCCGATATAATAAGAGACGATCAATCAGGAAGAAAACAGTGAGTAGGATAAATAATCGCGTGCCTGCGGAACCTGTCCGCGGGCATGAGGAAAGTCCGGGCTTCACAGGGCAGGATGCCGGATAACGTCCGGTGGAGGCGACTCCAAGGCCAGTGCAACAGAAATATACAGCAGGGATCCGGTCCGTTCCGGTTCCCTGTAATGGTGGAAAGGCAGTGTAAGAGACTACCGTCCGTCCGGTAACGGACGGAGCCATGTAAACCCCATCCGAAGCAAGACCAGAATGAGAGCGACAGGCTTGCCCGGCCTGCTTTCAGGTAGGTCGCTGGACGCGGCTGGCGACAGCCGTGCAAGATAGATGATTATTCCCGACAATAGAAAATGCGCCAGGCGGATTTTCTATTGTACTTGACAGAACCCGGCTTATCGTCCTGCTCATTGTTTTCAATAAATATTTAATTTACCGGGATTTGCAGCAAATTATACCGATTTATACCGATGTGGGTATAAATTCCGGAAATCAATTGAAAATATCCCAAAACTATGATAGGATAAGTAAGAATAATAGGCTCATATACGGAGGAAACTATTTAGATGGAACGGTATAAACAGGAATTTATCGAGTTTATGGTGGACAGCAGAGCGCTTAAATTCGGATCATTTACGTTAAAGAGCGGCAGGCAGTCCCCCTTTTTCATGAATGCGGGCTCCTATGTGACCGGAGCGCAGCTAAGGCGCCTGGGGCAATATTATGCCAGAGCCATTCATGACAATTATGGGGACGATTTCGATATCCTGTTTGGGCCGGCTTATAAGGGAATCCCTTTAAGCGTAGCCACGGCCATGGCTTACAGTGAGCTTTTCGGAAAGGAAGTGCGCTATTCTTCCAACCGCAAGGAGGCCAAGGATCACGGCGATGCGGGAATCCTGCTGGGAAGCGGAATGAAAGACGGAGACAGAGTTGTGATCATTGAGGATGTGACCACATCCGGGAAATCTATTGAGGAGACCTATCCGATTATCGCGGCGCAGGCCAAAGTGGAGATCAAGGGCCTGATGGTGTCCCTGAACCGTATGGAGAAAGGGCCTGCCGGAGACGTGAGCGCCCTGGAGGAGATTCAGGAGCGATTTGGGATAAAGGCCGCGGCCATAGTGACCATGAAAGAGGTAGTGGAGCATCTGTACAACAGACCGTACAATGGACAGATTTACATTGACGATGCAGCTAGGGCGGCAATAGACGAATATTATAAGGTATATGGAGCGGGATGGGCCGTGCAGGCTTAATGCCCCGGAGAAGAAGGGAGCGGTTATGGGAGAAAAAGTATATAAGGTCATGAAAGGAGCCGGCGCCACCAGCATTACCATGGGAGTGATTGTCCTGGTAGTGGGCATCGTATCGGGTATTCTGATGATTATCAGCGGAGCGAAACTGATTGCAGGCAAGTCCAAGATTATATTTTAGACGGGAGCGGCTGGCGGGCATTTCCTAAGAGGGGACGGACCTTTTTGGGAGTGCCCTTCAGAATTTTTATGAAGAAAAGAAAAGGATTCATTTTCACGGACAAAAAGCATTCGAACCGGGCCATTATGGCCGCGATTCTCGGAGTGATCAGCCTGGGTTCCCTGGGCATTATGCTGTTTCTGTCTTACCAAAACGGAGGGCAGGTGGGAGCAGGCTTCGGGGCCGGGGCTTTGCTTGCCGCGCTTTATTCCACCATCGGTCTGGTCCTGGGACTGGTAACCGTGCAGGAGAAAGAGCGTTACAGACTGTTTCCGATCCTGGGGATTTTCCTGAACCTGGCGGCATTGGTGAGTATCGGGTTACTGGTATATGCGGGAGGAAGCCTGGGATAATATAAGGAGAGTCTTTGAAAAATAGTGGTTGCATGGCAGAATATTCTTTAGTAAACTGGAGAAGAGAAAGCGGCCTGGCAGACAGGCGCTGAAGCAATGGATAATAAAAAAAGCAAAAGCACATAAGGAGGCATTTATGGGAGAGATACCAGGCAGCATGGAGATGACAAAGGCAGGTGCGCCTAAGGTGGGCATAGTGATGGGAAGCGATTCCGACATGCCCGTCATGGCAAAAGCGGCGGACATATTGGAGGAACTGGGCATACCCTATGAGATGTCCATTATCAGCGCCCACAGGGAGCCGGACGTATTCTTCGCATACGCGAAAGGCGCAGAGGAAAAGGGCTTTCAGGTAATCATCGCAGGAGCCGGCATGGCGGCTCATCTGCCGGGTATGTGCGCGGCTATCTTTCCCATGCCGGTGATCGGTATTCCCATGCATACCACGTCCCTGGGAGGGCGGGATTCCCTGTATTCCATCGTGCAGATGCCCACCGGCATTCCGGTGGCTACCGTGGCCATAAACGGCGGCGTAAATGCAGGGCTTTTGGCAGCGAAGATTCTGGCCACGTCAGATTCCGCTCTGCTGCAGAGACTGAAAGACTACAGCGCAAAGCTGGGGAGCCAGGTGGAGGCCAAGGACGCAAAGCTTCGGGAGCAGGGGTACAAGGCTTATCTGCAGAATAAATAGAATCACGCAGGCGGGAACGGAACAGGAGGATGAGGAGATGGATTATAAAAAGGCAGGAGTGGATATTGAGGCAGGGTATCGTTCGGTGGAGCTGATGAAAGCGGATGTGAAAGCGACCATGCGCCCGGAGGTGCTGGGCGGCATCGGCGGCTTTTCCGGCGCGTTCTCCATGGAGGCCATAAAGGGCATGGAGAAGCCTGTGCTCTTGTCCGGTACGGACGGCGTGGGCACGAAGCTGAAGCTGGCTTTCCTCATGGACAGGCATGACACCATCGGTATCGACTGCGTGGCCATGTGCGTGAACGATGTGGCCTGCGCAGGCGGAGAGCCGCTGTTTTTCCTGGATTATATTGCATGCGGTAAAAATATTCCGGAGAAAATCGCCGCCATCGTAAAGGGAGTGGCGGAAGGATGCAGACAGGCCGGGGCGGCGCTGATCGGCGGAGAGACGGCGGAGCATCCGGGCATGATGCCTGAGGACGAATACGACCTGGCAGGCTTTGCCGTGGGCGTGGCGGACGAAAAAGACCTGATCACCGGGGAGCGGATAGAGGAGGGGGATCTGCTGATAGGCATAGCTTCCTCTGGGGTGCACTCCAACGGTTTTTCCCTGGTGCGCAAGGTATTCGAGATGACAAGAGAGAGCCTGGATACTTATTACGAGGAGCTGGGAGGCACCCTTGGCGAGACCCTGCTCACCCCCACAAAGATTTACGTGAAAGCGCTGCGGGCCGTTAAGGACGCGGGGGTGCGGGTAAAAGGCTGCAGCCACATCACTGGCGGCGGCTTCTATGAGAATATTCCCCGAATGCTGCCGGAGGGCATTCGGGCAAAGGTGGAAAAGCTTAGCTATGAAGTGCCGGCGATCTTCGGGCTTCTGGCACAAAAAGGGAACATAGAAGAGCGGATGATGTATAATACTTATAATATGGGACTTGGTATGGTGCTGGCCGTGGCGCCCCGGGACAGGGACAAATGCCTGGAGGCTGTCCGTGCGGCAGGTGAGACGCCCTATGTGGTGGGGTACTGCGCCGCGGGAGAAAAGGGAGTGGACATATGCTGAGAATCGTAGTGTGCGTGTCCGGCGGGGGTACCAATCTGCAGGCCATTCTGGACGCCATTGACGGGGGGACCGTTACCAACACCCGGGTGCTGGCCGTAATCAGCAACAATCGGAACGCGAGAGCGCTGGAACGCGCAAAAGCAAACGGAATAGAGGCAAAAGTGATTTCGCCGAGAGAGTACGGCGACAGAGAGGCTTTTAACCGCGCCTTTACGGAGGAAGTAAAAGCCCTCTCGCCGGATCTGATCGTGCTGGCCGGATTTCTGGTGCGGATTCCGCCCCAGATGGTGGAGGCCTTTGCCAACCGGATCATCAATATCCATCCGTCCCTGATTCCGTCCTTTTGCGGTGTGGGCTATTATGGGCTGAAAGTACATGAAAAGGTACTGGAGCGGGGCGTTAAAGTCACAGGCGCCACCGTGCACTTTGTCAATGAGGGAATGGATGAGGGGCCCATTATTTCCCAGAAAGCTGTGTACATAGAGGACGGGGACACTCCGGAGCTTCTGCAGCAGCGCGTGATGGAGCAGGCGGAGTGGATCCTGCTGCCCCGGGCCATAGACGATATCGCCAATGGAAGATTACAGATCGTTGACAATAAAGTCAGAAGACAGAAAGGCTGAGGACCCAGAAAGGAATGGGAGCCGGGAGAGAGGTGCGGTATGAGAGTTTTGATAATAGGCGGAGGCGGACGGGAGCATGCCATCGCGGTCGCAATGAAGAAAAGCAGCAGGCTGGACGCGCTTTACTGCGTTCCGGGAAATGCGGGAATCGCGCAGATCGCGGAGTGCGAACCCTCTATCGGGGTCATGGAATTTGACAAGATCACAGCCTACGCAAAGGAGAAAGCCATAGATCTGGTGTTCGTGGCGCCGGACGACCCGCTGGCGGCGGGACTGGTGGATGTGCTTGAGGAAGCGGGAATGCGGGTATTCGGGCCAAGGAAATGTGCGGCTATTCTGGAGGGCAGCAAGGCGTTCTCCAAGGATTTGATGAAAAAATACCATATTCCCACGGCCGGGTACGAGACCTTTGACAATGCCGGGGATGCATTGACCTATTTGGAGCATGCGTCCATGCCCATTGTCTTAAAGGCCGACGGGCTGGCCCTTGGAAAGGGCGTACTGATCTGCAATACTCTGGAAGAGGCGAGAGCCGGTGTCAGGGAGATTATGGAGGAAAAGCATTTCGGCGACGCGGGCAATGTGCTGGTGGCGGAGGAGTTCCTCACGGGCCGGGAAGTGTCCGTGCTGGCGTTCGTGGACGGTAAGACCGTGAAGACCATGACCTCGGCCCAGGACCATAAGCGGGCCCGCGACGGGGATGAGGGCCCCAATACCGGCGGCATGGGATGCTTTTCGCCCAGTCCTTTCTATACGGAGGAGGTGGACGCATACTGCCGCAAATATATCTACCAGCCCACAGTGGACGCCATGGCGGCCGAGGGCAGGGAGTTCAAGGGCGTCATCTTCTTTGGCCTGATCCTGACGGAAGACGGGCCGAAAGTACTGGAGTACAATGCCAGATTCGGGGATCCCGAGACCCAGGTGGTGCTGTGCAGGATGAAGAATGATATTCTGGACGTGGTAGACGCATGCATAGACGGAACCCTGGATAAAATCCGGCTTCAGTTTGAGGATAACGCAGCCGTGTGCGTGGTACTGGCATCCGAGGGGTATCCGGTGTCCTATCGGAAAGGGTTTGAGATCACGGGACTGGAACGGTTCGGGGCGGAAAGCGATTACTATTGCTTCCATGCCGGGAGCAAGACGGACGAAAAGGGCCGCATCGTCACAAACGGAGGCCGTGTGCTGGGTGTGACGGCAAAGGCGGATACCCTGGGAGAGGCCCGCAGGAAAGCCTATGAGGCAACCGGCTGGGTTAACTTTGAGAACAAGTACATGCGCCATGATATTGGCAAGGCAATCGACGAAGCATAAAAGAGGTGTTCTGCAAAAGGGGATGGAGGTGTTTACATATGGGTATTCTGGGTTCTTTAGATATGTATAATATTCCGCGGGTATGCAAGGAATGCGGCGGCGTGATGGTTTTCAAGGGAGTGGGAGAGTATCGCTGCGAGGATTGCGGCGCCGTGGACTATGATGATTACGGAAAAGTGAGATGCTATATCGAGGCAAATAAGGGGGCTACGGCAGCGCAGATAGAGCAGGCCATCGGAGTGCCCCAGCGCACCATAAGACATCTGCTGCGAGACGGAAGGATAGAGATCACAGAGGGCTCCAAAGTATTTCTGCGCTGTGAGATCTGCGGAAAACAGATTCGCTCCGGACAGTACTGCCCGGACTGTGAGATCAAAGTCCACCGCAATCTGGAGGAAAAGCAGAGAGAGATGCTGCACAAGGACACCCAGGGCTTTGGCCTGGATAAGAAAGGCGAAGAGGGCCAGAGGAGATTCGAAAGGAACAATTAAAAGCAAGGAGAAGAAGACACATGAGAAAAACAAAGGAATTGAGTGGGAGACTGTTTGGCGGCGTATTGGCCATGGTGCTGGCAATCGGTATCTTCGCGGCAGGATTCTGGGTGACTTCGCTGACAGGCTATGCTGCCGGACAGGCCAAGGTCACGGCCCCCAACGGCGCTAAGATCAGGCAGGATGCGGATACTGCCAGCACTATGGTGGGAGGCGCCGAAAAAGATAAGGTACTGACCGTTTTGGGCCAGAAGCAGGGGGCGGACGGTTATACATGGTATCAGGTGCAGGTAAACGATACCACTACCGGGTATGTCCGTGCCGACCTTGTGGAGGTGTCGGGGGATGTCCCCGCGGATGGCGCAGGAGGCGGCGAGGAGGAGCCCGCCCCGCCGGCGAATGTGTCGCAGGTGAATCCCATAGGCGCCACGGTAACGGGGGAGAGCGGTGAAATCCGGGATACGGCTTCTCTGGCAGGACAGGTTCTGGGGACAGTGCCGGGAGGAACAGAGGTGACGATTACGGGCTATCTGACGGATGCGGAGGGCGCTACATGGTTTCAGGTGAACTATAGTTCCGGAGAGACCCAGGTAAACGGATTCATGCTTCAGGACGCCTGTACTCCGTCGGGAGATCTGACACCCTTAGGCCAGGAACCTGCCCCCACAACACCGCCGGAACCGGAACCGGAGCCGGAGCCGGCCAGATACGAGATCGTGCAAAAGGACGGGAAATGGCTGTTGGTAGACAATGAAGAAAACCCGGGCAAAGGCCTTCCCATTCAGGAGCTGATGGAAGGTTACGATAAAAATGCCCAGATGTACCGTGACAGCGAGGCGAATGTGAAGAAGCAGAAGATCATCATCATCGTGCTGGTATTTCTGCTGGTGGCCGCGGTGGCGGGGATTGCATTCCTTGTCTTCAAGATTCGGGACATTATGGATTCCCAATATTTTAACGAGGTGGAGAACGAGACCCTGCGCAGGAAGAACGCTTCCGGGGATACCGGAAAGCATAGGACTGCCATGCATACAGTAGGGCCGAAAGAGCAGCAGGCCAGAGGCGGCAGCGCCCGCCCTGCAGGCTCTCAGCGTCCCGCAGGAGCTGCAGATCAAAGGACAGCGGCTCCCGCCGGCCAGCGCAGCGCCGGAGCGGACCAGAGAACAGGCAGCGTCCAGGGCCAGCGTCCGTCGGCAGCCCGCAGCACGGCAGCCCGTCCCTCGGGCAGCGCCCAGAGCACCCGCCCCGCAGGCGGCATGCAGGGGACAAGGCCCTCGGGCAGTGCCCAGGGCGCCCGCCCGACAGGCGCTGTCCAGGGCAGTCGTCCTGCAGCCCGTCCTTCGGGCAGCGCCCAGGGCACCCGTCCTGCAGGGCATCCGTCCGGCAGCGTCCAGGGGCAGCGCCCTGTGGGCGCTCAGGGGAGGAGGCCGGAGGGCGCCCCGGTCAGGCCGCCTCAGGGGGCCAGACCCGGCCAGAAAGCCCAGCCCAAGAATTTTTTGTCCGATGAAGACGAATTTGAATTTGAATTCCTGAATTACGATGAGGATGACGAATGATCCCCAGGAAATAGAGACGTTGAGAACAGGGAATATTCCAAAAGGATACTCCCTGTTTTCATACGGAGGTTTTGAGAAAACTGTGTGCGAGATTTCTAAAAAACCTCTAAAATTTCGTTTGCTTTTGTTGACAGTAGAGGGCGGCTGTCTTATGATAAACGAAAGAAACGTAAGGAGGCATGGATGATTATTGAAATCGACTTCAACAGTGAGGAAGCGTTATATCTGCAGCTGTGCAACCAGATTATCATAGGTATCGCCACTTCGCGTTTCAGGGAAGGGGATCCCCTGCCCAGCGTCCGCCAGCTGGCGGATTCCATCGGTATCAATATGCACACAGTGAATAAGGCATATACTGTCCTGAAGCAGGAGGGATATGTTAAAGTAGACCGCAGAAGAGGGGCAGTGATCGCCATAGACGCAGACCATGTGGCGACCCTAGAGACGCTGAAGAAAGAGCTTCAGGTCATTCTGGCAAAAGGAAGCTGCAAAAATATCTCAAAAGAAGAGATTCATGAATTGATTGAAGAGATTTACGAAGACTATGCATGACAGAAAATAATGAGCGGAAAAGAGGATTGATATGGGTTCACAGTTTACAGAGATGGCGCAGGAGGCATTGACCCATGCGTCTAAGATTGCCGGCCGCTTAAAGCAGGGCTATGTGGGGACAGAGCACATCCTTGCAGGTCTGCTCAGAGAGCAGACAGGCGTGGCGCATAAGGTTCTGGCGGACAATCATGTGGAACTGCAGCAGGTTCTGGACATGATTCAGGAGCTGATTGCCTTTGACGGCGGCGTAGGCCTAAAGGAAAGGGGCGGGTATTCTCCCAGAGCCAGGAAGATTCTGGAGGAGGCCCACAGGCAGGCGGAGCGCTTCGGCCAGAAAGAGACCGGCACGGAGCATTTGCTGCTTGCCATCATCAAAGAGGGCGAGAATGTAGCGGTACGTCTCCTGAATACCCTCGGGGCCAATGTCCAGAAGCTGTACGCGGATACGCTGATCGCCATCGGACAGGACGGCAATCTGTACAAAGAGGATCTGGGAAGACGCATGCCCGGAAGAGGCGGCCGTCCGTCTACGCTGGATCAGTACAGCAGGGATCTGACCGATCAGGCCAGGGAGGGGCTGCTCGACCCCTGCATCGGCAGGGAAGACGAAATCCGCAGGTTGATTCAGATCCTGAGCCGCCGCACCAAGAACAATCCCTGCCTGATCGGGGAGCCGGGAGTGGGCAAGACCGCGGTGGTAGAGGGGCTTGCCCAGCGCATCGTGGAGGGAAAAGTGCCCGCCACCGTGCGGGGCAAGAGGCTGCTGACATTGGATCTGTCGGGAATGGTGGCCGGGAGCAAGTACCGGGGCGAATTTGAAGAACGGATCAAAAGGGTTATTCGGGAAGTGACAGAAGACGGAAATGTCATCCTGTTTATGGATGAGCTGCATACGCTGATCGGCGCAGGGGGCGCTGAGGGCGCCATCGACGCCTCCAATATTTTAAAGCCCTCTCTGGCCAGGGGAGAACTGCAGATGATCGGCGCTACTACCATTGCGGAATACCGTAAGTATATCGAAAAAGATGCCGCCCTGGAGCGGCGTTTCCAGCCTGTGAACGTGGAAGAGCCCACCGAGGAGGAGGCCATCCGTATCCTGGAGGGCATCAAGGCAAAGTACGAGGATCACCACAGAGTAAACATTACCCCGGAGGCAGTGGAGGCTGCGGTCCGGTTCTCCAATCGCTATATCAACGACAGGAACCTGCCTGACAAGGCCATTGACCTGATCGACGAGGCTGCGGCCAGCGCAAGGCTGAAAGCCGTGGATATGCCGGACAAGCAGAAAGATCTGCTGGAAGAGATTAAGAAGATGGATCAGCAGATTGAACGCTCCATCCGCATGGAGGCGTTCTCACAGGCCGTGGAGATCAAGAACAAGCAGGATGAACTGGTGAAGAAATTCCAGCGCATGAAAAAACGTGCCGAGAGCCAGGACAGCAATCAAAAATGTGCCATAGGAGAGGATGATATCGCTGCGGTGGTGGCCATGTGGACCAAGATTCCGGTGCAGAAGCTGGCACAGAAAGAGAGCGACAGACTTTTAAAGCTGGAGAGCATCCTCCACAAGAGAGTCATCGGCCAGGAGGAGGCAGTGGTAGCTGTGGCCAGAGCCATGCGCCGGGGCCGGGTGGGCTTGAAAGATCCCAAGCGCCCTATCGGGTCTTTCCTGTTCTTAGGCCCGACCGGCGTGGGCAAGACAGAGCTTTCCAAAGCGCTGGCGGAGGCTATGTTCGGCTCGGAGGACGCGATCATAAGGGTGGACATGTCCGAGTACATGGAGGGACATTCCGTGTCCAAAATGATAGGCTCCCCGCCCGGCTACGTAGGCTTTGACGAGGGCGGCCAACTTTCCGAGAAAGTCAGGCGCAATCCCTATTCCGTGGTGCTTTTTGACGAAATCGAAAAAGCGCACCCGGACGTGTTCAACATTCTGCTCCAGATCCTGGACGACGGTCATATCACGGATTCCAAGGGCAGAAAGGTGAGCTTTAAGAATACGGTGCTGATCATGACCTCCAATGCCGGGGCACAGCGGATTGTGGATCCCAAGAACCTGGGCTTTGCGGCCAGGAGCGATGAGAAGCAGGAGCATGAGCGTATGAAATCCGGGGTCATGGAAGAGGTGAAGCGGAGCTTCAAGCCGGAGTTTATCAATCGAATTGATGACATTATTGTCTTCCATCAGCTGAATCCCGGGAATATGAAAGATATCGTAGGTCTGCTCTCATCGAATCTTCATGACCGCTGCCTGGCCCAGATGGACATCAGGCTGACGCTGACAAGCGCCTTAAAGGAGCATTTGGTGGAGAAGTATTCGGATGCCAAGATGGGTGCGAGGCCCCTGAAGCGGGCTATCCAGTCCGTGGTGGAGGATGCTTTGGCGGAGGAAATCCTCTTAAAACGGGTTCAGCCCGGAGACAGCGTGTCTGCCGGTTTCAAGAACGGCAAGGTCTGTTTTACAGTAAAAGAGGCACTAAAAGCGTAAAAATTTTTCAAAAATTTTGTAGAAAAAGACAGGGATTTATATTATACTAAAAGTAAGCAGTTGTTCGTCACTCCCTCTGGGGGAGTGCGGAGTGAAACAGACAGAATACGATAAAATGCAGGAGGGTTAAGACATGGCAGTGGTGGAGGAGTTGATTCGCAGCGAATCGAACGGCGCTATCAGTTTCGGCAATCATAAACTGGAGAAAAAGGCCAAGGTGGAGGATTACCAGCATGCGGGAGACCTGTTAAAGGTAAAGACCTGCAGGGAGATCACCAAGCTGGAGAAAAACGGCTCTTTCCTATATGAATCCGTGCCGGGTACCAGTGTTCTGGACTTTGCGGAAAAGGCTGACGGTGTGGAATTTGTGGTAGAGGGGGACGAAGATGCCCAGATCACCATCGGACTTGCGGACGATACTGCCTATGAGGTGTTCGTAGGCGGGGAGAGCATTGGGGCGATCAAGACGAATCTCGGGGGAAAGCTCTCCTTAAGCGTAGAGCTGGAGAAAGCCGATGAGGTTCCCGTAAAGGTGGTACAGATATAGAGAATGGCAAAGACATCGACTGTTTTTTTCTGCAGCAGCTGCGGGTATGAGTCCTCAAAGTGGATGGGGCAGTGCCCGGGCTGTAAGGAATGGAATACTTTTGTGGAGGGACCTGTGAGCAGGTCCCCTCGCGGGGGCGGTTCTGCGGGGGCTGGGGAGAGGCTTCGCAGGGCCGTTCCTACTGTGCTGTCCCAGGTGCGGGTCCGGGAAGAGGACAGGCTAATCACCGGGATAGGGGAGCTGGACCGGGTCCTTGGCGGCGGCATCGTACAGGGATCACTGACTTTGGTGGGAGGCGATCCGGGAATCGGAAAGTCCACGCTGCTGCTGCAGGTATGCCGTAATCTGGCAGGTCAGGGCAGGAGCGTGCTCTATATCTCCGGGGAGGAATCCCTTGCCCAGATCAAGATGCGGGCGGACCGGATCGGTGAATTCTCGGACAAGATGCTATTGCTCTGCGAGACGAATCTGGAGGAGATTGCCCAGGTCATCCGCGCCAATCCGCCGGATGCGGTGGTCATTGATTCCATCCAGACTATGTACAATGAAACGGTATCTTCCGCGCCGGGCAGTGTGACCCAGGTGCGGGAGTCCACGGGTGTCCTGCTGCAGCTGGCAAAAGGACTTGGGGTGTCGGTACTCATTGTGGGCCATGTGACCAAGGAGGGCACGGTGGCGGGGCCCAGGGTGCTGGAGCATATGGTGGACGCGGTGCTGTATTTCGAGGGGGACGGACATGCCTCCTACCGGATTCTGCGGGGAGTGAAGAACCGCTTCGGCTCCACCAATGAGATCGGAGTCTTCGAGATGCGTCAGGCGGGGCTGGCAGAGGTGCCGAATGCCTCGGAATATATGCTAAACGGCAGGCCGGAGAACGCCAGCGGTTCCGTGGTGGCTGCCACCTGCGAGGGCACCAGGCCGTTGCTCATTGAGATTCAGGCTCTGGTATGTCACAGCAATTTCGGGCTTCCCCGCAGACAGACCACGGGGACGGATTTCAACAGGGTGAATCTCCTGATGGCAGTGCTGGAGAAGCGTTCCGGCGTGCAGCTGGCATCCTGCGATGCCTATGTGAATATCACCGGGGGTCTTAAGGTGCTGGAGCCGGCGGTGGATCTGGGGATCGTGATCGCTATATTGTCCAGTTTTCACAACAGGGTCCTGAACCCGAAGCTGGTGGCGTTCGGGGAGGTGGGTTTAAGCGGAGAGGTCAGAGGGGTCAGCATGGCAAAGCAGCGGGTGGCCGAGGCGGAGAAGCTGGGCTTTGAACTCTGCTTCCTGCCGGCGGTGTGCCTGGAGGAATGCGGCAGGCCCGGGGGAATGAAGCTGACAGGCGTGAAGACCGTGCAGGATGTGATCGACAGGCTTTTTTGATTTTTTTGAAAAAAGGTATTGATTAAAGGTCCGGCCTTGTGGTATAATAGTTTTTGTCGGCGGAAATCGACATACAGGGGAATAGTACAATGGTAGTGCGGCGGTCTCCAAAACCGTTGATGGGAGTTCGATCCTCTCTTCCCCTGCTTGGAAAAAGAAGTGTTAATGCGTGTCGTTTGAGGCATCGTTGACAGTTCTTTTTTTATGTTCGAAAGCAGTGCCTGGGGGCGCGGAAAGGGGTTGGGGATCGTGGACGAGAGAGAACGGCTAAAGAGGGCTTTGGGTGCTTTGCACAGGTTTGTGGGAGCACTGGCAGAGCAGGCAGGCGAGGAGGAAGCGTACGGCGAGAGATTGTGGGAGGGAATCTGCCAATCGGGCGGCCTGCTGGCGGAGCTTGCCTATTATTATGACAATGGGGAATTCCTGTGCAAATATGAGGTGGCAGGGTATACTCTGGCGGATATTCTGGTATGGCAGGTGGATCATTTCAAGTTGTATATGGACAGACCGGAGGACATGAACCGGTACAGGCAGCCCAGGTTATTGCTGGCCTCCTTTGACACTATGCTGCAGATGGAGAAGAATCCGGAAAGCTATGCGGAGAAGATGCGCTGCGAGACGGGGCAGGATATCAGATGAAGTCCGGAGGCAGGTCCGGAGCTTTTCGGACAATGACAAAAGCACTCACGAACAAATATTCGCGGGTGCTTTCATCATAAAAGGGGAATTCGTCTATTATCATACCTGAAAATAAGATAGATGTCAACCTGTTTTTTAATATTGAATTAATTTCGATGTAACCTTTATCTGGGTAATAGGCAAAAAGAATATACAA
>CAJTZD010000053.1 GCA_910584235.1 uncultured Acetatifactor sp.
AAAAAGATAAATTTTAGAAATAGAGATAGAAAAAAGATTCATGCGTATGTCGTGGGGGAAGAAGAATCCGCACTTGCACAGTGCTTTATGGCTATAGCAGGATTTGTCCGCAAAATGAGCGGAACAAGCGAAGCGGATGCCGATACGATGAACCGTGCAGTGTCCGGAATGGTTGAGGAGGCGCTCAAATACAATCAGGTAGAAAACGTTCTTGAAAGCGGGGAGGAAGAAGATATCTTTTCTCCGGAATACTTTGAAAAATTATCTGATGTGGAAATGCCTGCAACCAAGCTTGAGCTTCTTGTAAAAATGCTCCGCAGGCAGATTAAGGAGTACGGAAAAGTCAATCAGCTGGCGGCAAAGACTTTTCAGGAAATGTTGGAAAAGACCATTGCAGAATACCATGAAAGACGTAAGCATCTGGATGCGGAAGAAGCCGGAGAAACCCAGGAGCAGGCCTCAGAGGATATTATTAAGATTGCAACTGAGCAGGCTCTGACCATTTTACGCAGGATGAACGAAAGCAGAGAAAGCTTTCGTAAGATTGGTTTAACGTTTGAAGAGAAAGCGTTCTATGATATTTTGATTGCCTTGCGTGATCAGTACAACTTCGAGTATGGAACAGACAAAGAAGCAGACGGTATCATTATCAATGACAAGTGCAAAGCTTTAGCGAAAAAGGTAAAGGAAATAGTTGATACAAAATCATCCTTTGCCGATTGGCTCAATAATAAAAATGTCCGCAATCAACTGAAACTTGAAATCAAGATATGCTTGGTTAAGAATGGTTATCCGCCACAGTATAGTCCTGAAGTATTCAGTAAGGTAATGGAACAGGTTGAAAACTTTGAGGAGTATTCCGGCGCCTCTGCGTCCGGGTATGCGGCTCCTGTTTCTTCTCAAATGTATCAATATGCCCCGGCGGAAAGTAAATTAAAGGTTGCTGAGGAAGCTACGCGCTTTCGTTAGATAACCAGGAAGCTATATAGCTTCCATTATAGACGGGCTTTTATTGATTAATCAGAGTAAATTAGCATTTCAGGAACACGTATTAAGTAGTTGCGGGATTTGATACAAATATAGTATGGAATATTACAAGTGAATGTTTTTTCAATTGGCCGACTTGTGCCAGGAACAGTGGGAAAAATGGTAAATGCAGTTTGTTAAAAGAACGGATATTTTTAACCACAAACGAACACAAAAAAATTTGCAAACAGCCCCGCATAATGCTAAAATAATATACAAAATATGCAATATACGGAGAACGCTATGAAACGAAATTACCATTTACTCATTCCCACTGTTTTTGCACTGGCCGCTTTCCTGTCCGGGTGCGGCGACAGAGATTCCCTTGTCCAGGAAGAACAGGAGCCCGATTCCGGCACGGTGGCGCTGACTGTCTGGGGGGCGGAGGAGGACGAGGAGCTGCTCCGCCAGATTTTCGAGGGATTTCAGGAGAAGTATCGGGGCGAAGCCGAATTTCTGATTACATACGAGCCCCAGAGTGAAAGCCACTGTACCGATGCGCTGATGGCGGATCTGGAAAACGGCGCCGACGTTTTTGCTTTTGCGGATGACCAGCTGAATACACTGGTGGCTTCCGGGGCCCTGGAGCCTGTAGAGAACGCGGAGGCTTTGCGGACATCCAATCTGCCGGAAGCGGTTCTGGCCGCCTCAGTGAAAGACACCTTGTACGCCTATCCCCTGACTGCGGATAACGGCTATTTTCTCTACTATGATAAACGGGTTTTCTCCCCGGAGGACATTCAGTCCTGGGACCGGATGCTGGACGTTGCCGGGGAACAGGGCGGAAAAGTCTCTATGGAATGGTCCTCGGGCTGGTATGTGTACGCTCTGTTCGGCAATACGGGCCTGACAGTGGGCCTGAACGATGACGGCATTACCAATTACTGTACCTGGAACGACACAGAGGGCGCCATCAAGGGCACCGATGTGGCCAGGGCCATGACGGCTATGGCAAAGCATCCCGGATTTCTCAGTACGGACGACGCCGGTTTTCTGGAGGGCGTCAGGAACGGTACTATTGTGGCCGGAGTCAGCGGCGTATGGAACGCCGTGGCTGTGGAGGAGGCATGGGGCAGCGGCTTCGGGGCCTCAAAGCTGCCGTCCTATACCTGCGGGGGACAGCAGATTCAGATGGCTTCTTTCTCGGGCTATAAACTGATCGGGGTAAATTCGTACTCCGAACACAGGGAATGGGCCGCCAAGCTGGCCGAGTGGATAACAAACGAAGAGAATCAGGAACTGCGCTTCCGGCTGCGGGGCCAGGGCCCGTCCAATAAAAATGCGGCGACTTCTTCGGAGGTACAGAGTTCCCCGGCCATTGCCGCGCTTCTGGAGCAGTCGGAGTACTCCTGCCTGCAGCGCATCGGCGGCAATTACTGGGAACCGGTTTCCGCTTTTACCCAGGAGATCCTGGACGGAAACCCCTCGGGAAAAAGCTTGCAGGAACAGCTTGATATCATGGTCACCGGCATCACGGCCCCCTGACCAGTGTCCAATGCAGAAGGAGTGCGATTTATCATGAAAAATATCAGCTTAAAGCATAGACTGATTATCCCCATTGCCCTCTTGGGCATTGTGGCGCTGCTGTCAAACATTCTTTCCATCATCAATATCCGCAATGTAAACGCCAGCGCCTCCAACATCGCCGACAATTATATGGAGGGCAAAGAGTGGCTGGCCGAAATCTGTCAGGCTTCCATGGACATTCATAAGATGGCCTTAAGTCACATTGTAGCCACGGACTATGATACCATGATCCGCCTGGTCCAGCAGATCAAGGAGGAAGAGGCGCAGCTGGACGATATGCTGTCGGAGTATGCACAATTTGTAATACAAAAAGACCAGACACAGTACGAAGCGCTTCTGAATCACTATGCCGATTTCAAACATGCTTTGGTCCGCCTGGTATGCGCCAGCGCCAGCCATAAAACCCAGGATGCCTATGCCCTGGCCAACGGAGACGCGGCGGAGTGCGCCGACGCCATGAAAGCGGATATTGATGCCCTGAACGCCTCCATCAGCGCACAGACCCTGGAGGCCAGATCCCATCTGTCCCAGGTGTATATCATTTCCCTGATCGTGGGCATTGCGGCAGCGGCAGCCTGCGTGCTTCTGGTAGTGACGGATTTCAGGCTGATCTCCGTTTATGTGGTGATACCTATCAAAAATATTCTGAAGACAATCCAGGAAAGCTCGGGACGCATCAATGGCATGACCGGAGAGGTTCTAAAGAGGACCCAGGCTTCCCGGAGAAGCGCGGCGGATCTTTCCTCGCTGGCAGGACAGCTCTCGGCGGCTTTTCAGGAGGTGGCCGGAAATGTATCGTCCATCAATGACAGCGCCGGAAATGTGCATCAGGAGGTACAGGCAATCGCAGAGGAGTGCAGCGACATCACTGCGTACACCGCCCGGATGAACGAACGGGCAGACGCCATGCAGCAGTCCGCTCTAAGCAGCGCGGAGAGCACGGGCGCCAAGGCGGAGGAGATCCTGTACGCCCTCAATGATGCCATCGAAAAGAGCAAGAGCGTCAATCAGATCAAGAACCTGATCAGCGACATCCTGGCCATCGCACAGCAGACCAGGCTGATCTCCCTGAACGCTTCCGTGGAAGCCGCCAATGCGGGCGATGCTGGCAAAGGCTTCGCCATGGTGGCCAGGGAGGTGCGGGAACTCTCCAATTCCACTCAGGAGACGGCCGGCCATATCCAGGAAATCAACGATATCGTCACTGCCTCTGTCAATAACCTTTCCGAAAATGCCAGACAGCTGATTGACTATATGAGTCAAACGGTTTTAAAGGAATTTCATGCCTTTGTGGAATCCGGCAGCCAGTATAAGGAGGACGCTGCCTATATCCGCCGTACCATGGACGATTTCCACGGGCAGACCCAGAGGCTGAAGCATTCCATGTCCGGCATTGCGGATTCAATCGGCACCATCAACCAGGCAATCGACGAAAGCGCCTCCGGAATCGCAGGCATGGCAGGCAATACCAGAAACCTGGCCTCTGACATGGAGGACATCACCCAGCGCATGGGAGTCAATCAGGATGTAGTGGCGGAGCTGGAGAAAGAGACGGCGGTGTTCGACAATCTATAACCGGGGTTTCGGCGTCTACCGGTGTGATCGCCTATTAGGGCTGTAATTGTGTATTTTGTCAGATTTCCATTGTGTATTCGCCTTATTTTTTCACAAAAAAGGCCGATATAATAAGAAAGCTGGTAAACGCAAGGATGCGGCACAAGGGACAAGGGGGTCACGATATGAGCATAGAGGTCAACACAAACAGGAATACCGGCGTTAGAGAAATTTCGATTAAAAGGCCTGACGGTTCTAAAGTGGGAACAATCACGATTCGAAGCCAAAGCTTAAAGAAGCTGAAGAAGCTGGGCTATAAACAGAGGCGGATATCCACCATGATTACCCAGGCTACCACCTCGGGCAATGCCAGGCAGGTTCTGGCCAGCGCCAAGACTGAGACCGTGAACCTGCGCAGGAAGCTGGTGAGCGGGAACTACAATGACCGCGAGGTCAGGGCCGCCATCCGCCATGCGGAGCGCATGGAGCGGGTGGCAAAGAAGCGCATGAAGCATCTCCAGCAGGAGGAGTATATAGAAAAGCATGGCGGAGGCACATGGCAGACGGGCCTGGACGAAGAGGACAGGAGAGAGGAGGGCCAGGAGCTGGATGCCGCCGAATTCGCCGAGATGAGCGCCGAGGAGATGGAGCAGCTCATGGAGGAACTCCAGGAGGAGATGGAGCAGCTTGCCCAGGAGCAGGAGCTGGAGATGCTGGAGCTGATACAGACGGCCAGGACGGACATGGATCCCCAGGAACTGGAGCAGCTGAAAAAGAAGCACAGGGCAGACGAGATGCGGGAGATCGTGGAGGCCGACATGAAATACCTGCGGGCCCTCTTTAGCCAGCTGGAAAAGGAAAGGCAGGATGCTTCCTCGCCCTCAGGCGACAGCGGCGTGGCGCTGCAGCTGGCTGGCGTGGAGATACCGGTTCAGGTGGACACAAGGTCCGCGGCGGAGGTGGCCAATGCGTCCGCTCCCCCGGCAGCGGGCGGCACCATAGATGTTTCCTTATAATAGGCGGTAAAAATAAAGACAAAAATCACCTTTAGATACGGAGAAAAAATTCTTTTCTGCGGGCGAAAAGGTGATTTTTACTTTTACGTCGAAAAAGCCAGAAAATGGTGTATGCAGTCGTGGAAAGCGTCTTGAATTTATGGCGGAAAGATGATATCATAAGAACAATTCAGACCACAAAGGAGGACAAGGGGTATGAAGACTGGGGCACAGTTGTATACACTGCGCGCGTATACCCAAAACGAAAAGGACTTTGCGCGGAGCATGAAGCGAGTGGCGCAGATTGGGTACAGTACAGTGCAGATTTCTGCCGTGGGCAGGGATATCCGCCCGGAGCGCATTCGGGAGATCTGCGATGGGGAGGGACTGGAAATCGTACTGACGCACAGCGATGTGAACCGGATTCTCTATGATACGGATCGGCTGATCGCAGAGCACGACATCATGGGATGTAAGTACATAGGCCTGGGCGCCATGCCGGACAAGTACCGTACGCCGGAATGGGCGGCGAATTTCGCCGAGGACTTTAAGGAACCTGCCAGGAAAATCGCCGCTGCAGGGAAGCTTCTCATGTACCATAATCATAACTTTGAATTCCGCAAGGTGAAAGCGGAGGGCGCGGAGGGTCCCAAACGGCTGATGGAGTATCTCTGCGAGTGGTTTGCGCCGGATGAGCTGGGCTTTACGCTGGATACATATTGGGTGCAGGCGGCCGGGGCGGACGTGTGCCAGTGGATTGATCTGCTCCGGGACAGGATTCCCTGCGTGCATCTCAAAGACATGGCCATGAGCGCCGAGGGGCCCGTCATGGCGCCGGTGATGGAGGGGAATCTGAACTTTGACGCTATTTTGAAAAAGCTGGAGGGAACCAGCTGTGAATATCTGCTGGTGGAACAGGACATCTGCCAGGGAAGCCCCTTTGACTGCCTGGAACAAAGCTACCGCAATCTGGCAGCTGCCGGATACCGATGACCGTGGCGGCACAGCGAAAAGCCGGGCTGACTTGAAAGCCGAGAGGCCGGCGGCGCTAAGCTTGTGAGCCGGACAGTGAGGCAAACTTTGATATCTGTGAGTATATAACACGAAAGAAACGAGGAGGGCGGAATGGTTTTATCAGACAGGACGATCATGAAAATGCTCCGGGAGGGGACGCTGTCCATTTCGCCTCTGGAGGAGAGTCAGATACAGCCTGCCAGCGTGGATATACGCCTGGGAAATATGTTCAGCATCATAGAGGATCTGCCCACGGGTGTCATAGACCTGGAGAACGAGATTCAGTACCGGACCATGGAGACAGACCGGTATGTGCTCCTGCCGGGGCAGTTCGTACTGGCTACTACGAAAGAATACATAGCCCTGCCGGACAACCTGACGGCATTTGTGGAGGGCAGGAGCTCTCTGGGACGGATGGGCCTGTTCATCCAGAATGCGGGATGGGTGGATCCGGGTTTTCAGGGAGAGATTACATTGGAACTGTTCAATGCCAACCGCTGTGCCATTGAGCTGAAAGCCGGGCGCAGGGTAGGCCAGCTTGTATTTGCCGGGATGGATGAGGATGCGCTTCATCCCTACCGCGGAAAATACCAGGGACAGACCGGAGCAACGGGATCACGAGCGTATATGGACGAAAAAGAGTGAATTCCCTAATAATTTTTTATATTTTCCGGAATAAATGGACAAAGAGTCTCATTTAGAGATAAAATACTTAAGAATAGAATTTAGAGCATAGAATCTGCTCTTGATTTTATGATAGAAAAAAGGAAAAAGGAAGGGATTTTTTCATGAAAAAGAAAGTATTGGCCGCGATTATGGCAGCGGCATTTATTCTGACCGGCTGCGGAGGAGAGGACAAAGACAGCTCCTCGATACCGCCCCTGGAGCCCGTGATCATAGACGAGACGCCGGAGCCTACCTCGGAAGCCCCGGACGAGTCAGAATCCGAATCCCAGCAGGAGCCGGAGGAAGAGGAAAACCACGAGGGGATGTATCGCAGCGAGATTACCAATGAGTGGATCGACGAGGAGCTGAAAGATCAGAGGCCCATTGCGGTTATGATAGACAATGAAAAAAAAGCGCTGCCTCATTACGGACTGACGGAAGCGGACGTGGTCTATGAAATTATGAACAGTACGTTGAACGGCAGAATCACGCGTCTTATGGCCATTGTAAAGGACTGGGGCAAAATCGAGCAGATGGGAAGTATTCGAAGCACCAGATCCACGAATATCCCTCTGGCTGCGGAATGGAATGCGGTGCTATGCCATGACGGAGGTCCTTTCTATGTAGATGAATGGATTGCAAAAGATTATTGCGACAATTTCAGCGGCACCTTTGGACGTGTAACAAATGGTAAGGATTGGGAATTTACAGAATATATCCTGACAGGAGATCTGGAGAAGAACTTTGACAGCACAGGATACAGCAGGGAGTATAATAAGCATTATCCCGGAGAGCATTTCCAGTTCTCGGACACAGAGATTGATCTGACCGGTGAGAGCGGAGCAAAGGATTGTACAGAGCTTCAGCTGCCGTTCCCTCATAACAAATCCACGCTGAAATACGATGAGGGGACAGGTACATATGATTACTATGAATATGGGGAAGCGCACCTTGACCCCCAGCATGACAATGCCCAGCTGACTTTCAAAAACCTTTTGATCCAGAGCTGCTCCTTTTCCCAGCTGGATGATGGCGGATATATGATTTATAATCTTATCGGCTCAGGGAGCGGATATTATATCACGGGAGGAAAGGCTGTAGAGGTGACTTGGAGTAAGTCCGGGGAGACTTCCCCCACTGTCTTTTACAAGAAAGGCACAAATGAAGAAATCCAGCTCAATACCGGTAAGACCTATATTTCCCTGGTGCCCTCTGATAGTTGGAGCGATATCGTAATAAAATAATCAATTCTATAGTTGTGCCCGAAAAAGATGAACATGTCCGTGTGTTCATCTTTTTTCACAAGAACGGGAAACAGCTTGAACGGAGAACAGAAAATCAGGAAGCAGGAAACAATCCCGGGAGGACAGAGAATGGACAGGAGAAAATTAATGCGAAAAAGCACGTTGCTGTATCTGACCATGGCGGCTGCGGTTGTTTTGCTGAATGCGGCTGCACGGAACAGCACTGCTTTCGCGGACTGGTATATCGCGCATATCTTTCCTGTCTGGGTCAATACCTACGGCCGGGTAAGCGGGCTCTTTCCCTTTTCCGTGGGGGAGTGGATGCTGGGGGCGGGCGTGGCATTGGCCGGAGGGACTGTATTGCTTGGAATCGTGTGGGCAGGGATTGGGGCAGTGCGGGCGGCTCGCTATGTTCTGCGCGGAACAGGGCACAGGAGGTCTGTACATGCTCCGGGGATAGAGGCGGCAGTGTGCAGGGCCGGGGCGGAAGACGATATGGGCGCTCCGGGGATGTTCGGGAACGGGACGATGGAGATAGCGGCGGGCATGCGTGGATTCGAAAGATTCAGCAGGAGGTATTATCGTTTTTTCGCGTGGGTGCTGGTCTGTGTCTGCCTGGTGATGACGCTGAACTGTTTTATCCTCTATCATGCGTCCACCTTTTCCCGGCAGTATTTCGGCCAGGACGATAATGAGTATACGCTGGAGGAGCTCATCGAAGTCTACAATATGGTGGCGGAACAGTGCAATAGCTTAAGCCGTGTCATGGAGCGGGACGAGAGCGGTATGGTGCTGTACCGGGGCAGCATAGGCCGGGACGGAGCGCTGTTGGACATGGAAGATATGGCCAGGGAGCTCATGGCGCAGTTGGGGGAGGACTATCCCCGGCTGGACGGATATTATCCCAGGCCCAAGGCGCTGGCGGCCTCGGATTTTATGTGCCAGCAGCATATGCAGGGATACTATTTCCCGTTTTCCATGGAAGCCAATTACAATGATGTCATGCATATCCTGAATTTCCCCTCCACTATGTGCCATGAGCTGGCCCATCTGCGGGGATATATCTATGAAGACGAGGCCAACTTCATAGCGTATCTGGCCTGTGTGCGGTCGGAGGACGCGTTTTTCCGGTATGCGGGATACTTAAGCGTGCTGGTGTATCTGAACAATGACATTTATAAGGCATGGAAAGAGAACAGGGCCGCCTATGAGGAAGCCATAACGCACATCCGTCCGGTGGAAGTCGAGGCCCAGGTCTGGAAAGACAATATCTTCGTAGCCCAGGAGGAGTGGGACCGGATCAATGGGAAAGCCCTTATCGACACCGAAATCGTGGACAAGGCAGCCGACGTGTTTATTGACACGAATCTGAAAGTAAACGGTATTTCGGACGGCGCCGTGAGCTACAGCCGCGTGGTGAGGCTGCTGCTGCAGTATTACAAAATGCAGAAATCAAGTATTTGAAAAAAATTTCGCAAAAGTATTGACAACGGCCATATTTCCGTGTAAAATATTCAGTGTCGTAGCGAGGAAAGCCTCAGAGAATTGAATAGCAATATTTATGCAGGTGTAGTTCAGTGGTAGAACACCAGCCTTCCAAGCTGGATATGTGGGTTCGATTCCCATCACCTGCTTTTTTATTATCTATAACCTAATGTGTAATTGCAACGCCCCAATCTATATCTTTATCAAAAATACAAGCACCGACTTCATCCCATGGTTCAAAGCTTTGCACAAAATCTATAACGTCCTTTATTGTTGTGCCATATAACATTTTTTGTCGGTGGAATTCTCTCCTGGTTTTGTTGATTCAAGTTTAACCACATTTGCATTTATTCCTTGATGAAACTTGATTTTTAAAGTATACTGTTAGCAATAGAAGAGAAATTTTTATAGAACACAACTACAGAAAGAAAAGTTCGGAGGTTAAACATGCCATTAAACATTCCAAAAGAAATGCAGAATACTTATGAAGCAATTTCAAAGCTGCTGACGGATTATAGCGCAGAATATCTCAACAAAGAATATGAAGAGTTATGCCTCCATGCGCTGGAAAAGCTTTGCTGCAAGCGTCCCTCGCCGTTAAAAAGCGGTACGGTTTATAGCTGGGCCGCCGGAATCGTCTATGCTGTTGGAAGCAATAACTTTATTTTTGACAAAAGCCAGCCAATCCATATGACGGCAAAAGAGTTAGCCGCGCCGTTCGGGATTGCCGCATCAACCGCATCAAACAAGGCAGCAACGATCAAAAAACTGCTCAAGATAGACTATTCCAAGGCAGAATGGTGTCTGCCCTCAAGGACTGCCAGCAATCCCATGCTATGGACGGTATCCATAAACGGATTTCTGCTTGATGCCAGAATGCTTCCTTTGGAATTGCAGAAAGCATGTTATGAGAAAGGCTTGATTCCGTTTATTCCTGCCGATAAAAAGGAGTGAAAGGGCAGCTGATAAATAAATATAATAACAAGAGGAGTGATAGAATGGCAACGGCGAATGTCACAATGCGGATGGACGAAGAGACGGATGTGCCTAATCAGGAGACGAAAGCAGCCATGAAAGAAGCGCGGAAAAGGAAAGAAAACCAGAACAGGAACGCATAGCGATTTATTTTAAGAGAGGAATGAACTCACATGGAAAAAATAGCAAGTTTCACCATTGACCACATCAAACTTCAGCCCGGTGTCTATGTGTCCCGCAAGGACACGGTGGGCGCGGAGGTCATCACCACTTTTGACCTGCGCATGACCAGCCCTAACGAGGAGCCTGTCATGAATACGGCGGAGGTGCATACCATTGAGCACCTGGGAGCCACATTCCTGCGAAACCACCCGGAATACGGCCCGAAGACCATCTATTTCGGCCCCATGGGATGCCGCACAGGCTTCTATCTGCTGCTGGCCGGAGACTACAGTTCCAGGGACGTCGTGCCTCTGATGACCCAAATGTGTGAATTTATCCGGGACTTTCGGGGCGAGGTGCCCGGCGCTTCCCCCAAGGACTGCGGCAATTATCTGGACATGAATCTGCCCATGGCAAATTTCCTGGCGGAGAGATATCTGGAGAAAGTGCTCTACGGAATCGATGACAGCCGCCTGGTCTATCCGGACTAAAGCCGGAGGAAAAGGCTGTCTTACAGCAGACAGTGCAGGCACCAGACCGTAAGGGCGCTGGAAAGAACCCGGGCCGGAATATCACCGTACAGGCAATGTGCGGTGGCAAAAATGACAGAATACCATGCGGAAACGAGGAGAGTATAGTATGACGAAGATCGGCATTATAGGAGCAATGGAGCTGGAGGTAGAACAGCTGAAAAAGGAAATGAATGTGACTGCTGTGGTGAAAAAGGCAGGGATGGACTTTTTTGAGGGCACTTTGGGAGGTGCTCCCGTAGTCATCGTGCGCAGCGGCATCGGAAAGGTGAACGCTGCGTTATGCGTACAAATTCTGGCAGACGAGTTTCGGGTATCCCATGTGATCAACACAGGCGTGGCAGGTTCCCTGAATGCGCAGCTGGATATCGGCGATATCCTGATTTCCAGGGACGCCCTGCATCATGACATGGACGCGACGATCTTCGGTTATCAGCCGGGAGAAGTGCCCCAGATGGGCTTTCGGGAATTCAAGGCCGATGAGCAGATGATGGCGCTGGCGAAAGAGGCCTGCGAAAAAGTGAATCCTGACATTCATGTCATGTGCGGCCGAGTGGTCAGCGGCGATCAGTTCATCTCCAGCAAAGAGGTAAAGGAGCGCCTGATCACTCAGTTCCAGGGAGACTGTGCAGAGATGGAGGGGGCTTCCGTCGCCCATGGCGCTTATCTCAACAGCCTGCCTTTTGTCATCATCCGGGCCATTTCGGACAAGGCGGACGACAGCGCCGAAATGGATTACCCCACCTTTGAGGCCGCGGCGGCGAAGCACTCCGCGGCGTTGGTAAAGGAAATGATCAAAGGACTTCTGCCCTGAGCGGAAGTCCTTTGATCATTACGCGTCTTTGGATTTGTTAAAGACGAAGAGCTTGCTGAACACATAATTCGCAATGGTCACCAGCACGGCCGAAATAACGCTGGCCACCACTAAATTAATGTTCAGCGCGGTCAGGACCTGCATCACCACAATATCCAGAATCCAGGTGGACACTCTGGAGAGCACGAATTTCGGCGCTTCTTTCCGCATAGGCTTTTTGCTTTTAAAAACAAAACGCCGGTTGGTAAAATAAGCGAAAATCACGCCTGCCACCCAGTTGATGGTGCTGAGCACGGTGTTCTCAAAGGGCGTGGGGTACATGGTATTGCGGAACAGCAGGGCATTTGCCACAAACTTTGCGGTCCAGGCCACAATGGTAGTCAGAACGCCTACGATCAGGTAGACGATGATTTCTTCATATTTTCTGTACAGTGCCTTGCATTTTTCTGTCACTGGTTTCCTCCTGTTGTTGGGCATGATTCCCATACTGTGATTGCCCCTCTGTGTTCTATATTGGCGGTCGCTGTGCCCGCGGGCGGTAAAATTTTCCGCTCGTAAGGCTGGCTAACCGCCTGAGCAATCCAGTCTGCGGTGATGCATGAGTCTGTCAGGGATTTACCACATTTCGGTTTTCCCCCTGCAGAAAAGCGGCAATATTGCGGTACGCCTCCTCCACGCAGCGCCTGCGGGCCTCTACGCTGGCCCAGGCCAGATGGGGCGTGATAATGAGACGGGTGCTGTCCCGGAAGCGGCTTAAGGGGTTGTCCAAAGACAGAGGCTCCTTTTCCAACACATCCAGGCCGGCAGCGGCGATCTCGCCGGCTTCCAGCGCCTCATGCAGGTCGGTGTTGTTCACCACCGGCCCTCTGGCTACATTGATCAGTACCGCTGTATGCTTCATCTTCCGCAGTGCGGCACGGTCTATGAAATTGCGGGACAGATCGCTTAAAGGACAGTGGAGGGAGAGAAAATCGCACTCTGCAAGCAGTGTGTCCTTATCCACCCCGGGATATTCCGTGCATCTGCTCTTTCCTGTGACGGAATGAAAGATCACCCTGCAGCCGAAAGCCTCCGCGATCTTTGCCACCCGCCTGCCGATATTGCCCATGCCTACAATGCCCCAGGTCTTGCCCTCCAGCTCCCGGAAAGGCAGGTCAAAATTGGAGAAGCGGTCCTGGGCGCTGTAAGCGCCGGACTTTACATAATTGTCATAATGGAACAGCTTCTGGCTTAAGGCCAAAGCCAGGGTAAAGGTGTGCTGGGCCACCATGGCCGTGCAGTAATCCCGCACATTTGTTACTTTAATGCCCCGATAGCTGCAGTAGTCCAGATCGCAGTTGTCAAAGCCTGTGGCGAACTCGCAGATCAGCTTTACATTGGGCGCGTCACGCAGGGTTTCCTCCCGCAGGGGAGATTTGTTGGCGATGATAATATCCGCATCTTTTACGCGCTCCCGGATTTCGTCTATAGTGACAGTATTGTCATAAATGGTGACATCCCCCAGCTCGCTGATGCAGTCCACGGACACATCCGTTCCCACGCTGTTTCGTTCCAAGATTACTATCTTCATTTCCGTTCCCCCTGGGCATTCTGCCGCCCATGCCAATCCGGTACATCCTGTTTTGCAGGATTTCCGCTATCTGCTATTCTATCCGCAATGGGGATTTCTGTCAACTGCTTTCGGTGTATAATGCTTTGCCGAAAGCGGTGGAAAGCCATGGCGGGAACCGAAACTGAAAGTCGGGTGAAAGTCGGAAAGCCGAGATGGAAGCTGAGGCGGAATCCGAACCTCCCTCATAACTGAGGTTTTCCGGACTCCGCCGTATTTTTGTAATCCGTTCTAAAACCGCCCTAAAACTATCCTAAAACTATCCTAAAACCGTCCGTCCGGTATCCCGCCGGCACACCGCAGACTTATGGATTCTGCCCTCCGGCAGAGCGCTTTCTACTGTCCCAGCCTTGCCAGCAGCTCTTCCCGCTGGGCCTCGTAGCCGGGCTTTCCAAGCAGGGCGAACATGTTCTTTTTATAGCTCTCGACACCGGGCTGGTTGAAAGGATTCACGCCCAGGAGATATCCGCTGACGCCGCAGGCGAACTCGAAGAAATAGAACAGCTCGCCCAGGTAGAACTCATTTACCTCAGGGATATTTACCATGAAGTTGGGTACCTGTCCGTCCGTATGGGCCAGAATGGTTCCGTTCATGGCGCTCTTGTTTACGAAGTCCACGGTCTTTCCGGCCAGATAGTTCAGGCCGTCCAAATCCACCGGCTCCTCCCCGATCTTGATTTCCTCCCTGGAGGTCTCCACGTTGAGAACCGTCTCGAACATGATCCGCGCGCCGTCCTGGATAAACTGTCCCATGGAGTGCAGGTCTGTAGTCAAATCCACGCTGGCAGGGAAGATTCCTTTCTGGTCCTTGCCCTCGCTCTCGCCGTAGAGCTGCTTCCACCACTCGGAGACATAGTGTACCGCAGGCTCATAGTTGGCCAGGATCTCCACGCTCTTGCCCTTGCGCAGCAGGATGTTGCGCAGCGCCGCATACTGCAGGGCGTCATTGCTCTCGAAATCGTTCTCCAGAGCGCGCTTACGTCCGCTGGCTGCACCCTCCATGAGCTTGTCGATATCCGCGCCGCTGACCGCAATGGGTAGCAGGCCTACCGCTGTCAGGACGGAGAAACGTCCGCCTACGTCGTCCGGCACTACGAATGTCTCATAGCCCTCCTCGTCCGCCACGCGCTTCAGGCTTCCCTTAGCCTTGTCGGTGGTGGCGTAAATGCGCTTCGCCGCGCCCTCTTTGCCGTATTTCTTCTCCAACAGCGCCTTGAATACACGGAAAGCAATGGCAGGCTCTGTGGTGGTGCCGGACTTGGAGATCATATTGACGGAGAAATCCCTGTCGCCTACCACATCCATCAGGTGCTTCAGATAAGTGGAGCTGATGGAATTGCCACAGAAATAAATCTCGGGAGTCTTCCTCAGGTCCCTGCCCAGCACATTGTAGAAGCTGTGGCCCAGGAATTCGATGGCCGCCCTGGCGCCCAGATAGGAGCCGCCGATGCCGATGACCAGCAGCACTTCGGAGTCGCTCTGAATCTTTTGTGCCGCAGCCTTGATTCTGGCGAATTCATCCTTATCGTAATCTGTTGGCAGGTCCACCCAGCCTAAGAAATCATTGCCCGCTCCGCTCTTGGAGACCAGGACCTCTTTGGCGTCCAGCGCCAGCTTTTTCATGTAGCCTACTTCTTCCTGTGAGATAAAAGAAGAAGCCTTGGAATAATCAAATGTCACTTGCTTGCTCATGTTCTCTATCCTCCAATTCCAGGGAATCCCGTTCATTTTGCAGGTTTTATCCGCCCGCGGCAAGAACTTGTCCCTTTTCTCTTCCTTTTTCAGTGTAGCAAAGTTAAAACGCAAATTCAAGATAAATTGGCAGATTTTGCAAAACTTCCCCGAAACAGGATCTGTCAGGAAGTGAGGAATTCCTTTAACAGCGCCTCCAGCTCCTCCTCCGTGACAGCGGCGGAATCGGGAAGTGTGGAGCTGTCGGACGAAAGGGGCGGAGCGGGCATCTGTTCGGGAGCCTGGGGCTGGGACGCCAGAGTGTCCGTGTCCGCCAGGTCTTCTCCGCCGGCGGCCATCCGGTTTCCTATAGGCATCAGCTCCAGCGTGCGCTGCTCCTGGGGCCTTAATACCGCACTGCGTCCGGTCCTGCGCCGTCTGCCTCTGCTGCCTCCGGTACGACTTTCCCGCTTTTCCTCAAATACGGACTCCCCATAAAGCATTTCAATGTCCTGCCTGGTAATGTCGATGCGGGGTGAGAGATGATTTTCCAGGTAATCCACCAGATTTACCTTAAGAATCCGCTTCTTGCCGCTGACGTCCACCACCGTGGAAATGCTGAAATAGGCATAGAGGCCGAAAAAGCTGGCAATATAGAATGGCAGTACGTCTCCCAGAGTCCGTCCTGCCAGGATGCTTTTACACACGCCCACACCGGAGCAGACTATGGACAGGAGCATGATCTGGCCTGACAGATGGTAAAGGGTATCAAAAGACAGATGCCCCAGAGCCATTCTGTTCAGGAACTTGTCCACAAACACGGGAATATTTGCCACGCCGCCGCTGAGCTCATAGCAGCTGGCGAACTTTGTCTTGCACTGCCTTAGCAGTCTGTTTTTTGTGGAAGCCATATTGTCGGCCTCCTTTATCATATTCCGGTACAGCAGCCCTAAAAATATACGAAGGATGATGCTGATTCCCAGACAGGTAAACATTGCAATCGTTATCAGCCTTTCTTCCTGAAAAACGCGAAACATAATGTACCTCCTTTCTGTTTGCAGGGCATATGGCGGACAAGCCTGCCATGATTTCAGTATAACGCAACAAGCCCTTGTTTTACAGATTTTTCCGTCGCATTTTTCCCTGCTTTTCTGACAGGAAAACAGCTATTTTTCGGACATGCCTGGCCCGCAAAAAGCGATTGCAGAATAAGGGAAAATCTGCTAAAATGTACTTTAATAATGAACAAAAGGAGAGGGAAAACTATGGATTCACTGAAATACAAGACACACGGAACCTGTTCACAGCAGATTGATATCGAGCTGAAAGACGGTCTCATTGATTCCGTAAAGTTCATGGGAGGCTGCCATGGCAATCTTCAGGGCGTAAGCGCGCTGGTGAAAGGGATGAAGCCCCAGGAGGCCATCTCCCGCTTAAAAGGCATCCGCTGCGGCATGAAGTCCACATCCTGCCCGGACCAGCTGGCCCTGGCGCTGGAAGAAATGATTCAATCCTGATTCTGAAAGGCTTTGTCTATGAAAAAAATCGTATTGACAGGCGGGGGCAGCGCAGGACATGTTACCCCCAACATTGCATTGCTTCCCGCTCTCCGGGAAGCGGGGTTTGAGATTACCTATATGGGATCTTACGACGGGATCGAGAAGAAGCTGATCGGGGACTTTGATCTGCCATATAGGGGTATTTCCACCGGGAAATTCAGGCGGTATTTTGACCTGAAGAATCTGACGGATCCTTTCCGGGTTATAAAAGGCTTCTCGGAGGCGAGGAAATTCCTGAAAGGATATCGGCCGGATGTAGTCTTTTCCAAAGGAGGTTTTGTGTCCGTACCGGTGGTACGGGCTGCGGCGACCCTTGGTATCCCGTGCATCATCCATGAATCCGACATGACGCCGGGGCTTGCCAACAAGATATGCATTCCTGCGGCCAGAAAAGTCTGCTGCAATTTCCCGGAGACCTTAAAGCTCCTGCCGGAAGACAAAGCTGTGCTAACGGGTTCCCCTATTCGGGCGGAACTGGCCCAGGGCAATAAGCTGGCAGGTCTGGATTTGTGTGGATTTAATGCCAATACGCCCGTGATCATGGTCATCGGCGGAAGTCTGGGGGCAGCTAACGTGAACAAGGCCGTGCGGGCCGCGCTGCCCAGCCTGCTGGGAGATTTTCAGATCGTGCATCTGTGCGGAAAAGACAAGGTGGATAATCTGCTTTTGAACACACCGGGTTATAAGCAGTTCGAGTATATTAAGGCAGAGCTTAAGGATCTGTTCGCCATGGCTGACATTGTGATCTCCAGGGCCGGGGCAAATGCCATCTGCGAGCTGCTGGCGTTAAAAAAGCCCAATATTCTGATTCCGCTTCCGGCATCCAGCAGCAGAGGAGACCAGCTGCTTAACGCCAGGTCCTTTGAGGCCCAGGGATTTTCTATCGTGATAGAGGAGGACGACCTGACCACCGAGCTGTTGGTGGATAAGGTGCATGAACTCTATTTCTCCAGGCAGACTTTTCGGGATGCCATGAACGACAGCGGCCAGATGGACTCTATCCGCACCATTGTGCAGTTGATTAAGGAAGCGGCGGCCGGGAAAGTATCATGAATCTGTGCCAAATTTGACCGCTCGTGAGTATAGTAAATGGAGACTTATGTGACGCAGGAGATTTCCTATGCTGATCACTTCTCTCCTGTTCGGGATTTCAGCGAGCCTGGACGCACTCCTGGTGGGGATCGGATTTGGGCTGCGCAGAGTGCGGATCAGGCTTTGGCAGAATCTGGCCATCAGCCTGGTTACTTTGCTGGCGACCTGTTTGTGCGTAGGGCTGGGGCATCGGCTGGCGGTGCTTCTGCCGGCAATGGTCAGTGCGTACGCGGGAAGTCTGGTTCTGGTTCTTCTGGGGCTGTACTATATCGCAAAGTGGGGGATGTCCCTGCTGCGCAGCAGGGCAAGGCGGCCGGCCATAGCCGGGGACTGCGGAGGAAAGCCCTCCGGGCTTTCACCGGCCTGCCGGCCGACAGGACCGGAACAGACGCCCCGGGGGGCGTCTGCAGACTGTGCAGAGTTATTACCGGGGGCTGCCCTTTCTCTTAGCCTGCCGGAGGTGCTGACCTTAAGCCTGACACTTTCCCTGAATAACCTGAGCGCAGGCCTGAGTGCCAGTCTGGCGGGGCTTGCGCTGGTACCTGCCGCCATTGCCACCTTTGTCTGTTCCGTATTGTTCCTGGAGGGCGGCAACCGGCTGGGAGGGTGCCGCATGCTGCAGCTGGCGGGTTGTGCCGCGGAGCCGGTTTCCGGTATCCTGCTGATAGGGCTTGGCATGGTGTGGCTTTTCCGGTGACCATAGGCTGCCGCGGTACCGGACGATTTCCGGATTTTCTCGGACGAAGCAGAGATTTCTTTCATGGGAATTTTCTCTTCGTCCTACATAGCATTTTCAGCAGACATTCCTGTGAAAACTTCATAAATCGCGAATAAGCCGTGGAAAGATGGAAAAAATGTTAAGGAAAGTCATCTGAAAGGAACAGAATGCCATGGCTTTATCCACTGTACTGGATGAAAATATATGTTATATCGAAGATAAAATACCGGTGAGAGAAAGCTTTGATTTCATGACGAGACATTTGTACCTGGGGGAAACTCCGGCTTTTTTTCTGGGCTTAAACGGTTTCTGCAGGACAGAGGTGCTGCAGCAGATATTTTCCGATCTCCAGAATGCCTCTTACACAAAAGACGCTAAGGTTGAGGATATTGTGCGGTATCTGGACGGGAAATTAGGCTATGCCCAGGCTTCCCTGTGTGATTCCTGGGATGACATTATCCGCAATCTTTTAAGCGGTCCGGCGGTTTTGATCGTAGACGGATTTTCCGCGGCTATTCTCATAGATGCGCGGACCTACCCCGCCAGAGGAATATCGGAGCCGGATCTGGAGCGGGCGACTAAGGGTGCCAGAGACGGATTCGTGGAGACCCTGCTGTTGAATGCGAACCTGATTCGCCGCAGAGTGCGTTCCCGGGGACTCGTCTTCTCCATGCACAGCGTGGGAGAGGAGAGCAGGACGGATGTGGCGGTTGCGTATATACGGGGTACGGTAAACAGAGGGTTACTGGATATGCTTGAGCACAGGATAGACGCCCTGCGGATTACCTCCCTGACCATGGGCGCAAAAAGTCTGGAGGAGCTTCTGGTACACAGGCACTGGTGGAATCCTCTGCCCAGTATCCGAATGACGGAGCGTCCGGATGTGGCCTGCAGCTATCTGCTGGAGGGACATATTGTGGTATTGGTGGACAATTCTCCCCTTGTGCTGATACTTCCCTGTACGGTTTTTCAGTTCACACAGAGTCCGGAGGACTATTATAAGAGTCCCGCCGTGGGCACTTACTTTCGGCTGGTGCGATTTCTGTGCATTCCCGTGAGCCTGCTCTTACTGCCCATATTTCTGCTGATTACGGCCTGGTTTCCGGATCTGGCAGGGAGCCTGGGACTGCTCTCGGAGGTGGGACTGACTAGGGAAAGACTGTTTTTCTATATTCTGGCAATGGAGTTTCTGCTGGACCTGTTCAAATATTCCTCCGCCTTGAGCTCCGGAAAGTTCTCCGGTTCCCTGTCCATTGTGGGAGGGCTGATTATAGGGGATATTGCGGTGAGCCTGAATTGGGCCACTGCGGAGGTGCTGTTCTATGCCGCCGTTACGCTGCTGGCGTCCTTAGCCATTGCGGATACGGAGTTTGGCGATGCCATCCGGCTTTACCGGATTTTACTGATTGCAGGCACGGGATTGTTCGGTATCTGGGGGCTGGGGGTCTGTCTGGCGCTTGTGCTGCTCTCCGCTGCCACCACGCCTACGTTTGGCGGGTTCAGCTACTTCTGGCCTCTGTTTCCTTTTAACAAAAAAGCCCTGGGCAGGCTGCTGTTTCGCAGTCCCACGCCCAAGGCCCAGCCTACCAGGATATGGAATCGAGGTAAGGCTCATGATTAATTTGTTTTCTTCATTTCCAAAGGATACGCCAGACCGGGAAGAACTTCTGCCTGGCTGGAATCAGCGCCGGAGGGAAGCTCCAGCTTCAGGGTATCGCCGCTTACCGTGAATACGTCGTAAGCGTTCTTGTCGATCTCCTCTCCGTCAGCAGCCATGTAGAGCTTATCTCCGGAGGTCTCATATTTACCGTTCGTGGTCATTTCGCTGAGCAGTGCGTTGGCGTCAACGGACTCCTCCATAGTCTGGCGCATAAAACTTTCAATGTCCTGGTTATACATTTGCTGGAAAGCGGCATCCGCCTCCTCTTTGCTCTGACCCATTTCCTCGTACTGTGTGTAGATCATCTGGGTACTGAATGCCAGGAACTCATCCATCCAGGTGTTGAAATTGGCGTTGAAAGACTCCTGCTCGCCGAACATGCTGAAAGTTCCGTCCTCGTTGAACTGGAAGCAGATGGAAACCACTAACGGTGTATTGAAATCCGCGTAGTCGGGCCCCAGTTCTCCGGCCAAGAGACTTGCCATGTCATAATCCAGTGACCATGTCCCCACCAGATCTTTTCCACTGTCGCTGCCGCCGCACCCGCATATGGTCAGAGCCATAACAAGGGCCAACAGTACGACCAGCATCTTACTTGCTTTTTTCATGTTACTCTTCCTCCTAAATTTGTGTTTTTAAACAACATATCTAGTTTAGCACTAATTTGTATAGCTGACAAGAAAAATATACGTTTTATAAAATTTCGTAATATTGCAGGCATGGCGTCAAAATTGACGCAATATTTCGGGAGGACAGGGGGGATTTTTAGACATTACAGATTATATATTGTTGAATGCAGATATTCATTTTCATTTGAAGTTTCTGCAGAATACGAAAGCATTAAAAAAGCAACACGATTAAGAGTTGCAAATACTTTCATGATATACTTGAAATTTAACCTACATTAATATAATGTGTCTCGACTTAATATATCATCTGATAAGTCAGAAGAACAAATAAGTGCTGTAAAAATTTGGGTAAAAATTTGCTGTAAAAATTTAAAATATTGCTTGACATACCGAATAGTTTGCCGTATACTAATACAAGTACAGGCAATGCGATAGTGGCTCAGTTGGTAGAGCGCCACCTTGCCAAGGTGGAAACCGCGGGTTCGAGTCCCGTCTATCGCTCTTTTTAATTTGCAGCGGAATCCCATAAAATGGGGGGTCCGCTGTTTTTGTGTGTCTAAAATTCTGTAGACAGTTGTAGACTGGATTAAAGCGAAAAAGCACGCAATAGAACGAAATATTCCGGGGAAAGTATATTGCATTCCTATTCTGCATATGCTATAATGCCGTTAGGCAAAAGGACAACAGCATCCATAGATGCGCAAAAGGACGAACCCCCGGAAGCACTCGCAATACTTCCGGGGGTTCTCTTTCTTTTGCGGAGAAGTCAACCGTTCGGGTCAGGTTACCGTCTATTCATCTTCGTCCAACCACTTGCACAGGTAGTAGGCAACTACGCTGGCCAATACGGAGATGAAGAAGGACAACAACATTTCCATAGATTGCACCCCCTTCCTGTCACCAGTATCGGGGCGGTAACAAGGAAATTGTATCACACTTGCTGCGATGTCGCAACAGGAAGAAAGGAATGAAATGTCCACAGGTTGTGGACGTTTGTACCATGACAATATAATATGCTTGCCCAGGGAGCCGGAGGGGCGATTACGTCAGCCGCCGAGAAAGGAGGCTGGTGCTATGGTTACATATAGTGATCTGTTTTCACTCGTAATTATGCTTTGCGCCGTTATAACTCTTGTTATTTACGAGAGTCGAAGCGGAACATCCTGTCCCCGGCCACCATAAGGGGGTACAAAAGCTACATGGGGAGCCTGTCAGAAAAGCTGATGGGGAAAAATGTCCATGACATCACTGCCTTAGACGTGCAGTCGGAAGTAAACCGTCTGTCCGGCGAGCACAGCCCGAAGACCGTGCGGAATTACCATGGCTTCATTTCCGCTGTCTTAAGCGTCTTCTACCCCAGCTTGAAGCTTTATACTACCCTGCCACAAAAGATCAAGAATGAACCGTACATACCCTCCGGGGAGGACATCAGACGGATCTTCGAGTGTGCCAGCGGAACGGAATTTGAGGTGCCAATCATGCTGGCCTGTTATGGGATGCGCCGATCTGAAATCTGCGCCCTGCAGCCGGAGGACATCGATGGGGACGTGGTGCATATCAACAAAGCCATGGTGCAGGACGAAAATAAGGAATGGGTCATCAAGACCACAAAGACCACCGCCAGCAAGCGGGACATAATCGTCCCGGTGGAACTGGCGGACAGAATCCGGCACCAAGGGTATGTATACAAGGGCCACCCCAACTCTATAACGCAGTTCCTGGAGCGTACTGAGCGCAAGCTGGGCATACCCGACTTCTCCATCCACAAGCTCCGCCACTACTTCGCCAGCAAGATGTCTTCCCTGGGAGTGCCAGAAGCCGACATCATGCGCATGGGCGGATGGGAAACCGATCATGTCATGAAATCCGTGTATAGACACTCCATGATGGAAAAGGAAGAGGATGCCAAAAGGGAGGCCGCTGAAAAGCTACGGAAAGCATTGTTCAATTGAAAAAAAGAATCTTGTCATGGATTTTGTCATGAAATTTCAGAACGTGATTTTACTGGGTTTTATTGGTGTAAAAAAATTAGTTCGAGTCCCGTCTATCGCTCTTCTTTTTATGCAGCGGAATTCCATAAAATGTGGGGTTCCGCTGTTTTTTGTGTGTCTAAAATTCTGTAGACAGCTGTAACAGGATAGGGGAATTGATAAGAAGTGCATTTATCAATCCCCCTATCCTCATGGTCTTCCACCAGCTTCCGCCGCATCAAGGGGCTTTCGCGGCATAAAAACTAAAGAGCGGCGCTTAAAGAGAAGCGTCAATTTATTCCACGTTCCCCTTGACACGCTGCTTTTCCGTCTGTACCCCAGGATTTTCTGCGGGTTCATATATAAGCAAATAGGCTACATTGCATTTCAGGATATGGCATAGCCTGGCTATCGTATTCAAATCTATCCGGGCCACATCGTTCTTGCAGAAGCGGTTAATCTGGGTATGGCTTATCTCTGCCTTATATGATAATTGCGTCTTGCTTATTCCTTTTTCCTGAATCAGCTTTTCCAGGTTCAAGGTTACTTTTCCGAATTCGTCCATTGTCTTGCCCACTCCTTTTGGCATCATCATATAGAAGTTTTTAGGGATATGGGGCAGAAACAAAGAATCTGGAACCGGTTTTGGCAACATGAAGAGCCTTTCAGTATTTCGGAGGTTTCTATTGACAAAAAATCCGGGGGGGTATTCTATAGGTGGATAAATCCCTGAACGGATTTCCGGAGAAAGAATCTCAACGAGGAGGAGACGGACATGAAGAAGAAAATCGTGACGGCATTGCTAATCACAGCAATGACAGCCAGTGTTTTTGCTGGCTGCGGAAACAGGATGGAGGGGGACGGCAAGGTGCAAGCCATGGCGGATGCAGAAAGCAGCCAGGAAAGCGGGGCAGAGGGAACCGGAGCTATGGAATCCGAACCGCAGGAAACGGCGGAACCCACAGAAGAACCATCGGCAGAAGAAACACCGGAGCCCACAGCGGAGCCTGAAACCGGGGCGGAGGCACCCTCTGACAGGAATGCCGATGAAAGCGGCAGCGTGACGCAGACCGGGCAATCCGACAGCGCAGACCAGACAGACGAGGCAAACCAGGCCGGGACAACCACAGGGGAAGAAACAGCAGATTCTTCTTACACCATCAACGAGATGTCAAGTACGATGTACGCCAAGTCAGCGGTAAATGTAAGAAACCAGCCGTCAACGGATGGCGAGAAAGTCGGCAGGCTTTCATATGGTCAGGAAATCACCGTGACAGGGCAGTGTGAAGAGACCGGGTGGTATCAGATTGAGCTGAACGGCGAGGCGGCATTCGTAAGCAACAGCTACATCGTAGCCGAGAAGCCTGCAACCACAACAACCAAAACAACGCAGACTGCAAACAACACGGGCAATCAGGGATCCGGCTCCGGTCAGACAACCAACCAGGGTTCAGCCCCCGAAACAGCGGCTAAGACAGACGATACAGCGGTTGACGCTCAGAATGTAAGTGGCGAGTTCGTGGCTCTGCTGAACGCTGATAGACAGGCAATGGGTCTTTCAACTGTAAGCGCCAATGGCACATTGGATTCCAACGCACTGGAGAGTGCTAAAGCGATTGTGGTCAACTACTCTCATGATGCGCTTGCATCGACAAGAGGTGGAGCTAACAGAGCTAACATTGGTCAGGGGTATGGTTCCGTTGCAGACGTATATGCGGCATGGAAAGCTAGTCCGGGTCACTGGGCAGCGATGACAGATGCAGGTTTGAAGTACATTTCTGTAGCAAGATGTGGCAACTACTGGGTATATCTGGGGTATGCCGAGGATGTGTTGGCTAACTACACAGATGCTAACGGTAATGTCGATATCGGCGCAGCTGTAGACGACGGAGCAGTGAAGGAAATCGGAACAGTAAAAGATGAAAATACTGGTAACAGTACAACAATTTATGGATCAGAGGGTACAATGTCAAAAGAAGAAGCAGTTGAAAGTGGTATCGTTACTGAGGAGGAAGCCGCATCCGATTTGGATTGGTTGCTCAATTAATAACGTGTATACAAATGTATAAGCAACCTTTAACCGGGTTGCTTTTTCATGTCTTAAAGCGTTTAAATTATAAAATTGTATTTTTAAAGTTTCCTCAATTTTCTATGATTATGCAATTTGTTTCTCAATGTATTATTTCTAGCTGTAAAGTATAGTAATATATATATATATGATGAAAGGTACTTTATTTAGCGTATAATATTAAAAGGGCTACAAAAACTTTAAAATTAAATTGCCAACTTGATTAATAAGTACAGTGATAAGAGTGATAACTTCTAAAATGTGATATTCAGTATTGTTATTCTCATATGTACCACCTATTGGAAAATGCTCATGTACGGTAAAGAAGCAAGCAACCGAAAACAAGAGATAAACCGCCA
>CAJTZD010000054.1 GCA_910584235.1 uncultured Acetatifactor sp.
ACGCTTTCGCTTACTCTATTCTCCCCAGCATAGCTGGGGGATTAGCTTTTTCATTTAAAGATAAGTATATCCTAGTGTTTCTATTTTTGGATTTGTGAGTGCAAAGCGTTTTTAGAGTGCATAAAGTATAGAAATCCGGAAAAATTTCTGATATACTATACTTACTAAAACAGGAAGCAGGTATTATCATGAATAATATTCAAATAACGGATATGGCCGGCGCTTATATCGAACATTCCATGGTAATCACAAATTTTGTGGGAATTGTAGGCAGCCAGCTGAAAAACAGTATGTGTCGCGTATTTCCGGATAACGTACAGTATACATGGTGGTTTGGGGATGAAAAGAAAACCGTGATTCCGGATGCTTCTATCAATTGTCAGATCAGATCAAGACGCGGAAATACGTTCGTCAATGCGCCTCAATTTGTGATGGAAGTATTGTCTGATTCAACAGAAAAGTATGACAGGACAGAAAAGAAAGATATCTATTGTAAAGAGGAGATCAATGAATACTGGATTGTGGACTGGCCTAAACGGCAGGTAGAAATTTACACCCTGGATTATGATGAAAATCAGGAGCCGCGGTATGTTCTTTTCAAGACCATAACGGAGGCAAATAAGGACGAACTGAAAATTTTACACTTTCCTCATGTTAAAATCGATTTTGACGAATTGTTTGATACGGAGTGGTAGGAAAATAGGCAAGATCAAGTAGTAGCTTCCAGCATTCTTTCCTTGACTCCAACCATCCCTGGGTTGAGTTCGAAACCAAACTATCATATTGGGGAGTATAAAAAAATCAATACTGCAAAAGCGGCTAAAATTAACAGCAATATCCCCCAAGTCATAGGGTGATTTTTCGTTTGACACGTTCCTGATTGGGATGGTTCATACTGGATTATTGTAGTCTTTTTCGTATCAGTAGATTTTGACGAAGAACGAAACCTAGTCTCTTTATAACATAATGCGAGCGGGTCAGTCTGCCTCATAATACGCTGATAAAATTCATCCAGCCAAGCTGTATCCTTGTCTGAGCACATATTACTTTCATTAGCATAATTTTCATGGACAATCTGATTTCGTATGTACCGATAATGCTTAAGCTGCAAATAATCTTTTTTCCATCCGCCTACGTAAAAATCCCCATTCGATTCCTGCTCCATATCCCTGATATAGCCAGTAACACCAATACCATTCATATCCTTGCATAAGTTGTCAAGATATTTATATGCCTCCAGAAATCCCATAACTTTCCCATCACTTCCTCGCTAAAATAATTTAGATCCATATTCAAAAATATGCCGCAAGGCTCCTCCATTATGGGGGAGCCTTATTTAGATTATTAGGGAATAGTAAATCACTTAATACTCCCCCTGGTTTATTCTCTCAATCACCTCAAACGTGATATCATATCCCAATTCTTGCACCAAGTCAGTATCTATCAGCTTATAAATAATCGCTTTCGCATTTTCAAAAGCCTTATCCAATAACCCGTTTTCAATCGCCCGCTTCTCCATAGCATCTTTGCTGTTGGCATCAAACGCTCTGATATCTTCAATCTTGAGTTTATTGAATAAACCATCTCTCTCGTCAAGTGTTTCAATGCTCTCGTCATCTACCTCATGAGAAAGTATTTCCGCCTTTGGAATATGTACAATAATCTCTTTTTTAGCCTCGTTTACTTCCGCCGTAACTTTGCGGATGTTCACCCCTGCCTTGATGGAGCCGTCCCATTTTGCGATAAATGACTTCGTGGTAAATGAAAACGGAATTTCCTTTCCAAACAGTTCTGCGGGATCCTCAAATTTTCCGGCATCTGTGTATAGATATTCAATGGTCGCAAGTTCGCCGATATCACGGATTTCCGCGTTTATCACAGCAATATCTATCTCCTGGGCGGCCTCCTCATAAACGGCCACCGGTTCTGAAAGTCTGTCGACTTCCTCTTCCAGTTGCTTGATCGTTGCTTCATATTTCTCTTTGGCACTTGAATACCCCTTGTAAAATATTCCCAGAACGATGACTACAAGAGCAGCAATAACTATTAGTGCTATAAGTTTTTTGCCTTTCTTTTGAATGAGTGACGCCATTTTAAATTCCTCCTTTACATATAATATTGGTTTTTAAGTAGTGTCTGCTGATTAAGTCCTAAAATCATTGATTTTACTAACTTTATGGCATATTTATGATAAAGTATGTTTTCGCGTGGCTCAACTGAATTTAATCAGCAAACACTATTTATAGCTTAACACAGGGCAAACCCCTTATTTGCTAGTATTTATTTGCAGTTGCTTACCATCCGACTCAACAATAATATCACCTTTTTGATCGGTTCTGTAAACCATTACATTCGCCTGTTCAAGAAGATCCAGTGTTTCTACATCAGGATGTTCGTATATATTACCTGCTCCTACAGAGATTACTGCATAGTCTGGCATGAAAGTTCTGATGAAGCGATATAATTTAGAACTAGAAGAACCGTGATGTGGCATTTTGATCAGATCAATTTTATAAGCCTCATCCTTTTCGTTCTCATATCTATCAGAAATTCTTGTCTGGGCATCACCTTCTATGTCGCCAGTAAATAGGAACTTGGTTTTGCCATAAGTAATCATATGCATTCTCAATAGCACAGATTTCAGCAAAACGCTTTATGGAATCTTCATTCAGCGTTTTCAGACCATCTAGGTTATATTCCTGTGTCATATCAACCATATAATCGAAAGCTCGGTTCCTATTTTTCATAACAGTAGCTTTTTCTTCGTCATCCTCTTCTTCATCTTCAGGATTTTCGGTCGAAATAACATCAGCTTCGTTTTCGGTTACTTCGTCTATTATTGTTACTTCCGAAGTAGAAGAAGTCTCTATTTCAACCGAACCGGTTTCTGCCTGTAAACTTTCAGATGTTGTAAATGATGGTATATTTGTATTATTACTACCACACCCAACCATTGATATTGCAAGGACAATCGCCAAGGCTCTAGCATACATTTTCTTTCTCATAATATAACCCTTTCCATTCCTTGATTGTCTGTGTTCACACATCAACCGCGCCAAATTTTGTATTTTCCTGATGTAATTCGCTTATCTACTGGCTTTTCTGCACTACTTGAAATAATCCAATCTCTTCCTAACTTTGAAGTTCTATTGATACGCCCCTCAGAACAATAGGTCTGAACTCTTCGAGGTGTAACTTTTCAAAGTTCTACAGCCTCTCTTATACTCATATATTCTTCGATCATATAGAAATCTTCCAAAAATCAGACGCTTCGTTACATCTGCTGGCACTGCCCAGGTATATGCAATTCTCATTGTACCAAGCCTCGCCCATCACGACATAAATTTTGAATTCGCCGCGTGCAAATCCCCGTTTTACTGATAACTGCTTAATTGAAATATAATCCTTGCTGGATACCTCGCAAGAAATTCTTATGTCAATTATAGTCGAAATAGCGAACATAATCAATATCTTTTCAAGAATGTTTCTGTTCTCGCAAGACATATTATTGCTCTCCATGATATTCTGTTTTTCTGCTGTATTTTGATCTACATGCATTAACTTTACATCATGCAATCCCCCTCCTACCCCCGAAGTATCTCCTCCCGATACCCCTCCTCAATCACTTTCACCACCCCCAATTCCCGGTTCCGCCAGTTCTCCTCGTCAATCACGCCAAGCACTTCTCTGCATTTCTCAAAATCCCCTTTCAAATAATAAGCATCCAGCAGGCATGTATACAGATCTACCTTTTTCCGGATATACGGAACCACAGACTTATACGCGTCTTTCTCACAAAGGCGTATTCCCTCTTTAAACTTTTCGGCCGCTTTCTCATATTCCTTAAACTCAAAAAGCACACTGGCCCAAGGAATAAACAGTTGGTCGATTATACTCAAATCCGAGTCCAATATATTCTGCGCAATCTCTTTGACTATAGACATGTTCAGTTCCACCATTTCAAGGTCTCTTCCTATCAGCGCGTCAAACCAGGCGCTTACGAGATAATATGACAGCCAAATATCGGAATCCTGCGGTGCATATTCCTCGGCAGTATGTTTAGCCGTATCAAGCAGACTCATAATCTTCCTGTACATCCATGGATAGCTCAGCGTCAGCAAATGCGCTTTCCATAACAGTGCCCGTACATACAGTATCTTGCTGTCGTCCACTGTATCTCTCTTCAAATGCCAGATTGCCTTATCAATGGCATTGTTCTTCTTCCGGATATTGCCAGTCTGCGCATTGGGTCCATAATACCAATCTGTTATGTAGTCGTAATACCCTATCAGAATCATGTAATACATGCCCTTGATATAGTGACTGTGAAATCTTTGGGCTGCCATTTCTGCATTTTTCAGCTCCAAATAAGCCGATTCGTAGTCTTTCCTCTCTCCATATATGATCATCATTCTATTGTAAAGATCCAGGATCACCTTTCCATCCATCTGCTTCCAATCGTCTTCGCTCAGAACGGACAGCCATTCCCTGGCATGCGTCAGGATATAATCCTCCCTCTCCAGCGGCACATTCATGAAACTCTGATATAAAAGCGCATAATACAGATTCGTCTTCTCCAGGCCAGGCTCCTTTCGATAGGAATCCAGAACCTCTTCCGCCATATTGAGCCACGCTCGCAGTTTTTGGTAATCTTTAACCTGCCTCTGATCACTGTTCGCAATGCGCTCCAGGAGAATATCTCCCTCAATCCCCAGTCCGTCCGCATACTCCCGTATCCTTGCGTCACACTTCGGATCTTCCTGCATGCTTGTTTTCATCATCTGCATGTCCTGTATCTGCTTCCGGGAAAGATTTTTCTTTTCTGCCTCCATTACGATCTGTTTCCAGATACCGAACACCACCAGGCCGCATACATTCTGGTCCAGCTCCGTCCATTCCCACCGCCTGACGACCTCCCGCACTACCGGGTGCAGAGAAACCAAATCCTCATCTATCTGCACCCACCCCTCCCTGGCCAGTTCATTGATAGGATCCTTGGTATCCAACGAGAGCATGTACGAAAAAGTGCTGATGCCTATACCTACTACCGAAAACATGGACAGAGCCTTCAGCATTGCCTTTTTTCCCTCGTCCATCTCCCCCGCCTGAAAAATCACCCCAATGATATCCGCCACCGTGTCCTGATAGAGCCGCCAGTCTTTTACATAGTCCACTTTCTCTGGAGCGATGTTCGAAAACCCCTTTTCACGCAGGAGCGCCGTTGCCTGGGCCACGGAGATGTGGCTGTACTTCACCTGCTTGGCAATCAGCTGCAGAGCCAATGTATGCCCGAATACCCTGTTGATCATCTCATCTACGCAGGCCAGTTCCGCCTCGTCAAGATCCCTTTCAGCATAGCGTTGGAAGAGGTCATACAAATCCTCCCTGTCCGTATGTGAGTAGGGGCTCCCGAGGTAAGACTCTAATCTTTCGTTCCACAGCCTCTTGATTTACAACTTCGGTATATGTTTACCATTAGGGCTTTGGTTTGTTATGCAACCTTACCCACCTAATCGCCTTATCAAGTTTCTGTTCGTAGGCTCGTGAACTTTGCTGCGCCACTTCCTCCATCCATACCATTACTGATACCGACTTGTGGTTCACTACACTTGGCGGTAAATACCCGTGGCTGGACTTGCACCGGCAAGATTAGCGCCATGCTCGGCACACAAAGAAAAACACCCGCTTTTCCCCTGAATGAAAAGCGAGTGTTTTGCATATATGAAAATTCCCTAACCTCGTATACCATAGCTTCCCAAAAACGCCAGGCTTTTCTTTGGCTGCCTTGTCTGCGTTGTTCTGTCCACCGCACAGAGCCCGAAAGTCATCTGATATCCTTTCTGCCACTCGAAGTTATCCATCAACGACCAGTGACAATATCCGATGAGCGGAATGCCATCGTCAATACAGCTGCCGATGCCTGCCAGAGCCGTCTTTATGAATTCAATTCGCTGGACGTCGTCGCTTGTTCCGATTCCATTTTCCGTGATCAGAATGGGCATCTTGGGCATCTCGCTGTTGACCTTTCGGATTACATGTTCCAGCGCCTCCGGATATACCTCATAATCCATCTGTGTCAGGGCTGCTCCCTCCGGCGCCGCTTCTATCCCATTAGGGCCATATACGGACCTTGTATAGTTCTGAAGACCGAAGAAATCATCGTCCTTGATATAGGGAATATAGTGCGAAAATTCCTCGTTCCACTCCGCAGCCGCCTTTTCCTCTCCCCCCGGAATCCATTGAATATCATGGACGGATAGGGTGATTCCCACCTTGATTTGGGGTCTGACCAAACGGATTGCCGCCTTGGCCGCCTGATGCGCTTTACATACAATCAGATCTCCGTTCTCGGAAGCGGCGGATACAAAGGTGTGCGGCTGGGGCGTGCCAAATATCCTGGCATTTTCCATGGCTCCCAGCTTCAGTCTCTCCATTGGATCGCTTAGGTTGATTCCGACCTGAACCTGCCCCTCCAGCTTTTCTTTTTTCTTTTCCTCCTGGGGCGTTTTGGCGCCGGCTGCCGCCATCTTCGCCTGCATCATCTTCATGTATCGCTCCGAGATCGCTTTGATTTGAAGACGCATGTTCGCTTCATTAATGGTGCAGATGTAGTTGATCTCGTCTCCAAGTTTTTCCGCAATGTATTTCGCATAGACCGCAAAGCGTTCCACTACCATCTCGTCGTCCCATCCGCCGCGGCAGATCAGCCACTTGGGAGACGTGAAATGATGAAGCGTAACGACAGGCTCCACACCGTTTTCCCGGCAGCATGCAATCACTTTTCTGTAATGCTCCACTTCTGCCTCATCAAACCGGTCCATCTCAGGCTCGATTCTGGCCCACTCAATGGAAAAGCGATACGCATTCAGACCAGCATCAGCCAGCATCTTAATATCTTCCTCGTACTTATGATAGTGGTCAACCGCATCCAGCGACGGCTCCACAAAGCTGGAATACTCCATCTGTTCCATTGCCCAGTAATCGCTGTGGATATTGTTTCCCTCTACCTGGTGGGCGGCCGTAGACGCCCCGATGAAAAACTCCTTTGAAAATTTAGTCATGATTCCCTCCTGTAAAAATAATAAAAATGCTTTTATTCTTTGTTCATATTTCCCCTTATGCTTTCTTAATTTTGTTTAACGCGGCGTTCAACTGTTTTGCCATGTCGCTTTCCAGGGCAATCCCCGCCTGGACGAGAAGCTTCTTCATGGGCTGCCTTGCAACGATTGCCTGCATCTCCTCAGAAATCTTCACGCCCTCTCCCATTCCCCCGGCAGTCCGGGAAGTCATAGCCGTCATCATCTGATCCAGTAAAGCCTTGCCGGCAGGGTTTCCGGAAATCTCGGCCATGGTGGAACGCAGCGAGAAATATCCCTCCGGTTCTGATATGTCCTCTTCATCGAACCAGTTTCTGACCTTATCCGCACTGATAAAATACGCGGGATTTGGTTCCGAAACCTTAGCCACTTCAATGGTATCGGATATATCCCCATGCTCCGAGCCGTCCATTACCGCCAGAGCGCGGATTTTATGGATTCCCCGAATCGGCACCTGAAACCGAAACACATGATGCCCGGAGACGGCCGTACCGAATTCCCTGTCGTCTACATACAGTTTCACCTGCGGTACATTTGAGTACACCTTTATCTCTGTGTTTTCCTCAATTCTGTCATGATATCTGCGGCCGCAGATATATACAAACGGCTCGGTGGTCCACCATGCTTTATAGATGTAATAGGCGTCTTTCTTTACTTTTCTGTCGAAAGTAATCAGCCCCTTGTGGTTCTTTCCCGGATCTCCCGCTTCGTCCCGGCCGGCAGCGGCAAATTCAAACATATTCCATACGTAAGAACCCCAGATATAGGGTCTGGCCGCCAGCATTTCAAGCATGTGCTCATGATAGACAGCCTGGTAGCTCTCTGTATAATCCCCCTTTTCCGGCTTAGGCGACTGAAGCCGGATTGTTGCGTCGGCACCGTATTCCGTAAGTCCGATGGCAATGTCAGGATGCTCTTTATGGAATTTATCGAACCAGGCGTCATTGTCCTGAGGGTCCCCCACATACCACCCATAGTAAAGGTTATAACCCCTGATGTCCGGCAATGTGACAAGGGGGGAATCCGTTTCCAGCATAAAGAGATTCGCCATGGCAGAAACCCTGCCAGGGTCCATCTCATGGATCATGGCATTTAATATTTTGTGGTTCTCCAGCAAGTCGTCCGTAACACCCTGAAGGGAAATTTCATTGGAAATCGCCCAGCAGATAATGGATGCGTGGTGATAGTTCTGTACAATAAGCTCTTTCATCTGCCGGATTGTATTCTCTCTTCCATTGGGCATGTGGACGGTTATATAGGGGATCTCGGCCCATGCCACAATCCCTTTTTCATCGCAGAGATCATAGAAATACTGGTCATGCTGATAGTGCGCAAGCCGGATGGAGTTTGCTCCCACCGAAAGGATAAGCTCCATATCCTCTTCCTGCATCTCTTTCGTCAGCGCGTTTCCCACGCCAAGTCTGTCCTGATGGCGGGAGACGCCATGAAGCGGATAACTTTCACCATTCAGGAAAAATCCCTTTTCCGGATCAAAGCTGTATTCCCTGCAGCCAAAACGGACAGATACCTCATCGCTTTTCTTCCCGTCCGCGTAAACCGCCGCGGCGGCCTGATACAGGTAAGGATCTTTGCGCCCATTCCATCGATGGGCGTCTTTTATGCTGTATCTTCCTGTGTATTTTCCGTCTGTTTTTGCAAGTTCCACAGCGGCCAGCTCCGTGCCCTCCCGGTCGCTGACCGTAACCACGACTTTTTCGGCCTCCCCTTTTATATAGGCCTCCAGCACAAGTTCAGCGTCCGCACCGTTGAGCTTCGGGGTTACCAAAAAGCCGCTTCCGCCGCAGAAATCAAGGTCGAAATGCGTCTCCTCCACTATCAGCATGTAGACATCCCTGTAAATCCCGCCGTAGAATGTAAAGTCCGCTTTTTGCGGATATACCCTGTCGTTGGGGGAATTGTCCGCATATACCGTCAATGTATTCTCGCTCTGCAGCTGATCCGTTATATCCGCCCGGAAAGTGGAATACCCTCCGTCGTGGGAAGCCGCCTCAGTCCCGTTTATGAGTACCCTGGCAGAAGAATTCACTCCCCGGAATTCTATATATACCCTCTGTCCCTCCCGGTATTCGGGCTTTGTAAAGCGCTTCTCATATTTGCACTCACCTCTGTAATAGTCCGATGTGCCCTGTCCGTCAACGGCATTCCATGTATGCGGGAGGCTGACAGGTTCGCTCTTTCCCTCCCTTACAAAATTCCAATTGTCATTGAACAGCGTTGTCTTTCTCATCCTTTCTCCTTTCTGCTGCGCCAACTTTTTCCGGTTTATAACCAGTATACAGAATTCCGGAACATTTCTTTAGAATATTTTAGGGCGTTACTAGCACAATTTTGTGCTTTTTCCTACTCCCCTTTCATCAGGCTCCGATATTTACTGGGCGTAGTCTGCTGATATTTTTTAAACAGCCTGGAGAAATAATTTTCGTCGTAGATTCCCACAAGCTCGGCTACGCTCTGCACCGGCAGGTCTGTTGCGGCCAGATATTTTAACGAGGTATAGACTCTCTTCGCGTTCACATAATCCGTCAGCGTCTTTTCATTTTCTTTCTTAAACTGCTTGGACAGATAGCTGGCGTTCACGGAGATTTTTTCCGCTATGGCATTCAGCGACAGATCCTCCGTCAGATTGAAGTCGATATAGTTCATGGCGTCACGCACCATTTCCGAGTGGCCCGTCAAAGAGTGATTTCGTACCAGGAGACAGTACTTCCTTATCATTTCCCTGGAAATATTCTTAAGATCCGCGTTGCTCTTTACCGTCTCTATCTTATTGGCAAAATCCGTTGACAGGCTGTCGATATGCGCCGGATGCACATCGGCATTCTGGACTGCCCGGCGCATTAATGTATTTAAGATAATCAGCGCATTTTGGTTATTTCTGAACTGGCTGGCCACCCTAGGCGCCAGTCGGTGATTGGAAAGTTCTTTTTCCACTTCCAATACCTTTTCCATATCTCCCGAACTGACCGCAGCCATGAACCGGTCTTCTATCTTGTAGCGGTATTCGATTGCCTCCATGGAAATCCTATTTTCTTCCAGCAGCTGCAGTTCATCATATCGGGTAACCTTATATGTAAAGTTCTCAATATAGGATCGGCTTATGCCGAATCCCTGGTCAAATAAATAGCGCATATGCATCATGACAATGCTTTCCAGCACGGCCAGATCTTTCACCAACGGCAAACCGTTGTAGTATTCCTGAAGTTCCTTTTGGAAGATTACCGAAATCCCGTTTTTTTCCATGACCCCAGGCAGAATGTCCTCCGTCACATCCGTCACGAAGGGCCCCAACACCACTATACTCTTTTCATATTTAAAAGACATGCGGTAGAGCTGATAGCGGTCAATCACAATATATAAGATACCATCCTGACACAGCTCCCGTGCAGTCGTAATGTTTGTCTCAAAGTCCAGATCCATTCCCAGGATTCTGTATATTCTGAGATCCCCCTTGTTTTCCGGGCTTGTCCTGTCGTCATATCTATGGTACATGAGACCGAACGCCTGTGCCGTCCCCTTTAACTGATCGAATACGTCTATTTCCATAAATCCCTCCCGAGCATTCTGTCTTCCCCTATTCACGGTAACACAAATCCTGCGATTTTTCCATATCCAAACAACAGAAAACAGGACAAAGATACCCCCCGGCATTTGCCAGGGGGTTTTGTCATCCTGTATTGTCCTGTTACTTTGTTTCGCCGGAAGCAAGAATGGCCGCTTTCTTATCTGCGATATTCTTCTGGACCTCAATCATTTTCACGCGGGTGAGCTTTGAATTCCTCATGGAAAGAAGCGTGCAGCCCCATCCAATAATCGGACAGCCTACCAGGAGGAAAATGGTGACAATCTTTACTCCGGCCGTCAGCGGATCTCCCTGCTGCGGAGTGGTGGTGGTATATCCGATCAATGACACGCATGCCGTGGCGATGGTCGCGCCAAAGGCTGAAATGAATTTGTCCACGAAGCTGTAAGTTGCCGATACCGTAGCCGGCATATACTTTCCCGTCCTGTCGAGCTCATAATCGACGATATCCATGCGCAGCGCATTGGTCGCCACGGACACCACCATTTTGACGCCGTTATTTCCAAAGTTAAAGATCACGAAGATACCCGCAAGGGCGCCGGCCGCCGCCACGGAGGATGCCGTCCCGTTCATCAGCCCGCCGATCTCTGAGACCGGAGCGATTACCAGGAACAAGGCATAAAGGATATTCAGCACGATACAGATCCTTGTCCAGATACACATAGCCCCCATGTTGCCCTTTTTGGCAGCAATCTTCGCTCCAATGATGGCGAACACAATCGACGGAAGCATTGCGATTGCGGAAAGAATGGTTGACATGGACATGGACCCCAGCCAGATTCCGAAAAGCATGGTAGACACTACGGAGGCTGAGCCGATTGTCTGCGCCAGCTTATCCGAACAGGCTGCAATCATATATCTCTGGAGTTCTTTGTTTTCCTTGATCAGCGCGATCATATCCCTGAAAGCGGGCTTTTCCTCAGCGGACTTGTCAAGGGATACCCCTTCAAAGTTCTCCGACTTATCATACGGCGCAATCCCGATACAGGAAATCAGATAAAATACCAGCGAAACAATCACCACCACCAGATTGAGTTCCTTAAAGTACGGCGTCCCCTGAATATTGTCATACTTTGGAAGAATCACTACCATGGATATCATTGACATAATCATCGGCGTCAGATATGAGTATACGGTAGACCATACGGAAAGTGTAGGCCTCTGACCCGGATCGTTGGTCATTACATTACCTGTGATGGACGTGGACACGCTCACAAAAGTATAACCGATGATGTAGAGCATATAGGCAATGATGAAAGTGACAATTCCTGCCCCCCCGGTAAAGCCAAAGCCCGGGAATATATTACACATCAGCGTCGTCGCCACGGCCATAAACGCCCAGCCAAGCATCATAAAGATTCGAATCTTGCCGTATTTGCTGTTGAACCGCTCAATCACATAGGCCACAATCGGATCCGTTATGCCGTCAAATAATCTCGATGCGGTGATAATGATGCCCGTTACGGCAACCAGAATCCCAAAGTTGGCATTTCCGATATAGGTTGCGCTGGTCATCAGCATATAAAATGTCATTTGACCCGCACCTGTCATCATTGCCAGCGCAATCTGCCAGGTTTTGGCGCGATTGTAGTTTACCCCGTCTGCCTGTGCGGCAGTTACTTTGTTTTTTCCCATAGTCTCTTCCTTTCGTCAGCCAGAATCGTTTTGAAAGTTTCACTCTGCATACTATAAGCTTAATCCATTAAGCCCTTTTCCTTTAGAATGATTTTGTATTATACTAGCACAATTTTGACATTTATTTCTACATTTGAAATTTATGTGTTGTTTTTTCAGGAATTTCCTATCTGGCCACGGCCAGCGCCCTGCCTCTGTAAGTTGTGATCTCACCGCTGGCATAATTTTCCTCCGTGGTTGCCCGTCCGGTTCCAAGCGCCAGCAGATTGTCCAGGCCAAGCTCCCGGGCCGTAATCTTCCGCTCCGCATAGGGCACCAGATTTCCCTCTTCGTCAACCACCTGAATCACAAGATATCTGAGGGACTCTTGATCCCGGGGCAGGATGCCTGCGCTTCTAAGCGCGGCCAGTGTCTCATCCTCACTTACCACCACCTTTGCGGGCAGCCCCGTCGTCCTGGCCATATCCCTTGAGATCTCCCTGCCGCCCTCATCATAGCTTACCGCCACAATCTCTCCCGGCTCATAAGCGGTTTCAAATACGGCTCTGTAATCGTTCTTTTCGCCCGCCGGCCGCTTTCCCAGGGAATTTCCGTTTACAATCACTTCCACCTGACAGGCTCTTGAATATACCTCCACCTTGATGGGACAGCCCGCATCCGCCGGCCAGCTCCAGCTATGCTCGCATTTTCCCCATCCATAACGTCCCAGCAGTTCCGTCTTCCCGAAGTTCGCCGGATCGTAGCTCACAAGGAATGTTTCATCGCTTCCCCAGACGCACTTCCTGTATCCGATCTGGGGCTTCTCGAAACCGCAGATATCAAAGTCTCCCGTCTCGGCTGTCCGGGCAGGATACTGCGCCCTGAACATGGCCTGCCGCGTCTGCTGCACCTGGTCCGGCTCCACATAAAAGGTATTTCCAATCCCCGCCTCACCGATATAATCCATGCTGGTCCACTCAAAGTCTCCGATAACATAGGGAAGTCTCTCCACGTCCGCCCAATAGCTTCCCAGTTCTCTCGGCTTGCTCTCCGTGCAGCAGATCACGCGCTCAGGATGCGCTTCGTGGCTCGGCTCGTATTGATATTGGAGGTAATTGTACCCCACAATGTCCCAGTCCTTTACAAAAGGCGCCGTATAGGGATCCCATACCCTCTGTCCGAATTCACAGTCGAGATTGACCATGCCGTTTTCCCGCAGCTTCGCCGCATTGGCCATTACCGACTGCCAGTATTTTTGATTGTCCTCATCATCCAGACCGCGGAAGAAAGAGCAGAGGGCGCCGCCTACCGGTCTGGTGGCGTCCAGGGCCCTTGTAAACGCGGCAAGCTCCTGCGAGATCCCATATCCGTCGGACAAGCCTCCCTGTTCCGGAAGCTCATTTCCTATGGACCACAGGAAGACACAGGGATGATTGCGGTCCCGCAGAACCATGCCGGTAAGCTCGCTTTCCCACTCTGCCTCAAAGAAATTGGAAAAATCGTGATAGTTCTTCTCCATACTCCATACGTCAAACGCTTCGTCAATCACCAGCATTCCAATCTCGTCGCAGGCGTTCAGCATCTCCCTTGAGGCGGGATTGTGGGCCAGGCGAAGCGCGTTAAAACCGGCTTTTTTATGCAGCATGACCTTACGGTATTCGCTGTCCCTGAAAGCGGCCGCTCCCAGGATACCGTTATCGTGATGGATACAGCCGCCCTTTAGCTTGACGGACTTTCCGTTCACCTGCAGTCCGTTCCCGGCGTCCACCCGGATCGTCCTGATTCCAAACTGTGCCTGTGCCGTATCGGATACCCCGGGATCGCTGATTTCCGTGACCGTTACCCTGGCAAGGTAGAGATTGGGCGCATCCACATCCCAGAGCAGCGGATTGGGGATGGTAATCTCCACATGGGATAATTGACAGTCGTCCGCGTCCACCGACATACTGTCCTCTGCCGCTGCCACAACCGCGCCTGTCTTTTTCTCCGCGATTTCGATTTTCAGAACAACCGCCTTTTCCGAATCGGTGTCATTTTCCACCGTGGTCTCCACTACCTGGACCGCCTCTCCTTCTATGGACTTGGTGTAGGTATAGATACCCTCGGGCAGAATGTGGAGCTGATTTCCCGTCAAAAGCGTCACCTTGCGGTAGAGGCCCGCCCCGGAATACCAGCGGCTGTTGGGTTCGTTCGTATTGCTGGCGGTCACGGTAATCCGGTTGCTCCCCACGTGCAGGTACCGGTCCAGCTCCACCTCAAACGGCGTATATCCGTAGTGATGCCGAAGCGCCACATGTCCGTTTACCACAACCTTCGTCATGCCAAAGCACCCGTCAAAGGACAAGATATGGGTAAGCGCTTCCTCTTCCCGGGTGATGTCAAGCATCTTGGTATAGGAGCCTGTGCCTCCTTTATAAAACCCCACCTCAGCGCCGCCCACAGCGTCCTTTGCCACATCCGTGCCAATCATAAAGTCATAGGGCAGATTCACCTGTATTTTCCGGGCCGGCATCGCCGGTATGCCGGATGGTTCTCCCCACTGAAATTCCCAATCCTGATTCCAATCGATTCTCTTCATATTTGTGTACGCTCCTTTAATTTGATCACATCGCCCTCCGTGATGCCGTTCTCATTAAATGCGTCCACACGGACATAATACTCCCTGCCTTTTACAAGGGCGGTTACCTTTTGCCTGTTTTCAAAGGTCATCCAGCTATGATACAGCTTTTCCGGAGCGGCTCCCCAGAGAATGTTGTATCCCACGGCATTCTCTCCCCTGATTTCGATCTGCATTTCTCTTTCTTCTGTTCGTATGGCCGTAAACGCTGGGACTTTCGGCTTCTCTCCCGCGCCGATGCCAAACACGCGAAGTCCCGATATGCATGCCGGCTGGCCATAGGCAGTGGCAATGACCGTAAGCTTTAGGAAACGTACCTGTATTCCGTTCTCACGGACGATAAAGTCATGGGTCAGGTCCGTATCCGCTCTGCTTTTATCCTCGATTACCGCATAGGTCTCTCCGTCCGCCGATCCCTCAAGGATATATCTGGTCAGATGCTCCTCCCCGTCGATATATCGGGCCTGTGTGGTCCCCCGGATTTCTCCCGGACAGGGAATGTCGATTTTATCGTCTGCGAAATTGACCTGAATGGCCCTCACATCCATCGGCGCTCCGAGGTCAAGCTGTACCCACTCGCCCGGTTCACTGCCAGCTGCCCGCCACCAGCTGCGGCAGTCCTCATTCGCAATCAACTTCGGCTCTTTTCCTTCCTCAAAGCTCGACGCAGTGGCATCCTTGCCGTAGCTGAGCAGATACCAGACCGGATCCGCCCATGGATCCTGGCTTTCTCCGGTGACGGCAACGGGCCAGTCCCCGTATCTCTGATTACAGAACAATTCTCCCTCTGCGTCCAGGCCGCATGGCCAGATTCCGACGCGCCGCTCAAAATTATGGTTTACGGATATTCTCATGGTAGCCGTATGCCAGATATTTCCTCTTAGGTCCTCCATAGTGGAACCGTGGCCGGCGCCATTCATAAATCCGCCCGGCTTATAGGAAAAGGGAGCGGTCTCGGCCAGTGTAAAGGGACCCAGGGGAGAATCGGACACATACACGCCGTCTCCGTAGGTATTGTACTGTGAGCCCGCAAACGCATACTGCAGATAATACTTGCCCCTGAATTTGTTGACCCACGCGCCTTCGATGTAGGGACGCTTTGCAAGATATCCCTTCATCATGTAGTACATAGGCTCCCCGACCTGCTCTCTGGTCCGTCCGGAATCCCTGAGCATTTTTTCTACCAGAGCCTCCAGCGCCTCATCCGAAAGAGGTTCTACGGAATTGTCGTCACCCACCCGCTCAAAACCGTTCACATCGGCATGCCCATAAACCAGTTCCACAGGCTCCCCAATATTTTTCATGGTCTCGGGATCTTTCTCCACTCCCCAGATCGGCGTGATCGCGGAGCATCCCCAGTAAAAATACATTCTTCCGTCGTCGTCCACAAAAAGGTTGGGATCCCAGAAGTCAAATTCACCCGGTATCTCCTCATAAGGTCCGTTCAGCGGATCTTTCGTTCTGTAATGGGAGCATGGGTGATCGTGATTGGACGCACAGAAATAAATATACTCTCCCCTCACCCTTACATCCGGGGCATAGTCATAAAAAGGCAGATTATCCGGAAGCTTATAATTCTTCCAGTTGGCCATATCCTCGCTGACCCAGCAGCCCAGACTCATGGACGGAAAAATATAATACTTGCCCTGAAAACAGATCATGGACGGATCTGCCGCCTCTCTGTCGATGGAAAGAGGGCCGCCCTCCTGCCCATATGGCTTATTGAACTGATACCGATACACAACGTTAAGTGGATTACAATAGTACTTCATACTTTCCCTCCTGTTTTGTCCGCATATTTTCATCCGCTTTCCCGCCCTTTCGGTTCCTACGACAGAAAAGCATGGAAACCATATCTTAATTATATCGTTTCCATGCTTTTTCTCTTAGAATGATTTTGTTTTATTATAGGATAATTTTTTCAAATTCCGGGGCGAACAGACAATTAGTGTTTTCACTTTATTTATGCATTTTTAGCTCATTCTCATGCCTTTATCTGCCCCTCCAGCACTTTTCTCGCCTCCGCGATACAGTCCGGGATGCCCGCCGGGTTCTTGCCGCCGGCCTGGGCCATATTGGGACGTCCGCCGCCGCCCCCGCCTACTTTTCCGGCAATGCCCTTGATCAGGTTCCCCGCATGGGCTCCCTTTGCAAGTGCCTGGTCGGTTGCCATGGCGATCATGTTCACCTTGCCGCCTGCATTGGAAAGAAGCACGATGACGCCCTCACCCAACTTGGTCTTCAGCTGATCACCCAAGTCACGCAGACCGTTCATGTCCACGTTCTCCACGCTGGCCGCAAGGAGCTTCACGCCCCCCACTTCAACCACATTGTCCATCACATCCCCCAGGGCTTCCTTGGCCGCCCTGGCTTTCAGAGCTTCCAACTCAGAGTTGAGGGCTTTCACCTCTGCCGTCAGGTGTTCGCATTTCTCCACCAGTGTGGCCGGCGTGGCCCGCAGCGCCCTGGCCGCCTCCTCAATGGTCTGTTCCAGTCCCTTATAATAGGTAAATACGCCGTTTCCCGTCAGAGCCTCAATCCTGCGGACGCCGGCTGCGATACCGTTCTCGGACAGAATCTTGAATGCGGAAATGGCTCCTGTGTTCGCCACATGAGTGCCGCCGCACAGCTCCGTGGAGAAGTCTCCCATCTTTACCACGCGGACCTCCTCGCCGTATTTCTCTCCGAACAGAGCCATGGCGCCTGTCTTCCTGGCATCCTCAATGCCCATCACCTGCGTCACCACAGGGAGGTTCGCCGCAATCTGCTCATTGACGATTTTCTCCACCTTGTCCAGTTCTTCCTTGGTCATGGCCGCAAAGTGGCTGAAGTCGAAGCGCAGCCTCTCCCCGTCCACATAGGAACCGGACTGCTCCACATGGGTGCCCAGCACTTCCCGCAGCGCTTTGTGCAGCAAGTGGGTGGCGCTGTGGTTTTTACAGGTATCGCCCCTCCTTGCGCTGTCCACGGTCAGAGTGACTGTGTCTCCCACCTTGATCATTCCCCTTATCACCGTGCCGATATGGCCTACCTTGTTGCCCAGAAGCTTCACGGTATCCTTTACCTCGAAGCTGCCGTCCGCAGTGGTGATTACGCCAGTGTCTGCATTTTGTCCGCCCATGGTGGCATAGAAAGGCGTCTCCTCCACAATGACAGTACCCACCTGGCCGTCCGTCAGGGCCTCCACCAGGGCATCCTCCGTGGTCAGCACTGTAACTTTCGCATTGTGCTGCAGTCTGTCATAGCCCACAAACTGTGTGGTAACGGCAGGGTCTATGGATTCGTATACGGTTACGTCCGCTCCCATGTAGTTGGTCACCTTGCGGGCCTTGCGGGCCATCTCTTTCTGCCTCTGCATGCAGACCCCGAAGCCTGCCTCGTCAATGGTAAGGCCTTTCTCCTCCAGGATTTCCCGGGTCAGATCCATGGGGAATCCATAGGTGTCGTAAAGCTTGAATGCGTTTTCGCCGGAGAGCTTTGTACTGCCCTCCTCTTTCATCCGGGCCTCCATCTGGCCAAGGATGCTTAAGCCCTGGTCGATGGTCTTGTCGAATTTGTCCTCCTCCTGGGTGAGAACATTCAGGATGAACGCCCTCTTTTCCTCCAGTTCCGGATAGCCGTCCTTACTCTCATTGATGACGGTCTCGCTCAAAGAGGCCATGAACTTGTCCTTGATCCCCAGAAGCCTCCCATGCCTGGCCGCCCGGCGGATCAGGCGGCGCAGCACATACCCCCGCCCCTCGTTGGAGGGCAGGATGCCGTCGCTGATCATGAAAGTAGTGGAACGGATATGATCCGTGATCAGGCGGATGGACACATCCTTTTTGTCGTCCGTCTCGTACTCCACGCCGGCGATGCCGCAGATCCTGTCCCGAATGGCTTTCATTGTGTCGATGTCGAACACGGAGTCCACATCCTGCACTACCACCGCCAGACGCTCTAAGCCCATGCCGGTGTCAATGTTCTTCTGGGAAAGCTCCGTGTAATTCCCGTTTCCGTCGTTGTCAAACTGGGTGAACACATTGTTCCACACTTCCATGAAGCGGTCGCAGTCGCAGCCCACCTTACAGTCGGGCTTGCCGCAGCCATACTTGATTCCTCTGTCGTAGTAAATCTCGGAACAGGGGCCGCAGGGGCCTGCGCCGTGCTCCCAGAAATTGTCGCATTTTCCGTTCTCGTCCCGATAGAAGCGGGTGATCTTCTCCCCAGGCACCCCGATCTCCTTTGTCCAGATGTCAAAGGCTTCATCGTCCTCGCAGTAGATGGAAGGGTAGAGCCGCTCCGGATCCATGCCCACCACTTTGGTCAGGAACTCCCAGCTCCAGTGGATGGCGTCATGTTTGAAATAATCCCCGAATGAAAAATTCCCCAGCATTTCAAAAAAGGTCAGATGCCTGGCAGTCTTGCCCACATTCTCGATATCGCCGGTGCGCACGCACTTCTGGCAGGTGGTGACCCTGCGCCTGGGCGGAATTTCCTGCCCGGTGAAGTAAGGCTTTAAGGGCGCCATGCCGGAATTGATGATCAGCAGGCTGTTGTCGTTATGGGGCACCAGCGAAAAACTCTTCATTTTCAAATGCCCTTTGCTCTCGAAGAAATCCAGGTACTTTCTCCTTAATTCATTTACACCTAGTGGCTTCATGTTTCTTCCTCCAGTTGATTGCAGCCCCTCTGCGCATTGGGGCCTTTTATGCTTGTTTTTCCTAGCGTCTAATATACATGACAATAGAATCCTGTCATTGGATTCTAATATACATGATAATAGAATCCTGTCATTGGATTCTATTGTACATGATAATAGAATCCTGTCATTGGATTCTATTATAGCACTTATTTTCATTTTGTATAGTAAAAAATGACAGAGCCTATAATACCGGCACCTCCAGATAATAAGGCAGCGCGCTCACATACACAGTTACAAGAAGAGCCCCCGCAATGCCTGCCATAGCCAGCGCAGACAATATGTTTTTCCACCTTTCACCGCTCTTCTTCCAGAAAGGCAGCTTTTCCAGCCCATGGGCCACATAATACATAAAGGGAACCATTCCTGGCATAAGGTAGCGCCCCTGTGCCTGGTAGTCCGTTGCGTAAGCATACCGCACCAGCAGAATAAAGGGTACCGCCACGCAGACCGCCATGGCAATATGGAAAAACACACGAAGCAGCTTTCTGTCCGTCCATGCTTTCTCCTCCGGATTCCTGCCAAAAATCGCTCCTGCGATGCCAAGCACAAATATACCCGCATAAAACAGGTAAATGATCTTCCATGTATACAGACTGACAGAACCATAATTTGCGATAAAGCTGAGAGCGACTTTCAGGAAAAAGTTGGTGCCAAACAGCATGGAAGACAGGGGCTTCCCCTCACTGAAATAGGTGTCCCTGCTGATACCGTAAGAACGGATCAGATTTTCCTTGGAATCCAATCCTATGAAATCACCGTCATACAACACATAATTTCTGACGAAATGCCACCCTATGCACAACAGCACCGTCGCGGATATGAGAAGGCCTTTCCTGAAAAAAGGCTTCCAGTCATATCCCCACTTTCCCCCTTGTCTCCTGATAAAGCAGGCACAGAAGAACAGAATACTTCCCAGAATAAATCCATATCCGTTATAGTAGGAAAGCGCGCACAGGACAATACCTGTGGTCAGAATGGCGCATGATTTGAACGAGAAGCCGTCTTCCGCTCCCCCAACCAGCCCGTACAGCATCAGCGCCGTAGAGAGCAGGCACATAGAATCGGGATTGACATAGGTGTGCAGAAACAGGCTCTGGGGCAGAAAGGTCACCAGAAAACAGAACAGCCACCTGACCCTGTGGTCCCGAAATAATTTCTTCCCCAGCAGCAAAACGATATATGCCATCACAAGCCCTATGGTTACATTGACCAGCCTTGCAGTATACAAAAGTGCCACTTCAGAATCCGTGAACAGATTCACAAAACGCATTGCATACCCCTGAGCCATATAGGGCAGCAGGGTATAAAAGCCATACGTCCATCTGCAATCGCCGCTGAAAAGCTCCTCCTCGTACCCGGTGGGAAGCGTACCGTGATTACAGATATAAAGCGGAACCTTATATCTGGAATGCTCATCCGGCGGATTCTGCAGGAGCGGGTAGGTATCGTTTAGGGGCTGATGCAGCGCAATGGTAAGCGCCGCGACCAGATATAGCGCGAAATAAAAAACTGTGAGACTTTTTTCTCTGCTCCACTTCATATCGGACCTGTCCTTTGCTGTATCATTCTCGAAATACGTAACTAGAATTATACCTGATGTCAGAACTGTTTTCAATCACAATTTCGGCATTTCGTTTCTTTCAGACCCGCGCTTCCGTGTCCGGTCACTGCTCCCCCGGGCTCTTCTTGGGAATATACCTCATATCGCTCACATTATAGACCGTAATAAATGCGTCGGGATCTGTCTTGATCATGTACTGCATGAGCTTCTGGTATTCATTTCTGTCTACGATTGTTATGATCTCATTGCGGACGATACCGTCATAAGCCCCTTTTGCCTGGTAAACAGTGGCCCCGCTTTTCAATGTATACAGGATCCAGCCGCATATCTCTTCTTCCTTTTCCTTTGAGATAATGCAGACTCTCCGCTTCATTTTCTGCCCGAAAATAAAATGATCCAGCACAATGCCGTTTAGATAGGTTCCCAGAACGCTCAGCACCACTGTCTTCTTATCGTACACAAATGCCGAGCTCAGCGCCACCAGCATGCCGCTCATTCCCATGGCTTTGCCAAGATCCATATGCAGATATCTGTTGAGTATCTTGGCCACAATGTCAAGGCCTCCCGAAGAGGCGTTCATATTGAACAAAATACCCAGGCCGATGCTGACCGTAAAGATATAGCAGGCCACGTCAAGCAGCGCATCCCCTGTCAGGGAACCGTTTCCCGGCAAGAGAAATTCAAAAATCCCGAGAAGTACGGGCAAAAGGATGGATGTATATACCGTTTTAAAGCCAAATTCATGTCCGCACAGCAGGAAACCCACTGCCAGCAGAATCAAATTCAGCGCCATTGTAATGCCGGATACGGATAAAGGCACAAAATTTGACAGTACAATGGCAAGCCCGGACACGGAGCTCACTGCCGCGTGGCTTGGAACCAGAAAGAAAAATACCGCGGCGGCGATAATTAATGTCGCCCCTGTCATTACAAGTAATTCCCGAATGGTCTTTCTCATTTTCTTCGCATCTCCTGTTTTTATCGCGGTTTACGCAAGAGACACACAACCTCTGTATTCCCCGTCCACGGAAACTGGTCCACGGCCGCTGCCCGCTCCACCCGGTATCCGCTCGTCAAAAACACGCCCAGATCCCGCACGAGGCTGGTGGGCTTGCAGGATATGTATACAATCCGCTCCACTCCGTAAGAGATAATTTTTTGCAGCGCTTTCTGGTGAATTCCGTCACGGGGCGGGTCCAGAATGATAAAATCCGGTTTCTCCGCAATCTCGTCCAGCACTTTCAGCACATCCCCGGCAATGAACCGGCAGTTCTTCAGCCCGTTTCGTTCCGCGTTCTCTCTGGCCGCAAGGACCGCCTCTTCCACGATTTCCACGCCGATGACCTTGCCGGCCGCTGCGGCCATCAGCTGGGCAATGGTTCCCGTGCCGCTGTAGAGGTCGTACACCACCTTGTCCGGCGCCCCGTCCGTCTCGCCGCTGCCCAACTCCCCGATGTAGGACCGGGCCGTCTCGTAGAGCACCTCCGCGCTGTAGGTATTGGTCTGAAAAAAGGAGAACACCGATACCTTGAAGCGCAGCCCTAAAAGCTCCTCATAAAAATAGTCCTGGCCATAGAGGACATCCGTGCGGTCGCTGCGCACCACATCCGCCCGGGAGTCATTGACAATATGCAGGATTCCCGCGAACTTACCCTTAAGTCTGCCCTCCCGCTCCAGTTCCAGCAGCTTTTCCAGAAAGCCGTCCAGCAGCCGGCTCTCTGTCCATGTCTCTCCGGTATCTTTCCCCCGGGATTGCATTGTCTCCGCGTTCCCGGTACAAACGGCGCCCATATCCCCTCCGGAGCCGGCAGTCCCCCATGGATTCTGCGAGGTTGTCACCAAAGCCACCAGAATTTCCCCGGTGCGGGAGGCCTTTCGCACCAGCAAATGCCGCAGGTACCCCTCATGGTGCATCCTGTGAAAATAGGATATCCTGCCGGGCGTCCGGTACCGGGAGAAATACTCCAGTACCGTCTTCAATATCAGTCGGAAGTCCTGATCCACAATCCGGCAGTCCTCCACCGTCACCACGTCAAAAAAGCTGCCTCTCTTGTGCATTCCCAGAGTCAGCGGACCGTCTTTCATTTCATCTCCAAAGGAGAATTCCATCTTGTTCCGGTATCCGTAGACAGCCGGGCTTCCCTTGATCCCCTCCCACTGCCATTCACTCTCCTGCCCCTCCAGACAATGATCCAGCAGGCGCTTCACCTGTCCCTCTTTGATTCCGAGCTGCTCCTCGTAAGGTAAGGACAGATATGTGCAGCCTCCGCATACGCCGAAATGGGAACACGGACTGCCGGTCTCCAGAGGCGATTTTTCCATCACTTCCAGGAGACGGCCTTCCGCCTTCCCGTTTCTCACTTTGCTGACGCTTAGCTTTATCTTCTGGCCGGGCAGGCTGTTTCCCACAGTGACGATTCCCTCCGGTGTCCGGGCTATGCCCTTGCAGGGGAAATCCACTCTTTCCACCGTGGCTTCATAAACCTGTCCTTTTTTCATTGATTAATTCTCTCCCTCGTCCACGAAGAAATCGTCGTCGTCCGCTTCCTCGTCATCCTCTTCGTCCTCGAACTCATCTTCAAATTCATCCTCAAAGTCGTCCAGATAGCGGGGATTCAGATAGCGGTACACTGCGTACACAATACCCGCTACTGCCACGATGACACCGATCACCGCCAGGATGCAGAGTACTACGTTACATTCTTTCTTCTCCTCTTCTTTCTTTCCAAGCAACTCATTCAGCCTGGCCATATCAATCAAATTCTCAAGTTTGTTCATAAGTTTACCTCCATCTCGGCAGATCGGCCTGCCCTTTATTTGCGGTATATAGTTGGAAAACCATCTAAAGCCTAAAACCTATTATATCATATTCTTTTCAAAAATACTACAGTCTTTTCAATTTTGCAAAAGAAGCATAC
>CAJTZD010000055.1:0-17255 GCA_910584235.1 uncultured Acetatifactor sp.
TATTTTACAGGCTTAAGATTGGCAATTTGTTTTTCTTTAAAAAGTTTGGAAATATTTTCCTCCGCTTTTCCCTTGTATTCCTCCGCCAGTATATGCTCCCCTGAAAAAAGCTCGTTCAGACTAATGCCCAGAACATCGCACAAAGGCTGTAAAAGCGACACGTCCGGCATTCCTCTTCCGTTTTCCCATTTGGAGACAGCCTGACTGGTAATCTCTAAAGCTTCGGCAAGCTGCATTTGTGTCAGATTTTTCTCTCTCCTGCACTGTGCAATAAATGCGCCTATTCTTTTCTGATCCATACAATGAATCCTCCTTTGCTGTATTTGACAGCAGTATATCAAAAAGAGAATCTATTTAGAACATACGAGGCGTTGAATCCATACTAAACGCTCCGTTGAGCGCCGCAAATTCAGGTTGTATAATGCCAGAGAATCCCTATTCCTGCCTTTCTCCCGGCTTCGGACTTTCTGTACTCCATTATAGCAGCTTTCTTGTTATTCCACAAATATTTCTGGACGGTAGTTATTAAGAAGACTGATGATTCCGCTCCAGGAAAACAGTACTTGCAGTAATCGCCGGATTTGCTTCCGTCAGCGTTCCTGCCGTGATCCTCCTCCTGCATTTTCCTGCCGCAGCTCTGACAGATATTTTCACTGCCGATTCCCAAAGCCATAACGCGCCTATGCTCTGCCAAAAGATCCTCCACCCAGTAGTTTTGGACAAATTTATACAGACTGTCCCAGTTCCCATTTGGAGACGGACTGGCGGGAGACCTGCAAAAGCTCAGCCAGACGTTCCTGTGTCAGCCCTTTGCCGATACGGAGATTGTTGCGCTGAGGAATGCATGACGCAAAAAACAACATAAAACAATAAAAACCCACAAAAATGTTAATAAAAATAATGCCAGATTCATTGACATCTGACGGATATGGGCATATACTGGACAATAAGGATATTTGTGGGCGCATGTCCAGGGGAACCGGAAGCAGCAACGGCCGGCAGCCCGGCGATACAAGGCAGAGCTCACAGGCCGAAGCGAAAAGAATAAGAAAACAAAATAAGAAAACAAAATAAGAAAACAAGATAAGAGCAAGAAGACAAAACGATAATGAAATACGAGAATGCGAAGCAGACAGTACGGAAAGGAGCATCCATGGCAAAATATTATACACAGGAAATTCCCAAAACGGAGCGAATCCCCAAGCTGGTGGCACATCTGTACGCCAAGATGCCGGAGATTGAGTCCGCCCGGGCGAGGCTGATCACGGAATCCTACAAAGCAACGGAGGACAAGCCCGTCATCATGCGGCGTGCCCTTGCTTTTGCGCATATTCTGGACAATATTCCCATCATTATCAGGGAAGATGAGCTTGTAGTGGGCAGCACTACCATCGCTCCCAGGGGCTGTCAGACCTATCCGGAGTTCTCCTATAAATGGCTGGAGGCGGAGTTCGAGACCGTGGCTGAGCGGAAAGCAGACCCTTTCTACATAGCGGAGGAGACCAAGAGGGAGCTGCTGGCGGCGGACGCCTACTGGGAGGGGAAGACCACCAGCGACCTTGCCACTGCCCTCATGACCGAGGAGACCAGGAAAGCCATTGAGCACAATATCTTTACCCCCGGCAACTATTTCTACAACGGCGTGGGGCATGTGACCGTCCAGTATGACAAGGTACTGGCCATGGGCTACAGAGGGATTACCCACGAGATACAGGAGGAACTGGACAGGTGCAATCCCGGAGACGGGGATTACTGCACCAAGAGCCAGTTCCTGAAAGCCGCTATCATAAGCTGCGAGGCGGTGATTCGCTATGCACATAGATATGCGGAACTGGCAAAGAAAGAGGCGGCTGCCTGCAGCGACCCTGTAAGGAAGCAGGAGCTGCAGCAGATTGCGGCCAACTGCGCAAGGGTGCCGGAGCATGGGGCCGCCACGTTCCATGAGGCCTGCCAGAGCTTCTGGTTCGTGCAGCAGCTCCTGCAGCTGGAGTCCAGCGGGCACTCCATCTCCCCGGGACGCTTCGACCAGTATATGTATCCTTACTATAAGAAAGACCTGGAGGCCGGGAGGCTGACCAGGGAATCCGCCCAGGAGCTGATTGACTGTATCTGGGTAAAATTGAACGATTTGAACAAATGCCGTGACGCCGCCAGCGCGGAGGGCTTCGCGGGCTACAGCCTGTTCCAGAATTTGATCGTGGGCGGACAGGACAAAGAGGGGGTAGACGTGACCAATGACCTGAGCTTCATGTGCATCACGGCCTCCAGGCATGTGTTCCTGCCCCAGCCCTCCCTATCCATCCGAGTGTGGAACAAGTCGCCCCACGAGCTGCTGCTGAAAGCGGCGGATCTGACGCGGACGGGCATCGGCCTGCCTGCGTACTACAATGATGAAGTCATTATCCCTTCGCTCCTGAGCAGAGGCCTTACCCTGGAGGACGCCAGGGACTACAATATCATCGGCTGCGTGGAGCCCCAGAAGGCCGGGAAGACGGAAGGCTGGCATGACGCGGCGTTCTACAATATGTGCCGCCCTCTGGAGCTGGTGTTCTCCAACGGCTGGGACAAGGGCGAGAAAATCAGCATAGAGACCGGGGCCGTGGAGGAGATGACCACCTTCGAGGAGTTCTATGATGCCTATAAGAAGCAGATGGAGTATAACATCTCCCTGCTGGTGAACGCGGACAACGCCATCGACGTGGCCCATGCCACCAGATGCCCCCTGCCGTACCTGTCCTGCATGGTGGACGACTGCATCAAGAGGGGAAAGACCGTTCAGGAGGGCGGCGCAGTCTACAATTTCACCGGGCCTCAGGGATTCGGCATCGCCAACATGGCGGACTCGCTGTATGCGATTAAGAAACTGGTATTTGACGAGAAAAAGGTGACTTTGGCGGAGTACAAGCGGGCGCTGGCCATGAACTACGGACAGGGCTTCGATGCCGTCAGCGCCGGGGAAATCGTCACGGAGATTCTCAAGGAGATTCGCAACAATCTCCCTGAGACGGACAGAAACGGCATGACCCTGGACGAAGCCCGGATTGCGGACATGATTGCCGCAGTGATGAACGCGGAGCTTCCGGAGGAGGAGAAGAAGAGATACGAAGATCTCCGGGCCATGATAGATGAAGTGCCCAAGTTCGGAAACGACAACGAGGAAGTGGACATGTTCGCCAGAGATGTGGCGTATACTTACACCAAGCCGCTATTGAAGTACCGCAATCCCAGAGGAGGCCAGTTCCAGGCGGGGCTGTATCCCGTGTCGGCAAACGTGCCCCTGGGGGCCCAGACCGGGGCCACCCCGGACGGCAGGCTTGCACACTTCCCGGTGGCGGACGGCGTGTCCCCCTCTGCGGGCAAGGATGTGTACGGCCCCACCGCGGCGGCGAATTCCGTATCCAAGTTGGATCACGGCATCGCCTCTAACGGCACCCTGTTCAATCAGAAATTCCATCCCACGGCTCTCAGCGGCGAGAAAGGCCTGGAGAATTTCGTGGCGCTGATTCGCTCTTATTTCGACCAGAAGGGAAGCCATATGCAGTTCAATGTGGTGGACAGGCAGACCCTTTTGGATGCCCAGGCCCATCCGGAGAAGTACGCCCATTTGGTGGTGCGGGTGGCGGGGTACAGCGCGCTGTTTACCACGCTGTCCAAGTCCCTGCAGGACGATATTATAAGGAGGACGGAGCAGGGGTTCTAGGAGCGGGAGGATTGCTTGCAGAGCTAAGGAAAGATAAAGGGTACACTGTGGAGGGGGATTGGAGAAATGATTATTTTAGATAAAACATATACAGTGAAAGAACTGAATGAAATAAAGCCATTTGCAAACGGATTTGTGAAAGGAGTTGTGGATCTGAATCAAGAACTGGTTGCACTGGATGCGGATATGCATTATGAACTGGCTGATTATCTGAAAGAACAGCGGAGCTCAAAGGAAATTGACATGTGGGGATTTAATCTGTGGCTTGAGAACCAGTCAATGGATGATATTTTGGAATATGATTCCTTTATCAATATCCATAATAATCAGCTTCATGGCTTTCCGCGTGGCGGAATGGGAATATTGGATGCGGATATCATGGCAAGAGCAACGGAGGTAATTTGCAAATGGATTCAGTTTTGAATGAAAAGTGGTTTGAGTTATCCCTTGTACAGCAGATGATAAACATTGGAAATGAGGTCAAACGGGCACTGAAATTTACTTCAGATCCGAATAAGAGAAATATGTTTTTTGACAGAGCGATCCAGTATACGAATTTTACAATGGAAGATCCTAAAAACGCTCATGTATTGTCGGAGTTACTGATTAGTAAAGAAGTGCTGGAAGATTATTGCGGAGAACATCATCTTGCCTGTACCGGGGAACAGATTAACGGATATTATCAAGCTTTTCAATACCTTTTGTAGCACTTTTGCGCGGCACCCTATTGGCAGCAGAAAACAGCAGGCCATAAGAGCCGGGGAAAGTGACGCAGCTTGAATTTTATGGAGGAAAAACGATGAGGAAATATGCGGTCTTATTATATCCGGACTTTTCTTTGCAGGAGATCACCTGTCTCACATCCGCGCTTGCGATCTGGTTCGGCGAGAAGATTGATTATATCGCAAGCGAAGATAAGGAATATATAAGCGAGGAGGGTTTCCGCATCCTCCCTACCCGGACATGCGCAGAAGCAAAGATAACGGACTACGATTGCGTGATAATGCCGGGAACAATCAACCCGCTGCCTGCGCTGTTCGACGATGCGCTGATCGACTTCCTCAGGAGCGGAGTGGATTCGGATGTGGTTTTTGCAGCGATTTCCTCCTCCCCGATCCTGCTGTCGAAAGCGGGAATCTTAAATGGCAGGAAATTCACCTCCGGTTATTTCATGCAGATGGCGGACGCTTTTGGCTTTGTGGAAAAGGAGAATTTCATACACAAAGGAATCGTGAAAGACAGAAACGTAATAACAGGAATCGGGATGTTTTTCAGAGAATTTGCAGAAGCCGTGCTGCGAAGATTCGGGTATGACATCGGGGAATGCTTTATGCGCGAAAAGCCGGAGGATTTTTCGGAAGATGAGCTGACCTTCTACTGGACGGATGAGGAATATCAGGAATTCCTGGAGGAATTGAAGGCTTACGCAGAATGAAAAATATTTTTCACCAAACTGCCTGAAGGATGCGTTGAAAATCGAGGGCTGTGCTGTAAATTGGAGAATGCGCTGTAAGTCAAGGGCTGCGCCGTAAATTGGGGAATGCGCTGTAAGTCAAGGACTGCCCTGTAATAGGGAGGCGGGCCGGCGGAAAACCGCGGGAGGGTATGATTTATGATTCGCCGGGAGATATTGCAGATTGCCATGGAACAGTATAAAGCTGGAGTCCGTCGTGAAGGAGATGAACGGAGAGACGGAATAACACAAGCCGGAAAATTTGTGGACAATGAAAGCCCGGAGAAACGCAGAAGATGGAATAGAACTCCGCGGACATAAAAGGAAAGACATTATGAGGGAAAATAGGAATACGATTTGGTCGGAACATGTGCAGGGCATCATGACGCTGTATCTCAGCAGAAAATTAAGATTTGATGATATGTTCTTTACGCAGTATGAAGGACTGTTTGATTTGGACAGGAGCGCCGAGATAAAAATTCTGGAGATTGGCTGCGGCCCGGGAGCGTTGGCAGAATCCCTGCACAGATGGTATCCAGGAGCGCATATCACCGCCATCGACAGGGACAGCAATTTCATTTCGTTTGCGAAGGAGAACATTCCGGGCGTGGATTTCAGAGAGGGCGATGCGACTCGCCTTCCCTTTGAGGACGGAACCTTTGACGTTACCATTTCTAATACGGTTCAGGAGCATGTGGAGCCCGCTGCTTTCTGGGGCGAGCAGAGACGGGTGCTGAAGCCGGGCGGCGTATGCCTGTGCCTTTCCGCGCGAAAAGGGCTCCATTGTACCGCGCCATGCCTGGAGAAAACGGAAAAAGAGAAAGCTTTTTGGGAGAGCATTCTCCAATCAGAGGATGACCTGGAGAAATTCAGAGTCTGCAGATTTCCCATGTCTGAGTCTGAAATCCCTGCATCCATGGAGAAGAACGGGTTTATAGATGTTATCACTGGATATGCCGTCATCGACCTTACACCTGATGCTCCAAAGTATTCGGCGGATATGGCAGAACGAATGATTGAGGCGATGCACCAAAATGATATAGAGGCTGTGGAATCGGCACACTCCGACCAGACGGTAGAAATTCTCTCCGTTATCAATTCCAAATATGAGGAACGGCTCCGCCTGTACAGAGAGGGAAGAAAGCAGTGGGACACCTCAGTGTCCATAACCATGATTATCCGGGGAGTAAAGGGATGACTTATATACGGTAATTAGCAGGAAGAATATTCCCCTGTGTGGAAGAATTCTTCCCAATTTGGAAGAATTTTCTCCTGTGGAGGTGTGGGATGGATATTACTTTGCACTATCAGGAAAAAGGAGAGAAGGAGCCCCTTATCCTTCTGCACGGGAACGGGGAGGACGGCTCTTATTTCAGGCACCAGATAGATTATTTCAGCGACAGATACAGAGTGATCGCTTTAGATACCAGGGGCCACGGCAAATCGCCGAGAGGAGTCAGACCTTTTACCATCAAGCAGTTCGCCTGTGATTTAAACGATTTTTTCACAGAGTTGGAGATTTCCAACGCAATCATTTTAGGATTTTCGGATGGGGCAAATATCGCCATGGAATTTGCGCTTGCCTATCCGGACAAGGTGAAAGCGCTGATTGTAAATGGAGGGAATCTGAACCCGGACGGGGTAAAAAGAACCACGCAGATTCCGATTGAAATAGGATATCGGATAGCCAAACGGTTTGCTTCCAAATCGACAGGTGCCAAACGGAATGCCGAAATGCTTGGCTTAATGGTGAATGAGCCGAATATTGAGGCAGATGAACTGAGAAGAATAAAAGCGCCTACATTGGTAATCTGCGGAAGAAATGATATGATCAGGGAATCCCACACAAAAATGATTGCGGATCATATACCTGGCGCAAAGCTATCAATCATTCAAGGGAATCATTTTATTGCGAATAAGAGGCATGCGGCATTTAACAAGGCAGTGGAAGACTTTTTACAGACCATCCCGATAGGGATGGCAGAAGAGAGAAGAAAATGATAGTAAAAAACGAATATCCGATCCTGGAATACAGCACGGACAAACTCGCTGTCATCAATCCTGACAGAGAAGCATCCAAAGGGGACAGGGACGGCCAGGGAGAGGGCGGCTTTAGGCGTTTCCCCAGGCTCTGCCTGGTGACTTTCTTCGAGGAGGTGCTTGACAGCGCAGTAGAGAGATATGGGGGAGAGATGATAGGCACCTATGTCTCCGAAATGAAGGACTTCCATGTATATCGGTTCACAGTGGATGGGACAGATGTTTGCGCCGTACAGGCGGTGGTGGCCTCAGGCTCCATCGCCATGATGACGGAGATGCTCTATGGCAGCGGCGTGGAGGCAATCGTCTGTTGCGGCGGCTGTGGGGTGCTGGACAATATTCCGGAGGGAGCCGTGATCGTACCGGTGCGGGCCCTGCGGGACGAGGGGGCCTCCTACAAATATCTGCCGCCGGCGCGGTTCATTGAACTGCAGGCAGAGCCCATCCAGCGCTTCCGGAAAGTCCTGTCCGGTCACGGCATCCCTTACATAGAATGCGCCACCTGGTCAACGGACGGCTTCTACCGGGAGACCAGGGAAATGGTGGCCTACCGGAGGGACGAGGGCTGTAGGGCCGTGGAGATGGAGTGCGCCACCATGGCTGCCATCGCCCAGTTTCGGGGCAAGGTCTTCGGCCAGCTGCTCTACAGCGGCGACATCCTCACCGGCGGCGCGGAGGACTACGATGACAGGGACTGGAGCAACAATGTCTCCGCAAGGGAGAGGCTGTTCGCGCTTGCGCTGGAGGCGCTGTGTATGCTATGAATTCTTTTGACGATGATTTTTGGGAAATGCTGGACTGCCTGGTGAAAGATTCGGAGATAGTGATAGACAGGCCCAAAGGAACGGCGCATCCCAGGTAACCGGATTTTATCGATAAGGTCGCTTGCGGATATCTGAAGAATACTTCGTCCATGTACGGCGGTATCGATGTGCGGGGGCGGGGAAAAAGCAGGATTCCATGTCAGCAGTCAGCGCCGCCGGTGGCAATATGACAGGAAAGTTGGAAATGCCGCTTGCGCGGCGGAATGAGACGAAAAATGACAACAGATTATCTACAGACAAAAGGACGAATATTTGACATACAGCGGTATTCCATCCATGACGGAACGGGAATCCGAACCATCTGTTTCCTGAAAGGCTGCGTGCTGCGGTGCAAGTGGTGCTGCAACCCGGAGTCCCAGGAGTACGGGATCCAGGAGATGGTCGTTCAGGGCAAGAAGAAAATCATCGGCCGGGACGTGACGGTGGCGGAAGTTTTGGAGACCGTGGAAAAGGACAGGCCCTATTACAACCGCTCCGGCGGCGGACTGACCCTGTCCGGCGGGGAGAGTCTCTGCCAGCCGGCGTTCGCCAGAGACCTGCTCCGCGCCGCCAAGGCTGTGGGAATCGGCACCGCCATGGAGAGCATGGGATGTGCGAAATGGGAGGTTATTGAGGAAATCCTGCCATACCTTGACCAATACCTCATGGACATCAAGCATATGGACAGCGAAAAGCATAAGCGCTTCACCGGAAAGGAAAATGAGTTGATGCTGGAGAATGCCAAGAGGATTGCGGCATCCGGTCAGACGTTTCTCAGCATACGGGTGCCCGTGATTCCTACGTTCAATGATACGCCCGCCGAAATCAGGGCGATCGCCCGGTTCGCGGACACCCTGCCCGGGGTGGAGGAGATCTATCTGCTCCCTTACCACAGGCTGGGTCAGGACAAGTACGCGGGTCTGGGCAGGGTCTACGAGCTGCCGGATATCCTGCCGCCGGAGGCGGCGCATATGGAGCGGCTGAAGAAAGAAGTGGAGAGCTGTACGAAATTGAAGTGCCATATAGGCGGATAAATCTCTGTATTCGGAGAGCGCATAGATGAGAGGCGGTATCGGCTGTGAAGAAATATGAATATGTAAATGTCCATATTGGCAGATTCTGGGGGCGAAATCCAAGGAACATAGAGACATTATCAACGCATATGCGGCAAAAGAATATCTCTATGTAGGGTATATTCCTACGAATATCAGCGACTATGGAAAGAGAAAGGATATGGACCTGGTCTTTGAGACAGAGTGTTGACAAGGGAAATGATATGAGAATAATTGACGATATTACGAATTTTATTTTTCCGGAAGACATTCCTGCGCAGGATGATACGAAAAGCAGCGGGAAAAGTGGAGAATCCATAATGGGAGAGGGACTCGCGGAAGACAAGCTGTCTGCATTGAGGGCAGATGTCATCTTCATTCCCGGTGGTTCTTATCCGGAGCTGCCGGAGCGGGCGGCGCTGCTTTGGAAAGCAGGATATGCTCCCTGGATAGTACCCTCAGGCAGATATTCCGTGACCCTCGGCAGATTCGCAGGCGTTAAGTCCAAAGGGGAAATTTACCGGAAAGCCTACGCCACCGAGTGCGAGTTCTATACGGACGTCCTGCTGGCAAACGGGGTTGCCCCGGACTGCATCTTTCCGGAGGACGAGGCTCAGTTCACCGCCGAGAACGCCAGATTTACCAGAAAGGTTCTGGACGCGAAAGGGCTGTACCCGAAAAAAGCCATCATCTGCTGCAAGGGGTATCATGCCAGGAGATGCCTGATGTACTATCAGATCTGTTTTCCGGATACGGAGCTTCTGATTGCCCCTGCGGAGGGAAAAGTCACCAGGGAAAACTGGTACAGAACGGATTTTGGAAGACAGAGGGTGATGGGAGAACTGGCCAGGCTGGGGACGCAGTTTACACCGGAGCTGACGCCAGAGTGGAAAGCATTTGTGGAAAAAGCCTGACCGGAAGATTTCCTGTATTGCTATGAATAAAGGCTTTACACATCAGACTGAAGTAAAAAGACCGGACAATGGGAGGAAAAGACATGGACTGGCTTGACGAGAAGAATAAACAGAGAATAGTGCAGGAACTGGTGCCGGGCAAGCAGATCACGCTGGCCCACATCATCGCCAGCCCTGACCCCATACTGTACGAGAAGCTGGGCTTAGACCCCAGCGTAGACTACGCCCGGGCCGCCATCGGCATTCTGACCGTGTCCCCTGCAGAGACGGCTATCATCATGGCGGATGTGGCTATGAAAGCCGCCGCCATCAACTTAGGGTTCGTGGACAGGTTCAGCGGTTCCCTGATCATATCGGGCACTGTGTCCGAGGTGGAGGCTTCGGAGCAGGCGATATTGGACTATGTGCGGGACGCGCTGCACTATACGGTTTGCGGGATTACGAGGACGTAATGCCGCCTTTGAGGAAAGGCTTCATTATGGAAAAGACAGTAATGACAGAGAAGACAGAAAAGACTACAGAAGAATACGAGAAGAAATTGAAAGCATACTATGACGAGGCAGGCAGGCTGACCCAATATCCCTCAAAAAGGCCTATGAGGATCCTGGCGCTGACGAAGATCGCAGATCAGTTCGACCCCTCAAGAAAATATACGGAGAAAGAAGTGAACGAGATCATCCGGGCCAACATTGCGTTCGGAGATATCGAATTGGTCCGCAGGGAGATGTTCCAGTACAGGCTGATCGACAGGCTCAGGGACGGGTCCGCGTACTGGCGGGAGGAGACTGGGGCATAATGCTTAGATTTTGCTAAGGGTAAGGGGAGGCATCATATGGGAATCTATTTGAATCCGGAAATGAGGGCTTCAGAACAGCAATCCGCTCGGAGATTTATGTGGATAAGATCAGGCTGATTGGGTGCACGGACAGATACCTGAATACAGAGCAGAAGTATATCTGCGTCAGCAGGCCCAGACGTTTCGGAAAATCCATGGCGATTCAGCAGATAAAGGACAGACATTATATACAGGCTTTGGAGGGGGATTCCGGCGAGATTCTGCTGGCAGGCATCAATTATGATAAGGACAGCCAGGATAAGCCGCATAGCTGCGTGATTGAGAGAATGACTATCTAAACGGAATAATGTATCTTTAAAACGTTTTCAGGGGAGAAAAATTACATGAGAATAGGAGAAGTAAGCCTGCTCACCAATGATGTGACAAAGCTGGCGGATTTTTATAAAAAGCTGTTGGAAATTGACAATGAAAGCAATGATCCGGTGCACCAGACTCTGATTGCGGAAGAAACCATGCTGACCATATATAACGACGGCTCCGTGAAGAACAATAAAAACCAGAATATTTGTCTGGCATTCACGGTGGATGACGTGGAAAAGGAATACCGCAGAGTCATGGAGCTGGGGGCAGAAATCATTGAGCCGCCCGCCGCACGTCCCTGGGGAGCAGTCAACATGAGCTTTTATGATCCGGATAGAAATATGATTTACTTGAGAAGTTTTCCGGGGAATGCAGGATGAAGAAACTGATACTTATGGGCCGCAGCGAAAGCGGCAAGACCACACTGAAGCAGGCCCTGTCCAGAGAAAAGATACAATATTACAAGACCCAGTACATTCATTATGACGATATCTTGATCGACACCCCCGGGGAGTACGCCCAGACCCGCCACCTGGGCTATGCGCTGGCCCTCTATGCCTACGAGGCGGACGTGGTGGGGCTGCTGGTGGCGGCCACGGAGCCCTATAGTCTGTTCCCGCCCAACATTACCTGCATGGTGAACCGGGACGTCATCGGCATCGTGACGAAGATAAACGACCCAAAAGCCAACAGGCGGCTGGCGGAATCCTGGCTGCGCAATTCGGGCTGCAGGGAGATTTTCTTTGTGGATTCCGTGACCGGGGAGGGCGTGGACGAGATTCTGGCATATTTGAATTGCCCCAGGGAAAAGAATCAGTCTCGGGATTTTCATGCAAATTCTGCATGAAAACACCTCGCGGCGGCACCGAGTGAACGGTGACTAGAAACCACAACAATAAAACAAAAACGACACAATCCAACATTTGCTTGTTGACTTGTGTGGTAAATAGGCTTATACTGGAAATAAGAAAGCGATATAAGCCAAAAGTTTTGCAACTGTCAATGTAACTGCCTGGCAGCCATGGTGGATATGAACTATCGTATAAGCCGGGAAGTCCTAAGGAAAGCAAAGTCGTTTTTCGGGGGCTGACTGCGGGAATGTTCAGGGACAAGCCGGGCGGGGCAGGAGCAGGAACGAAAAATCAATCAGGAGGAAGCAAAATGCAGAACGAGTACGAAATTAAAAAAGAAATTTGCGACATCGGCAAGAGGATCTACAACCGGAACATGGTGGCCGCCAACGACGGCAATATCTCCGTAAAGTTAAACGACAATGAGTTCCTGTGCACCCCTACGGGCGTGTCCAAGGGCTTCATGACTCCGGAGTACATCTGCAAAGTGGACGCCCAGGGCAATGTGATCCAGGCCAATGGCAATTTCAGGCCCTCATCGGAGATCAAGATGCACATGAGGGTCTATCAGGAGAGGCCTGACGTCAGAAGCGTAGTGCATGCTCATCCCGTGTATGCCACCAGTTTCGCCATTGCCGGCATCCCCCTGACCCAGCCCATCATGCCTGAGGCGGTTATCGCCCTTGGCTGTGTGCCTATCGCAAAGTACGGCAGACCCTCCACCATGGAGATTCCCGATGCGGTTTCCGAGTACGTACAGCATTTTGACGCAGTCCTCTTAGAGAACCACGGTGCGCTGACCTATTCCGATTCCCTGTTGGCGGCTTACCTGAAGATGGAATCCGTAGAGTTCTACGCGCAGCTTCTTTATCAGTCCAGAATGCTGGGCGGTCCCAAGGAGTTCACACCCCAGCAGGTGGAGGATCTCTACGAGATCAGGAGACAGTTCGGCATGAAAGGCCGCCATCCGGCCAATCTTTGCCCCAATGCCAGAGAGGGCAAGCCCAGCTGTCATACCTGCGGAGGCGGATGCCACAGCGGCGACAAGAAGTCTGCTGTTTCCGCTGACATGGTAGCGGAGATCACAAGGAAAGTCATCGAGCAGTTAGGCAAATAAACCGGGCTGACAAAATGCTCCGGACAAGCTGCCCGGGCAGCTGTCCCGACAGTCCCTGTCGTAAGCGACAGCCAGGGCGTTTTGCGGGAGATTTGTATGGAAAATGAGAGAATAGAGGCAATCGTCCGCCAGGTCATAGAGAAAATGACTGCAGGCGCGCAGCCTGGGGGCAGAGCAAATGACGCCTTTGACAGGTTGAGGGATAAAGCGGTAGACGGAGTCATCTGCTCTGAAAACAGCAAGGCGGAAGACAAAACTGTAGGCAAGGAAGCTTGCGGCAGAGCGATGGAAAACGCTGGCAGAGGAGCATCTGGCAGGGAGCGGGAGAATCCACGGCCTGACAGCAGCTTTGGCAGAGTGGGCACAATGTCCCTGCCGGGAAAGCCGGTATCCGCAAGCGGCGGGAAGACCCAGGTCACTATGCCTCTTGCCCTGGCCGTAAAGCTTATCGAAAAGATGGAGGCGAAAGCGGCAGAGTGGGATATGCGCGTAGTCACGGCCGTCTCCGATGCTTCCGGCAGACCGGTGGCCATCCACTGCATGGACGGCGCCTACATAGGAAGTTTTGATGTAGCATTGAACAAGACCTACACATCCATAGCGTTCCAGATGTCTACGGCCGAGCTTGGGAGTTTAAGCGGGCCCGGAGGAAGCCTGTATGGGATACAGTTCACAAATAATGGCAAAATCGTCATCTTCGGAGGCGGCGAGGTGCTGAAAAAGGACGGCGTCATTCTGGGCGCGCTGGGGGTCAGCGGCGGAACCGCCGAGCAGGACACCGCGCTGGCGGCTTATGGAAAAAGTGTTTTTACGGAATTAGAACCGGAATAAAAACTGGAACAGGAGGTAGAAAAGTGCTTGTAAACGAGAGCCTGGTACAGGATATCGTACAGGAAGTGGTGGCGAAGATGCAGATCGCGGAATCCCCCAGCGGAAAACACGGCATTTTCACGGATATGAACGATGCCATCGCGGCTGCCAAAGCCTCGCAAAAGATCATTCGGAAGATGTCCTTAGACCAGAGAGAACAGATTATCGGCAATATCCGCAGAAAGACCCATGAAAACGCGGAAGTCATTGCTAGGATGGGCGTAAACGAGACCGGAATGGGCAATGTAGGGCATAAAATATTGAAGCACAAGCTGGTGGCGGACAAGACCCCCGGCACGGAAGATTTGAAGACAACAGCCTGGTCAGGAGACAGGGGGCTGACCCTGATTGAGATGGGTCCTTTCGGGGTCATCGGAGCCATCACCCCCTGCACCAACCCCAGCGAGACTGTCATCTGCAATTCCATCGGCATGATAGCGGCCGGGAATACGGTGGTATTCAATCCCCATCCCCAGGCAGTGAAGACTACAATCTTTGCCATCAACATGATCAACGAGGCTTCCATGGAGGCAGGCGGTCCCGACAATGTGGCCTGCACGGTGGAGAAGCCTACGCTGGAGACCAGCGGCATCATGATGAAGCACAAGGATATCCCCCTGCTGGTGGCCACCGGCGGTCCCGGCGTGGTGACGGCAGTGCTGTCTTCCGGAAAGAGGGGCATAGGCGCAGGCGCAGGCAATCCCCCTGCGGTGGTGGACGAGACTGCGGACATCAGGAAAGCGGCAGAGGACATCGTAAACGGCTGTACCTTTGATAATAACCTCCCCTGCATCGCGGAGAAAGAAATCGTAGCGGTGGAGTCTATTGCGGACGAACTGATGCACTACATGATTTCCGAACAGGGCTGCTATCTGATCTCCAAAGAGGAACAGGACAGACTGACAGCCACGGTTCTCACCCCCAAGGGGCTGAACAGGAAATGCGTGGGCCGGGACGCGAAAACCTTGCTTGGCATGATCGGCGTGACGGTTCCGGACAATATCCGCTGCATCGTCTTTGAGGGGCCCAAGGAGCATCCTTTGATTTCCGAGGAGCTGATGATGCCTATCTTAGGGATGGTCAGGGCAAAAGACATTGACGATGCCATCGAGCAGGCCGTGTGGCTGGAGCATGGCAACCGCCATTCCGCCCATATCCACTCCAAGAATATTGACAACATAACAAAGTACGCCAGGGAGATTGACACGGCCATTTTGGTGAAGAACGCGCCCTCCTACGCGGCGCTTGGCTTCGGCGGGGAGGGGTACTGTACCTTTACCATCGCCAGCCGCACCGGCGAGGGCCTGACCAGCACCAAGAGCTTTACCAAGAGCAGGCGCTGCGTCATGTCCGACAGCCTCTGCATACGCTAAAGCTGAATGCGCAGGTGAGATTTGCAAAGACGGCAGGCGGACAGAAATTGTTCTGCCGAGGAGGGACTTACCCGACTGAAACAGAAAGGAGAATAAAATGGCTGATACAGCACAGATAGAAGAGATTGTAAAGCAAGTGTTGGCCAGCATGTCCGGCAGCGTGACCGGCACGGCCCCTGCGGCGAGGAGTCAGGCAGGCGAAAGCCTACCGAAGACAGCCCATGTGGCAATGCTGACAAGTTTAGAGCATTTTGACGTAAAAGAATTTCCCATGCCCCAGGTGGGAGACGACGACATCCTGGTAAAGGTGGAGGGCTGCGGCGTCTGCGGCACGGATGCCCATGAATTCAAGAGAGACCCTTTCAGCCTGATTCCCGTGGCCCTGGGCCATGAGGGCACCGGCGAAATCGTGAAGATGGGAAAGAACGTGAAAAAAGACAGCGCCGGCAAGGACCTGAAAATAGGCGACAAGGTTGTCACCTGCATGATCTTCAAGGACAATCCGGATATCACCATGTTTGACCTGAACAAACAGAACGTGGGCGGCGCTGATGTGTACGGACTTCTGCCTGACGACGACATCCACTTAAACGGATGGTTCTCGGATTACATCCTTATCCGGGGCGGCTCCACGGTATTCAATGTAAGTGACCTTGACCTGTACTCCAGAGTGCTCATCGAGCCCTGCGCGGTGCTGGTTCATGCGGTAGAGCGGGCCAAGAGTACAGGGATCCTGCGTTTCAACAGCAGAGTGGTAGTACAGGGCTGCGGCCCCATCGGCCTGATCTGCATCGCCATCCTGCGCACCATGGGCATCAATAAGATCGTGGCCGTGGACGGAGAGCAAAAGCGCCTGGACTTCGCCAAGGAATTGGGAGCATCCGATTCTGTGAACTTCAAGGACTATAAGGGCATTGAGGCACTGTCCGGGGCGGTTGCGGAGAAATGCGACGGGCATCTGGCGGATTTCGCGTTCCAGTGCACCGGTTCCCCTGCGGGACATTCCAATATCTATAAGTTCATCCGCAACGGCGGCGGACTTTGCGAACTGGGATTCTTCATCAACGGCGGGGATGCCACCATCAATCCTCACTTCGACATCTGCTCCAAGGAGATCACTACCGTGGGAAGCTGGGTATACACCTTAAGGGACTACGCCACTACATTCGATTTCCTGAAGAGCGCAAAGCGGATTGGGCTTCCCATTGACAAGCTGATCACCCACACCTATCCGCTGGAGGAGATCAACGAGGCGTTGAAGACCAATCTGGCCATGACCGGACTGAAGATCGCCATCATCAATCAGTAATCGGCGCTCAGAAAAATGTCTGTTAAGAAAAAGATTGACAGTGGGGCCGGATGGCTGAGAGATAGTGTGGGAAAGCACGATGCATCGTGCGCAGGCCCGAAGTCTGCGCCGGGAAAGCGAGAGAATATATGGAAGAAGCGGTAGGACTCCTGGAGGTATACGGACTGACTTGCGCATTCCTTGCCGCGGATGCAGGCTGCAAGGCGGCTGACGTCAGACTGGAGACCTTTGACAAAAATAAGCCTGCAAACGCGGATTCCCTGCCGGTGCCTTTGTTGGTGACGGTAAAGTTCCGGGGAAGCGTAGCGGCGGTGGAGGCCGCCATGGAGGCAGGCGAGCAAAAGGCAAAATCCCTCACCGGGGTGGTACAGAAGCACATTATCCCGAGACCCACGGGCGATACGGAGAAAATGTTGAAACTCAGCGCGTTCGACAAGAGCTGAGGAACCTTGCCGCAGGGCCGGCCGGGTCAGACTTTGGCCGGGAGACACGCATAACAATAAAAGCTGCGAACGGTGGCCAAAGCGCAGGAAACTATGATATAATGGAAGAAGAGCATTCCATGGAAGAAGAGCATTCCATGGAAGAAGAGCATTCCATGGAAGAAGAGCATTCCA
>CAJTZD010000055.1:17355-23073 GCA_910584235.1 uncultured Acetatifactor sp.
TGGAAGAAAAATGTTCCAGGAAGAAAACGTTCCAATAAAAGACGGATTTCCGGAGAGAAATGGAACCTATAGTCAGAATCCGGGAAAATGAAAGGAGAGCATTATGGCACAGGAAGCATTGGGAATGGTAGAGACAAGAGGACTGACGGCAGCCATTGAGGCGGCCGATGCAATGACCAAGTCCGCAGAGGTATCCCTGATCGGCACGGAGAAGATCGGTTCCGGACTGGTGACGGTAATGGTACGCGGCGATGTGGGCGCAGTGAAAGCTTCCGTGGAGAGCGGATCCGCGGCAGCCAGCAGGCTGGGCGAGCTGGTGGCGGCCCATGTCATCCCCAGACCTCATAACGATGTGGAGAAGATCCTGCCGAAGATCTAAGTGTGAGAAGAAGTTCTAGGCGGCCAAAGGACGTCCGCCAAGAACTTCTAGGCTCGTGAGCGAACAAGTTCGCTTAACGAGCCAATCTCACACAGAAGAATGCCCGAAGTGCGGGCATTCTTCAAGCGCGATTTTTGCGCTTTGATTCGCAGCGATTGTTCTTGACAACAGAACTGCGTTCTGTTGTTCTTGACACCAGAAATTGTTTCCTGGTGTATGTGCCGCCGCAGGCGGCAGGATGGGAAGCGAGAGGAAAGAATTGGCAAACAGCAAAGGAGCCGGCAAATGAGCGGTACATCATTGGGCTTTATCGAGATTTCAGGCGTGGTCGCCGCCGTGGATGCCCTGGACATCATGTGTAAGACATCCGGCGTGGAACTGGCTACATGGGAGAGGAAGCTGGGCGGCCGCCTGGTCACCATCGTAGTAAGGGGCGATGTGGCCTCCGTGACGGAAGCGGTGGAGACCGCAAAGGCAAAGGCCATCAAGAAGCCTGTAGCCAGCGGCGTCATCGCAAACCCCCATGAAGAAATCATCAGACTCGTGAACCTGAGCGCAAGCCGGTTCATGACCAAGGACAGCGGATCCTCCGTGGAGGAAGAGCAATCCATGGAAGAGGGGCAGTCTGAGGAAAGGGCGCGGGCCGGCAGGCTTGACGCCAGAACCATCCAGGAAATCTAGTGTGCCGGCGAAATGTAAGGTGGCCGGTACGCTATGGCGGGATGTGGGAGGTTCCACATCCTGTCAGGAGAACCGATAGCGGCATTTTTGAGAAAATATTGGGAAAATAGAAGTAGCGGAAAATAGTGCAGGCAGCAAAAGCTGTACTGCAAAATGAATGGAGGAAAAGAGAATGGCACAGGAAGCATTAGGAATGGTGGAAACAAGAGGTCTGGTAGCTGCAATCGAGGCGGCTGACGCAATGTGCAAGGCTGCCAACGTAAGCCTGGTGGGCACGGAGAAGATCGGTTCCGGACTGGTGACAGTGATGGTGCGCGGAGACGTAGGAGCCGTGAAGTCTTCCGTGGAGGCCGGCGCATCCAGCGCGTCCAAGCTGGGCGAACTGGTGGCTACCCATGTGATCCCCAGGCCCCACACGGATGTTGAGATGATTCTTCCCAAGGCGAAATAGGAATGCCCATGGAGGCTGCGGCATATGCCGGCGGCTTCCGGGCTGACCTGCGTTTCAGCGGGAGAGGCTTACAGCGTTTCCCGTAGACATTGGAGGAGAACATGGAACAACAGACTGTCGAAATGATTACCCGGATGGTGCTCCAGACCATAAACCGTATGGAGGAAAAAAGCAATGGCTGCCAGGTGCCCGTGGGCGTGTCTGCAAGACATATCCACCTGACACAGGAGCATGTGGAGACCCTGTTCGGCCAGGGCTACCGTCTGACCAAGAAGAAAGACCTGATGGGCGGCCAGTACGCCTGCAACGAGACTGTGACCGTGGTGGGATTAAAACTGCGTGCCATTGAGAACGTACGGGTCTTAGGACCTGTCAGGAAAGCCTCCCAACTGGAGATATCCGCAACGGACGCCATGAAGCTGGGCGTGGCTGCACCCATCCGGGAATCCGGTAATGTGGCGGGCAGCGCTCCCATAGCTGTGGTGGGCCCCAAGGGCGTCATCTATCTGGAGGAGGGCTGCATCATCGCTATGAGACATATCCATATGTCGCCGGCCGACGCCATGGCGGCGGGAGTGGCGGATGGCGACATTGTTTCCGTGAAAGCAGACAATGAACGCGGAACCGTATTTAATCAGGTGAAAATCCGTGTAAACGACAGCTTTACGCTGGAGATGCACATCGACACGGACGAAGCCAATGCCAGCAAGATCAAGACTGGCGACAAGGTAACCATCATAAAGTGATGGAAACAGCTGCCTTAAATTACGAAGCAGCTGTCCCGGGCGGATGGAGGAGCGACAGGGCGCAGCATGCCCTGCCTCCCTTTCGCCCGCCAAAAGGAGATACATACCATGATTGTAGGCAAAGTGGTAGGGAGCATCGTCTCCACCCGAAAGAGCGAGAACCTGGTAGGGAATAAATTCATGATTATTGAGCCGCTTCAGGAGATGGCCTCCGGGGCAGCCCGGTTCGTTGCTATCGACAACATCGGCGCCGGCATTGGCGAGACTGTGCTGGTGGCCACCGGAAGCGCAGCCCGGGTGGGCATGGAGAACGCGCCGGTGGACGCGGCCATTGTGGGAATCGTGGACGAATAGGGACGGTAATGTCCATAGAAGAGAGGCGTTTCATGGAAATGCAGGCTTTGAGACAGATTTTGCAGGTAAACGGCGTTGTGGGCGCAGGAGGCGCCGGCTTTCCCACCTACGCAAAGCTGGATGAGAGGGCGGAGATCATCCTTTTGAACTGCGCCGAATGCGAGCCGCTCTTAAAGCTTCACAGACAGCTTTTGGAGCAGCGGGCGGAAGAAATCCTGGAGACCTTTGACGGCATAGCCCGGACTGTCGGGGCGAAAGAGGCCGTCATCGGCATAAAAAGAGAATACAAGGCTGCCGTTAAGGCGGCCAGGCGATATATAGACGCATATTCGAACATGCGGATACAGCTTTTGGACAGCGCATACCCCATGGGGGACGAGGTGGTGCTCATCTACGAGGCCACCGGCAGAGTCATCCGGCCCGGCGGGCTTCCCATAGAGGAGGGGGTGGCTGTCTTTAATGTGGAGACGGTATACAATGTATACCGGGCCCTGAAGCAAAGCACACCGGTCATTGACAAACTGGTGAGCGTGGTGGGCGAGGTGGAGCATCCTGTCACGGTGCGGGTGCCTATCGGCGCATCTATAGGGGATGTGGTAAGCTGCGCCGGGGGAATCAGGGTGAAAGATCCCGCCTACCTGGTGGGCGGCCCCATGATGGGAAATCTGGCCACAGAGGACGACGTGGTGACTAAGACCACCAATGCCGTCATCGTGCTGGACAAAAGCCACAATCTGATACGGCGTAAAGACAGGAACGCTGCCATTGACTTAAAGAGGGCGGCCTCTTCCTGCTGTCAGTGCGAGACCTGCACCAGCCTGTGCCCGCGCCATGCTCTGGGGCACCCAATCGAGCCCCACAAATTCATGCGCAGCGCGGCCAACAAGGACTTTCAGGATACCAACGTGTTCTTGAATACATTTTTCTGCAGTTCCTGCGGGCTCTGCGAGAATTTCTCCTGCCCCCAGGGCCTCTCGCCCAGGAGCCTGATTGCTGACTATAAGCTGGGATTGCGAAAGGCCGGGGTGAAGGCCCCCGCGGGCGTGACACCTGCGCCGGTTAGGAAGAGCAGGGAATACCGCAAGGTTCCGGAGGAACGGCTGGAGGCCAGGCTGGGCCTGTCCAAATACAATGTGGACGCCCCCCTGCAGACGGACGATTACTGGAAAGAAAAGCAGGAAATCCACAAAGTAAAGATCCTCTTAAGCCAGCACATCGGGGCGCCTGCAGTGCCCATGGTGGAAAAAGGGGCGCATGTGACGGTAGGGCAGTGCATCGCGAAGCCGGCAGAGGGTTTAAGCGTAGGCATCCATGCTTCCGTGGACGGCACAGTGCAGGAGGTTACGGACAGGTATATTGTCATCGTCGAGAGCGGTTTAAATTAATCATACTTTTACTGGCCGGAACAATGGCGATGGGAGCTGGCATCGGATTTGTTCTGCCCCTGTTCCTATATTCACGGGCAGGAAAGTCTGCTACTGATTTGCAACATTTGCCGCCGGTGAGTTGGGGCGGCATATTTTAGCGATCATCAGTATGAATAAAGCGCGCAGGTTGTCCCGCTCCAATTCTGACAGGGGACGGCCATAGAAAGGAAGGTAATACCCATGGGCAAGGCATTGGGAATGATAGAGTTCAAGACAGTCTCCACAGGCGTGATGGCGGCGGATGCCATGGTAAAGACCGCAGCCGTGGAACTGGTGGAGGCGCAGACCGTATGCCCCGGAAAATACATCGCCCTGATCACAGGGGATCTGAGCGCCGTGGATGCGGCGGTGGAGGCAGCCAAAGTGCAGTACGGCGAGCAGCTTATAGACAGCTTCGTGCTGGGCAACCCCCACGAGGGAATCTTCCCCGCCATCTACGGAACCACCCATGTGGAGCATATCAGTTCCCTGGGGATTCTGGAGACCTTTGACGCCGCGGCCATCATCGTGGCGGCGGACGTGGCCGCCAAGACCTCCGAGGTAGACCTCATCGAACTGCGCATCGCAAAGGGCATGTGCGGCAAGTCCTATGTGTTCCTGTGCGGGGAGGTGTCCGCGGTGGACGCCGCCATCTCCAGGGCCAAGGAGACCGTGGCCGAAAGCGGCATGTACTTAGACTCCGCGGTCATCGCCCATCCGGATCCGCAAATTTGTAAGTCTATTTTGTAATAGAACAAGTGATTTTTCCTTTATTTTAGCCGGAGGAAGCTGCCCTTGCCAGGGCCAGAGGCGAGAAAGCGAGAGGAGCTTTCAGGAGTTCCTGGAGAGGCATGGCATCTATGAGAGAGATGGATAGGGAGCCGCACTGTCTTCGGGGAATGCTGGCCCGGGAGTCCTGGATACTAAAAATGCCAGTCCTGTAAACGGACTAGCATTTTTTGTGCAGATGGCATATGCTCGTGTTATTGGTCAATAAGATATTCTTCATATAACTTATTTCGGTACAGCTTATCCTGCGTGGCCCTGACCACGTCCTGTGGCCGCTTATCTTCCATCAATCGCGCAATCAGTTGGGAAAGCCTGTCTTCTCCCTGTTCAATGCCTTCCTTTAAACCTTCTTTTAGACCTTCTCTTTTTATTGTCTTTGCCTCATATTCCAAAATTTTTCCACCCATAACCGCTTTCACTCCTTCCTTGACAGAATTGTATTTTACAGCGATATGTTCTAATACTTTATTCGACATGTCAATAATGGTACATCTTGTATATTCGCTGATGGCTCCATGATGCAAGAGCTCTTCCAGCTTATTGTTAATCTGTCCGTATTCTTCCTGCAATGTCCTTAGCTTCGCGGTATCTTTCTCATATTCCTCAAAATGTGCTTCATGGGAAAAGATGTGGAAAGGGATCAAAAGCAGGAGACTTTTCCAAAAAATCTCTTCCAGGGTGTATTGCTGGGATTTCATTACCCGGATATCAAATTCCACGGTTCCGCCAGGTGTTACCATTCTGATTTTCATCGTGTCGGGTGTTGATGTAGTATGCCTTAGAAATAACACGGCGGAATGCGGCAGTGTCACTGTAAGGACATTCTCCTTGATTTCTCCGTCATCCAGGGCGATTTGGGTGTCTTATGCCGAAAAAAGAGTTATCCCGAAAAATTCAACTCTAAGAAAAGTA
>CAJTZD010000056.1 GCA_910584235.1 uncultured Acetatifactor sp.
CTCTGTTGATATGCCCGTTTTCAATGGCGGCAATTCGGATTCGCTTGCTGTAATGACGTAAAACCTCGTCCACGGCTTCCGGCTCTCCGCTGGTCGCCCGGACAATCGTTTCATAGGGTAAAAGGTTCGGATTCCCCATGTGAAAGCACCTCCATTTCTTTGTGCAGAAGCTGTAAAGTCCTGCGGATTTGATACCCGGTCGTACTCCGGCAGCGTCCGTACATTTCCCCGATTTCCCGCTGTGTGTAATGCCCGAAAAAATAAAGGAAAATGATTTCCCGGTTCTTCTCCGGCAGAGATAACAGGCCGGCGGCAAGCTCCCCATTCGTGAGGATAACTGTCTGACCGCATATCGTAATGGGGTGTTCTTCATAGGGTGCTTCAAAATATTCGTCTGTTGTGCCTAAAGGGTAAAACTTTTCTTCTGTGAGGTATTCAAGGGATATTTCTTTTTGCCGCCGTCTGCTCCTGTCACGCCATGCGTTGATAGCTGCAAAGCGTATGACGGTCTTGCAAAAGCCATTGAACGTATACATGATATGTTCTCTGTATGCTTCTGTGTAAGGCATAGATGATTCCCCCTTTCTCCCACATAGGGCGGTGCATGGTTGATAGTAACTTTTTTATGATTGTAAGGGGTATCAGCACTTTAGGCTATCACTCCTTGACTGACCAGCAGCGAAAACAAGCGGGGAAGTAAACGGTAGGCGAATCCCATTCATTTTACCATTGACTGGCTCGGCTGGGTTTGTTATGTGAATATAAAAAGATTACTTTATTTCAAAAAGCGCCTTTTCGTAGTCCTTTACAAAATATCTGATGTTTATTCTGCCCTTTGAAATAATGATGTGCCCCTCGGCTTCTAATTTTAATTTCTGCGCTTCAATACCTCCAGGATATTTGGAATTTAGTTCTCCATTTGCTTTTAATGTTCTCCAATAAGGCGTTTCATTTTCAGAACGCTGATAACTCGCCCATGCAGAAATTGATACAAAAATTCCCGCTGTAATAGGCTCTGTAAAATCTGCCTGATGTTGTTTGGCAAAATATTCACGAATTTTCCCTATGGTGATTACCTTACCATAAGGGATTTGTTTCATCACTCTGTCATAGTCGATTGGCGGTGCAAAATACATTCTGCTTCCACCGTATTTCTCTATGCTTTTTTCGTCTGTGATTATTTGGATTTTCGGCATATCTTTGCTGTCATTTAGCATTGCGTTAAAGTCTTTTTTATCTTCATTTGCCATGAGCATCCACCTCCTACCAGAATTATAGTGCCATCTTTTAGACCATGCAATGAGACGGTTTTGATTTTTTCAAAAATTTATAATTTAATTTTATAAATATCTGCTACTTCATTTTCAAAAGAAAAGCTCCGTTCATACACGCCACCATTTTTTTATAACTTTTATGAATGAATGGGGGGATTCCGTAGTAGTCGGCACTGTGCGTAATGTGTATAACTTGCTATCTTATTTCTAACACGGTCTCTCTCGAAACAGTTCTTCGCTGGGTGTTTTATAGTCGCCTTTGGTAAGCATCATTATACCTTTCTAAATTCCATTTTTATCGCCTCTTATTTACTTAAATTCAATTCTTTCTCCAGTACATCAGCAAAGCGCTGTATCGGCTCCGCAAGCGTTTCTGCGTAGTCGAATGTCTCTTTATCATCCTTGCGTTCCAACGGACTTCTGCGAACCTTCAGCGCATATCTGAGGGCATCTGGATCAGGGCAAAGGTTGTTTTCTATCGCCCATTCTGCAGCATCGGTTTTAGCGATAATCTTGCCAGTGCGAAGCGTATAGATACAGCGAGCGATATCCAACATCCAACCGAAAGAATAGAAGCTCCGTCCGGTGCTTTGTGCGTATTTTCTGATTGTTTCATAGTGGCGTTTAACGTCGGCATACAGTTCGTGGAAAGTGGGATATTTCAGTACTTTTCGTATATCCTTTCCGTACAAGAGGACGCTGCTCTCGACCAGCTCTGCCATGCCGAAGCTGTCAAACGCATAGCTATCAGTAATTCGTTCTCCGCTTGTGCCCCAATATACTACACGGTCAGTTTTCTTTGAGAGAAACGCATCCAGGGTAAGCATCCCGCCCTCAAAGGAACGGTAATAGGGATTATCGGGTTCATCTGCAAGCATAGTTTGGCGAAGTCCAACGAGCGATTTTGCCTGTTCCAAGGTTATTTGTTTGCTTGTCAACACAAGAATATCAAGGTCGCTCCATCCCAATCTGAAATCGTTTAGAACAGACGACCCATACATATAAATCGACGGTTCACGATCCGAGAGAATCCCGCTGATTTCACGAACCATAGTATTGATAGCGAGCTGTCTCTCTTTCCGTTCAGCACCTATAGGATGAAGAACGTACTTCTGATTCGGGTAATTCAGTTCCTCGATAAGAGCATCTGCGATAAATCCGTACTTTTCATACAACGCTCTTGGTGCGGTTCCTTTTTCATCGTCAGCACGGAAAGTAGATACCAATATTTCTTTTGTTCTGTCTAAATTGGCAAGTGCTTCATCCATGAGCATTGAAGCAACACCACGGCGACGGCATTCGGGCGAAACAGCGAGACAGCAGATCATGTTGTGTCCTCGTGAGAACAGCATAACACCGGCAATCTCATTGGCTTCCTTTACGCAGATAGCCTGCCGTTTGCCCATAAACTTGAGAACGGTGTCTCGATGCTCGTTTAGCTTCTCTTGCTTTTCCAAGCCAGGAAAGCTCCATCGAACCCGTGTTACAAGGCTCATCCATTTTTCAATATCTTCGGGTACTCCAAAACAGAGCTGCACAGCATTTCTCCTCCGTTCGTAAATCAATTTGTTATCAAAGCGGCTTATCTTTTCTACGGATATAAAACTCCATAATAATTATAGCACAAAAATATGAAAATTTCTACCATTTTCACGGATTAACGCAAAAGGGCTGACCGGGAATTGTATCCGGATTACGGTGACAGCTACCTATGGGGATGCTTGCATGCACATTTGACGAATGCCGCGAGGGTCAAATACCAAAGTGTCCGAAGGACACTTTCTGCTCTGCAGCGCTGCAAGATTGATACCCCGTTGCTTGCAGCGGGGTCGTTGATTGTCCGTGAGGAAAAAGGGACGTAGGATCCATGGCGGAGCCGGATGGAAATGCAAGATGACTGGTTAAAATAACCCTTGACGGCAAACTGTATTAGTTATATAATACGGTTATAGAAACTGTATTATACGACTGATACGGTTTGGAGTGTGAGAAATGATTTCATTCGATCAATTTGTCTTAGAAGACAGCGGCCCTGTGTATCTGCAGATCATGCGATACATTCGGCAGGGGATTGCGGCGGGGGTTATCGGCGACAGGGAGGAGGTGCCCTCCAGGCGGGCGCTGTCCACTCTGCTGGGGGTGAATCCCAACACGATTCAGAAAGCTTACCATATGCTGGAGGAAGAGGGCATCATCCAGTCCCGCTCCGGGGCAAAAAGCTATACGAACGTGGACGCAGCCGCTGTAGAGCGGATTCGCAGGGAGCAGCTTCGCAGCGAGACTGCGGGCTGGGTAAGGGCCATGAAGCAGATGGGGATTTCCAGAGAGGAAGCCTGTGCTTTGGCAGGGGAGCTGTGGGAGGCCGGGGACATAGCAGGAGCGGCCACGGGGATGCCGCAAAGCGCGGGAGACATAACCGGAGCCGTCATGGGGGTGACGCATAGCTTCGGGGACATAGCGGGAGCATCCACGGAAATGCCGCAAAACTCGGAGGTACCGCCTGCGCTATGGGCGCCGGAGATAGAGCCAGGGTAGCCTGCGAAGGCCGGCAATATGACCAGGAGGTGGAATATGGTAGGAAAAAACAGAGCAGAAAAGCGGGGACTGCCGGGATTGTCCCTGTGGGCGCTGCTTGCGAGGAGCAGCTTTTACAAGGTGCTGGCAGTGGCGCTTTTGATGGCGGCGGCGGAGGTGCCTTTATTTTACCGCACGCTTAGAGGGGACGGGATTGCGGGTTTTGAGATAAAGATAGAGGAGAGTCATATCCATCTTGTGTTTCTGGCAGCGCTGGGGGCAGTGTATTTTCTGCTGATTCGGATGAATAGGGTTTTGGACAATGAGGGACGGTATACCATGATGCGGCTTCAGGTGTCCCAGGGGAGCATTTTTTGGATTCGGACGGCTTACGATGTGTTGTGCCTGCTGATGCTGTTTGCGGTGCAGGCAGGGCTGGTGCTGTGTTTTGCGGAAAGCTACAGGCGGACCCCGGGGATGCCGCAGGGGTCCCAGACGGTATTCCTGGCCTTTTACCGAAACGACTTTCTTCACGGTGTGCTGCCCATGGCGGACTTGGGGAAGTGGGTGCGCGGCGGGCTGATGCTTCTGGCAATGGGTATGGATGAGGCCGGGGGCATGGGAAAACGGTATCGGACCACCCAGGTATCCGTGTTCCTGATGTCCGCCGCCTGGTTCGCGGTTCCGGCAGGGGTTACCTGGCAGGATACGGTGTGCTGCTTTGTCTATGTGGTGGTGATTGGGGCGGATTTGCTGGATCTCTACCGGTCCTGCAGGTCCCGGGAACGTATGGAAGTCTGTATGGGGAATATGGGGAATCAGACTTAAAGTCCGCGGAACCGGGAGGGCCTGCGGAATGAAAAATTGGCTGAGAATCGGGGGAGGGGATGGCGCCATGAAGACTTTGAGGAAAATCGGGAGGCTGTGGACGCAGCTGTGGCAGTGGTTTCCGCCAGGATATGAATTTGTATGGGAGAGGAATACGGCGGCAGTGCTGCTGGCCCTGCCTGTGGTGCTGAGCCTGCGGTATTTCGGAAAGCTGCGGGAGGCTGTGGAGTGGCTGTACTATGTGGACGGGGACCGGGGCAGGGTATTGCGGCCGGACGGGGCGGCAAAGCCTTTCCTGGAGCTGGCGGGGGAGTATGGGGGACTTTTCGTTCCGTATTTCCTGTTTCTGGCTATTATGGCGGCTTTCCACTACGCCTATTATCACCGGGAGACGAAGAGCATCTATCTCATGCGCCGCCTGCCCCGCAGAAGCGTATTGGTGGCCAGCTGTGTCCGGGCGCCGCTTCTGGGTATGGCCGTGGGAGCGGCGGCAGAGGCGGTGCTGGGGTTGATTTATTACGGAATCTATCTGCTGGTAATGCCCGGCGTATGCGCGCCCGGTTTTTGGTAGGCAGGGCAGCGGCGGGTTTAAGAATGGATGGAGCTGTTGTTGTCAACATCCGGTATGGGTTGCCGGAGGGCTTTTGAGGCGGGGAAACGCGATGGCACGGACAGGTGCCGCGTATGACAGGTGGTCATTATCATAGGAGCGGTGGGAGAGAGGACGGACGGGCATCCGGCCGCGGAGGAGCGGCATCGCAGCAAGACAGTGGATTTTATAAACAGAAAGGAATCGCTATGCTGGAAATCAAGGCACTGAACAAGACATACTTTGACAGATTGGGGTCCAGACAGGTTCTGTTCGATGTGAATCTGGCCATTGGGCCGGGAGAGATCGTAGGCCTGTTTGGGGAAAACGGCGCAGGAAAGACTACGTTGATGAAATCAATCCTGGGCTTCCTGTCCTATCAGGGGGAAATCCTGCTGGACAATAAGTCCATTGACAGAAGCAATATTGCCAGGCTGTCCTTTGCCACCTGCGAACACTCCTTTTTCCCCAATCTGACGCCGGATTCCCATGCGGAATTTTATGGGATGCATTTCGGCAGGTTTCGCAGAGAGCGGTATGAGACTTTGATGGATTTTTTTGAGCTGCCCAGGCGGACGGCATTGAAAGGGTATTCCACAGGGCAGAAGAATCAGTTCGAGGTGATCATGGCCCTGTGCCAGGGGGCGGAGTATATTCTGATGGATGAGCCTTTTGCGGGAAATGATGTGTTCAACAGAGAGGATTTTTATAAGGTGCTGCTGGGGATTCTGGAGCCGGAGGAGACGGTGTTTTTGTCCACTCATCTCATTGAGGAGGTGGAGCGGTTCATCGGACGGGCGGTGCTGCTTAAGGGGGGCAGGATAGCGGGGGATGTGTCCACGCTGGAGCTGGAGGAGCGGGGCAGCACCCTGTTGGAATACGTGAAAGAGACCTACGGATACCGCGCCGACCGGGTGAGCAGGGCTTTGGGAGAGCTGACGGGCGGGGACATGACTTGAGCGGAGGTTCGTATGTGACAGGAGCATCCGGGGCAGAATGTAAGCTTTGGCAAGATGTCTGCAGGGGCACGGAGAGCAGGGGCCGGGCAGAAGGAAAGCTTACGGCGGGGAAAGGAGCGGCAGGGATAGGTATGAAGAGAAGCTTATTTGTTTCGATGCTGTGTATGGGATTGGCACTGTTTTCCATGTTCTTTGCATGGAGGAAGGTGGACGAGGAGAAAGAGAATGTGGTCATCCAGGAGGAGGTACTCTCCGGGAATCAGGACGCGGCCCGGGGGGTGTCCCTGCACATTGCCTCCCACTGGAACCGGCAGCTATTGTGGGATACGGAATATACCATCGGCAGCGGAAAAGGGGCAAAAAGCGTCTGCTCCTTTGTGCCGGGGCAGGTAGCGTGGGAATGGACGCCGCACCCTTGCGCAAGGGCGGATTTCCCCGGCGGATATGGGAGTAGTTTCGGCGTCCCTGCTGCGGAGGAGGGATTTCCGGATGATCCCCAGACGCCCTATCCGGAGATCATCCGGGCGGTCACCGGGCGGACCGAAGCGGGCGAGACCCGGGAGGAGACGGTTCGGATGGGAGATTACCGGGAATATTATCCCATGAGCTTTGACATAGAGGGCATTTCCGTGGAATATCTGGAGGACTATGGCCGGATTTCGGACTATCTGACGGAGCTGTTTTGCATTCCTGTGGCGGAGGACAGGATAAAGATTACCGTGGAGAAGAACCAGACGGGGGAGATTGTTTCCTGTAAAGCGGAACCCGTATGGGATGAGGAGAGCGTTGGGATTGCCGGCGCGTCGGCTTTTGGCAAGGCAGGGGCCTACTATGCTTTCTGTCTGGAAAATACTGCTACGTCCCGGCAGGCCCACCGGGGCGAGAACTGCGGTCTGTTCTGGCTTCCCTTTGAGGAGGGGGAGGGCTGGATTCGGGCGGATCTGACGCGGATGGAGAGAGTGTGTCCGCTGCCTGAGGGAGCGGTACCGGCAGGGCTGTTGTGGGAGGAGGAAGAGAAGCGTCTGTATGTCACCGTAAAAGAAGAAAATGACTACACACTTCTGGTCTATCACCTGGACAAAGGGACGCCTGTCCTGACCCAGAGGGTGGCGTTAGGTCAGGAATGGCTTTTTGCCGGGGAGGAAGCGGCGGAAAAAGGGGTGTATCTGCCGGATATAGACACGGAATTAGCGCTTGTAACTCCCGGTCTGTGCGTCATGTCCAGGGAGGACGGGGGGATGTTAATGACCTGGCGGGACAATGGATTTTCCTTTGTGACGGAGACTGACGGGGAGTGGAAGCTCTGGTGCAGCGGTCAGTTTCCGGAGCAGCCCCGGGAGGAATATGTGGGCACAGGGCATGGATGGATGCGAAATCACCTGTTCCCTATGGAACGGGAATGTCTCTTTGACGGGGAAAGGCTGGTGCTGGCCGCCTTTGAGGACTGGGACAGCCTGAATGTGCTGCTGGCAGTCTATGACCGGGACGGGGAGCTGTATTCCGGCCTGTACAGCTATGCCGGGGACAGCGTGGATTCCGGATATTTCTCCCATGGAAATTATAAAACCCAGGTGCAGCCCCAGGGCAGGAGTTCCCTTGCCTTTCTGGAGGAACAGGCCCTGCCGGATGTGTATGAACGGGGGACGGGGGAGGCGGTGAAAGCTTTAGAACTGCGGGACAGGTGAGGGGGCATGGTCGCGGCATGTCAGTCTGCTATTAGAACTTTATTCCACTTACAGTTCACATCAAAAAAATCGAGAAAAATAAGCCAAAGAATCAATATATTTAAGGAAACTATTGTAAAAGTGATGTAATATCATAAGTAATATTTCCTTACCAAAAATCCGCTTCATATTGTGAAATGTCCGTTTTATCCGTAAAATGACAGATGAAACGGTTTATGGCGGCAGACTAAGGTCAGCCGGGCGACTGTCGCGGAACGGAACAGGAGGTGGAGGCAGATGTTTGAGGAATTTGACAGGATGAACCAATGGGAGCTTCGCAGCAGTGGCGATCAGCTAAAGGATTTTATCTTTCGGCTGCAGGAGGAAAAGTTTGCCCAGGGGGAAAGGAAGCGGGAACGGATTTTCACCCTGGAGGAACTTGGGGCGCACAGGAAGGAGATGAAGAGGCGCTTCATCGGGGAAATGGGAGGGCTTATAGAGGCGGCTGGCCCTCTGCGGGCAAGGGTGACGGGGAAGCGGGAAGAGAAAGAATTCACGCTGGAAAACATTATCTTCAACTCTTATTCGGATATCTATGTGACGGCCTCCCTGTATCTTCCGCGGGGAGCGGATTTTCCTGGTCCGGCAGTCCTGTTCGTCTGCGGTCATTCGGAAAACGGCAGAATGTATGATGACTATCAAATGGTCTGTCAGACTTTGGCCAGAGCCGGGCTGATTGTATTTGCCATTGACCCCACGGGTCAGGGCGAGAGATCCAATTATTATGACCCGGAAAAAGGGGTATATCTGGTGCAAAGAGCCTGCGACGACCATGATTCCTGCGGTACGCCCGCGGTGGCTGCCGGAATGTTCCTGGAAAGGTATTTTCTGTGTGACGCCATGCGTGCGGTGGACTATATGCTGACGCGGCCGGAAATCGACCCGGAGCGAATCGGCATCACCGGCAATTCCGGCGGCGGTACCACCACCGTAGCCATGATGGCCTGCGATGACAGGATAGCGGCTGCTGCCCCGGGGACGTTCGTGACCACCCGCAGGGAGATTATGTACAGCGGACAGCCGCAGGATTCGGAACAGATATGGCCGGGCGCCACGGAATTCGGCTTTGACCATGTGACGGCTTTTTTGATATTTGCGCCCCGCCCGGCAGCTATTCTGGCGGTGGATTACGATTTCTTTCCCATTGAGGGAACCCTGGAGACTTTTTCGGCGGCCAAGCGTTTTTACGGGATGTACGGCCGGAGTGAGGGAATCCGCCTCTATCGGGATCAGGATACACACAGGTATACCCGCCGCCTTGCGGTCCATGCAGCGGAATTTTTTACGGAGGTTTTCCTGGGGAAAAAGGCAGCGATAACCAATGGAGATATTAGGCCGCTGCCGGAGCGCGCCCTGACTGCCACGGTAAGCGGCAATGTAAAAGGAGAGGTTCCGGGCGCGGGAACGCTTCAGGAACGGATACGGGAATCCGCAGCCCGGCTGCGGGAGGAACGCATGGCGCTTCCGGAGGAAGTGCGCCTGGCAAGGGCAAGGCAGTGGCTTTGGGAAAAGGTGGGGAAAGAAAGGAAGCCAACAGCGTTTCATATCCGTGTGCTTGCGCCGGAGGACACCGTGGATGCCGGCTGGAATAGCGGAAAGGACACGAAAGCAGGGGGCAGCACGGAGGCCGGAATAAAGGGCGGCACAAAGGCCGGAATAAAGGGCGGCATGGAGGCCGGTTCCGTGGAGGACGAGGAGGCCGGCAGGTACAGGTGCTGCAGCATAAGCTGGTGGACGCAAAGGGGGCTGATCTGCGCAGGCAATCTGATAAAGGCTGCGGAATACAGCCGGACAGAGCATCTGCCCGCCACCATCGCCGTCTGGCCGGAGGGAACCCGGAAAATCAGCAGGCATGCATCGTGGATCCGCGGGCAGTGCCAGGCGGGCCGACAGGTTTTGGTGCTGGACGTGCCGGGGGCGGGAAGCCTGGAGCAGTATCCCCTGATACAGGGGATGCCCTACAAGGAACGTTTCGGAACCCTTTACCGGCTCTGTACCGATCTGATTTATGCAGGTGACAGCATGGCGGCCATGCACTGCTATGACGTGCTGCGCGCCATTGAGATGCTGGGAGAGGAGTTTGGCATAGAGGAACAGGACATTACGCTGTATTGTCAGGGACAGGACGGCGTATACGGTATCGTGGCAGGTTTCCTCAACGAAAAGGTAAAGATGGAATACGGCGAAGATTTACTTTTAAATGTAGAAAAGGAAATAATAGGCACAGAGGTATTCCGCTATGACAATACCTTAAGCCTGATGATTCCGGGGATGCTGCAGTACTTTGATTATGAAGAATTGCTCCGATGAAAGGCATGCTTGCGATTCCCTGTATGGGATTTGGACAAGGCAGCCTAAGCTACGCCGGCCTTTCCGGGGAGCAAAGCAAAGGACGGGAGGCAGACCTTTCTGTGAAAGAAGAGCGCCGTGAGGCCGGCGGGTTTTATCAGCCCTGCCAGGGGATGGGGGGACAGAAATGATTACGAAAATCGTCAACGGAAAAATCATATCCCGCAGGGGAATCGCCAGGAACCGGTGTCTTTATTACGGAGGAAAGGAAATCATCGCCGTCACCGATGAGCCCCGGCCTTATGACAAGCTCATAGATGCAGGGGGACAGTATGTCTCGCCGGGATTCATAGACATCCATGTACATGGGGGAGGCGGCTATGACTTTATGGACGGCGGTACACAGGCCATTGTAAAGGCGGCGGATTTTCATCTTGCCCACGGCACCACCAGCATGATGCCCACTTCCCTGGCTTCTTCCCGGGAGACATTGACCGCGTTTTTGGAGGACCTGCGCAGGGTGATGGAATCCCATGCCGCAAAGGGCAATCTCCTGGGCGCCCATCTGGAGGGACCCTATTTCTCTCCCCGGCAGAGCGGCGCCCAGAATCCGGCTTATATCAAAAATCCGGATCCGGCGGAATATGAGGAAATCCTCCGCCTTTACGGGGATGTGATCCGGCGTTGGAGCTTTGCGCCGGAGCTGGAGGGCAGCGGGAAGTTCTGCAGGAGGCTGGAGGAGAGCGGTATCCTCTCAGCCATTGCCCACAGTGACGCGGTTTATGCGGATGTGGAGAAAGTGTACGGCTTAGGCTGCCGCCTGGTGACACATTTGTATTCTGGCATGTCGTCAATTACCCGCCGCAACGGATACCGCAGGCTGGGGGTGGTGGAATCGGCTTATCTGCTGGAGGATATGGCAGTGGAGGTGATTGCGGACGGCAGGCATCTTCCGCCGGAGCTTTTGAAACTTATCGTAAAGTGTAAGGGTACAGAGCATATTTGCCTTGTGACGGACGCCATGCGGGGAGCGGGTATGCCGGAGGGGCCATCCATGCTGGGAAGAAAAGGGGAGGCAATGCCCTGTATCATTGAGGACTGCGTGGCAAAGCTTACGGACAGGACTTCCTTTGCGGGAAGCGTGGCCACCGCGGACCGGCTGGTGCGGACAATGGTCCGGGAGGCGGGCGTAGGGCTTGAAGCGGCGGTAGGGATGATGACGGCCGTTCCCGCCAGGATTTTCAGGCTGGAGAAAAAAGGGATATTACAGGAGGGATATGACGCTGATATCTTATTGTTCGACGAAGATATCAGGGTATCTAAAGTGATAATAGGAGGAGATTTGTATGATGAAGCTGAGCATATCGCGGACCAGCGATGAAATGGGGCGCAAAGCCGCCGAAAAGACTGCGGAACTAATCCGCCAAACGGTAAGCGAACAGGGGGAAGCCAGGATTCTGGTATCCACCGGACAGTCCCAGTTTGAATTTTTTGAAGCCCTGACTCAAATGGACATTCCCTGGGACAAGGTGGAAATCTTCCATCTCGACGAGTATGTGGGGCTGCCCGTGACCCATGGGGCAAGCTTTCGGAAGTATCTGAAAGAAAGATTTATCGATAAGATCGGCAGCGCCAGGATGAACTATATAGACGGCGAGGGCGACACGGACAAAATCATTGCGGATATCACGGCCAGGATTCAGGAAAAACCCGTTGACATAGGCATCATCGGAATCGGTGAAAACGCACATATCGCATTCAATGACCCGCCGGCAGACTTTGAGACCACGGCTTCTTATCATGTGGTGGAGCTGGACGAAAGATGCCGCAGGCAGCAGGTGGGGGAGGGCTGGTTTGCCGCCATTGAGGATGTGCCCCGGTATGCCGTCAGCGCAACCGTCTCCCGGATTATGGCCTGCCGATGCATTATATCCGTAGTGCCCCACAAGGTAAAGGCGGCCGCCGTTCAGAAAACCCTGGAGACAGATGAAGTCACCAATGTCATCCCCGCCACGAAAATGAGAGAGCATGACAACTGGTATCTGTATCTGGACGAGGACTCCGCTTCATTGCTGGGGGAGGGGACCAAAGCGCTGGCGGAGTAAACTTTCTGTGCCCACCCGCCCTGTCATCGGCATCTTTTCTGGAACTGGAGAGGGGAGAGTCCGTACACCGTTTTGAATTTGTGGGAAAAATAATTGCTGTCATTAAAACCGCAGGAAAAGGCAATTTCGGAAACGGATTTTTTCTCCTCCAGCTTCAGCAGGCGTTCGGCTTCTTTTAACCGGATGCTGGTAAGGTATTCGTGGAAGCTTAGGCCGGTTTCCTTTTTAAAAATCCGGGAAAGATGTTCCGGGCTGATGGAATGCTCTCTGGCAGTCCGGGACAGGGTAATGCCGCAGTGGTAATTGCTTTTGATGTCATTTAGAATCTTCTCCACATGGATATTGCCGCCTGTACGCTCATTTTTGTAATAATTCCGGTTCCGGCACAGCAGGGTGAAGAGCATGTGGACATATCCGTTTATCATATCGGAGGAATAGCTGTCCCAGTTTAGGTACTCGGATTCAATGTTCTTTACGATGGCATAGGCGTCGGCGGTGATCTTGGGATTGCGGTAGATATAGTTGTCCCCCTCCAGTAGCGTATGGACATAAGGGGGCAGGTAGCTGTCGGAGAGGCTTAGGAGAAGCCTGGAATGGCTGGCTGTGCTGTAGGCGGTCTTGTGGATGCGGTAGGCAGGAATCAGCACCATATCCCCGGCCTTGATTTCGTAGAGCGTATCTTCAATCAAATAGTTGCATTTCCCGCTTTCCAGATAATAGATTTCAAACCAGCTGTGATAATGATTGTCAAAAACCTTTGTCCTGCAGGCAATGGCTGACTCAAAGCAGAAGATCCGGTCAATAAGAGAGACGTTGTTTTCACTTGTCATAGCATTTTTATTCCTTTGTGCCTCCGGGCGATTTCTTGTTTTCAAATTTCAACCGTCACCTCTTTTATATCACGCTATATCAAAAAAATCAAGAAAATGAGAAAAAATAACTCTGAATAGAGAAAAATCTTATAAAAAAGATCCTCCGCAAAGATTTTGCAAGCAGGGGTTGCAAAGCAAATGGTCCAAGGCTATACTGAAAAGAAAGAGTATGCGGGAGGAAGCGGCGCGGCACAACAGAATCTGCTGAATGAGGAAGCCGCCATACTGAAGAAATATGGAGACACGAAATGATGACAATCAAAACATGGGGATTCGTTTGCTGAAAAAAGGCCAGAACGGCGTTCTTCACGCAGTGTTCAGCCGCATGGGTCTCTTTGTGGTGCTGCTGGCGCTGCAGGTCCTGTTTTTGATCAGCGCCTACCAGTGGTTTCGGGAGTTCAGACCTCATCTTATCAGCGCTATGGCCGTCTTTACGGTGGTGATGGTGCTGTACCTGTTAAACTGCAGCCTGGACCCCACGGCGAAGATTACATGGCTGGTCGTGGTGATGCTGACGCCGGTGTTCGGCACATTGCTGTACGTATATACAAAGGCGGATATCGGCCACCGGGCGCTGAAAGCCCGTTTCAGCCACATCATTGCCATGACGAAGAACAGCATTCCTCAGTCAAAGGAGGTATATCGGAAGCTGGAGGAAACGGATCCGGGGGCGGCGGCTCTGGTGCACTATATCCAGCGCAGCGGCTGCCATCCGGTGTATGACAGGACAGAAGTGACCTATTTTCCCTTAGGGGAGGACAAGTTCGCGGAGCTGTTGCGGCAGCTGGAGGCGGCGGAGCATTTTATCTATCTGGAATATTTTATCATCGCAGAGGGGAAAATGTGGGGGGAAGTACTGGAAATCCTGGCCCGCAAGGCTCGCGAGGGCGTGGATGTGCGGCTGATGTACGACGGCACCTGCGAGTTCACGCTGCTGCCCCATAAGTATCTAAAACTCCTGCGAAAGCTGGGCATCCGGTGCAAGGTGTTCGCCCCGGTATCCCCTTTTATGTCCACCCATTACAATTACAGGGATCACCGCAAGATTCTGGTCATTGACGGCCATACCGCTTTCAACGGGGGCGTGAACCTGGCCGATGAGTATATCAACCGTGTCCGGCGGTTCGGTCACTGGAAAGATACCGCTGTCATGATCAAAGGCGGGGCGGTGAAGAGCTTTACTTTAATGTTTTTGCAGATGTGGAACATGGATGTAAGAGAGCCGGAGTTTGAAAAGAGCCTGGCGTATCCGGCCCTGCCGAGAGAAGCGGCAAAAGGGTTTGTGGTGCCCTATGGAGACTGGCCCCTGGACGATGACAAACTGGGGGAGAGGGTGTACATGGACATCCTGAACCGGGCCAGGCGGTATGTACACATTATGACGCCTTACCTGATCCTGGACGGGGAGATGGAGACCGCTCTGAAATTCGCCGCGGAGCGGGGGGTGGAGGTGGCATTGATTTTGCCCGGCATTCCGGACAAGCGGATTCCCTATGCCCTGGCCAAGACCCATTACAGATCTTTGCTGGCGTCCGGGGTAAAGATTTACGAGTATACCCCGGGATTCGTCCATGCCAAGGTTTTTTGCAGCGACGGAAAAGAGGCGGTGGTGGGCACCATCAACCTGGACTACCGCAGCCTCTACCATCATTTTGAGTGTGCCACTTATATGTACGGCACAGAATGCATAAAGGATATAGAGGCGGATTTTCAGGACATGTTCTCTAAGTGCCGTCAGGTGACGCCTGAGACAGTGCGGAAAGAGAAATGGACCACGAAGCTGGCTGGGGTGCTGCTGAAAGCGGCGGCGCCGCTGCTGTAAGAACTGTGTGTCATCGGAGGGAAGATTAGGTGCAGATTTTTGACAGATGCGGACAAACGCAGATGCATGACAAGTGTGTAGTCTGGCAGAAAGAGGGCGCAGAAGAAGCCGCAGTGTAAGGCACAAAACCAGCCCAAGGAGAGAAGAAAGGTTGTGGAAAACGGATATGTGGATACTTTATGCATGCGGCTCGGCCCTGTTTGCCGGCGTCACGTCCATTCTGGCCAAATGCGGCATCCGGAAGACGGACTCCAATGTGGCCACGGCAGTGCGCACCATCGTTGTGCTTGCTTTTTCGTGGCTAATGGTGCTGGTAGTGGGCTCCGGCGCTGGGATAGGGCAGATACAGGGGCGGACTTTCCTGTTCCTGATCCTGTCGGGGCTTGCCACGGGGGCCTCGTGGCTGTGCTATTTCAGGGCCCTGCAGATCGGGGATATCAATAAGGTGGTGCCCATTGACAAATCCAGCACCGTGCTGACCATTGTGCTGGCATTTGTATTCCTGCATGAGACGATAAGTTTGGTGAAAGCGGCAGGCGTAGTTCTGATCGCGGCGGGGACTTTCCTGATGATTGAGCGGAAAACGCAACGCGCTTCTTCCATGGAAGAAAAGCATTCCGCAGGGAAAAAGGCGGCCGGCCAGGGCGGGATAAAGGCAAAAAGCTGGCTGCTCTATGCCGTCAGTTCCGCCTTGTTCGCCAGCCTCACGTCCATCCTGGGGAAAATCGGCATCACCGGCGTGGAGTCCAATCTGGGCACGGCCATCCGCACCTGCGTGGTGCTGATCATGGCCTGGGTCATGGTATTTGCCACGGGGAAGCAAAAGACCGTAAAGGAAATTCCGCCGGGGGAGCTTGGCTTTATCTGCCTGTCCGGCCTTGCCACCGGCGGCTCCTGGCTCTGCTACTATAAAGCGCTTCAGGAGGGCCCGGCCAGTGTGGTAGTCCCTATCGACAAGCTCAGCATTCTGGTGACAGTGGCCTTTTCCCGGCTGGTGTTCGGCGAGCGGCTGTCTGTCAAATCCGGCCTTGGCCTGGGGCTGATTGTGGCAGGGACTATGTTGATGCTATTCTAAGCGGCAAATGGGCATGCGTCAATCAAACTTCTATTACCAGCCCCGGGATTACATTCGTGAGTGCTGCCTGGAGGGAAAAGTCCTTTAGGAGTGCTGTACTGGCGGCAAACTTCTTCGCTCGTGAGTTTAGGTCTTGGTCAGCACATTACGCTGGAAGCCCACATAGGTCACCACAAAATAGATCAGGTATATGCTGGAAAACAGCAGGAAAGAAAGTCCGAAGTACCCTGCCGCCGCGGTGCGGGTTCCGGTGTAGAAATTAAACTTCCGTCCCACGTACACTGCCACTGTGCCGCTGATCAGGGCCGCGAACAGGATGGGGCAGAGGTAGAATCCCGCCAATTGCTTCAGGATGACCTTGGAGATTTCCCGATGGCCCAGCCCTATCTGGTGGAGCACCTGATAGCGGAACCGGTATTTGGCGGAGTCCGAGAGCTGCTGCACGGAGAGCACGGTCAGGGCTACGCAGACGAACACCAGGCCAATGTACACCAGAGCGAAGATGATGGAGGACAGCAGGAACTTTACCTCCGGAATCAGATTGTCCCGCACCATGTTCTTGTACACGAATACCACGATTTGGTCCGAGCCGGAAGCCATGTGGTCCGTGACCCTGTGGCTGCCGAAGTCCGTATAGGTATCCTGGGCCTGGATACCGTCCAGCCTGGCCTGGAGGTCCTCAGGCGCTTTTTCGGTCAGATTGGCAGCCAGCATTTTATAGTAAGGAATCATGTCCTGGGCCGTCCTATCAGAGATCACAAGCATATAGTCTGCCCCGTTGTGTCCGTCCTGGGAGAGAGGTTCCGTACAGATGCCGGCGCAGGCCAGAGGCCCCTGGGGGCTTTTTATCTCCAGTTCCGGGGTGAAATCTCCGGCCTCGTTCCAGACACGTTCCTTTAAGTGGAGGAGATACCGGCCCTCTTCCAGATTCACGCCGTCCAGCCCGTTCATCTCCCGAAGTCGGTTGTAGTCGGAAAGGGCGATATAGGTGTCGTACCTGTAGTAAGCCCAGGAATCGCCGCTCTGAATTTTGGCCTGGTCGGGCGTCCCGTCGCTGTTCTTGTAGGTGTCCCCGAAACACTTAAGATGGGTGTATAGCCAGGTATTGACCGGATTGGTGCCGTTCTGGTAGATGAGATAAGAGAGGCTGTCCCGAATCTCGCTGTCCTGTCCGATCACATCCAGCTCTTCCCGGAAATCGTCTTCTACGTCATCGCTGTAGATTTGGACGTCAAAGGGCCATTTCGCCGCCAGTATCTGGTTCTGGAAATCGTTGAACATCATGGCGATGGCGCAGCCTAAGAGCGCCAGCACGAACAGGGTGGTAAGCGTTCCCAGGGTAAAGCGCAGGGTCTTGACCTTGGAGGCGAACTGGCGCAGCAGGAACAGATTCTGCCCCTTGAAGATACCATTCCCTTTTTTTCGTACATAATCGATAATCCAGGCCGCCACGCCGGTGTAGAACAGGTAGATGGTGAGCACCAGCCCAAGCAGGAAACCGATGATCGTGCCGCTGTCCCAGCTTTTATAGAAGAACAGCATCAGCCCAAAGAGCAGGAGGAACAGCAAAGCTACAGGGAGGAGCAGGCGCTTTGTCTCCTCGTGGGATTCCTTGATCTCTTCATTTCGCCTTTCGCTGTTCATCAGGGCATGGATGTTCATCTTCCGGAAGCGCCTGCGGCAGCGAAACAGCGCCAGCAGATAGCCGCCGCCGTAGCAGGCAGCGGTGGTGAACAGGCACCAGCCACTCCATTCCAGACGGATGTGGTATTCCATCTGGATGCAGCTGTAGAGGATGGCCAGGAGGATTTGCTGCAGCAGCATCCCCAGGGCGATGCCACCGGCGAATGCCGCCGCCCCCAGCACCAGGCTTTCCCGCATGTAGAGCCTGGAAATCTCTTTTTTCTTCATGCCGATCAGCAGATAGATGCCGAATTCCCGGCTGCGCTTCTCTAAGATGAAACGAACCATATAGTTGATCAGCCAGGCTACGATCAGCACCACGAAGAAGCTGGCCAGCCCTATGAGGACAGCCAGCAGCAGGGCCGTTTTGTAGAGCTGCATGATTTCCTCGGAAAATATCAGGGAGTGGAAAGCGAACATGATGGCCGCCACCACCGTCATGGTCAGAAAATACACCAGGTAATCCCTGGCGGAGCGCATCACATTGCGCAGGGCAAGCTTACCTAGCATCGGAGAGTTCACCTCCTGTCAGGGACAGTACGTCCAGTATTTCGTTCAGAAATTCACGGCGGCTCCTGCCGCCCCGGCGCAGCTCGTGGAAAATCTGCCCGTCCTTTAAGAACAGGATTCGCCCGCAATAGCTGGCGGAGAAAGCATCGTGGGTCACCATGAAGATGGTGGCATTTAGTTTTTGGTTCATGTCCGTAAAGGTTTCCAACAGCGTCTGGGCGGAGCGGGAGTCCAATGCCCCCGTGGGCTCATCGGCAAGCAGGAGCTTGGGGCGGTTCACCAGAGCTCTGGCGCAGGCGCAGCGCTGTTTTTGGCCCCCGGAGACCTGGTAGGGGAATTTGTCCCGAATGTCTTCTATCCCTAAGAGCGCCAGCATCTCCTGACAGCGCTCCAGAACCTCCTGCTTCCCCAGCCCGTGCAAAGTCAGCGCCAGCAGGATGTTCTCCTGAATGGTGAGGGTGTCCAGCAGATTGTACTCCTGGAAGACAAAGCCCAGATTTTCTTTTCGGAATTCCGATAATTTATTTTCGGAGAGCTCCGTGATGTCCGTATTTTCATAATAGATGTGCCCGGCGGTGACGCTGTCGATGGTGGACAGCATGTTGAGGAGTGTGGTCTTGCCGGAGCCGGAGGCCCCCATGACCCCCACGAACTCGCCCTTGTCCACATGAAAACTGACCCGGTTCACGGCTTTGGCGGCAGCATTGCCATGTCCATAGTATTTTTCCACGTCGCATATCTGGATATAGTGTTGTTCCATTGTCCGAACCTCCTGATTGCTTTGCGGGGTCTGTGTCCATCGGGCGTTCTCTCATCCGGTGCGGCGCTTTATCAGACCTCCGCATTTGCTTTCTATGCCATAATTTCCCGGGCTTTCGCGCACGGGAAACCAAAGGCCGACATGTGCTTTTTCGTATCAATTATAGCAGATAAGGGCCCGGGATGGTATCAGGTTTTCTTGCGGTAATCTTTCTGTTTTGAAAGATATGGGGCGCCCAGAAATGCAAAAGGAGGTAAACAAGTGGCAGAGAAAGACATATTGGAGAAAGTTCTCATGTTCTAAGCGGAAGCGCTGTGCGAGATGATGGAGGCTCTCACCAAAGACACGAGGTTCACGGACTTAGTGGAGGAACTGCAGAGAAAGCAGGAGAATGGAGAGGAGATTGTTATGTGCGAATACATTGATATGCTGGAGGCAAGGGGAGAGATAAAGGGCGAGAACAGACTGGCTGCGTTACTGTCGAAGCTGTATTCCCTGGGGCGTTACGAGGACGCGAAGCTGGCTCTGGACGACAGGCAGGTGAGGCTGCGGCTGTACGAGGAACTATGCATTGTGTGAATCTTCCCTGCAAGAAAAGCCGGAGAGATAATTGCTCACCGGGAATTCCAGTATGATTCTGGTGCCGGCGCTTTCCTGGGACTCTGCGCGAATCCCTATACCCAGCTTTCTACAAAGCTTCCGGCACAGATACAGCCCCATGCCTGTGGAGCGGCCCCGGGTGCGTCCGTTGCTTCCGGTAAAACCTTTCTCGAAAATTCTGGGCAGTTCCTCCGCAGGGATGCCCATACCATTATCCTCCACATGCAGACAGACGCCATGCTCTCCTTGGAGCGTGGCTATCCGTATCCGTGGATTCGCATCCCGTCTGTATTTTACCGCATTGAGAACCAATTGATTTAAGATGAAAGCAATCCATTTCACGTCTGTATAGACCCTGTCCGGACAGCTGACCCGGGCCTGGACTTTGCTCTGAATAAAGGCATATTTGTTCTTTTGGAGCACTTCTTCCGCGGTTTCCTGCAGACAGGCCTCTCTGATCAGATAATCCTTATAGACTTCGTCCGAGCGGGCATAGAAGAGAGCCATGTCCACATAGTTCTCCGTCCGCCGGTTCTGCTCCAGGATACGGCGGGCAGTCTCGTCCTTTTGCTTCTCACAGAGCAGGTAAATGTCCGCGATGGGTGCCTTTATCTCATGTACCCAGCTTTCGATATACTCCCGGTATTCCTGGCGGGAGTCCTCCACGGCCCGGATTTTTTCTATGACGGACTTGTTGGATCTGCGGATGAAGTCCCGGTAGAAGCTGTCCTCCAGCCGGAAAGACCGGGGCATCAGCTCGCCCAGCAGGAATTTTGTGTCGGCCTGCTCCAGTATGATGCCAATCTGTGCAAAGTAGCGCTTTCTGCGGAAGTATTCCGTCAGGAACCAGACCGCGAGAATGAGAAGCCAGCTAAAAAGGATGATGCAGCAATTGGCCACAGGATAAGCCGTGGCAATCAAAAAAGCCGCCAATAACAGCATGCAGAAAGCATGGAGCATCAGCAGCAGTAATTTGTCTTTGCAATAATCCGTAAACTTCATATGGAATACCCCATTCCCCGTTTTGTCCGGATGAAATCCGAAAGCCCTAATTCCTGCAGCTTCCCCCGGATGCGGGTGACATGGATGCTCAGGGCATTGTCGTCCAGAAATACGGCTTCGTCCCACAGATATTCCGTCAGCTCCGCCCGGGATACGATGCTCCCTCTGTGCCGGAACAGGCAGCTTAATATCTTCAGCTCGTTTTTGGTCAGCTCCGCGCTAACGCCCTGAAAGCGGACCTGGCCTTTTGCCAAATCCAGTTCTACGCCCCGATGCTCCAGGACCGGCTCCTCTTTCCATCTGCCTGTCCGCTTCAGTACCGCGGTGATATGGGCCAGCAGGACGGCGGGCTGGAAAGGCTTGGTGATATAGTCGTCCCCGCCTTTTAACAGTGCGGTGACTTCATCCGAGGCATCCGACCGCCCTGTGACGAAGATGATCGGAACGTCTGAGGACTTACGGATTTCCGTACATACCTCGAAGCCGGACTGCCCCGGGAGGTTTAAGTCCAGCAGAATCAAATCCGGGCGGATGGAGGAGAGGCTCGCGGCGATATGGTCCAACTGCGCGGGCGCTGTGACACGGTAGAGGGAACCCCGCAAAAGCGCCGCCAGTTCCTGACGGAAAGTTTCATCGTCCTCTATGATCAGGATATGCATGTGCCGCCTCCTCATATAAACCGCTGTGCGATGGCGAATTGCCGTAAGCGGCAATCTGATAATGGCTGTAGCGCCGCCTTTGATTATACCTTTAATGAAGCATATCGTCAACATGAATTCTATGCTTTTGCCGGGATCCGTTTTTGCAACCGTTTTGCATTTTTGCCGAGATATGCGCAAAGCAAATATTGCAATTGTTCGGAATAAGGGCTACAATATGCATTAGTGAAATTTGATGACAGATAAGCAGGATGGAAAGACGAGAAACGGGGTATAAAAGTGCCAAATAAAACAAACAGTGAGGGACGGCCGGTAACAATCTACGATATTGCCAAAGAGGCGGGGGTATCTGCATCCACCGTGTCCAGGGCGCTGAACGACAGCAGCAGGGTCAGCAGGGAGACAAAACGCAGAATCATAGAGCTGGCGGAAAAGTACAATTTCAGACCCAACGCCCTGGCTCAGGGACTGGCCGAGGCCCGCAGCCGGCTCATAGGCATTGTGGTGGCGGACATTCGGAATCCCTATTATGCCGAGTTGTTTTTTTATTGCGAGAAAGTGGCTCAGGAAGCAGGATACATAGTGGTGGTCTTCAACCAGCCCAAAGGGGGAGGCATGGCGGAACAGATCCGCATGCTGGAGAAAATGTTGACCCTGCAGATGGAGGCGGTGATTCTCATCGATGGAATGGTAGCCCGGCTGGTTTCCGACGTGGAATATGTGGACGAGGTAAAGCATATTATGGAGCATCTCATATCCCTGGGACATAGGGACATTGCCCTATTGGGAGGGTATATGGACATCCTGAGCACCTATGAGAAAGCCGTGCATTACAGGCAGGTGCTCAGGCGCCACAAGATACTCTACCGGCCAGAGCTGGTCTCGGAGCAGGGAGACTATGACAGGGACGGCGGATACCGCCTGATGAACCGGATGCTGGATGCGGGAATATCCATGACGGCGGTGATCGCGGTTAACGATATAGTGGCAACCGGTGTGGTAAAGTGTCTGGACGAAAGAGGATACCGGATTCCGGAGGATATCTCCGTGGTGGGATGCGACAATACATATGCGGGAATGATGGCGCCTAGGCTTACCACTGTGGGATATGACTATGAGGAGATGGGAAGATGCCTGATAGAGACGGCGCTGGCCGCCATCCGGGGTGAGAAAGGGCAGATGCTTAAGATGATAGAACCGGTGCTGGTGCAGGGAGAAAGCACCGGCAGAGTGCCGGAATCCCATTGACAGAGGACGTTTCAGGCGGCTTGCTGGAAAGCAGGGACGCAGCGCGCAGCATGCCCGGGGCGTGCTGATTCCGCGAGTAACGAGCCAAGTGACTGCTTGCGGCGGGGCATTGGCTTCCTGAAATACAATCGATTGCACAGAATATTGGAGAAAAATATGATCATAAAGCGAAGAAAGGTGTCGAGGAGCCCTGCCTTCGCTTTCTGTATTTATAAAAACTGTATAATAATCAAACGTAAAATATGTTAATAATAGAAGAAAATAAAAAACAAGTAATTTTACTATTGATAATAATTTGGAAAAGTGCTATGATATAACCTGTCTTTGGTAGTAAAGACTGAAAAATGGTGCAAACTGGAAGTAAAATCA
>CAJTZD010000057.1 GCA_910584235.1 uncultured Acetatifactor sp.
TATACCGACATATAAGAACTTCTAAAGAGATAATCTAAATTCACCAATAATTTTACAATAATAATTTATCAATAATGCACAGACTTATCAATGTCAAGTAAACATATCTCCATAGGATATGCCTTGTATATGGAAAATGCAAGGGATTGTTAAGCCCCTTAGTAGAAAATACGGATGCATTACAGCCACAAAAAATACAAGACATCACCCTGCACAATTCAATAGACGATACTAAGAAAATGTGTTAAGATTTTTACATACAGGAAATCATCATGTTGGGAGGGAGCTTATGGCAAGGACAGTCGGCATTGGACATCAGGACTTTGAGACAGTCATTACAAAAGACCTTTTTTATATAGACAAAACCGGCTTCATCAGGGAATGGTGGGAAAACGAGGACAGCGTGACCCTGATTGCCCGTCCGCGGCGCTTCGGCAAGACACTGAACATGAGTATGGTGGAGAAGTTTTTCTCTATAGATTGTGCGGGGAGAGGAGAGTTGTTCGAAGGCCTTTCCATCTGGCAGGAGGAGAGCTACAGGCTCATCCAGGGGACTTATCCTGTCATCAGCCTTTCTTTTGCCAAAGTGAAAGCAGGGACATTTTCGGACACCAGGAGACAGATTTGCCAGATTATTACTGAATTGTATAATAAGAACGATTTTTTGTTGGAAAGCGGCTGTCTGAATGGGAAAGAAAAGGACGACTTCCGCAGGATATCGGCGGAGATGGAAAACTATCTGGCGGCAGGTTCCCTGAACGCCCTGTCGGGCTATCTGTCGCGCTATTATGGCAAAAAGGTCATTATCCTGCTGGACGAGTATGACACGCCGCTGCAGGAAGCCTATGTACACGGCTACTGGGGCGAGATTGTGGAATTTATCCGGAACCTGTTTAATGCCACGTTCAAGACGAATCCCTACCTTGACCGTGCCATCATGACAGGGATTACGAGGGTAAGCAAAGAATCCATATTTTCAGACCTGAACAATCTGACGGTAGTGACATCTACATCTGAGCAATATGCAGACAGTTTTGGCTTTACGGAAAAAGAAGTATTCACCGCATTGGCTGAATATGGAATGTCGGAGAGGCAGGATGAGGTGAAGAAGTGGTATGACGGATTCACATTCGGAGAAAAGAGGGACATCTATAATCCATGGTCTATCCTGAATTATCTGAAGACAGGGAAGTTTGGCACCTACTGGGCAAATACCAGTGCCAACAGCCTTGCGGGGAAGCTGATTCGGGAGGGCAGCCGGCAGGTAAAGCAGGATTTTGAGAGCCTGATGCAGGGTGAGACGATTCGGATGGAGATAGACGAGCAGATTGTATACGACCAGATGAACCGGAAAAAGAATGCCATCTGGAGCCTCCTGCTGGCCAGCGGGTACCTGAAAGTGGAGGATACGGAATTTTCTGTGGAGACGGGCAGGAACTATTACACCTTGGCGTTGACGAACAGGGAAGTCCGGCTGATGTTCGAGGGCATGGTACGGGACTGGTTCGCGGAGGACGACAGCAGCTATAATGATTTCATCAGGGCGCTGTTGCTGGATGATGTAAAGGCGATGAATGTCTATATGAACAGGGTGGCCCTGCAGAGTTTCAGCTATTTTGATACGGGAAACAGGCCCTCCGGGGAGGAGCCGGAGCGATTCTACCATGGGTTTGCACTGGGGCTGATGGTGGAACTGGCGGACAGGTATGTGCTGACATCCAACCGGGAAAGCGGGTTTGGCAGGTATGACGTGATGCTGGAACCCAGGCAGCGTAAGGATGGGGGCCTGATGGGGGATACAGTATTAAATAATTGCGGAAAGGATGCAATTATTATTGAATTCAAGGTACAGGATTCGGAGGAGAAGACACTTGCAGATACTGTGGCGGCTGCATTGGAGCAGATTGACCGCATGCAGTATGCAGCATCTCTGGAGGCAAGGGGAATTCCTGCGGAGAGAATACGGAAGTACGGATTTGCTTTCAGGGGGAAAGAAGTGCTGATAGGGCGTGAGGAGAGGGAGCCCGGCTGACAAATATCCAAAACCCGATGGAAAAGGCCGGATGGTCTGCCGAATATTCCATGGAAGTGTTGGACGTTTCCGAAGAAGACAGGAAAGAACTCCAGTTCCTTATGGGATAGGCGCATATTTTAGAAAGCAGGAAAGGCGGATAGGAGGATATAGAACAGCATGGAGAGAAAACAGAGTGTGGAAGACAGAGTAAGGGAATGGTTAAACGAGAACGGATATGATTATGAGGTGAGGACTTACCAGCTGGGGGAGGCACCAGAGAACCGTGTGTCGGGGGATAAGGAAACCATATCTGTCCCATCTTCGGTAGAAGTTGTGGATGCATTCATGAAACAGTTTGTGGAATCCTTTGAAAAGGCACATGAGATTACAGTCCTTAAGGAAAGCAGTAGATTTGGCCGGGCAGAAGGCGGAACATTGGGAGTCATCAAAAACCTCCGAAAAACAAAGTTCCGGAAGCAAAAACAAGATATAGCGATTACACTGTTGACCAATACTATATATTGTACTAAGATGTATCTGTGATTGATTTTTGTGCGTATCCTGGATGGCGCGGCATCCGGACAGCGGCCTAAAGCTGTATTGCACACGCTGTTAAGTTTGTATGTATGCGGGAGCGGCATATCTATGCGCTGTGGGAAATGCCCTGCCGTCTTCAGTAGCTACAGACTGGGAATACCAGAATAGGGCGAAGTTTAAGAAAGTTTGGCAGCTCCTTAAAACTCCCAATCTCCCTTCTTTTATTTAAAGTTTTTATACGAGGAGGCACATTATGAACAGCACAGCGTTAACTTTCCGGGGAGGGGCCGGAGCGTTTCTGCCATGGGTTTGTGTTTGGGCTGATGGTGGAGCTGGCGGACAGGTATGTGCTGACATCAAACCGTGAAAGTGGGTTCGGCAGATATGATGTGATGCTGGAGCCCGGACAGAAATGCGGGAGCCTGACGGGGGATGCGATTATTATTGAATTTAAGGTGCAGGATTCGGACGGGAAGAACCTTGCGGATACTGTGGCGGTAGCGCTGGAGCAGATTGAACGCATGCAGTATGCGGCATCCCTGGAGGCAAGAGGGATTCCCGCAGAGAGAATCCGGAAGTACGGTTTCGCCTTCCGGGGGAAAGAGGTGCTGATAGGGGCGCACACAGCCTAAAAGTCGATATTGGCTTTTCTTGCCTGGCTGCATAGGTCACGGACATTCAAGGTATAGGCTTTTCCGTCCTTTACAAAGTGTGTTCCGCATTGCCGGAACTCGGCTGTCAGCCTCCGCAATCAGGTAATCGGTGGAAAAGCAGAGAAACACGTTCTGCCCCGGCTTCGTCCTGTATGCTCCGGAGCTGTCTATGGCGACTGGGGCGGGCGGCGCTGCTTCTGCCGCCCTGCCGGATGGGACGCATTGTCAGCATGATATGGCTGTGGGGAAATAGACGGTCCTGTCCCTTTCGCCTAATTCATCTGCCGTACAATTCTGTAATAAGCCATGGAAGTCCGCTTATAACTGAAGCTGTAAATAAGAGCGAATACCAGGCAGCCTGCCAAGGTGCAGCCGATCAACAGCGCCGACTCGAAGAAGCCGATGGCGCCTAGGAGCATATATACCATGCGCATGCCCACTGCGGTATGGAGAAAAGCCCCTGCCAGCGGCAGTCCGAATACCATGCTGATCTGTGTCCGAATAGTGCGCTTAATCTCCACGTCGCTCATCCCCACCTGCTGCATGACCTCGAAATTTTTCTGATCCTCAAAGCCTTCCGTGAGCTGCTTATAGTACATGATGATCAGCAGGCAGATCAGGAAAATGATGCCGAAGAAGATGCCTATAAACAACAGACCGCCGTACATGCTCTGTTGGTCGGCCATTGTGGCCCTGTGGTCGCTGTACCCGGCGAAGCCCGGCATCGTATTCATGCGCTGGCTTAACTGCGCGGAGAACGCGTCGATATCTTCATCATCCCCCTGAGGATTAAAGCCATAGAAATAAGTGTGGGACTTTGTACTGTCTGCCTGAAATACCTGGCACACCTTTTCCGCCTCCTCTGCGTCGGAGAATACTACTACATAGGAGCTGTCAAAGGCGCTGTTCGGCGTCTTTCTGCTGATACCGCATTCATAGAGTTCCTCTTTTACCCGGTATTCCAATGTCTGGAAAAGGATAGTGTCTTCAGCAAAATCCGGGCCGCTGCTGTAGATAAGGACTTCATCCGGGGCCAGGCTGACGGAAGTCCCGGACATCAATTCATACTCATCCCGGGTCATCAGGAGCAGGAATTCCATATCTGTATACATATTGCCCGAGCCGTCCCAGAACAGGAAAGAATTCCCATCCTTTAAGGTACTCACCTCAATGCTGTCAAAGAGGAATTCATCCTCCAGGGTCACATGATTCTCTTCCGCCAGGGCCGCCACATCCTGCAGCAGTGCAGGTGCATCCGTAGCTGCATTTCCGAAACAGGTGATCTCGAATACCCGCCGGAAGTTGGAGCTTACGATGGTGTCCATATCCAGATAGACCACCACCGTGCACACGGCCGTAATGATGACCATGGTGGAGAAGACGCAGATATTGGACAGGCTTGCGGCATTTTTCTTCATGCGGTAGAGCATGCCGGAGACAGTGACGAAATGTTCCGGGCGGTAGTAGAATTTCTTTCTTTTTTTTAGGAAGCGCAGGACTGCGATGCTGCCGGAGGTGAATAGGAAATAGGTGCCTGCAATCACCAGGAAAACGGCCAGGAAGAAATCCGTGAAGACAGTGCTGTCCAGTCGGGAAGAGATAGCGATGTGATAGCCGGCCGCCAGTGTGCAGGTGCCCAAGATACTCAAAGGCAGAATATGCCTGGGCTCTTTTTCGCCTTTCCTGGAATCGCCCATAAGCTCCAGGGGGTTAGCCTTGCCTACCTGAATCAGGTTTACCGTAAGGTTCAGCGCGGTGATAAACGCGTAGAACAGCAGACTCTCGGTGACGGCGGCAGGGCTTACCGTAAATGTTACGTTTACCTGCATCTTGGCCAGATTCAGCAGCAGCAGGAAGATCAGCTTGGAGAACACCAGCCCCAGGATGATGGCGCCTGCCATGACGCAAAAATAGATGATCAGGCTTTCCCAGAACATCATGATACCGATATGCTTTTTTTCCAGCCCCAGTATGCTGTACAGCCCCAGCTCTTTCTTACGCCTTTTGATCAGGAAGCTGTTGGTGTAGTATAGAAAAGGCACCATGATGAGCCCTAGCAGGACAAAGCCGATGGTGACCAGGATCAGGGTATATGCGCCCTTGGGCAGATGATACATGATATCGTTTTTCAGGATCAGGTCAAAGACAAAGTAGGTGAACATGGCAAAAATACTCACACCTATGTAGGGCAGGTAGGTGGAAGCATTTTTGCGGATATTGGAGACTGCCATCCTGGGCAGCAGTGAGATATATCTCTTATTAGACATCATTTTATGTCTCCTTCCTTGTTATTTGTAATCACAAGCTAAGGATACAAAAAAAGGAAATGGAATGCCATCGAACATCCTTACATTTCCTTTTGCCAATCTTACATTTTTGCAAGCTTAAGACTTAGGGCTTCTCCTGGCGCTTGGAATCCCGAGAGTGATTGCGGTGCCCTGGCCCTGACTGCTCTCCGCCCGGACCGTCACGTTCAGATGGGTAAAAATCTGGCGGCAGAGATAGAGTCCGATGCCTGTGGACTTTTTCTCCAGTCTTCCATTGTATCCGGTGAAGCCTTTCTCGAAGATACGGGGCAGATCCTCCGGACGGATGCCTATTCCGGTATCCTCCATAACCAGATATACCCTTTCTCCCTCCTCCCGGGACCGAAAGGAAATGCCGCCCTTTACTGTGTACTTGATGCTGTTGGAGAGGAGCTGTTCCAGGCAGAAGACGAACCATTTTTCGTCCGTGAGAATCTGCCGCTCCATGTCCGGCAGATCCAGATGCAGGGATTTGTTGATAAAAGACAGGGAGTATTTTCGGACGGCTTGCTTTAACAGATCGCAAAGGCTGTAACTTTGCAGCACCAGATCTGCGGAGATGCTCTCCAGGCGCTGGAAAGTCAGTACCATTTCCGCATACTGCTCTACCTGTAATAATTTTTCACGCAATAAAAAGAGGTCTTTCTCCTGCAGCCCCGGCTTGTCCAACAGGAGCTTTATGGCCAGGATGGGGGTCTTAATCTGGTGGGTCCACATCAAATAATAATCCCCGCGCTCAGCGTTCTTTTCTTCCCACTGCTGTTTCTCTTTCTCCTGCGCTTCGCACACAAGAGCCAAAAACGCCTGCTGCGCCATGTCGTAATCCTGCGCGGCCTCAATCTCTCCCTCGGCTTCCTGAAGCTGTCCGGAACGGTCTTTTGGGAAAAGCAGCTCCCCCGAATGGGTAAAGTGATGATAGGCCATTTCCAGCTGGCGGCTTTTCTTCACATATCGAAAGCCCTCCCCGGCAAGGACTATGAGCCAGACTGTGGCTGTCAAAAGAGCGGCATATAGAAGTTTTTCCATGTTTTCGATATGATACAGGCTTCCCACGGAGACGAAAAAGAGAACGGTTACCATATACAAAAACAGAGTGGTTCTTTTTTCTTTCAGATAGCGCAGAAATAGTCTCATCGTCATTCTCCAATCTGATAGCCCAAGCCTTTTTTGGTCTGAATGGGCAGGTCTGCGCCGGCGCTCTCCAGCTTTTTGCGCAGTCTTGTCATGTTTACGGTGAGGGTGTTTTCGTCTACAAAGCAGTCGTTATCCCAGAGCCTCTTCATGATGGACTCTCTGGACACGGTCTGTCCCGCATTTTCGAACAAAAGTTGCAGAATCCTGAATTCGTTTTTGGTCAATTCCACCTTTTCCCCCTTTACCAGAAGAGAGGCATCCGTCAGGTCCAAGATCAGACCGTGACATTCCATAATGCTGGTGGATTCCCGGAAAGCATAGGTGCGCCGCAGCAAGGCCTGGACCTTGGCGGCGAGGATTTCGGGCTCAAAAGGTTTGGCCAGAAAATCATCCCCGCCCATGTTCACGGCCATAATAATGTTCATATTGTCGCCTGCGGAGGAGACAAAGATAATGGGAACCTTTGAAATCTGCCGGATTTGGGCGCACCAGTAGTAGCCGTTGTAAAAGGGGAGGCCGATGTCCATCAGCACCAGGTGGGGAGAGCATGCGGCAAATGTCTTGACGATATTGCTGAAGTCCTCTGCGCAGATAACGTTATAGCCCCATTTCTCCAGATGGCGTTTCATGCCCGCGGCAATTACCGCATCGTCCTCCACCAGCAGCAGTCTGTAGCTTGTGTGATTCCCGATTCCTGTGTCCATGATTCCGAGCTCCTTTTTGGCCGTTTCGCACGGCGTGTCCAAGTGCTGCAATAGAATCCAAGGGAGGATTCTATTATCCAAAGGCCATTATAACGTTTTTCTGTGATTTGCGCAATAGGTTTACAAAATACCGGACCCCCATGGCGCTGGCAGAAATTTTCCGGAAATTTTCCGGACATTGATTTGAGGTTGTTTTTTTAGGCAAGATATTTTATAATAAAACATGATTATAGCTATTGTCAGGAAGATTGAACGATGTGCGCGCGGAGTGCGCCAGGAGTATAGAGATGAAAGAAAAAGTAGTGGTAGGCATGTCGGGAGGCGTAGATTCCTCTGTGGCCGCGTACCTGCTGCAGGAGCAGGGATATGACGTCATCGGCGTCACCATGCAGACTTGGCGGGAGGGCACAGACCAGGCCGGGGGGGAGGACGCTGTCAAGGATGCGAAAGAGGTGGCGCAGAAGCTTGGGATCCCCCATTATGTCCTGGATTTTACAAAGGAATTTAAGTGCCATGTGGTGGATTATTTCCTGGAGGAATATCTCAGGGGACACACGCCGAATCCCTGCATTGTCTGCAACCGCTATGTAAAATGGGAGGCGCTTTTGCAAAGGAGCCTTGCGATGGGCGCGGATTATATAGCCACAGGGCATTATGCCAGAGTCGAAAAGCTTCCCAACGGCCGCTTTGCCCTCCGCAGCTGCGCGGGAGCGAAAAAGGATCAGACCTATGCCCTCTATAATCTGACGCAGGAGCAGCTCTCCCATACGATGATGCCCGTTGGAGAGTTCGAAAAGGAAGAAATCCGCGCAATAGCCCGGCGCATCGGCCTGTCTGTGGCAAAGAAGCCGGACAGTCAGGAAATCTGCTTTGTGCCGGATGACGATTATGCGGGCTTTATCGACAGACAGGCTAAGGACAGAGTCCCCGGGGCGGGAAACTTTGTGGACAGGGACGGCAAGGTGCTGGGCCGCCACAAGGGCATCACCCATTATACCATCGGCCAGCGCAGAGGCCTGGAGCTGCCCATGGGAGAGCGTGTGTATGTGACAGGTATCAGGACGGAGACGAACGAGGTAATCGTGGGAAAGAACCGGGACATTTTTACCGGGGAGATTATCTGCGGAAAGGTAAATTTCATGGCCATAGAGGATCTGGACAGACCCAGGCGCGTGCTGGCGAAGATCCGTTACAATCATAAGGGCGAATACTGCAGGATAGAAAAGCTGCCGGAGGGCAGGGTGCTGGCTGTGTTTGAGCAGCCTGTGCGGGCGGCTACGCCCGGCCAGTCGATTTGCTTCTATGAGGGAGAGTATGTACTGGGAGGCGGCATCATCGCCGGGAGCCTGTGAGAATCTATGGCAGACGGGCCGGGGACAGGCAATTTCCTGCCCGGTAAGCATATGATAGGAAGACAGAAAATTGCGAGGATATTTATGGAATTCGGTTTTGAAGGGAAGATGCCTTTTAGGAGGAACCGTTTTGGCTTTGTGACTGGAACCATCGTGGAACTGGTGCCCACCAAAGTGGGGAACCGGCGCGCGGATGGCTGCATGCTGTTTACAACGGTGGAGGATATGGACGGGAATACCGTCAATTTTGTAGTGACGCCGTCCACTTATGTGGTGGATTTTGAGACGCTTTCCATTGGGATGCCGTGTACATTCTGGTACTCTATGGACGCGCCTATGCCCCTGATCTATCCGCCTCAGTACAATGCGGTGGTGGCAGCGGTGCAGAAAAACGGAAGGATGATAAATGTGGGATACTATGATACTTCATTTGTGAATGAGGACCAGACACTGCAGCTGAACCTGGATAAAAACGTGGAGGTGCGCACCACCAACAACCAATATTTTCAGGGAAGTCCGGCGAATCACAACTTGGTAGTAACCTATGACAATTCCACCAGAAGTATACCGGCGCAGACGACGCCTTTGCGGATCGTGGTTCTCTGCGATTTCTGCGGCAGATAGACAGCGTCCGGGAAAAAGAAAGGAAGAAACAATGTATTTCAGATGTAAGAACTGCGGAGCAAATGTGATATACAGTCCGGAAAAGCATGGGATGTACTGCCCTTACTGCGACAGTGAGGGCAGTGACGAGCGGGCGGAGGGGCAGACCGGTGAGCTGACCATCTGCCCCACCTGCGGGGGAGAAGTGGAGGTGGGGGAGCATACTGCAGCCACCCAGTGTCCATACTGCAGCAGTTTTCTGATCTTTAATGAGCGTGTGGAGGGGAAATACGCACCCGGGATGATGATTCCTTTCCAGATGGGCAAGGAAAAATGTAAGCAGTCCCTGCGGGAGAAATTCAGGAAATGCCGGTTTGCGCCCACGGATTTTCTCTCCGAGGCGAGGCTTAACGGTATGCAGGGAATCTATGTCCCCTATTGGTTTTATGACTACAAAACCGCCTGCCGATTTCAGGGGGAGGGCACCAAGATCAGGGTCTGGCGGTCCGGGGACAAGGAATATACGGAGACCAGCGTTTATGCCATCCAACGGGATATGGATATAGACTTCGAGAAGATTCCCGTGGATGCTTCCATACAGATGCCGGATGACGTGATGGAGCTGATAGCGCCTTTTCAGTATGGACAGATCGTGGACTTTAAGCCGGAGTTCATGTCCGGCTTTTATGCGGAGAAATACAATATGGACTGGGATGAAGTGGAGAACAGGGCCAGGGCGCTGATGCAGGAGGATGCGGGGAAACTCCTGAAGCAGAGCTACGCCGGATACAATACCGTGCGTACCCTGCGGGAGGATATCTCTGTCAGAGACAGCAGGATAGCCTATGGGCTGCTGCCGGTGTGGAAATACATCTATCGTTACAAAGAGCAGGATTATCCCTTTTATGTGAACGGACAGACTGGGAAAATCGTGGGGACCGCGCCGTTTTCCGGGACAAAGTTCCTTGCCTATGCGGGTACGCTTTGGGCATGCCTGACAATGGTTCTGGCGCTGTTGCAGATATTGCTTGGATTGATTTAGATTTGTCTATGATGGAGGGATAAAATGGAAGAGAGACATTCCATGGATGAGGGGAATTCCATAGAGGAAAACTTTAAAAAGGTGGCAAGAAGACAGTACCTGCACTTCTTTCGCTTCTGGTTCATAGCAATCGGCATTCTTGCCCTGGCCTGTGTCATAATGAAAATCGCTCAGAAAGACGTGCCCAGGGCGAATCATGAGGCTCCGGCGGAGCGCGTATATGACTACGCGGATGTGCTTACGGATTCGGAGGAAGAGGATTTGCGGGAATACATAGCGCGGATGGAAAAGAGGCATCATATTGATATCGTTCTGGTGACGATCAGCCAGTCCGTGGAGGGCCGGGCGGCCATGGAACAGTATGGCCTGCGCTCCACGGACTGGGAGCAGAATATGCAGGACCTGGCCGATGACTTCTGGGATGAAAACAAATATGGCTACAATAAAGGCTTTGAGGGGGACGGGGTTCTGCTGCTGCACAACTGGTACGAGGGGCAAAACGGCGAGCATCTGTCCACCAGCGGCAGTGTGGAGCGTGAATTCAGTTTACATGACATTGACCAGGTGCTTTACGCGGTGGACGACTATTACGCCACGGATCCATACAGAGCGTACAGGGCTTATGTAAAAGAGGTCTGTGAGCGGATGGACGGCTCCCTGTCCCTGCCTTTTTCCTGGGGCTTTGTGATCCTGGTGCCCATTTTGGTCACGCTTGTCTATGCCATAAGCGGCGCATCCCAGAAAAAAGCGGAGAATACGGTGGCAGTGAATGCCTATGTGGCGGACGGCAGGCCCGAGATACAAGGCAGCGAAGACGCCTTGCTGCGCAAGAACGTGGTGACCAGAAGGATTGAGACCAGCTCCGCAGGCGGCAGAAGCGGAGGCGGACACAGCGGAGGCGGAGGCCACCACACCAGCAGCGGCGGAGCAAGCCACGGAGGCGGAAGCCACAGACATTAAGGAAAGAAAGGACAGGAGAAGCGTACGGAATCCGCAGGCAAAGCTCCGGACAGGCGGGAAAGAAACCGCAGAGCGGGAAATTGCAGAGCGGGAAATTGCAGAGCGGATAATTGCAGGACAGAAACCAGCAAACGAGAAGAAGAGAGAACGAGGGAGAGATGAAAGCGAATTATCATACCCATACATGGCGTTGCATGCACGCGGTGGGAACAGAGAGAGAGTACGTGGAGAGCGCCATAGAAAGCGGGCTGAAGATACTGGGCTTTTCCGACCATACACCCTATCCTTATCCGAAAGAGTACATTTCCGGGATGCGGATGCGGACAGATCAGTTGGAAGACTACGTGGACACCATCCTGGATTTAAAAGCAGAGTACAGGAAAGACATCGAGATCCATTTGGGTTTGGAGGTGGAATACTATACGGATTATTTCGCAAGTCTGCGCCGGCTGGTGTCGGATTATCCGGTGGAATACTTTTTGCTGGGCCAGCACTGCGTAGGCTGCGAGATTGGCGGGGAATGGAGCGGGAAGCCCACGGATGACCCCAAAGCTCTGCGGGATTACTGCGAGCAGACCAGCGAGGCCATGGAAACGGGCTTTTTCACCTATTTCGCCCATCCGGATCTGATACGTTTTACAGGAGACCAAAGGATTTATGAAGAAGAGATGCGAAAGCTCTGCCGGAAAGCAAAGAGTCTGCACATACCGCTGGAAATCAATCTTCTGGGAATCTGTGAAGAGAGGCATTATCCGGACGAGCGGTTCTGGAAGATTGCGGGGGAGGAAGACTGTAAGGTGCTTCTCGGAATAGATGCCCACAATCCGGAGTCTTTCAAACATCCCGACATAGTCCGGGCGGCTGAGGGAATCGTGAAGCGCAACGGCTTAAAGCTGCAGGAGACCGTGGAATTCCGAAAGCTTTCGAAATAAATTATTCTATTGACAAAAGGCGCAAATATGATTAAAGTTAGGGAGACGGGCAGATTAGTCAAATGATTGTACAAATTAATTTTGCAAGGAGGAAATCACTATGAGACTAGTCACGCAGACACATGCATTGGCTGAGACGTTCGGGGACGAGGCCTGTATTCCGATTCTGAAAAAGGCGGGCTTTGACGCCTTGGACTGGTCCTTTTTAGGCATGGACCAGAACCAGGGGATCTGGTGCACCGATGCATGGAGAGACCATGCGCTGCAGCTAAAAGAGACCGCGGCACGGTGTGAGATCGGATTTGTCCAGGCCCATGCGCCATACCCCTCATCCAAAGGGGAGGAACCTTTTGACACTCAGATCCGGAAATGGATTCTGCGGACCATGGAGGCCGCGGCGCTGATGGGTGTGAGGAATATCGTGGTACATCCCAAGCAGGAGCTGGAGTATGCCACCAACGAAGAGAAGCTCTGGGAGGAGAACCTGGAATTCTACCGGGGCCTGATCCCTTACTGCGAGGAGTACAATATCCGTATCTGCGCAGAGAATATGTGGCAGTGGGACAAGAAGCGCAGGTACATAGTAGACAGTGTCTGCGCCAGGCCCGATGAGTTTAACAGGCTGTTGGACGAGCTGAACAGCCCGTGGATCACAGGCTGTCTGGATCTGGGGCACTGCGCGCTGGTGGGCAGGGAGCCTCAGGACGTGATCCGTGCCATGGGGGCAAAGCGGCTGCAGGCGCTGCATGTCCATGACGTGAATTATATCCAGGACTGTCATACCATGCCTTTCATGGAAGATTTGGACTGGGAGGCCATCATAAGCGCTTTGGCAGAGATTGGCTATGAAGGGGATTTTACCCTGGAAGCAGACGAATTTCTCATGGGATTTCCGCCGGAACTGATGCCCGAAGCCAGCCGCCTCATGGCGAAGACAGGGCATTACCTGGTAAAGCGTTTCAGAGAGCAGAGCAATACTTAAAAAAGGAACCTGCCGGTTTGGAGAAAACCGGCAGGTTCTTTCGATTACGCCATTTCATTGACAGCTTTGCTGATGCGGGAAACCTTGTGGGCAACATTGTTCTTGTGATAAATGCCCTTAGCTCCGGCTTTCTCGATGACCTTGGTAGCGGCAGCCAGCTCTGCGGTGGCAGCAGCCTTGTCACCGGTAGCGATAGCGGCATAGACTTTCTTGATAGCGGTCTTGACGCCGGATCTGATAGCTTTGTTCCTTTCAGCCCTTGCCTGGTTCACCAGAATTCTCTTCTTCGCGGATTTAATGTTAGCCAAATCGTACACCTCCAATTGTGTAGAAATTTATATTCGTTTCACTTTAGTCAGACACGGAGGACTATCGTAAACACATAAAGATAGTTTAGTAAATAATAGAAAATTTGTCAAGACATAATCTGAGAAAAATTGACTAAAATAAGAAGAGATGTACCAGACTCATGAAGCATGACAGGAAATGTGAGGGAGTGAAATGGGAAATTTTCAGATGAGGACGGATTTGGCGCTGGAGGCCAGGGAGAGCATTACCGAGGCGGACAGCGAACTGCGCGGCGTCAGAGTGGAGGAATACTATCACGAGGAAGAGGATATCCGGGTGACAAAAGTGATGATTGACACCAAAAATGCCGCGAAAGCCATGGGAAAGCCCATGGGTATCTATGTGACCATGGAGGCGCCCGCCATGGTGGAGCCGGACGAGGACTATCACAGGGAGATCTCCGCACGCCTGGCGGAGGAAATTTTAGAGCTTCTGCCGGGGGCTGACAATGAGCAGTCCGTCCTTGTGGTAGGGCTGGGCAACCGGGAAGTGACGGCGGACGCCCTGGGCCCCCAGGTGGTGGACAACCTCTTTATTACAAGACATATCGTCAAAGAGTACGGAACAGCGGCTTATAATTGCAGAAAAATGAATCAGATCAGCGCCCTGGAGCCCGGCGTCATGGCAAAGACGGGAATGGAGACGGCGGAGATCGTAAAGGGGGTGGTGGAACAGACTTCCCCGGATGTGCTGATCGTCATAGACGCTCTGGCAGCCCGCAGCACAAAGCGTCTCAACCGGACCATTCAGATTACCAATACCGGGATCCAGCCCGGATCCGGAGTGGGAAATCACAGGAACGCCCTGACCCGGGAGAGCCTGGGAGTACCGGTGATAGCCATCGGTATCCCCACTGTGGTGGATGCTGCCACGATTGTGGGAGACGCGCTGGAGAAGCTGCTGGAGGAGGAAGAGGGCCTGGAGAATGTGAGATACCGGGAGAAGCAGCTCCGTTTTGCGGAGCTGAACAATATGTATATGACCGGAAAGGACATAGATGCCGTCATCAAGCGGGTGAGCTATACGGTATCTGAGGGAATCAATATTGCCATAGGGGAGACCTTTCTGGAGAACTGTCCACAGAATACGGAATATGACCCTGCCTAAAATGATCATGGAACGGCATAGACGGGCATATAAATGAAAGTGACATGGATAGCTTATAGCCGGAAAGGAAGTGCATTGCCGTAGAATGGAAGAAAAGCATTCCAGGAAAGCTTTTACGGGAAAGCAGGCAGGAAAGCTGATTTTGCTGGCATTTTTGATTCTGGGCATACAGGCGGCGGTAAAGAGCTGCGGAGCGGTTTCCGTATCAGGGGGGCAGGACACTTTCGGCCAGGCTATGCTGAAGAGCATATGCGACGAGGCGCGGACAGTACTGTACGGATACTTCATGCCAGGCGCTTTGTTTATGGAGGAAAGCGGCAGAGAAACCTCTTTTCTTTTTCAGGAGATAGACTGTATCTTCCCTTTTTACGGATATCTGGGAAGTCATATGGCAAGGGACCAAAGCGGAAGCACGCAGGATATCCGAACCATTTTGCTGGCAGAGGCGGAAGAGGAGACGGTGCCGCAGGAACCGCCCGCGGATCCCGGCACCGGCGGGAACAGTGTATCGGAGGAAGAGGAAGCAGCGGTAGGCAATGAGGGAGACGGCAGCGCCCCGGAACCGGACGACGCCACGGTACAGAACGGCGGACAGGATCTTGCGGATCTTTTGCGGGCGGAGAACGAAGCGGCTATGAACAGCCAGATCTCCGGGTTTACGCCCCATGAGAGGCAGACCCGGCTGGACATGGCGGCTTTGGAGGACTACGAAACTCTGATGCGGCAGTTTTATACTTTTGACGACAATACCGCAGCAGGCAGCGACCAGTTGAATGTACAGAAACTCATGAGCGAGGACATGACCATATCCAAAGAGGCGGAGGGCCCCCAGATACTCATTTACCATACCCATGCCCATGAAGCCTTTGCGGACTCCGAGCCCGGGGATATGTCGGATACCATCATGGGGGTAGGAGAGCGTCTGACCCAAATTCTCACGGAGGAATACGGCTATCAGGTGCTCCACCACTTAGGACAGTATGACACGGTCTCCCGGGACGATTCCTATGCGGTGGCCCTGGGGGATCTGGAGGCGCTCCTGCAGCAATACCCCTCCATTCAGGTCGTGATAGATTTACATAGGGATGCCATGCCGGAGGGCACCCGCCTGGTGATGGACTTAGACGGCCGACCCACAGCCCGGTTTATGTTCTTCAACGGTCTGTCCAGAACCAAGACTACGGGCAATATCTCTTACCTGTACAATGAGAATCTGGACAGCAATCTGGCTTTTTCGTTCCAAATGCAGAAGACGGCTATGGAATACTACCCCAATCTGACCCGCAAGATTTTCGTCCGTGGCTACCGCTATAACATGCATTTGCGCCCCAAATCCCTTTTGATAGAGCTTGGGGCCCAGAATAACACACTGGAGGAAGTCCTCAATGCCTGCGATCCGCTGGCGCATATCCTGGACCTGGTACTGTCAGGGGAGAGCGCCGGGGATCAGCCCTGAGGGAGAATGGTCTGTCATTTGGCCGTCAGCACCCAGCCCGGGAGCCAGCGCAGATAGTCCGACACAAAGGAAGCCTCCACGGGCTGGCCCGAAAGCACCGGATAGAACAGCAAAAACAGGGCGAAAACCGCCAGTCCGTACAGCCCGGCCGCAGTTAGGAAAGTACGCCGGGAGACTTTCTTCCCCCACTGTGTCATGCTGTATACGATCATCAGGACAACGAAAGCCACGCTGGGGAAGTAGTGGTAGATGAATGTGACCCGGGTCACGAAGAACCAGGGCAGGTACTGGGCCAGATAGCCGACGGTCAGAAATGCGGCTGTCCGGTCCTTTTTTCTGATTATAAGCCAGAGCATGTGCAAAAATGCCGGAATCCCCGCCCACCATACTGCGGGATTGCCGAAAGCGCTGATCCCCTCCCTGAGGCCCCCCTGGGCCGTCTGGGTGACGATGCGGGAATAGTACCAGATAGGCCGCCTGATCACAGGCCACTCATACCATGCGGAGGCATAAGGATGGGAGGATTCCAGCCGGCTGTGATAGGAGAACATAGTGCTCTGGTTGCGCAGCATTCTGTCTATCAGCCCCCTGTCTCCATAGTCTCTGAAAGGCAGGTAAGAGAGCAGATAGATGAAGACAGGAACGACTACGAAGAAGATCAGGCAAAACAGGATAGTCCGTCGTACATTCGCCGAAAAGCAGCTTATGATATGGGCATGAGAGATGCCGGCAGTCTCCCCCGCCGGATCCTCTGCCGCATAGAGATACTCCCGGTACCTGCGCCACAGGGATGCAAAGAAAAGCAGCGCAAGCCCTGCCCCGGCATAGATGCCCGTCCATTTGGAGGCGACGGCGAACCCCATGCAGATGCCGCAGGCGCCCAGGGGAAGCCAGGTCTTGCTTAATGCCGTGTCGTAGAAGCTGAGCGTCACATACCGATACATGAAATAGTACATCAACAGTACGAAAAATGTGATAAACACATCGATAGTGGCAATCCTGGTCTGGGTGAAATGCATAAAGTCAAAAGAGAACAGGATACAGGCCAGGGCAGCGGGAACCGTCCTGCGGAATATGCTCCTGGCAAACAGATAGAGCAAAGGCACCATGGCAATGCCGAAAAGCGTACCCGCGATGCGCCAGCCAAAGGGATTCATGCCGCACAGGGCCACGCCCAGGGCAATGAAGGCCTTTCCCATGGGAGGATGGGTATTCTCATAGGAAGTAAGCCCGTGGAGGAATTCATAGGCTGTGCGTCCGTGATAGATTTCGTCAAAATACATGCCGTTTCGGAAAGAGGGCTCCCCGGGACATAAATCCCATTCATCGAAAAGGGCAGGATAGTCCGAAGCGTTTTCGGGCGTCAGGATCTCCCCCGCCTCATCCCGAAAGACCAGCTCCAGCACAGAAGCCTGGGTGTCCGTCAGGGTAAGGCGGATCCGGGAAGCCGGGGATTCCAGGGCAATGGTCTGCCAGGTAAAGACCTTACCGAAAGAGAGTTCTCCCCCAAAGGACCAATTCGGGTCCTCTTCCCCGGGTATCTCCCTTTTGGTTTCCAGCAGAAATGTCCGGTCATGCCAGGGCGCTATATAATAGGAGAGAGAGACCGGTACCCCGGAGCCGAAATTCAGCTCAACGGATTGACTCTGCGTCATGTCATAGGGGGTGACGGGCGCTTTCCTTTCGCCCAGGTCATACAATGCAAAGCAGCCGTAGAGCACAGTGACAGCCAGCATACAGAGAATATCGGCTTTCCCCAGGGGGAGGCCCTGCCGGGAAGCGGATATAGGGGGGGCTTTCGGAGCCGGGGCCCTGTCCGGTCTGCTGCTGTAGTATCTGAAAGCGATTACATACAGCAGCGCCCCGCATAGCAGCATCCCGGCAGACACTGTCAGGATCAGCGGCGATTTCCTGTCATAGGCGGCCGGATTATAGAAAAACAGCACATCCGCCGTATTATAGAAATGCAAAATGCTCAGACAAATGTAACACAGATAAGTCAGCGGACAGGGTCTGCGAAGCTGGTCCGGCCGATAGATACAGGATAACAGCAGCAGCGCCAGCGCAGGATAGAGATAGCGCTCATGCATGCGCACGGAAAACAGGAACACAGTGACTATGGTGAAAGCGGCCAGAAAAGGATATTTCGTCCTGGAGCTTCTGTTTTTCAGGCTGAGGAACAGGGTCAGAAATACGGCCGCGGCAATGGCAAACATGCCGTAGCCCACATAGGGGATGCCCAGAAAGGTTTTGTCCTGGCTGATCCAGTTAAGCCCCAGAAGCCCCCAGAGATTGCAGGCGTTTACCGCGGCATAAGGGTAGGACCCCAGAGTGTCCCCGAGCTGCGACACCACTTTGGACAGGCCGAAAGGGAGGCATAGGATGACGCCGCCCGCGGCCACGCTGAGGCATTGAGACAGGCAGCGGGCAAGCTCCGACGCGACTTTCCTGCCGTCCCGGCAGCCGGCTTTTTGCGCCGGCCAGATCCGGTCTATGGTGCCGGCCAGAAGAGCGGGGCCCAACAGCAGCATCTGAGGCTTGATCAGAAGCCCCAGGCCAAAGGCGATATATGCGGGATACATTTTTCCGCGGATCAGGGAAAGGCACATGATCAGGGCAAACAGGGCGGGCAGCGAGTCCACCTGTCCCCATACGGAGGAATTCAGCACAATGGCGGGATTGAACAGATAAGCGGCGCACAGAAAGAAAGCATGGCGCCCGGAGAGACGCCCCATGGCCTCCCGGCACAGAAGCACCCCGCAGGCCATGTCGGCGAAGATCGAGGGGAGCTTCAGCAGGATCAGATGGGCGGCGGAATAGTAGCCAATGCCGAAAATCCTGCGGATGCCGCCTGTCAGCCATAACAGATAGAGATATCCCGGCGGATAATCGGAGAAAAGTTCGGGAGAATAAAACTCTCCCGGCCCTGTCTCACAGAGTCTTTCGGCCCATGCGGCAAAACATGCGGTGTCGGAGCCGAATCCCTTAGACAGGGCGGCAGCCGTCACCCGCATGAGAAAAGCCAGCGCGAATAAGGCAATAAAGGAACCGCTCCCGGGCCCGGGACGTTTCTGTCCGGAAGCAATATGGCATACGCCCATAAGTAAGATTCCGGACAATGCAGCAAAATGGATGAAAATCATAGTTTTATAATCCTTTTAAATTTATTTGGATTTATTGTAACAAAAAAAGTGGTAGAAGGAAAGCTTTTGTGTTATACTGATATAATGTGAGTGAAAACCAGTAGATGACAGGCTTTAAGGCCAGGGTATGGATATGGACGCTTTCGTGAGCTTTCAGAATGTAAAAAAGGTATATAAGACAGGAGAGGTAGAGATCACAGCCCTGCACGATGTGAATTTTGAAATTGAGAAAGGGGAGTTCTGCGTCATTGTGGGCGCTTCCGGCGCGGGCAAGACTACGATCCTGAATATCCTGGGAGGCATGGATACCCTCACCGAGGGAGAGGTATACCTGGACGGACAGAGGGTGTCGTCTTTTAACAAAAAGCAGCTGACCTCCTACAGGCGCTACGATGTGGGCTTTGTGTTCCAATTCTACAATCTGGTCCAGAACCTGACTGCTCTGGAGAATGTGGAGCTGGCGGCCCAGATCTGCAGGGAGCCGCTGGATGCGGCACTGGTGCTGGAGCAGGTGGGGCTAAGGGACAGATCGGCCAATTTTCCGGCCCAGCTTTCCGGCGGAGAGCAGCAGCGGGTAGCCATCGCCAGGGCTCTGGCCAAGAATCCAAAGCTTCTCCTGTGCGACGAGCCTACGGGAGCCCTGGACTACAACACGGGCAAGGCCGTGCTCAAGCTCTTGCAAAATACATGCAGAGAAGTGGGCAAGACCGTCATCGTCATCACCCACAACCAGGCCCTGACGGCCATGGCAGACAGGGTGATCACAGTGAAGAGCGGCACCATTTTCAGTATGGAAAAGAATGAAAATATAGTCGATATTTCAGAGATAGAGTGGTGAGCCTATGCGGGGAATCAGGAAGACGACTTTCAGGGAGATCAAATCCAGCTTCGGGCGTTTCATGGCCATTTTTGGCATCGTGGCGCTGGGAGTCGGTTTTTTTGCGGGCCTGAAAGTCACTACCCCGGCCATGGTGACCACTGTGACCAGGTATCTGGATCAGCATAAATTTTATGATCTGCGCCTGATCTCCACTTTGGGATTCGATGAGGAGAACGTGGACTTCTTTGCCTCCGCCCTGGACGTAGACGCGGCGGAGGGCTCGGTTTCCTTTGACGTGCTCTATGAAATAGGGGATGACTACGGCGGGGCCATCAAGACTTTCAGCCTGCCAAAGGAACTCAATACCTTAAAGCTCATATCCGGCAGGCTGCCCGAGACAGCCAGTGAGTGCGTGTTGGACAGCGGCAGCTTTGACAAGTCCGTGGTGGGAGGCGTGATCCGCCTGTCAGGGGACAATACAGAAGAGAACCTGGAACATTTTTCCCATAAGGAATATACCATTGTAGGCCTGGTACAGTCCCCGCTTTACATCCAGTTCGAGAGGGGGAACACCTCCCTAGGCTCCGGGCGGCTGGACGGTTTTGCCTATCTTACCCCGGAGGGCTTTGACGTGGACTATTTCACCGAGGTCTATGTAAGCTTCCTGCCGGACTATGCGATCTACAGCGAGGACTATGATGCTTTCATAGGGGAGAAAGAGTCCGTGTGGGAGGAGTTTGCCAGTACCCAGGCCCGGGACAGATATGAAAGGCTTTTTAACGAGGGAACCGAGAAGCTTGCGGACGCCCGGACACAACTGGAGGACAACCGGACCAGGGGAGAGGACGAACTGGAAGAGGCCAGGAAAACTTTAGAGGATGCGCAGAAACAGCTGGACGAGGGTGAAGAGGTCCTGGAGGATGCAAGGAAAGAACTTCTGGAGGGAGAGGAGACCGTCCGGGAGAAGCAAAAGGAACTGGAGGACGCCAAGGTCACCATTGCAGGCAAAGAGACGGAGCTTGCAGAGGGCGAGGCGCTGATCCTCCAAAAGGAGGCGGAGCTTACCGCTGCAAGGACTGCCATTGATACCAATGAGGTGGCCCTGCGCAGGGGGGAGAGGGAGCTTTCCGAGGGAAAGGCCCAGCTTCGGAGCGGCGAGTCCGCGGTGACAGTGACCAGGCGGGTCATAGACGAGAGCAGGCTCCAGCTTCAGGCCCAGCTGGAGGAACTTTACAAAAGCGGGGATGAACTGAGTCTCTCCCTGGCTGCCAGGCTGGAGGAGGCCCTGGCCAGGCTGGACCAGGCTGAGGCGGAACTTCAGGTTCAGGAGCAGGAGCTGGCGGCGGCCAGGGCAAAGATCGCGGAGAGCGAGGCGCAGCTGGACAGCGGCTGGGTGGCCATTGCGGCGGCAAAAGCCCAGCTGGAGGAGGGCAGGCGTGCCATGACGGACGCGAAGCTGGAAATCGAAAGCGGCCGTCAGCAGATTTCCGATGCGAAGCGTACCGTGGAGGAGGGGGAAGAAGCCCTTGTCCAGGCCAGAAAAGATCTGGAGGAGGGCAGGCAGACCCTGGCGGAAAAGGAAGCGGAGCTTGCGGACGCCAGGCAGGAATTCGCGGACGGACAAAAGGAGTACGAGGAAGCTAAGGCGGAATTTGAGGAAAAGATAGCGGAGGCCAGAGAGGAGATCGTCCAGGGGCAGAGAGACCTGAACGATCTGAAAAGGCCGGACACCTATGTGCTTGGCAGGGACACCAATCTGGGCTATGTGTGCTTCGAGAACGACTCGTCCATTGTGGAGGGCATTGCGAACATCTTTCCGGTGTTCTTCTTTTTGGTGGCCGCGCTGGTGTGCATCACCACCATGAACCGGATGGTGGAGGAGCAGAGGACCCAGATCGGGGTGCTGAAAGCTCTGGGCTACGGGGAGGCCACCATCATGTCCAAGTTCATGATCTATTCCGGCCTGGCGGCGTTTTCCGGCTGTATCTTCGGCTTCTTTTTCGGAACCTGGGGCTTCCCGAAAGTCATTTGGTTCTGCTACGGGTTGATGTACGATACAGACCCTATTCTCTATGTGTTCAACTGGAAGCTGGCGGCGGTCTCCCTGGCGGTGTCGCTTTTGTGCTCCATCGGAACCACATGGCTTTCCTGCCGCATGGAGCTGTCTCAGGTGGCAGCTGCGCTGATGCGGCCCAAGGCGCCAAAGGCGGGCAAAAGGGTGCTGCTGGAATACCTGCCCTTTCTGTGGAAGCGGCTGGGCTTTCTGCGCAAGGTGTCCCTGCGCAACATCTTCCGGTATAAAAAACGTCTCTTTATGATGATAGTGGGCATCAGCGGCTGTACGGCTCTGCTGGTGACGGGCTTTGGCGTCAGGGATTCCATCGCGGACATAGCGGACAGACAGTTCGGCGAGATACAGACCCATGACCTGTCCCTGACCTTAAGGGACGCCGCGGATGAAAAGCTGCGGGAGAAGCTGGACAAAATGGAGGATATTG
>CAJTZD010000058.1 GCA_910584235.1 uncultured Acetatifactor sp.
CAATCAATGCGGCAAAGAACGGAAAGACGGTTCCCATGCACACCTTTACGGGAACGGTGGAACACGCCCTGGCCCATATCGAGGAGGCCGCGGTACACGGACTGCCGGAGGAGCAGCAGCGTTTTTACGCCATCAAGCTGTTTGAGCGGGACGATAAGGTTTTAGAGCAGCTGAAGTTGAGCGAGTCTGTTCTTTCCCATATTGAGACAGATATCAAGGCGGCTGAAAAGGAGATGGACGACGACGCGGAATCCATCATCACCAACGAGCGGTATCTCTATATCGGAAGCATCATCAAAGGATGCTTAAAGAAAAAATCCGCGGGAAAGATGACAGATTCCGATAAGATTGACAGGATCGTCACGAACCGTTTCCTGGGGCTCCCGATTTTTGCGGCGATTATGTTCCTTGTGTATTATATATCCATGGTGACGGTGGGAGCTTCCGCTACGGACTGGGCCAATGACGGGCTGTTCGGCGATGGGTGGCATCTGCTTGGCATAGGCTCCGCCGCTTATGGGGAGGCGGCAGAGGAATACGGCGGTGCGGCGCTGATCGTGGACGGTTATGACGCTTATGTGGAAGAAAACGGCGCGGCGCCCACGGGCGATTTCCCCTATGAAGTGGCGGATGAGGAGACGCTGGAGGTGACGGTGGAAACGGCGTCCCTTACCGATTATGAGGCTGCGCTTGCGGTGATGGAGCAGTATGGCGATGAGCCCGACCCTGCGGCTTACGGTGTATGGGTTCCCGGTATTCCGGTCCTCGTAGGGGACGCACTTGAGGCAGTGGGGGCGGCTGACTGGCTTGCGGGACTCATTAACGACGGTATCGTAGCCGGCGTGGGCGCGGTGCTGGGCTTTGTGCCGCAGATGCTTGTCCTGTTCCTGCTCCTTGCATTCCTGGAGGCATGCGGCTATATGGCGCGTATCGCATTTGTGCTTGACCGTATCTTCCGTAAGTTCGGGTTATCCGGCAAATCCTTCATCCCGATGCTCATCGGCACGGGCTGCGGCATTCCGGGCATTATGGCATCGAGGACGATCGAGAATGAACGCGACCGCAAAATGACGATCATGACAACGACTTTTATCCCCTGCGGCGCAAAAGTGCCGTTTATCTCAATGGTTGCCGGAGCAATCTTCGGCGGCTCCGCATGGGTGGCGACCAGCGCATACTTCGTGGGTATGGCGGCAATCATTGTCTCCGGCATTATGTTAAAGAAGACGAAGATGTTTTCAGGCGAACCGGCTCCTTTCGTCATGGAGCTTCCGGCTTACCATATGCCCACGGTGGGCAATGTGCTGCGTTCCATGTGGGAACGCGGGTGGTCCTTTATTAAGAAAGCAGGCACGATCATCCTGCTCTCCACGATCGTTATCTGGTTTACGACTTATTTTGGATTTACCGCAGAAGGCTTCCGGATGCTTGGCGAGGAGGAAATGGACCAGTCGCTCCTTGCGGCAATTGGCGGCGCGATCGCATGGATATTCATACCGCTGGGCTGGGGGAACTGGCAGGCGGCAGTGGCTTCCATCACGGGACTTGTGGCAAAGGAAAATATCGTCGGCACCATGGGCATCCTCTATCCCGGCGGATGGCCTGAAATCGGGGCAAACTTTAGTATGGTTGCGGGGTATTCATTCCTTGTGTTCAATCTTCTGTGCGCGCCCTGCTTTGCGGCCATCGGCGCCATCAAGCGGGAGATGAACAGCGCGAAATGGACCTGGTTTGCCATCGGATACCAGTGCGGGCTGGCTTACGCGGTGGCGCTGATGGTATACCAGATTGGCTCTGCATTTACAGGAAGCCTGAATATCATCGGTCTGCCTGCAGCCATCGTAATCCTCGGCGTTATGATCTATATGCTGTTCAGGCCGTATAAGGAGGCGACAAAGCTGACAACAAATGTGAGGTTGAAAATGGCGAAATAGCAGTGCGGAAAGCGCTTCTAATGGGCGTCCCGCCCTAGGACGGGGCGCCAGGCTTCGCTTTTAGAGTTAGGAATTGTCGGAAAATAACTGCTGCAATTTGTTTGGACAAAAGCTGCAGGGAAACAGGAGGAATTTCAATGCTTACATGGCTTATGGAAAATATGGCGACAATCATCATCAGCGCGGTTTTGGTTCTCATGGTATCTATGTCAATAGCCAGTATGGTACGCAGCAAGAAAAAAGGGAAATCATCCTGCGGCTGTGGGTGTGCGGGTTGTGCCATGAATGGCGCCTGCCATCCGGCGAAGCCGGAAACTTTGCGGAAATGAATCATATCGGGCCGGGAATCAAAACGCTCTGCCGCAGGAAGCCGGACATCGACCCTGGCAATCAGCCTGAAAAGCATGCTTCAGCCACGCCCCAAAACGGACAGGATGCATTTTTTCATTGCCTCATAGCTTTCCGGGGTAATGTCGTGTTCCATTTTGCAGGCATCACCCGCCGCGATTATGGGGTCAACGCCAAGATGGACCAGCCAGTCCGTCAGCAGGGTGTGGCGTTCATAGACGCTTTCCGCGATTTTTCGTCCGTCTTCCGTCAGATGGAGAAACCCTTCTTCTGAAACGGTGATGTATCCGCGGTTTTTCAGGTTTTTCACGGCGACGCTCACGCTCGGCTTTGAAAAATTCAGCTCGGTCGCCACATCGATGGAGCGCACCACAGAGAGACGGCTGCTCAAGATCAGTATTGTTTCAAGGTAATCTTCAAGGGATTCCTCGGCTTTGTGTCGGATATAACTCATGATATCATCATACTCCTTTCCGGGCTTAAAGCTTTCCCATAAATCAATCCTAACACTTTAGGGAAAAAGGTGCAAGGTCTGACAGTAAAAAGGGTGTTATCAGATTTTATCAGCGGCCACTGGCAAGGCGATATGATGCGGCTGTTCCTTACCCTGTATCTGCAAGGACAGGGTGGATTCCATTGCCAGCGCCTTAAAGGAGCTGGAGCAGCATAGCTACATCACCAGGCAGAGGGTCCGCTATGAAAACAATGCGAAATATTCATGTCAACCTTACGCAAAACACCGCTTCCGGTAAAAATCGGAGCGGTGTTTTTGTATGGCTTCTGAACACCGTGACCAGAAAGCCCAAGCAGGTTTGGGGGTACCCCAACAAGTCTTTTTGCAAGGCGAAAATCGCAAGTGTTATACACTTGTCCTGATTGCCGTTAGTGCGTTCCCTTGAAATGGCGCAAAAAACGGAGGAGGTGCTTTTCACTGCACGGAGCTAAAGAGCAATCCATAATCCACATTTTCCCGAAAAGTATTTTACAGACACTTGCTTATTTTTATGGTGTAGAGGTTTTGGCGATACTTTTTATGAAACGAAAAATATATAAATTGCAGATTGTGCAACTTATGAGTGAAAGGCAACGCAATCAACCGCTTAGATCAGATAAGAAGTTCTTTTGGGGCTGGACATTTGTTATTGGTTTTTCTTGCTATACAATTGCTATTTGGTATTTCCTGTTTTGTTTGGAACGGATTATTATTGGTAAGAGGTGTTTGTCACAATAGCAATAAATTTTTTCAAAAGAGGGCTTTGTGAGCTTTTCTTAAAAAAGAAGCCATAGGACAGCGGCTCGCTGTCTTTTAAGGGAATCGCGCGGATATCCGTGTTTATAAAGTTCATCTGGGGTAGGACGGAACAGCCATATCCCGCTCTTACAAGGGTAAGAAGCACCTGCAGGTTTTCACACACATAAGTGGATTCGGGTAAAATGTGCTGTGAGATCTGATTCTGCATTTCCGCAACACTGGAAGGGATTGCGTAGGAATTATAGACAACGATGTTCTCCAGGTAAAGTTCCTCTTTTGACAGTTCGGATCTGGCCCCATAGGGGTGTGCATCGGGAACGATACAGCACAGGGGTATCCTGAATAACTCTTTATAGACGGTATCGTTCTTTATGGGAATATCATCCTGGAAACCAAACAGCAGATCCAACTCATCCTGGTAGAAAAGATTCAGGATGGATCTGTGAGGGATTACTTTCAGGAATGGATAAAGCTCCGGCATTTGGTTCCGGCATCACTGATATGCTTTTGCACCTGTTCTGGCGTTTCATCAAAGCCGTATTTAATCCACTGGTAGATGACGCCAAAATAGCCATAAATAAAGTAAGACATCAGATAGGAGAGAGCTTTGTCCCAGGTTTCTCCGTTGGACACCAGGAGCTCACAGGCCCGCATGATGACCATGATTAATCCATTGTTCTAAAGCAGGGAAAACAGCTGTCGGTTTAGCTCCTCTTTGCTGTTTTTGCAATCAAGATGCCGGTAGAAAGTTGTTCTCCCTACCCCTGCCAGTTCGCAGATCGTATTCACATTGATGCTGTTGTAGTCTTGGGCGGCCATCAATTTAATCAGCGCATCCGCCAGACATAATTTCAAAAATGCTGTCTGAGTTCTTTTCATTGAGGTACAAAATCCTCCTTTTTGTTCCGCATAGCGCACCGCCGGTCAGTACGTTCTTGCATCATGAAAGCCCATATGGTATTCTATATCAACGAATAGGGATAGATGTTCTTTATTAGGATGTTTGTTCCGAATGCGGTTATGATAATACGTTTCTTTTGCAAAGTCAAGAGAAAAAGGAGATGGACGTGATGGACGTGATGAAAAATGTGCTGAAGATTTTAGGAATCGTGGTGTTGGCGCTGGTGATAGTGTTGGCAGCATTTTTGGCTTATGTCCAGTATAAGAATTGGAAAACGCTGAACACCTCCATTCTGCCGGATGACTACTACAAGGCATTTGCTGAGGCATTTCCCGCAGGCGGTAAGCTGGAAGAATACTATGTAGGCCGGGGCGGCTATGAGGTGGAGCATCTGGAGTACAAATCTGACAATAAATCCATCGGCACCATCCGCGTATATTACCCCACCGAGCTGAGAAGCAGCGGCAAGCAGTACCCTGTAGTGATGGTGGTGAACGGAAGTAACACACCCGCCAAAATTTATCTGCCCTTCTTCCAACGGCTGGCCTCTTGGGGGTTCGTCGTCGTAGGTACGGATGACCCCCAGGCTGGCACTGGCGAGACAACTTCCATCGCCTTAGACTTTGTGCTGAACGAGAGTGAGATTGCCGGTCAAATCGACCGGGACAATATCGGCATTACTGGGTATTCACAGGGTGGCGCGGGGGCGCTGGGAGCAGCCACCAAATATGAAAACAGCCATCTGTACAAAGCGATTTTCACCGGTAGCGCAGCGTATCCGTTATTGGCTGTCAGCATGGGATGGGAGTATGACTGCTCCAAAATTTCCGTCCCTTATTTTATGACGGCAGCCACCGGCACCTCTGATGACTTGGGTGTGGCAGACATCAACGCTGAATTTGGCGGTGTGGCCCCTCTCGCCTCTTTAGTGGAAATCTATAACAGCATAACAGATGACGTATTGAAAATTCGTGCCCGTGTCACTGGTGCCGAACATGAACAAATGCAGGCACGGACAGAAGGGTACATGACCGCCTGGATGCTCTACCATCTCCAGGGCGACCAGGAGGCGGGGAAGGTGTTCCTGGGGGAAGATGCCGAAATCCTGCGTAATACCAACTGGCAGGATGTAGAGAAGAATAATTAGTGTCTGCTGATAAAATACCGAAGTGAAGTATCATATTCAGGGCGGAGAGAAAGGACAGCCCTATACAAATGATAAAGCTGCCCTGAACGGGATCTTTCACAGTTATGCCAGACCATGTCTTTAGCTTCTTTGGCTTGGAATAGTATGGTGCTGGCTACAACCCCTATTTCTGTACCTGACACCAGTGTCACCTCAAAGCTGAACCGAGACTGGTGTCATGGAGCTTGCGCCAATCTCTGGGGCTTTCGCCGGTGTTTTGCTGGAAAGCGTGGGAGAAAGCGAATTGGTTACTGTAGCCCAGCAGATGGGAGATGGCCTGGACGGACATTTCTGTGGTTTCCAGGAGGATTTTGGCTTTTTCCAGCTTTTGGGTCTGGATATACTGTTTGGGAGAGCAGCCTATTTGGCGCTTAAAGATGCTGGAGAAATAGCTGCGGTCAATGCCCGGCATGTGGGCCAGGGCGGATACGGTTAATTTATGGCAGATATGTTCTTGAATATAATCTATGGCAGCTTCCACGTAGACATTCTGTCTGGGGGGGTGATTTGCTGGAGATTTCCGCAGAGGGTCAGTTGGTGCAGAAAAAGGTAGAGGTATCCTAAAGTTTGGAGAGAGTCAAAGCCATTTCGCTCCGCGGAGAGGCTCACCTGTTCCAGCAGATCCAGAAATTTGTATTTTTCTATGTTTGTTGTATCCAGGATACCATAATTTGACAGGATTCGCAATCATGTCTGAATATCTGTTATGAAATCATCGAAAGTTCTATTCCTGAAATTATCCACATTTTTTACTAATGACACATTTCAGTATGTTCTTCCCGCAATCTTGCATGTTGTTGCAATGGAGAGGGTGGTAGAATTGACTCATATCAAGGAAAGCAGCGTGTTTCCAATGATCGGCAGAACATGCGGAAAGGGTGAGGAGAATATGGCTGGACATAAGGTGGAGGGGAAGAGGCGTAAGGTATGGAGAAAGAGGGACATTCCGCTCTACATTATGGCGGCGCCTGCGGTGGTATTGCTGCTTTTGTTCAATTACTTTCCTATGGGAGGACTGGTTCTTTCTTTCAAGAAGTTCAATGTGAGCAAGGGGATTTTCGGCTCGGAGTGGACAGGTTTTCAGAATTTCAAGTTTCTCTTTGCGTCTACGGACGCCTATATCATTGTGAGGAATACATTGCTCTACAATATTGTCTTCATTGCCACGGGAATCATATTGGCGCTGGGGATGGCGCTGTTGCTCAGCGAGATTCATTCCAGGAGGAGCGCAAAGGTTTATCAGACTATTTATATGCTGCCGTATTTTCTGTCCTGGGCGGTGGTGGCAATCGTTGTGACTGCGTTTTTGGATCGCTCTAAGGGGTTTGTCAATCAGATTATTATGATGATGGGGGGAGAGGGGCTGATTAACTGGTATCATGAGCTTCGGCTATGGCCTCCGCTGCTGGTATTTCTGGCGGCCTGGAAAGGGGTTGGATACCAGACGGTGTTGTTTCTGGCTGTAATTTCGGGGATTTCCGGGGAATATTATGAGGCGGCCGCACTGGACGGGGCTTCCAAACTGCAGCAGGCGCGCTATATTACCCTGCCTCATCTGCGGATGATTATCTCCATCAATCTGATTATGTCTATGGGGGGCATCTTCCATGGGGATTTCGGGCTGTTCTATACGGTGACAGGGAACAGCGGCGCGCTGTATCCGGTGACTAATGTTATCGATACTTATATCTTCAATGGCTTAAAGAGCCAGGCCAATCCCAGGATTGACGGGGCAGGGCATTTTACGGTGTTTTTGCGGATTGTGTGTCCGCTGTTCAAGGCGGGAGTGGGCACAATAGGGCTATTTGGATTTGTGGGGAGATGGAACGACTGGTTCACCGGGATGCTGTATATTGAGAATCCGAAGCTGTTGCCTCTCCAGACGTTGCTGACATGCGGGATGGCTGGAGTGGTATGGCATTTATGCAGGGAATTTGACCATCGTGGACGGGCCGGAATCCTATGTAGGGCCTGACCGGGCTGTGCTGGAGAATATCAAGAAGTACAATGATGAGGCTTTGGTGGCGGCTCACATGGGCTTTGTGGTGGATACAACGCCCATCGCCAATGAGATTGCCGCGTGCTCCAGCGTGGAGGTGGAGTACACTTCCAGGCTGAATACAGGGCAGCTGGCGTCTCAGGAGGACGTGAACAAGACTCTGGACGAGTTCATTGAGAAGTTAAAGGCCAATGGATTCCGCATAGCTTGCTTTTTACTCCTACTGCCCTGCTTTCCACTCCTCCAACTGCCTCTGGACTTCCGCAACAATTTTCTCCGAACCATTGTAAGAATGTGTCAGGCGGAACAATCGGGGTGGAGCGTTGTTCCGCCTGCTGTTTGGGAAATTAAGAAATAAATTCGAGGAATTCCAAAAATTTCCAAAAGCTTGACATAATATATATCATGGTATATATTAAAGGCATGGGGAGGTAAAAGGCCATGATGACAGCAAAATTATTTGAAAACGGAAGAAGCCAGGCAGTCCGGCTGCCTAAGGAGTGCCGCTTCAGCGGGGAGGAAGTGGCAGTAAACAAAATCGGCGATATTGTGATTCTGATGCCAAAGGATAACAAATGGTCCGGCTTTTTGGACAGCCTGCATCTTTTCTCCGAGGATTTTATGGACAGCGGCCGTGGGGAGGATGCTTGCCAGGAGCGGGAGGAATTTTGAGTTAAACTTTGCTAAGTGCGCCGAAGCGCACATAGGGGTATAATTATGAAATATATGCTGGATACCAATATCTGCATTTACACCATCAAGCATAAGCTTGATACGGTGATTCAAAATTTCCTGCTGCATGACCCGGAGGAAATGTGTATTTCGGCCGTTACTTATGCGGAACTGATGCATGGTGTGGAAAAGAGCAGGGCGGCAGACAAAAATCGAATCGCCCTGTCTCTGTTCCTGTCGCCCCTTACGATCCTGGATTTTTCGGTACGTGCCGCGGAAGAATACGGCAAAATCAGGGCGGAACTGGAACGGAGGGGGACACCCATTGGCACCATGGATTTGCTGATAGCAGGGCATGCAAGGGCCGAAAGGCTTGTACTGGTGACAAATAATACAAAGGAGTTTCTGCGGGTGGAGGGCCTGGCAGCGGAAAACTGGACATAGAGGAGGCGGATACGCTATCGGACCACGCTTTCACTGGAGAAAAATGCAAAAGTGGGCCTGGATCTGGGGCGAGTGGGCGGCACGGCGAAACTAACTGTAAACGGCCGAAACCTGGGCATGCGGCTCTGTCAGCCATACCTGTGGGACATTTCTGAGGCCGCGAAAGAGGGCGAGAATCTAATCGAGGTGGAGGTAGCCAATACATTGGTCCACAGAATCAGGGAACGTTTCTCGGAATATATGCAGATTGGGCCCGGCGGACTGCTGGGGCCTGTGAAAGTGTGCAAAGAGTAAGGAGGCAGAAAGCTATGAGAATGTACGACATCATTATGAAAAAAAGAAACGGCGGCGAGCTTTCCAGGGAGGAGATCGACTACTTCATCAAGGGCTACACAAAGGGCGAAATCCCGGACTATCAGGTGTCGGCCCTGATGATGGCAATCTACTTCCGGAAGATGACAGAGGCGGAGACTCTGGCCCTGACTATGGCCATGGCCCACAGCGGCGACTTCCTGGATTTATCCGGGATCCATGGCGTCAAGGTAGACAAACACAGCACCGGCGGTGTGGGAGACAAGACCTCTTTGGCCCTGACCCCCATGGTGGCGGCCTGCGGCATTCCCGTGGCAAAGATGAGCGGCCGGGGCCTGGGCCACACCGGCGGAACCATCGACAAGCTGGAGAGCTTCCCAGGCTTCACCACGGCCCTTACCACAGAGCAGTTCATTGAGAATGTGAACAGCATCGGCATCGCCATCATGGGACAGACCGCAGACCTGGCCCCTGCGGACAAGAAGCTCTACGCTCTGCGGGACGTGACTGCCACCGTGGATAATCTCTCCCTCATCGCCAGTTCCATCATGAGCAAGAAGCTGGCTGCCGGGGCGGACGCCATTGTTTTAGACGTAAAGACCGGCAGCGGCGCTTTTATGAAACAGGAGTGCGACGCCAGGGCTCTGGCGGAGGAAATGGTGAAAATCGGAAAGAATGCCGGACGAAAGACCGTGGCCGTGATTTCCGACATGGACCAGCCGCTGGGCTTTGCTGTGGGAAATGCCCTGGAGGTAAAAGAAGCCATTGAGACCCTGAAAGGAAACGGGCCAAAAGATTTCGTGGAACTGTGCCTGACCTTGGGAAGCCAGATGCTGGTAGCTGGCGGAAAGGCGAAAGACAGCGAAGAGGCCAAAAAGGCGCTGGATGCCGTAATAGCGGACGGCAGCGCTCTGAAAAAGCTTGCGGAATTCGTGGCGGCCCAGGGAGGAGACGTAGATGTAGTATATCATCCCGAGAAGCTGCCCCGGGCAACCATCATCTGTCCTGTGCCGGCGCCGTCAAGCGGGTATCTAAGCCATATCGTCTGCGACGAGGTGGGGATCTGCTCCCTGATTCTGGGCGGCGGCCGGGAGACAAAGGAGAGCGAGATCGACTTGTCGGTAGGCCTGGTACTGTGTAAAAAAGTGGGGGATTACGTAGCGGCCGGAGAGCCTCTGGCAAAGATTTACGCCAATGACGAAAGGAAAGCGGCGGAGGCAAAGAAGCGGTATCTGGCGGCCTGCACGATCACGGACAAAGCGCCAGAGCAATCCCCTTTTATCAAGGGAATTATATGCTGAGCAGCGGATGCGATGTACCGGATAATCCGGTAGAGGAGGCGCTGCCCTGGCACCTGTCAGCCTTTGCCATATTTTCAATCACCTTGCCGCTTTGGTTGCCCGTGTGCATACAAAATGCCTTGCCAGAATATGGCGGGGCATTTTGCCGTTACGAAGAAACAGTGCATAGTTTTTATCCTGCAATAATATAATGGAAGCATGAAGAGAAACAATGACCGCATGCAAAGAAACGAGACAAGAAAGGAATCCCTGATAGATTCCCTGCGGCTTCCCAAGGATATCTGTATGGGCGCCATGAAGATCACTCTGACAGGCAACAGGGAGGCATGGATCGAAAATTACAGAGGGCTTCTGGAGTATACGGAATGCCAGATACTGCTTCAGGGTAAGACCTGTCAGGTCTGCTTTGAGGGGGCAAGGCTTTCCATTGATTATTATACCAATGAGGACATGAAGATCAGCGGCTGCATCAGCTGCGTGAGATATCTCTGAGAGAAATCGGTGCAGCTGCGGGATAATGCCGTGTAAAAGTGGATTCACGGGAATCATAAGCTTTTTGCGCATGACGCAATGGACGCCAGGTATCAGAAACCGGAACCGGAATCAGAAAGGAATAGCTCATGATCAAATTTCTGAAATATATGAAAGGATATTTGCGCGTCCGTGTCTGGGGATTTTCGCCAGAGCGATTCATGAACCTGTGCAGCAATAAGGGGATTTTACTGTGGGACATCGTCAAAGAAGGAGATGCCTACTGTATGAACATTACGTTGAAAGGGTTCTGGGAGATTCGTCCTATTGTAAAAAAGACAGGGACAAGGGTAGCCATACTGGAGAGATATGGACTACCTTTTTTTCTGCCACAGCTTTTGAAGCGGAAAATGTTTGTGGCAGGCTTGATTCTGGCCGTGGCATTCTGGCTGGTCTCGTCGCTTTTCATCTGGGATATTAAAGTGAGCGGAAATTATCAGATTACGGAAGACATGTTTCAGACCTTTCTCAAAGAAAATCAGGTAAAAATCGGCATGCGCCGGGATACGCTGGACATTGAGGAGCTGGAAAAGCAAATACGCAGACAATTTCCACAGGTTACATGGGCCTCAGCCCGATTAGACGGCATCAGACTGCTCATCGACATCAAAGAAAACGACGCACCCATGACAACGGAAAAGCCGGAGACGACCCCGGGCAGAGATCTGGTGGCAGAGTATAACGGCAGAGTGGTATCCCTCATCGTCAGAAGCGGCGTTCCCAAGGTGGCCATCGGGGATACTGTGGAGAAAGGAGCTATACTGGTGGAGGGAAAGGTGCCTGTCTACAACGAGGACACCACCGTGCGGGAGTACCGGTATGTGGATGCGGATGCGGATATCATGCTGGAACATGCCGCGGAATTTACGGCGAGCCTGCCTCTTAAACATATCGAGAAAAGATATACGGGCAGGGAGAAAAGCAGCCATTACATAAAGCTTGGAGATCAGTCCTGGGCGCTTCCGGAGAACCGTCCGTTTCTTGTCTACGACAGTGTAATCAGAGAGAGCAGGCCCCTGATGCTGGAGAAACTGGATCTGCCGGCTTTCTGGGGGACCGTGACCTATAGAGAGTATCAAAATACAGAATATTTATATACGGAAGAAGAGGCAAAGTCCTACCTTAATCAAAAATTAATGGATTTTCTTGCAGAATTAGACGAAAAAGGGGTACAAATTATTGAAAAAGATGTTAGAATAGAAAAAGGTACCGATGCATGGACGCTGACCGGGGAATTTCTGGTACAGGAGCCTGTGGGAGAAAGTACCGAGACAGAAAGAATCGAGGTTGGGGAAACAAAAGCCGATGGATGAATTTTCAATCAAAATGGATATGCCTGCGGAGCATATGCAGAAAATATTCGGTATGCAGGATGCATATGTGAAGAAAATGGAGCGGGACTTTGGCGTTGCCATTGTGGACCGCAACGGACAACTGACAATTACCGGAAAGGAAGAGATGGTGAAGCGGGCGCAGGGAGTTCTGAAGCAGCTTTCCATCATATCGGGCCGGGGAAACGAAATCGAGGAACAGAACGTGGATTATGCGATTACACTTGGAATGGAAGAGAAAGAGGAAGCGCTGGCGCAGATAGACGGGGACTGTATCTGCCATACCGTAAACGGTAAGCCCATTAAGCCGAAGACTCTGGGACAGAAAGCATATGTGGATGCCATCCGGAACAACATGGTGGTATTCGGCATAGGGCCTGCAGGTACGGGCAAGACCTATCTGGCCATGGCTATGGCTATCACTGCTTTTAAGAACGATGAGGTGGGCAGGATCATTCTCACCAGACCGGCCATTGAGGCCGGGGAGAAGCTGGGATTTCTGCCCGGTGATCTGCAGAGCAAGGTGGATCCCTATCTGAGGCCCCTGTATGACGCCCTGTACCAGATTATGGGAGCTGAAAGCTTTGCCAAAAACATGGAAAAAGGACTCATAGAGGTGGCTCCTTTGGCTTATATGAGGGGCCGGACATTGGATAATGCCTATATTATCTTAGACGAGGCCCAGAATACGACTCCGGCCCAGATGAAGATGTTCCTGACTCGTATCGGGTTTGGCTCCAAGGTAGTGGTCACCGGGGACGATTCTCAGAAAGACCTGCCTGCGGATGCAAAGAGCGGCCTGGACATTGCTGCAAAGGTGCTTAAGGGAATCGACGACATCGCATTCTGCACGCTGACTTCCAAGGACGTGGTGCGTCATCCGCTGGTGCAAAAAATCGTCAAGGCATATGAGGATTACGAGGGAAAAGAAGCGGCCAGAAACCGAAGAGACAGGGAGCGCCTGAGAGAAAAACGAGGGCATTCTGCCAGGAAAGGAATTTAAGCTATGAACTTATACATGGAGAATGAGACAGTGAGGGAGTTTCCCTTTTCCGCGGAGGAAACAGCCAGAGAGGTATGTGAGGCGGTTCTGGAAGAAGAGGGCTGTCCTTTTGAAGCCCAGGTGAACATTGTGCTTACGGACAATGAGGGAATCCGTGCGCTGAACCGGGAATGCAGAAATACGGACCGGGAGACGGATGTACTCTCTTTTCCCAATGTGGACTTTGAAGAAGAGGGAGTCTTCGATATTGATGAGGACAGGGAAGCTGACTATTTCGACCCGGAGAGCGGGGAGCTTGTGCTGGGGGACATCATGATTTCCGTGGACAAGGTGTATGGGCAGGCAGAAGAGTACGGGCACAGCCTGCGGCGGGAATTTGCTTTTCTGGTGGCCCACAGCATGCTTCACCTGTGCGGTTATGACCATATGGAAGAGGATGCGAGACTGCGGATGGAGCGCAGGCAGGAAGAGATACTGACAGGTTTAGGCATTACGAGAGATTGACCGAGGGACGGCGGATGAATCAGACAGAGGTAAAAAGGCGGCAGCTGGGAGCGTTTGCCGATATCCTGATGTTCGTGACGATATATGTCATGGGACGGCTGACGGGGGACAAAGGAATTGCCTATACGGCGGTGGCGGCGCAGAGCTGCGCGGTGATATGGATCGCAGTCAGCGGCAGCCTGTCGGATGCACTGGGCAGACTGCTGCGCGGCAGGAAGAATAAGGGCCAGTATAAAAATATGGCAAAGATGCGGAGCAGCATCCTGCTGTTCCAGATGATACTGGGTGCGGTGGGCAGTCTGGTTCTGGCCGGACTGTCAGGTGTTTTGGCGGACAGGATCTTTCGGATTCCTTACAGCGGACTGATTTTGCTTGCGCTGGCTCCGGTGGTACTGCTCAGGACAGTTTCCGCGGTGCTGGCGGGATATTTCCAGGGGGAGGGAGCGGAGTCCCCCAGGGCCATTGCGGGAATCCTGCGACAGGTATTCCTGCTGGGATTCGGGAGTCTGTTCAGCCATATGCTCGGTGGCTATGGGGAAAAGGTGAGCAGCCTGCTGCGCCAGGAGAACTTCACGGGTATGTACAGCGGCCTGGGAATTGCCCTGGCCATTGACATCTCAGAGCTGTTCGTCATTCTCTTCCTGGGACTGATTTATAAGGGGAGTCGGCGCTTTGAGAAAAAGGCAAAGCAGGAGGGGATGTATTCGACAATGTCACTCTGGGACAGTGTCAGGTATGTGCACAGCGCCAGATGGCCCCAGTTTGCGACGGATTTGTGTCTGTTCTTTCCCCTGGTGGCAGGGCTGCTTTTTTGCGGTATGAAAGGAGAGGGCGGGGAACAGCTGACTGCGGACTATGGACAGTACGCGGGGAGTTATCTGGTAGTGTGCGGTATTGCTGCGGGACTGGTCATTATAGTGGCGCTGCCGGTGCTGGGAAAAATATTTCAATGCTTTAAGCGGGAGGAAAACCGTTATGCCAGAACGGTTTTTCAGAACGGAGTTCATATAGGGCTGGTACATGGCATTTTCCTTTCGGTGTTTGTGGCAGTTATGGGGGAGCAGTTTGCGGATCTTTTGTGCCAGGGAAACGAGCATACAGTGACGAAGCTGCTGCAATGGGGCTCTGCTATGATTTTGCTTACAGCCCTTGGCTGGTATTTCTGCCGTCTCCTGCAGGCATTGGGGAAAAAATATCCTGTTCTGATTGCTGCCTGCGGAGCGGATCTCCTGTTTATAATCATAGTAATGATCACCATTGGTAAGAGCGGCATCCTGTCTCTCGTGTACGGCGGTCTGGCATTTGGTTTTGTGCTGTGCGCACTGTCCGGTGCGTTTGCGTACAGGCAGCTTCGGGTACAGCCTGACTGGCTGAACACTTTTGTAGTTCCCTTAGGCGGCGGGGTTGGGGCCGGTCTGATCTGCCTGATGATACGGAAATTGTTTTCCCCTCATCTGGGGAGTTTTACGACGCTGATTGTGGCCTTTGCAGCCGCGGGGTTGGTTTACTGGACTGCGCTGTTGCTGCTTCGGAATTTCAGGGAACAGGAGCTGGAGGTCATTCCGGGCGGGAGGCTGATCGGCATCCTGGGACAGATGTTGCGGGTTTTTTAGGAAAAAGCAGTTTGACAGCATGAATAAATAGGTAAAAAATAGCTGATACTGATTACAGATGGAAGAAGAAATGTCCATGGAAGGTGATTTCCAAGGAGAATACTATGAAGTATGTAAAATGTATCAGCTTATTCATTGTATATCCCCTGCTTGTGCTGGGGCTGGGGTTTTATGCAGGCGTAAGGTCTTCCCATTACTTTTACCCGGAGAGGGAAAGCAGGGAGGAACAGGAAGATTTTTTTGAGACGTCCATGGATGAGGGAGCGCAGGGCGGACAAGCTTCGGAGCTGACAGGAGAGAGTCTGGCAGCGAAGGATGAGGCCGGACAAAAGGCGGAAGATGAATTGCTGCCCGTACTGCCTGAGGAGACGGATATGGGCCAGGCTCAGGAAGTGATGGTCTCTGCGGAGACCCTCTGTGTGGACACGAAATATGTGCTGGAAGAGACGGATATCCTGTACCATACGGTGGTGGAGACGACATGGAGGCTGCCTGCCAAGTATGTGGGGATGAACAGGGAGCAGTTTTTGCAGGCCATGGAGGTCTATGAGGCTTTTCCGCCTTTGTCGGAACTGGAGCGGGGCTTTGTGGGACTTGAGGTATTGTCTTTTTCCAGAGAGCGGGTAGTGGTTCGCATGGACTATAAGTTTGTCCAACCCAGCAGCAGTTTCTATCTGGCTGTGTATGACAATAAGGTAGTAGTTTATCTGGAGGATATGCAGACAGTGTACATTGAGACGGATATCCGGCTGGATTCGCTGCCTGCAACTCTGCAACAGAATATCATTGATATGATGTGGATTCGGGATGAGGAGGAACTGTACAGTTTTCTGGAGAATTATTCCAGTTAGCGGAAAGGTTGAAACAGGCTCCGATCAGAGCGTGGCGATGGGACAGATTTTTGGGGAAAGCTGCTTGGCGGGAAAAAGAGGATGTTTTGCGAGTGAGCGCAGGAGCGAAAGATGAAGGGCGGAAACAAGGAGAGCGGTTCATGGGAAATACGGTGGGAATCGTAGGCGGCGGAGCCGCCGGGATGATGGCTGCAATCACGGCGGCGAGGCGGGGCGGAAAAGTCACGCTGCTTGAGGGGAACGATAGACTGGGGAAAAAGATACTTTCTACCGGTAATGGGAAGTGCAATCTGGGAAATGAGAGTCTGGGAGCGGCGGATTATTATACCGGGCGGCCGGACATGCTGGAGGAGTTTCTCGGGCGGTTCGGCACGGCGGACACGGTTTCTTTTTTCAAAGGCATCGGACTGATGACAAAGAGCCGCGGCGGCTACCTGTATCCGGCCTGCGAGCAGGCGGCGGCCGTGCTGGACGTGCTGCGGTATGAGGTGAAAGCCGCGGGCGTGGAGGTGGTGACGGATTTCAAGGCGGAGTCCGTCCGGCGGGGCAGGAGGGCAAAGCTGTTTGAAGTGCATGGGACAGGAGGCATCCGCTCCTTTGACCGCATCATCCTGGCCTGCGGGGGAAAGGCTGCGCCGAAGACAGGGTCTGACGGCAGCGGATACCGGATTGCAGAGCAGCTGGGACATAGCCTGGTTCCCACGGTTCCGGCGCTGGTACAGCTGCGGTGCAGGGAAGAATATCTGAAAGCAGTGGCCGGAGTCAGGGCGGAGGCGCAGATAAGCGTGTATTTCCAGGGGAAACGGATGGCGCAGGAGCGCGGGGAGCTGCAGCTGACGGAGTATGGGGTATCCGGCATTCCGGTGTTCCAACTGAGCCGCACGGTGAATTACATATTGGCGGGAGGACGGCGCGTTTTGGAGAGTCGCCCCTCTGGCGGATGCCGGAATCCGGAGAGAGGGAACGTGACAGAAAAAGACATAAAAATAGTCATTGACTTCCTGCCGGAGGTAACGGAAGAGGAATTTAAGACACTGTACAGGGAAAGAATGCTTTTACAGGGGCAGCGCACGGTGGAGGAATTTTTTACGGGTATGCTCCATAAAAAGCTAATGCTTCTATTTATAAAGCTGGCAGGATTAAAGCCCGGGGAAGCAGCAGGACAGGCGGACGAACGGAAGCTTAAAAGGGTCTTTGAACTGTGCAGGAGTTTGACGCTCCATGTGATTGGCAGCAATTCCTATGACAATGCCCAGGTCTGCGCGGGAGGCGTGCCGCTGGAGGAAGTGACAGGGGAACTGGAGTCGAAACTTGTGCCGGGGCTTTACTTTGCCGGAGAGCTTCTGGACGTGGACGGCCGCTGCGGAGGGTATAATTTGCAGTGGGCATGGTGCAGCGGCTTTATAGCGGGCTGTGGAGCTGTAGGTTTGAGTTTGAAGAAGTAATAGGGATAGGAATTGAGGAAAAGGGGGGCGGACATATGACGCCCGCAGAGGGAAGCTGGAATCCTGGCAGGAACAGGCGGGGAAAGAGATGCTTTCCCCTGTAGATAAAAATTTGACAGATAAGGACGGGGGTTTACATGCTTCGGGTCAATCAGGTGAAATTGAAGACAGGGCATTCGGAGGCTGACCTGCGCAGGCAGACAGCCTCCATATTGCGGGTGCCCGAACAGAATATAACGGAATTAAGAATTGTCCGGCAGTCCATTGACGCCAGGAAGAAACCTGTGATTTTTTACAGCTATTCTATGGATGTGGCGGTGCGGGACGAGGAGAAGATACTACATAGATTTCGGGGCAAGGAAAATCTGGTGTGCAGGTCTGTTCAGGAGGAATATCGTTTCCCGGCATCCGGGAGCCGGAAGAGAAAATCCCCTGTAATCATAGTGGGGACAGGCCCGGCAGGGCTTTTCTGCGGATATTTCCTGGCCCTGCACGGATACCGCCCCATACTGTTAGAGCGGGGCAGATGCGTGGAGGAGCGCCAGAGGGATGTGGAGGCTTTCTGGGAGACAGGGAAGCTGGATACCGCATCCAACGTGCAGTTCGGCGAGGGCGGAGCGGGGACATTCTCCGACGGAAAGCTGAATACGCTGGTAAAGGATAAGGACGGCAGGAACAGGGCGGTGCTGGAGACTTTCGTGAAATTCGGTGCGAAAGAGAGCATCTGCTACGAGGCAAAGCCCCATATCGGTACGGATGTACTCTGTACTGTAGTAAAGCGGATGCGGGAGGAAATCATCCGGCTGGGCGGAGAAGTGCGTTTTGAGAGCCAGGTGACGGATATCCGCGTGGAAGCGGGACGGGTGAAAGGCGTGACGGTAGAGGGGCCGGGTATAGCAAAAAGATCGGCCTTTGTGGAAAGCGGGCAGTTAGTACTGGCCATCGGCCACAGCGCTCGGGATACTTTTTCCATGCTGATGAAACGCGGAGTGCCAATGGAGGCAAAATCCTTTGCCGTGGGACTTCGGGTAGAGCATCCCCAGCAGATGATAAACGAGAACCAGTACGGAGCGGCACAGCCGGGGGATCTGGGCGCTGCACCTTATAAGGTGACGGCAAAGGCAAAAAACGGCAGAGGCGTCTATTCATTCTGCATGTGTCCCGGCGGATATGTGGTGAACGCTTCCTCCCAGGAGGGACACACGGCAGTGAACGGCATGAGCTACAGCGGCCGGGACGGCAAAAATGCCAACAGTGCCATTATAGTCACCGTGACGCCGGAGGATTTCGGGTCAGTGCATCCGTTGGCGGGAATCGAGTTTCAGAGACGGCTGGAGGAGAGAGCCTATGCCGTGGGAGGCGGGAAGATTCCGGTGCAGCGGTATGGCGATTTCAGACGTTGCGTAGAATCGGGCGCGGCCCATGAAATGCTACAGCAGACGGGAGACTGCGTCCGGGGTACAGATGCCGCTCTGATGCCCCAGTGCAAGGGAACCTGGACATGGGCTGACGTAAGCCGGATCCTGCCAAAGGCATGCAACGAGGCCATCGTAGAGGGCATGGAGGCTTTCGGCAGGCAGATCGCCGGTTTCGACCGCCCCGATGCCTGCCTGTCCGGGGTAGAGAGCCGCACCTCGTCACCGGTGCGCATTCACCGGGACGAACGGCTACAGTCGCAAATCCGGGGACTGTATCCCTGCGGTGAGGGGGCCGGCTTCGCCGGGGGAATCGTCTCCGCTGCCATGGACGGCATCCGGGTGGCAGAGGCCATTGCCAGGGAGTATGCGCCCTAAATGGAGCATGCACCTTGAAAGAGTGTATGATACAGTGTATGAGATCCGGAAGCAGAGTCTGAAATCGAGAGATCCGGAGCGGATTGAGAGACATTTACGTCATAAAAATCTGAGGAAAAGGGAGGACGAATACCATGAACATGGACGAGAGAATCGCGCGCATCAACGCGCTGTACCATAAATCCCAGGCCGAGGGGCTTACAGAAGAGGAAAAGGCAGAACAGGCGCAGCTGCGCAAGGAATATGTGGCCAGCGTCAGGGCGAACCTGCGGGGCCAGCTGGACAGCATCACCATCGAGCGCCCCGATGGCACCACCGAGAACCTGGGCGAGAAGTTTGGAAAGAAGTCCCGCTAAGCCGTGCTGCTTTTTCCAACGGATAGACCTGGAACACTCGAATTTTAATGTATGGTGGTGCGGCTGGCCGTACGGTTTAGGATGCGGAGCCTAAGTTCAGTTCAGGATTGCTGCCGCGGAAATTCCCAAAGGCATGCATGAGGCAGGAAATCGCCCGCAGCGGCATATCGAAAGGATATAGAATGGAAGAGAAAATAAATAAGCGCGAAATCAGAAGAAAGATTTTGCGGCAGCGGGACAGCCTGAGCGCGGAGGCGCGAAAAAAGGGTGACATCCTGCTGACAGAACGAATTCTGGGACATCAATGGTTCTACCGCTCGGAATACTTCCTCTGCTACGTGAACTATGGAAGCGAAATCTCTACCAGGGACATCCTGACGGAGGCGCTAAAGGCAGGCAAGAAAGTATATGTGCCCAAAGTGCTGGCAGACAAAGAGCCGGAGATGGCCTTTTTCAGAATAGATGCGTTGGAGGATCTGATCACAGGCTACAAAGGAATACCGGAGCCTGCAGGAGATACGGAAATCTACTCCTATACCCCGGACAGGGCAGAGCAGAGCCTTATGCTGATGCCGGGCGTGGCCTTTGACCCGTTCCGGAACAGACTGGGGTACGGTAAAGGCTTCTACGACCGGTTCCTGGCGGACAAGGCAAAGCTGCAGCTGCGCACCATAGCCGCAGGCTACCGATGCCAGCTCCTGGACGAATTGCCCGCAGGCCCCATGGACATCAGGCCCTGTCAGATTATCTGTGTCTAGCATATCTGTGTCAGGAGCTAAATCTATGTCAGGCGTTGCAATTATGTCTGGCGGCACCACTGCACTTGGCAGTTCAGGGACGGAATCTATGGCGGAGGAGTCTGTCCAAAACAGGGGAGAACAAGAGAAATCCAGAGACAACCGCAGACGCGAAAGCGCCAAAAAATCAAAAAACCCCAAAAACATGCCAAACTATCCCCTGCTTTCCAATATCCGGTATTACTACAGGCTGCTCTACCGGGAATTTCCCCGTTTGGCCGCCTGCCATGCCGTTACTGTCATTGGCGGGATACTGCTTCCTTTTATGGGCATCCTTATGCCGGGCATTGTGCTGAGCCAGGTATCGGCCGGCGAACTTTTCCGGGGTCTGGCGCTGATAGCGCTGGCAGGCGGCGTCATGCTGCTTGGCGGTGCCATTGTTTCCCAGGTGAACTCTAAAACCTATTTTTTCGAGAACATGTTCCGCAATATCCTGTTTGGAGAGGTAGTCCTGAAAGAGACCAGATGCCTCTATCGATATGTGGAATATGACGAACAGAAAAAAATCACCAAGAGAGCCTATCAGTCTCTGGATAGCGGGGACTGGTCGGTGTGCTACCGGATGCTGAGTATTCCCAAGGAACTGGTGGTGAATGCGGCCTGTTTCCTCCTGTATTCATCGGTGCTGGGCACCTTAAAGCCCTGGCTGGTGGCGCTGCTTTTGGGATTGTCCCTGGCAAATTACGGGGTATTTCGGATGAAGAACCGCTGGCAGCTTGCCCTCAGAAATGAGTTTGCCCAGTCCGGCCGGTAACCTGCGGATAGCGCCTGGAGAGAAAGTGGCGCTGCTGGGAGTCAACGGCGCAGGGAAGTCTACCCTGGTAAAGCTGCTCTGCGGCCTGTACGAGCCGGATGCCGGGAAAATCCTGATCAATGGAGTGGATACCGCCACACTGCCCAAGCGGGCTCTGTACGATCTGTTTTCCGTGGTATTCCAGGAGGCCACCATCTTCCCCTACCCGGTGGGCTGCAACCTCTCTTTCCGAAAGCTGGAGGAGACGGACGAAGAGAGGGCTTGGGCAGCGCTTCGGGAAGCCGGCCTGGAGGAGTCTTTCAGGGAACGGGACATCAAAATGGACTCCTATATGACCAAAACCGCTTTCGAGGACGGTGTGGAACTGTCGGGAGGGCAGGCTCAGCGGTTCCTCCTGGCCAGAGCGCTGTATAAAAACGGGAACATCCTGGTTTTGGACGAGCCCACCTCAGCGCTGGATCCAATCGCAGAGAGCGAAATATACCAGGAATATGTGAAAATCAGCAGAGGGCGCACCTCTCTGTTCATCTCCCACAGGCTGGCCAGCACCAAGTTCTCGGACAGAATCCTTTTTCTGGAGAATGGACGAGTCCTGGAAGAGGGCACCCATGAAGAACTGATGGCTCTGGGAGGAAGCTACGCCCACATGTTCGAGATACAGTCCCGCTACTACGCCGAATCAAAAAAAGAGCGGGACGGCTGCCAGTCAGACCCAAATTCCACAGAAAGCGAGGCCGTACAACATGCCGGATGATTTGACAAGCAAGATTCCCTGGAAAGAAACTATCAGATATATTAAAAATATGTTTTCTTATATACAGAAAATTGATAATAGCTATTTTCCCCTGGCAACTCTCATGTAATGGCGAATTAAATGTAAAAAATCAGAAAGGAAAAGCACAGTCCAGACGGAAACGGCTAAGTCAAGAAATATTTGTGAAATTACAAGAATGATGTTATAATACCTAAGTGAAGTATCATATTCAGGGCAGAGAGAAAGGACAGCCTT
>CAJTZD010000059.1 GCA_910584235.1 uncultured Acetatifactor sp.
TTTTTCAGTCTATATAAATCTGTTAAAGTCTTTAAGTAGTTCATTTTTCCTCCTCGTCAAAATTACTGCATGGCTTCACCTATTCAATCGAAATGACATATGCCGTTTTATAATCTTCCCTGTGATAATAAATCAGTTCCTTTGTTTCCTGATTCATCACAATGCTCCACTCGGTGGTTTCAAACTCACCAAAATTATCTTTGCTCACACTGTCCAGTGCATCCCGTACCTCTACCTCCGTCATCTCCCTGTGTTCTTCCAGTGTCTGGGTAAGGATTTCATACCGGGTATGGGACTGGGCAGTTCCGATTCCCTGCTTCTCCCCATCCGCAAGGTAAAAGTTGGTAACAACCGGCGTCTCGGTGACAATCATTTCATGATCCACATATTCTACTGCCACGCTCCGGCCGTCCGCATCTGCCAGAGCCAGATGCACCATCATTCCCATAGAGCTGTGAAAATCATATTGCCGCAAAAGCTCCAGCGCTTCTTCCACATTGGCCGCTTTATCAAGCAATAACCGGATTGCCGTGGTAGTGGTAATGTCAGGCTTTCCTGTATTCTGGTTGATACTTGCGGAGTCCTGAATCATATTCACAGAAACCGCCAACCCCTTTTCATTCATTCCATCCAGCGGGGCATACAGGGAAACAATTGCCTGCATCTGATTCGGTAATTTTGAAAAGTCAAGTCCTCCGGCCCGGACAAAATCCGTATTGACGGTTGAAACCGAAGCATATCCTTTTTCCGGTCTGGCGCTGACAATCAACCCGCTACAGGCATTCCAGTCAAAATTTCTTCCGAACAGATATCCGCCGTCCCGGTTTTTCACTGACAGGGTACTGCATCCAAAAGGATTTCCTTCCATATGGACTTCCTGTGCCAGCAGCGATGTGATAAATGCTGCAACATCCGCGTCAGTGGCAGCGCCTCCCTGCTCTAAGAATGTGTCAAAGCCATAATCCCCTTCATATTGGACGGTTGACAGCCCTGTTTCCAGTTCCGTGATTTCAGAAGTCGGAGTGATCCGGACTGCATTTTCATCTCTGCTTTCTTTTCCGTTTTCTTCTCTCACTGCACCTTCTTCCTCTGTCCGGCTTTCCTGGCTTTCTTCACTATAGTTCTTTGTCCCTGTCTGCTCTCCGGAATCTTTTCCGCATCCTGACAGCAGCCCTGCCGCCCCCAGTATCAAAAGCAGACATATCAAAAAATCTCTTTTCACCTTTTTCACTTCCTTTTCTATGGCTGTATCTATGTGTATCCTACGAGATATACTTTAACTGCCCCGGATAACATCCACCTAACAGAAAAATAAACAATTTCTAAATGAATTCTTGCAGATTTCTCAATTACTTTTTTGTTTTGTGTTCCTTGATTTATCTTAGCAAGATGATATATAAATAGCAAATACTTATACTTTATATATTTGACTAGGAATTTTCTATAAATATTCAATTACACTAACAGCAATCACACACAAATACCGATTTCACATAATCAACAGATCTTATCTGAGATTCATGCAAAACCGGTATTCTTCAAATTACTATCTTAATTTGCCGCCTGCCGTCTATGTTTCCACCATTTTTCGTATCTCCAGCGTACCAGTCAATTCAGCAATCCACTCACTGCCGGACACGGCATTTCCCAAATGATAGAGACCATTATACGGGCCATATTCGCTATAATACATTACTACATTTCCCCATGGAGAAAAATATGCCAGGCTGCCTGTCGGCCCACCGCCTTCTACTGCATTTTCTGTATCCAGCTTTTCCGGCGGATAAAATATTTTCTCATTGGTACTGTAATCTTGAACCTCAACCGTCAGCGGCAGCTGGTCATACAATGAACGTGCTGCCGGACTGTCATTCAGTTCAAATATAATCGTATGATTACTATCCTGTACCTGAATTTGTAAAACAGTATCCTTTTCTTCTAATTCCATCTCCTGGGACACCTCCTCTTGAAAAGGCATACTTATACCTGCCTCCTCTGTCTGTAAATCACTTTCCTGCTTTTCATACACTGTTTCTATATCAGAATCAGTGTTATATTCCTGGCTCACTCCGCAGGCAGAGAGCGAAATAAAAAGCAGGATACTGATTGCTGTTTTCAGACATTTTGCCATAATTACCTCCATTCCAAAGCGTCACAAATTCTTGGTTGAATAAATTGCTATCAAGCAATTTATTCAACCTTTTCTCTCCTGATAAATAATTGGTTCTTCTTATCGCTGCATATTCACCGTAAAGAATTCTGTCAGTCTGTCAAAGGGAATACGGTCTCTTTGGTCATACAGGTCGATATGCTCCGCATCTTCCACAACCAGCATATCTTTCGGTTCTAAAGCCCGCTCATAAGCTGCGTCACTGAAAAACCGGGAGTGTGCCCTGTCTCCAACAACAAACAGGATTGGGCGGGGAGAAATCTCGTCAATGAAATCCAACGGCCGGAAATTCATGATCGCCAGCTCACTGGTCGTAGTAAACCCGCCTCTGGCGCTCGGATGATGCCCCCTCTTCAATGCATAAAAACGGAACCACTCCGCCCCCGGCTCCGGAATATCCTCCGGCACCTTGTCGATTGGCTGCTCCGGGAATCCCGGCAGGTACTCTGGATATCCGTTTTCCGCATCAATCCACCGTTGATTTGAAAGGCGCTCCTTTACGCTCTGCAGTTCTTCCCTGTCCATATTTCCCCTGACTGCCACATTCATATCATACATGCTCATAACGGCAACTGCACGGATTCTGGTATCACACTGGGCCGCTGAAAGCGCAAACCCGCCGGAACCGCATATCCCGATTACACCGATTTTTTCCCTGTCTACAAACTTCTGAAGCCCCAGAAAATCCACCGCCGCACTGAAATTCTCCACAAAAATATCCGGTGACGACACATTTCTGGGAAAGCCCCCGGATTCCCCCATAAAGGACTGGTCAAAGGTCAGCACAACAAATCCTTTCTGTGCCAGTTCATTGCCGTACACACAGGGGCCCTGTTCCTTCACCCCTCCATACGGCGCACCGATAATCAGCGCCGGATGCTTCTGATCCAGAGAAATTCCCTTTTCAAAGTAAAGTTCTCCTGTAATATCCAGCCCATATCGGTTCCTGTAAACTACTTTTTTCCTCTCCACACTCTGTGATAATTCTAAAATATGTCCGCTCATGTTCCATTCCTCCTTCAATTTTTTATTTTCTTTTGCGGATAACAATATGTTTTTTCTATACCAGTACTGCTTTCTCAGGAGCTGCCTGCCATAAATGAATAATATTTCTGGTAGTTTTCCCTATGGTAATAGCGTGCCTCCCCGGTACTCTGATTATAGACAATGCTCCACTCCGTAGACGCAAAATCAGAATCAAAATTGTGCTTGCTCACACTGTCAAGGGCATCCCGTATCCCGTCCATACTAAATGGGAAACCGCTCTGCAGCATATCATCCAGCATGGCATACCGGATTTTGGATTCTTCTGTTCCGATGCCGTACTTTTCACCGGGCGACAGGTAATAGTTTGTGACAACCGGAGTTTCTGTTACCACCATTTCATTGCCAATATACTCTACAACCACAGAATGCCCGGCTGCATCAGCAATGGCAAAATGCACCATCATTCCTGCCGATGCGTGCATGTCATACTGAGAAAGCAGCTCCAACGCTTCCTCCACATCAGATGCCTTATCAAGCAGCAAACGTACTGCCATTGTCGTAGTCAGATCCGGTTTCCCTGTATCCTGCTGGAATCCCGGACTGTCCTGGATCATCAGAACCGCCACACACAGCCCCTTTTCATTCATCCCATCCATAGGCGCAAAAGGCGCTGCCACTGACAAAAGACGCATCTGTGTTTCTTCCGGCATATCCAGTCCCAAGTTTAGGAAATCCATGTTTACGGTGGAAACAGAATCGTACCCTTTCGCCGGATTGGTCTGCACGATCAGCGCCGTACAGGTTCCCCAGTCAAAATTCCTTCCAAACAAAGCATCGCCCTCCGGTGTCCTGGCAGAGATGGTGCTGCACCCAAAAGAACCGCCCCTCAAATCTATGGGAAGCAAGCCATGGAACACATCCTGTATCACAAATTCCGCCACCGCCAAATCATCGGATGCACCTCCCTGCTCCAGAAAGCCGTCCAGATTATAATCGCCTTTATATTCCATGGAATACAACCCATCCTCCAGTTTCCTGACACTTGCGGCTGTCCGAATATTCCTTTGGAAAAGCAGTATAAAAGTAAGAAGTACCACTACCAGCAAAACGAAAAAGGTATAAACGATATATTTCAATTTTATTCTTTTCATATCATGCTCCTGATTGCTTTTTTCCCTCCAACTTTTTTAATCAATCCGGAACCGGTATCCCGCTCCCCACACTGTTTCAATAAACTGGTTCTCTGCATCAATTTTCCCCATCTTATCCCGCAGGCGGTTGATATGGACCGTCACAGTAGCCGCATCCCCCAGAGAATCCATTCCCCATACCCGGTCAAACAGGGTATCCTTTGAAAATACCAGATTGGGATTTTCCGCCAAAAACAGTAGCAGTTCAAATTCTTTATTGACCAGTATGACTTCTTTTTTATCCAGATAAACTCTTCTGGACTTCGGCAGGATCGTCAGATTCCGGTAGGTAATCTCTGTTTCCTGCTGTTCATCCTCTTTTTCCGCAGAAGAAAGCAGGTTATGGATATAGATGTGGGATTTCACCCTGGCCACCAGTTCCGTAGGGCTGAAAGGTTTTATCAGGTAATCATCTGCCCCCAATCCCAGTCCACGAATTTTGTCAATATCCTCTTTTTTGGCTGTCACCATAATGATTGGCAGCCGCAGGCTCCTGCGCAGCTCCCGGCATACATCAAAGCCTGTTTTGCCGGGGAGCATCACATCCAACAGAATGGCATCATATTTTTCGGTTTTCGCCTTCTTTTCTCCGGTGATACCGTCAAAGGCCAGATCGGTTTCGTATCCGTTCGCCTCCAGATAGTCACGTTCTAATTCTGCAATTAACTCATCATCTTCTATAATCAGTACCCTTTCCATTGCAGCTGATTCCTTTCCTTATCTCTGCCCGTATTTCAGGGCATTATGGTACACCCTTGTGGTGTTTCCTCTATCAGTCTATAACCGGAATGCTGACAATCACTGCCAGCCCTCCTCTGTTTTCTGCCTTTATGGTTCCTCCATGGCCAAAGACGATTTCCCTCACTACCGCCAGCCCGATGCCGCTTCCCTTTTCTGCACTGTTTCTGGAATCATCCACCCGGTAAAAGCTGTCAAATATCTGTTCCAGACATTCTTCTGGAACCCCTGGACCGTCATCCTGAAATACCAGTTCCAGATTGTTTCCCTCTATGGTCCTTTTTAGGGAAATAATGACTCTCGAATTTTCTTTTCTCCGATATCTCACCGTATTGGCAAACAAGTTATTAAAGATGCGCTTAAATTCTTCCCTGTCCAGCCGAACCAAAAAACTTCCCTTTCCGCAGAAATATTCAATCTGCACCTGCTGATTTTCCATATCCGGACGCACAAGCTCCAGATATTTTTCCACATAATCTTTGAAATCCGTTTCTTCCATATGATACCGGAAACCAGCATCCAGCCTGCTGTATTCTGAAAGGCTGTCTACAAGGCTGACCAAGTTCCCGGTCCTTGTCTTTATGGCTTGCAGATACCGGAGCCTCTTTTCCGGTGTATCTGCAATGCCTTCCAGAAGTCCGTCCAGATAGCCCATAATGGTAGTCAAAGGCGTCCGAAGGTCATGAGAGATTCCGGTGATCAAATCCCGTCTGCGCTTTTCATCCTTCAGACGCTGCTGTACGGATTCCTGCAGGTAGGCACGCATCTCGTCAAAATCCCTACATACCTGGACGAACTCATCTTTTTTCTCATACTGCATGGGCGTATCCAAATTTCCCTCCCGAATCTCTTTTGTACCAAGACTCAATTTTCCAAGGGGCTTTAAAATACTGCCGGAAATCCACCAGGAGAGGATGCCGTTAATACACACCGTCAATACCACAAAAAGGATCAAAATGCCGGCCAGATAACGCAGGATACAGTTCTTCAGATAATTTACCATGGCTCCATCAGTTTCCTGGGGATGGACTGCCGTAATGCAGAAGATGTTCTCCCCATGCCAGAAAGTGCTTTTAATGACTGACACCTCATACCGACTGGCTGTCAGCATTTTCGCATAGTCGATTGCATCTCCCGCCACAGACCGCGCTGTTTCCAAATCCGTTTCGGACAGGTTGGAGTAAATACTCTCTCCGTCCTTTGTAATCATAAAGCGGTATCCCAGACCAGACAGTTTATTTTCCAGATGTGTCATCTCATCACTGTGCCGGATCTGGGCCTGACACTCATCCATCTCCGGGCAATGCCCCCAGTTGTTTTCCCACAGCTCCTGCTGATAGTTGTAGATCATGCTCTGGGCAAACTGCACACCATTTTCATCACTGTACATATCCACAAACGTATGCCAGTAGCTTCCCAGAGAGGTGTTCAGACACACAATAAATACAATCGTTGTAAATAAAATCGGTATCAGAACCATCATGATATTAGATAATCTGATTTTTTTCTTAATGGTCACTTTCTATGTTCTCCTTTTCCTGCCAGCTCTACTGTATATCCACAATGCCTTATACTTAGCATAACCTGTTCGCTTTCCTGATTATGAACAAAAACCTTCTATCTACGTTCAGATTAGCATGGCAGGATAAAAGAATTCACAATATTATCTAAACAATTTCTAAACTAAACTCTTTCCAAATGCTTTCAGTTCCTCCAGCTTTTCTTTCGATTTGTTCTGTTTGTCATACGCTGTAAAGATTCCCATATTTTCCAGTTTCAGATAATCCAGGAATGAGTTCTGGTATTCATAGATTGCACCGTCATAGACCTTGTCGCTCCCAGAGCTTAAAATCAGCGCCGCCTTTTTCAGATTTACCGGTTTATCCAGAGCATAAATACGGTTGATGGCGCACTGGAGCTGTCCGGTAAAGCTATGGTAATACACCGGGGATGCCAACACGATCATCTCTGCCTCCGAAAGTACTGGGTAAATCTCCTGCATATCATCCTGTTGGATACATCTTCCCTCACCTTTGGTATGGCAATACTCACAGGCCAGACAGCCTGCAATTTTCTTCCGGCATACCGGCACAACTGTAATCTCATGTCCGTTCTCTTTTGCCCCTTCCACAAAGGCATCAACCAAAGCCGCCGTATTTCCGTTTGGGCGGGGACTTCCGTTCAGGACTAAAATCTTCATACCTGTCTCCCCATCTCACGGGCTTTTTCCAAAGCAGCGTGTTCCTTTACTGTTCCCGGAGCGTCCACACCGCCGGCAAAGACACAGCCCGCCAAATGCGCCCTCTCAAAGCAGGCTATAAATCCTGCCAGTCCTTTTTTTGCCCCGTTTATGGCATGTTCGGCCTCATCTGCCGCTGCTGCCAGAAGATACACGTTACGATACGCATAATCTGCCGTATATAACGGGTTTGCCCGATCCAGCAAGGTCTTCATCTGACCGCTCATTTCATAATAATAAATGGGGGTAGCAAACACCAGTACATCCGAATGCAGCATCTTCTCCACGATTGCTCCGGCATCATCCCGAATCACACAGCTTCCTGTTTTCTGACAAGCCAGACAGCCTTTACAGAATCCTATGGTTTTGTCTTTCAGGCTCACTTTTTCCACCTCATGTCCTGTTTCCCTGGCTCCCTCGATAAATGCCTCTGCCAGCATATCAGAATTGCTGTTTGCTCTCAGACTGGTTGAAACCACTAATATTTTTTTGCTCATTTTTTCTATTCCTCCTTTTTGCCCGGCCTTTTGGACATATAGGTACACCCAACGGGTATTTCCTCTTTCTTTTAGATTTTATCCTTGTTCTTTCCTGTCGTCTTTCCCTGAATCTGATAAATCAGATAATCCAGGCAGGAAATCCTTCTCTCATCCGTGTGAACCCTGCCAAGCAGATATTCCCTTTGATGTTCCAGCAGTTCCAACTGTTTTGTCTGCTGCCCTTTGTCAAACCATCCCATGAAATCCCGAATCATTTCGGTTTCACATCCGGCATCCTCCAGATTTTGTATAACGGATTCCCTGTTTCCTATGGCTATCATTCCTGCACCCCCTGACGTATTTGATAGTTCCACTATAAGACCATGTAAGAAAAATAGCAAATATTTATATATAATCTGTTTTCATAGTTGAAACCTATTGAAAGTTGTGATAAGATTTTTTTAGAAAAACAGACAGCAAGGAGCAAAGATATGGAAATACGGGTACTTCAATACTTTCTTGCCATCGCAAGAGAACAAAGCATTATACGGGCCGCCGAGTCCCTTCATCTCTCCCAGCCTACTCTTTCCACACAGATTAAAAATATGGAGGAGGAACTGGGGAAGCAGCTGCTGATCCGCGGCACAAAGGGTTCCCGCAAGGTTACGCTGACAGAAGAGGGAATGATCCTCCGAAAAAGAGCAGAAGAAATTCTGGATCTGGTAAAGAAAACAGAAAACGAAATTATACTTTCTGACAATGTGATTATCGGAGATGTATACATTGGAGCCGGAGAAACAGATGGTGTCCGCCTGTTGGCAAAGGCTGCCGGAAAACTGAAAAAGCTGTATCCCGGAATCCATTACCACATTTCCAGCGGAAATGCGGTATTTGTCAGGGAGCAGCTGGATAAAGGACTGATTGATTTCGGAATTATATTGGGAACGCCTGATCTGACCAAATACGAAGCATTAAAACTTCCGGCAAAGGATGTCTGGGGTGTTCTGATGCCAAAGGATTCTCCCCTGGCCGAAAAAGAATTCATTTCCCCCCAAGACCTGTGGGGGCAGCCACTGCTGATATCCCAACAGGAGGCCAATGGCGGAGAGCTTGTCCAGTGGATGAAACGCAGTATATCGGAACTGGATATTGTTATGACTTACAATCTGCTGTTCAATGCCTCGCTTCTTGTGGAAGAGGGACTGGGGTATGCAATCTGCTTTGACAGAATCATCAATACTTCCGGTAACAGCAGACTCTGTTTCCGTCCCCTGTACCCTACCATCGAGATTGAAATGTATATGATTTGGAAAAAATATCAGGTTTTTTCCAAACCTGCGGAAAAATTCTTGTTGATGATGCAGGAAAATATAGAGTAACAGCGAATGACTATAAAAATCCACTGACATTAGCAATGCAAAATCTGGATAATGAAGATAATCAGGCAACTAAAACAGCAGATGGCTGGAAAATAAGCAAAGATGATTTGACCATCCAGCCATCTTGTTACCCCATCATTAAGGGAACCTTGATTGGATTTCCCGATGATTAGCTGTTATGAGGCAAGTAAATCGGGAAATTAACCAAGTTCCGTGTGCTACCTCATTCCTTTGCTTTCGGATATACTGCTCCATACTGTACTAAGTGGAGGCTTTGCTTATCAGCTACTATACTTTCCATTCATCATCAAACTCCATTAAAAATACCGGAAAACTTTTCTTATCATCCTCGTCTTCTCCACGCTTTAATTCTTCAATATGAACCGCCATAGTAAGATCAATCAACCACTCTCTTACTATTTCCAATATCTCCATGGTATATTGTAATAAACCGTTCTCCGTTATATGGTAAAATGAATCCTCCCCTATGCTCTTCTCTTCCTTCTTATCATTATATAAAGTCCCACTATGAACTTTTACAAATTTGTGCTCCAATGCATTCCGCAAGACTTGTATATTTTTTTCATAAGGAGTATCCGCATCACCAAATTTTTTATTAAACTCATTGCAAATCCAAAACATAGATTTCAACGCTATATTATCAGCCAGAATCAACCTATTTTTATACTTGTAATTCTTCTTCCCTTTCCCATATTCAGATAACCATATTGTCCGATAATTCACGTCTCTCTCTTGAATTCCAAGCTCCCAGTAATCATTTATAAAAAAAGCAACTTTATCAAAAATGGAATATGACTGCCGAAATGCAGTTTTTAATCCTTCGATTCGTATCGAATACTGCGGATAATCATACAAATTTATCAAATGCGTTTCCTTATCTGCAAAATGAGTTTCTTCACGCTCATAAAAGGCCTCATAGCACAAGTATCTGGCATATATATATTCTTGCTTTAATTGGTTAAACATTCCAAAATATCTTGGCGGTTCTATCTGCTCTATATGTGTAATCATATCTGGTAGTTGCAAAGAATCTGTAGCAAAACAAGACAATTCATGCGGAAGATCATTTAAAGGATTTAAAAACAAATGATGATGTAAACACCATCTGCGATATGCCTCTTCCTGTTTTTCTCCTAAAGAATATTCTGATATTTCTAATTTGTTTTCCAAAAATGTTTCCTTAATTTCATCAGTATAAGAATTCACACATCTTTCAAAATATTTTCTGGCAGACACATGGACATCTGCCTTTTTTAAAGAGGATTTTAAATAATTATATGCAAAATGATGTAAGTATGCCGTATGACCAGGATCATGTACAAGTGCTGAATAATGCTGCAATGCACGCCCCATGTTACCTTCTGCCATCCCAAATTCGGGATTAATTTCTAAAACTTTACGATAAAATTTCATAGCCGCTGCTTTTCTGCCGCAATCCTCCAATGCATTTGCATAGTTAGTGTACAGCTGTAATTTCAATCCTCTTATATAAGGTTCAAATTCTTCCTTCAATAATTCCGGATCGTCCAAAAGTTCAAGGCTATGTCTAAAACAGTATAATTCGTGCTCCAATGAAACATCTTTTTTTTCTAAAGATAACTCTGCTTCATCACTTTCGACTGAATATCCATGTGTCCTTAAATTTCCATAAGAAGTTCCCATACAATAGTATAAAGGAGCATATATTGCATCTGTATGTTTTTTCAAAAAGTCCTCTAATTCGAACAAAAGTTCCCTTATAGCCTGAACATCATTATTATCACTGGCCACATCAAAACGTTGGGCATATTCTTCACATAACTTTGGAAATGGATTAACAAAATCTTTCATTCTTCATACCTTTCAATGTATACTACCACTTAACGGTTACCCACAAAGTAACACCGCTAAAGCATTCGTGATTATTCCATAAATTATTCTGCTTCATTCATTTTCACATCGTAACGTTTAAGTCATAAGATATATTACATAAAGCTACTGATTAACAAAATCAAAAATTTCTTTTTCTCTAATCAAATCAATACGCATTATCTCGTCTATTTTTTCCGTTCTCTTTCCAACCTCTCTTTTTGCTTCTTGTAATAAATATTCATCTGTAAGATATTGCGGCCGAAGATAATGAACATTCCTAATAGATTGATCCTTCTCCATTTTTACCCATATGCAGACCAAACAATCCCTATCGAAATCAACTTTTATCTTTTCTGATTCATCCAAACTATAGTATTCCATAGGCGAAAAATCATTGTACTGCCGCGAATACTCATCGATTAGTATATGAAATCCTTGTTGTAGCATTTTAGAAAAATTCAGTCTGCATACAATCGGATATGTATTGCTTGTATGTACTAATATGTTCCCCTGCCAGAAAAATTGCGTAACAGATGTATCTTCAAAACATTGAATATCTAATTTATTCTTTGCAAATGGATTATGAAAAAGAAATAATCCGTCTGTCAACATTTCCGGAGAGTCTATTCCCACATGATGCAACTTATAGGGCATTTTTGTATCTTCATAATCTCGTCTCAAATTATAAACCTCATTCATTGAAAAATACCCTTCTGATTTCGCCAAAGAAGTTAATTTCCCAAGTGTAGTTGTGCATGAGTACAAAATTGCAGAAATTCCACTGTACTTGTCACAATTAAACAAACCTACTGGTATTGTCGAATCCGTTTCTGGTTTCTGCACCTCACTCACTGAAACATAACTGTTTTCTTCTGGCACATAGTACATCCCGTATAGCAGTGTCATCATCGGGTATATAAATTCACGCCCGTAATTCACCTGGCTATAGGAAGACATTGCAATCACAAATGGTACATCTGCTTTAACCCAATCACACTTTGAATACTCATTCTCATATTTTTTCATTTTAGAGGTTATTGCATTCGACTGCCTTACAACAGCCTCATGCTGAATTTGAAAAAAATCCTCTTGATTCTTTGGTGGAATAAACATATCCATCAAATCTTCCATCCCTCTATCCGATTCTGGTCTGCCCTGACTTTTTATATTTGCAACTACAGCTTCTACATTAAATTCATAAGGAGCCTTTATCATAAAATCAGGTCTGTTATGAGTTTGGTCTAAGACAAATCCTGCTTCTCTAAAACAAGCATAGAGATAAAATTCCCAAAAACTTGCATGAAAAGTTTTCTGGAATTCTTGCACCATTTTATTATCTCTATCTACTAAGCCTTCTACCCAACGTTGAAGAATTATTCTTTCTCCCTCCCCGTATGGGTCTTCTTTTAGCAGCTTGAACTTTGTATGCCATTGATCTTCACTAACCTTTTTCAATGGTTCAAACAAATCCATATTATTTTTCACTTCCTCATTCCAAAAATTATGCTTTGTCTACCCTATGGTATCTGCCAGATTACATAAGTTTATTTCAGATCTAACACACTCTCTATTTTGATTTTTTTCTTTTTAATCATGTTAGCAACAAATTCTTCAAAATCTTCTTCTGGGTAAAATGGGTTTTTCGTTCTTTCTACCTCTCCCAGACTTTCAGAAATTGACTGGAATCTTTCCAACAACGCTTGTCCAACATTCAAAATATTTTTATGTATCACATTTTCTTTTGCACCTACATATTCATATAAAACTTTTAATTGTTCCAAATGTTCTTCTAATGCTAATTTAGAACCTTCTGCATACATGGATCTGATTTTTTTATCAATCAGTTCACTTAGTTCAAAGGAATTTGCCTTAACTGTTTTAGTTCCTTTTCTTATAAAAACACATCCCACTTGATTTTCATTACTATCTCTATCCCACATATAGGGCAGATCTTTATCATCTGAATAGATTACTATCATCTGATACATCTTATTCTCTATTTTAGAGTATGCTTCTCCAGAAAAATCGAAATCTAAAATATTAAATTTAACTGTATTCGGCAAAAACTTTGAAATTTTTGAGTGTTGTTTTTCCTTATCAACTATTTCCTCTAATCCTATGGCCTCTATTGTACCATCCTCTTTTTCCTCAACTCCAAAGATTACCACACCTCCGCCTGTATTAGCCATGCCCAAAATAATTTCCGATAATTTCTGTGGCTCTATCCATATCTTTTTAAAATCTATACTATCTTGTTCACCAACTCCATCAAAAACAAGATCAATAAACTTTTCCCTTGTTGGATCCTGCAAAAACCTATACATATATTCCTTTATATCAAGCATTTTCTCTGACATTATTTAACCCTGCCTTTTCATTTTTATTCGCACAGCTGTTCCATATATATTATCATATTTCCCCTATATTTTCTATCTGAAAAACAGCACGTTATCCTAAATCGCACAAATTCGCAAGCAATGCCTTCTTGTACAGAAGGCTCATTTACGCAGATTTTCCGTAACCGGAAAACCTGCGTAAACGCTTGTTGGTGACATATCCCCAAACCCCTGAGATCGTTCCCTCCGGTAACGGCTGCGCGTCCTTCGGACACTGAAAACGGAAAGGAGAAGAAAGTCCTATTGCCGTGACTTTCCGCTTTTCTCCCGTGCCTCATGCCTGGCCGGAACGTCCAGCAGATAATCCACGTTAGCCTTGATGTTCTGCAGCTCTTTCATATCGGAGCGTGCCTGTTTATAGCCGGCATAGGCTTTCCGCTTCTGCTCCAGAAGGCCGGCATAATCCTCACGCAGAGCTTTCACAGAGGGCAGCTTTGTGATTCCCCGGCTGTCAAAATATTTCTTCGCTGCCTGGTGGATCAGGATGTCAGCCTCATGCTCCGCCCGGAACTTTTTACTGTAACCCGCTTTTCGATATTCCACATAGACGGCTCTTGTCTTGGCATAGCTCACGATCTGTTTCTGCAGCTCCCCGTTTTCGTTCATCCGTGATTCCAGTTCCTTGATCTGTGACGACAGCACATTAAATCTCTCCGTAGTCTCCGCCGCACTCGCCTGCAGTTCCCCATAGTCCATATCCCCATGCTCTTTCAGCCATATGACCGCCTGGGAGAGCTGTTTGATATTGAACACCTTCGCCCACCGCTCATACCCAGGCCCTTTCCCCGCCCGGACTGCCGCCTCTATATCCACCAGTAACCCTACCCTGGAAGCCGGCTTCGGAAAAGAGGCATGGCGAGGTTTCACCGTCCTGGTTCCTGCGATCCGTTCCCGGATGGCCTGCTCGGTATAATCTCCTTTCAGCGTGTCACACCGGGTATACTTATCCTGCCCCGGCACACGGAAGCGCAGGTATTTTCTTTCCCGGTTGACCTCAACCCCTGCTGCCTCCAGCTTCTTTACAAATTCCTCAAAATCCTTTGGTTTTTCTGCCAGGGCTCCGTCCACCGCCATGCGTATCTGCTCCTGGAAGGAGGGCTGCTTTTTGTTCCCCAGCCACGTACCATAGTGCCCTCTGCTTGGCTTCGGATTCTCCACCACGGACAGCCCATGCTCCAGGCACAGCTTGTCGTTCATGCGCCGGATGGCCCAGGTGGAACCCCAGAAGTTCCTAAACTTCCTCTGGCAGTCCAATGCCGTGGAATTGATGATGATGTGGTTATGGACATGGTGCTTGTCCACATGGGTGCAGACAATGAACGCATGGTTTCCCTTTGTCAGTTTCAGTGCAAGCTCCCGGCCAATCTCATTCGCTTCTTCCGGCGTGACCTCACCGGGCTTGAAGGCTTGCCGGAGGTGGTAGGCGATCACATCATCCGCGCCCCGGCTCCGGCCCGTCAGGCTGGCATACTGGCGCTTTGATAACGTAAACTCTGCATCCGCAGTCCGGGTATCACACTCATAGCCATAGATGAATCTTCCATAGTCGGTTTTCTCCGGATTCTCCACATAGTCAATAACGTCCGCTATGGCCGTGGAAACATCCCGCCCCTTCCCCACATGCAGAGGCATCAGCCGCGTGGTCGCCATACATCACACCCCCTTTATCCTTTTTTATGAATCACCGCTCCTGCGCCTTCTTGGGCTTCGGCCTGTCCGTGTCGGCCTGCTGCCTGGCACTTTTATTCAAGTTTTCCCTCACGGACGGTCTCTTTCCCTGCTCCAGTGCGTATGCTTTCCTTGCCTGGGTAAGAAACAGATCCATGAGCCCGGTATTGCATTTGTCCACAATAAAATACCGGTTCCTGTCACCGCCAAAGCCGTCCGGGGCAGGAGTGACCGGGACCGTTTTCGCCCATGCCCTGTTGCCGTGGGAAATGCGCCCGTCCTGCTCCTTCTGCTGCACCGTATTGGCAAGGACATAAAGCATCCGCTCATAGCCAAACTGCTCCAGCACCTGATCCACGCAGGCCGTATTCAGGCGGTTATCCCGGTAGTTGTCGGCAATGGCCTGCTCGATTGCCTCCTTGCAGGCAATATTCGCCTGGTAAGAAGCATGGTACCAGTCCAGTTCCCCATGCTCCTGTGCATAGCTGCCTGTATGATGATAAAGTGGTGTCTGGTCTCTCAAATCAAATCCCTCCATTTCATAATCAAAAAGGCCGTCCGGTTTTGACAGCCTCAAAAAGAAAAAGAACGGGGCACCTGCTTTCCGTGCCCCGCCCATACTGTTTATCCAAATACAAAATCCTTTAATGCGCTGTTCACGCCGCCAACCATTCCCACCAGCCAGGCTGCCGCCATTGGCAGACCATATGGGCTGATAAGAAATGCGAGTGCCAGCCAGGACAGCCCCGGCCAGAAACCGGCAGCGAAGAACAGCGCCAGCGCCGCCAGAAATACTATCCCTGAAAGAATCCCCAGCACAGCGCCGGAGGCAATTACCAGGAACCTGCACACCAGATAAAGAACCCCCGTAACCAGCACAAAGGGAAATGCCAAAAGTTTAAATATCAGACGCATACGCCCGCCTCCTTTTCTCCTGCCCCGTCCACCGTTTAAAGACTTCCGGGTATGCTGTTTTTCAGGGCATGGTCTGCCCCTCGGTTTCATTCTACCGTGCCGGTTCCCGGAAAGCAACGGCATTGAAGCCCGTTCATGGAATGTTAGCAAATCCCCGGAGCAGCTTCTCCATCCCGTCCCAAAGGCCGTCCAGGCGGCCGCGCAGATCCTCCACATCAGCGGCGTAAATACTCCCGGTCTCATTGGCCCGCCTTGCGTACTGGTTCAGATTGTTGGAGCAGATACGCAGGATCCGCACCAGCTCCTGCACCTCACTCATGTCCAGATGGATGATGTAGCCGTCCACCGCCATCTTGCGCAGATAGGCCGACAGGTTGGCGACGCCGATCTGCTCCATGCGCTCCTGGATGGCCGCTGCCTCCTGCTCCGACACATAGAAGTGGAACTGGACGCTGCGGCCTTCTTTCTTCACCGTTCCTGCACGCCTTTATGGGGCGTGCCCTTATCCGGTTTCGTCATGGTGTCCTTTGCCGCCTTCATCCGGCCGCGCATGGTGCCTTTCTGCAGCTTTGCGATATAGTTTTCCATATCGCCGGCCCTGGCATGATAAGAGCGCTTGAACCTTTCCCGCTCCAGGATTACCGAAAGCTCCCGGCCGTTTTCCGGCTCATAAAGGATGGACTTTGTTTTCCCGTGTATGGAAGCAAGCCCACTGATAAGCTGCTTATGGTTCCCAAAGGGAACGGAAACCACCGCACCATCCCCGAAAACGGCCGTCACTTTTTCGATGGGGCAGGTCAGCAGCTTCACCCGTTCCACGTGGGCGCCATAGTCCAGAGGGTAAATATCCCCCGTCACTTTCCCGTCCTGCACATCCTTCAAGACAAGCGCATAGGCCATGACCTTATCTTTCGTCTGCTCATGGTAGAACCGCCATACATTATTTTCATAGCTCTCCTGCAGGTAGACCTCCCGCTCCCGCAGGGTATAAGTGCCGCATGGCCTGGACATCCAGAGAAGGCGCCGGTCCTCCGGGTTCCCCGACAGGGCCAGCTTAGGGATCAGCTCTTTGTCCAGATCGAAATCATCCTTGTAATGGTGGGTGTTCAGCTCCACGATCCGGTTCAGCGCATCCAAGATATCCACATCCTCAAACTTCATCCCCATATCTCACCGCTCCCTTTCCGGGGAAGGCGGTACATGCCCCCTCTCCCCATGCTCCGGGCGTTCCCCCTTCAACAGCTCCATCAGGGAAGGCTTCTCCCCTGCTGCCCCTGGCAGCGTCTCCGGGGCAAGCTCCCTTATTTCCTCCCAGGTCTGCCCGTCTGTCAGGTCCGGGCGTTCCGGCGGTTCGTTGTCAAGCCGCCCGTCCAGCATGTTATAGTTCCCGGTCTGCCCTTCCTCGTAAAGCTCTGCATTGTGCAGGTAATCCTCCGGTTCCTGGAAGGGCTGTCCTGCAAACCGAAGCTCCCTTTTGACCTCAAACTGCCTGAGGACGCCATGCTGCAGCCGGGCAAATTCCGCATACTGGTCCGCCACAAGGCCGCGCCCCAGCATTTCCTCCTGGGTATGGGCCCATCCCTCCCCATAGAGGAAATAATACATGTCCGCCCTGTCCGTAACAAAACAAAGGGAGCCGTCGCTGTCATCATAATAGGCCGGCTGGTCCCCCTCAAAGTGATAACGTTCCTCTCTCCCAAGATATACCCGGTTGTCCGCGCCCAGCATGGCCACCATCCCGGCATAGTTGCTGTGGACCGCGGAGCGGATCTCCACCATCTGGTCCGGCTCCGCCACAAGCTGCCTGCCTGGGATCTCGTTCAGCTTCTCGGCCGCCTCATTCCGGGGCGCTGCCTGGGACGGGGCGCGTGCGTCCAGTTGCTGCTGTGCCTGCGCCGCCGTCTTTCGGACCGCCCCCGGCTCCGGCTCCTTCTCCTGCGCATAGTAGTGGACATTGGCGGTAGTCTTTCTGTTCATTTCCGCCGCATAGTCCTGGGCCATTTTTTCGGTGTCAAATTCCAGCGGCCTCCCATCCTCCTTGCACCATGCCGCCGCATGGCCGAATATGGAGGCTCCGCTGCGTACCGCCCATACGCCGTATATCTTTCCCTTTTCCATCCCGCCCCTCCTTACCGTTCCTGCTGCCTTGCCGGTTTCTGCTTTTCAGATGGCTCCGCCGTCTTTGTCTCTTTCATCTGCCGCCGGACGGAGGGCCTGCGCTCCGGCTCGTCCACGGAAGTGATGTTCACATACTCGCCGATAATGTTCAGCGCCTCATGGTAGCTCCCGGAAGCAAATACCCGGTCCGTCATTTCCTTTGCCTGCCCCGCCATGCCATTCCTGCGAAGGGTACGGGAGGCAATGCCGACCAGGTTAAAGACGTTCCCGTCCTGTCCGATCAGCGCACAGTCCGGCTTCTCCGGCTCCGGCGAAGGCTCCCCGATAAAGCCGCCCAGCCGGTTCGGCACAAAATCGGAAAGCCAGGTGCCCCCGAAATCCTCATGGGTCTGTAACCGCCACATGGCAAGTTTCCCTATCTCCAGCTTTACATCCTCAAAGGGAAAGAGCAGACAGGTCAGCTCCCCGTACTGGAAAGTGGACACATCCCCGAACCGGGAGCCCTCCTTCAAGATCCCCGCCTCGGTGAACATCTCATTGATCCCGTCCACCCATTCTTTCAGATCCCCGCCGCAGCCCTGCAAAATCAATCCCTCTTTTTCTTCCATGCGCCGAAGATCCTCTGTCGTGATTGTTGTGATACTCATATGAACCGCCTCCTATCGTTCCTGTTGTTCTGTTTCTTTGTTCCTGTCCTTCCTGCCCTCCGGCTTCTGCTTTAGCCGCCCCCGGACGGAGGGCTTCTTCTCCGGCTCCTTTAATCCAGGCAGGATGGCACAAAAAGGCTGCTCCCACCGATCCCCGAAGCCCCGGATCACCGTGGAAGCCAGGCCCCCGTTCCGTGCAAACATTTCCAGCGTGTCAAAGGCCCTCTCAAACAAAGAGAGATTCCTTTCATCCACGCTGGGCGCAAAGTGGATCACCCCGTAGGGATAGTCCCCTCCGGTCCCGATCCATCCCCGTACAAAGCCGTCATAGTCTTTTGTGATCCCGGCATCGGCCAGCTCCTGCGCGTGGCTGGAATTAGCCATGCTTGTAACTGCATACTGGCGTCCCAGGACAAGCACCCCCGTTCCGGGATGGAACATAAAACGCCGGTTGTCAATCTGCTGCATGTCAATGGCCTGGGCCGCCGTATCAATCCGCATAATCCCCGGCACGATTTCTGTCTTTTCCCTTTGGATCCGCATCCCTCCCAACTATGCCTGCATAACAAAAATAAAGATAAAAAATAAGGCGCAAAAAACGCCTTTTGTCCGCAGCTTCCCCCTGTTTCGCAAGGTAAGCGTATTCTTCCTTAGCCGCCCTGTGAACCGGGCCTTGAAACCCTTGAAAACGCTGCCTCTTTTCTGCTAAGCTGCGTACTAATTCCCCCTTTCCAGACGCTCCCGCCGCTTGCGTTCCCGCTCGGATTTCCGCCTGGCATACGTCCGGCAGGCTGCGGAGCAATATGCCTGGCTCGTGACCGGCAGGTAGGCTTTCCCACAGACCGGACATTTCTTCTGCCTCATGGAGCTGTCCTCCCCGGTCAGGGCGGACTCCAGCGCCGGGTCAGCCCCCAGCACCGCCTCCTGGAAATACCGGCACAGGGAACCCGTCCAGCACTTGTCCAGCATGTAGCAGGGACAGTCCAGCGGGATACACTGTTTCTCCCTGCCGCCATAGTTGGCACAGGATTCCGTCACCAGTTTCCGGATCTTTGCCCGCTCGGTGCGCGTAAGCTCCCGGATTCTCATTTTTTCCCTGTCACCTCCCATGCCCCGGCTCCTTTTTGACTGGCTGCCCAGATATGCCATTTCCAGACTGTACCGGTATTTCCTTTAATCCGGCAATCACAGATTCCTTCATGGTATCCTTAAAAAGCGGATCGTGATAGATAAACAGTTCATTCCTTCCCGGCACGTACATTCTCCCATTTTCTTCACAACGGAAAATATCACAGGATTTGTCCGTGGAGGCTGCATAAAATCCCTCATAATCATAGGGAATCTTCTGGCGCTCCTTGTAGGTGCATATCCCTAATTGCGGGTCAGTTTCCAGGCACCTTGAAATCGCAAAGAAATCCCCTTCGTTCCTGCGGAACCGGCGCAGAGGCGTAAAATGATAGCCGCCATATTCAAAAGACTGTCCTTCTCTCATTTCTTCCTGCCTTTCTTTGCCGGAAATTCCAGCTTGAAATTCACATACTTCCCTCCCGTATCATCCAGCACGACCACCGCGTCATAGGTCCTGCCCGTCTTTTCGCTGTAAAGGCCGGACATGGAGACGCGCCCCTCCTCCAAGAGCGCCGAAGCTGCGGCTTTTGTCAGCTTCTTTTTCTTTGCCGCAAAAAAGCGGTTCTCCTTCCAGAGCGCAAAGCCGCACTCCCGGCCCTCACAGAAAAATCCCTTTTTCCTCTCCATGACAGCGCCGCCGCACCGGGGGCAGACGCCAACCGCCTCTTTCCGGCCGCTTTCCGCCTCCGGGAACAGGCCCTTGAAGCGTTCCTCCGGGGTGGTATGCTGTTCCACAAGCTCCCGGCTCATGCCGGCGATCCCCTCCATGAACGCCTCTGCCGTGGCCTCCCCATGCTCCACCTGTTTCAGCATGGATTCCCATTCTGCGGTCAGCGCTGGGGATTTGATGTTGTCCGGCAGCACCGTGACCAGGTTCGTGCCCTTTTCCGTAGGGATAAGCTGCTTCTTCTTCCGCTCCACAAACCCCACCGAAACCAGCTTCTCCAGAATGGCCGCACGGGTGGCCGGCGTTCCCAGGCCCTTCCGCTCCGCGCCCTCCGGTAAGCCTTCAACACCTGCGGTCTCCATTGCTGCCAGAAGGGAATCCTCCGTATAGTGCCGCGGCGGGGAGGTCCTGCCCTCCCGGACAGACGCCGACACCGGCCGGAATGCCTGGCTTTCCCGAAGCTCCGGCAGGGCGGGATTTTCCCTGTCCTGTTCCTCCGTTTTCCCCTGCTTCATCCCCAGGCGGTAAAGCCGCTCCACCTCTTTCCAGCCCATCTGTAAGACCGTCTTTCCCTTTGCCGTAAAGGAACAGCCCCCACAGTCCAGTACCGCCGTGACCGCCTCGAAACGGTGCTCCTGGTCCGTGGCACACAAAAGCCTTGCCGCAACCAGCGTCAGCACGTCCTTCTCCCCGGCCGGGAGGGTGGACAGGTCTGTCCGGGTGATCTCCGCCGTAGGGATGACTGCGTGGTGGTCGGTCACTCTGCTGCCATCCGTCACGCGCCTGATATCCGGCTCCGCTGTACAGCATTTCCCGAACTCCATGTTGCCACGAAGCCAGCGCACCAGGGAGAGGGCTGCGCCCTGCATATCCTCCGTCAGATACTGGCTGTCTGTCCGGGGATAGGTCGCCAGCTTTTTCTCATAGAGGGCCTGCAGGTAGTCGAGGGTCTGCTGCGCCGTATACCCATAGATTCGGTTGCATTCCCTCTGCAAAGTCGTCAGGTCATAGAAGCGCGGGGGCTGCACGGCCTTTGTCTGCTTCTCCACGGTGCGGATCACCGCCTCCTGCCCCTCGCAGCTTTTGCATATTGTTTCCGCCGCCTCCTTCTCCGCCTGTTTCTCCCCGGAGGCCGTAAAGCCCTTGCAGGAAATCTCCGGCACATAGAAGGGCGTGCTCTCAAACCCCCGGATCTCCGCCTCCCGTTTTACCAAAAGCGCCAGCGTCGGGGACATGACGCGCCCCACGTTCAGGGTCACGCCGTACAGGACGGAGAAAAGCCTTGTGGCATTGATCCCTACCAGCCAGTCCGCCCCGGCCCGGCACAGGGCCGCATCATAGAGCCTGTCATACTCCCTGCCCGGCCGCAGGTGCGCGAAGCCCTCCCGGATGGCCGCATCCTCCATGCTGGAAATCCAAAGCCTTTCCATTGGCTTTTTACAGCCCGCATATCCATAGACCAGCCGGAAGATCAGCTCCCCCTCCCGCCCGGCGTCGGTGGCGCATACCACGGAGGTGACACGCTTGTCCTTCATCAACCGGCACAAAAGGTCAAGCTGCGGTTTCTTGT
>CAJTZD010000060.1 GCA_910584235.1 uncultured Acetatifactor sp.
AGGGAACGGCAAAATTTTTTACACTTCTTTTACTTCTTTATATCACATGAGCAAATGGCAAGGGTATATAATACACTATACTGTTTTCTCTGTTAAGCCAAGACACGTTATATTAATCATTTGCAACCCCTAACCGGGTTGCTTTTTAATGCTTTCGTATTCTGCAGAAACTTCCAATGAAAGTTTCTTTCCCTTAGTAGTATTTTACTATAGTATATACTTTAGAAAGGGAGAGTAAGTCGTATGAAATGGAAAAGAAAAGGAAAGCAAGTTTTTGCGATGATGCTTGCTGTAGCGACTCTGTTAAGCGGTTGTGCGCCTAATGGTATTGTTTTTAGATGGGGTTACACTTGTGATTACACTTAGTAGGGAGGTGCTGGAAATCCTTTCTTTATGCGGTTTCTAAGTACGGTATTGGGTTCGAGTCCCGTCTATCGCTCTTTCTTTATGTAGCGGAATCCCATAAAACGTGGGGTTCCGCTGTTTTTTGTGTGTCTAAAATTCTGTAGACAGTTGTAGACAGTACGAATGTTCTGCTCTAATGCTTTCGCCATAAGGTCATAGGTCTGGCTTTCCGTCAGGGGATTGTAGATATAGCCCAGTGTCGTATTCAGGTTGTTGTGCCCCTGCGTCTGCCTTTTTTGCCGGCGGGGTAATCGCAAGGGTGCGCAGCATCTTCATTATACTTGTTCTCTCTTTGTTGACATAAGCGTATCAAGGCGCTTTCCGCCCATCTGTTATTATGGACACACGCTTCAACAGGCAAGTGCCATATTGATTGTGCTGTCCACATGCACACCCCAGCCGGACTTTCCGTAGCCAGGCTAAGCAGGCATGAAGCCGCATCAAGGTTCAGGGGATTCCGGCTCCATATTATCAAGGGCGTATTCACATGCCTGGATGACAAAGGCGGAGAATGTGACATCATTGTCCTTGATTGCATCGTCTATCCTCTCTATCAGGGAAAGCGGAAAACGGATTGTCTTGTTCTCGCTCTCTTTTTTGTTGGGTCTAATCTGAAAAGCCATGTCCGATACCTCCTTTTATCAGCTTGATTGTATTGCATTCCGGACAAATAGTATGCAATACGTATTGCAATGCAAAATACATTGCGATAGAATGCAAGTATGGAACAGGCAAGATTCCTATTGACAAAAAGTCCGGGGGGGTACTCTATAGGTGGATAAATCCCTGAACGGATTTTCGGAGAAAGAATCTCAACGAGGAGGAGACGGACATGAAGAAGAAAATCGTGACGGCATTGCTAATCACAGCAATGACAGCCAGCGTTTTTGCTGGTTGCGGAAACAGGATGGAGGGGGACGGCAAGGTGCAGGCCATGGCGGATGCAGAAAGCAGCCAGGACGGGAATGTTGACAGCCGGGAAAGCGGGGCAGAGGGAACCGGAACTATGGAGTCCGAACCGGAGGAAACGGCGGAACCCACAGAAGAACCATCGGCAGAAGAAACACCGGAGCCTACAGCGGAGCCTGAAACCGGGGCGGAGGCACCCTCTGACGGGAATGCCGATGAAAGCGGCAGCGTGACGCAGACCGGGCAGTCCGGCAGCGCAGACCAGACAGACGAGGCAGACCAGACGGACGAGGCAGACCAGACCGGGACAACCACAGGGGAAGAAACAGCAGATTCTCCCTATACCATCAACGAGATGTCGGGTACAATGTATGCCAAGTCCAGTGTTAATGTGAGAAACCAACCGTCAACGGATGGAGAAAAGGTTGGACGATTGGCTTACGGTCAGGAAGTCATCGTGACGGGGCAGTGCGAAGAAACAGGTTGGTATCGGATTGAGCTGGATGGTGAAACCGCATTTGTAAGCAATGGCTACATTGTAGCGGAGAAGCCCGCAACCACAACAACTAAGACAGCAAGTGGTAGTCAGGGTTCTGGCTCCGGTTCCAGTCAGGCATCTAACCAGGGAACAACTAATCCTGAAACAGCCGCTAAGACCGCTGATACAGCAGAAGAGGCTCAACTTTGCAATGGTGAGTTTGTGGCTCTGCTGAACGCTGACAGACAGGCGATGGGTCTTTCAACTGTAAGCGCCAATGGCACACTGGATTCCAACGCACTTGAGAGTGCTAAAGCGATTGTGTCCAACTACTCCCATGATGCGCTTGTGTCGACAAGAGGTGGAGCCAACAGAGCTAACATCGGTCAGGGGTACAGTTCAGTTGCAGAGATATATGCGGCATGGAAAGCCAGTCCGGGTCACTGGGCAGCGATGACAGATGCAGGTTTGCAATACATTTCTGTAGCAAGATGCGGCAACTACTGGGTATATCTGGGGTATGCGGAGGATGTATTGGCTAACTACACAGATGCTAACGGTAATGTCGATATTGGCGCAGCTGTAGACGATGGGGTAATGAATGAAATCGGAACCTACACAGACCCCAACACAGGGCAGAGTCAGACGGTTTACGGTTCAGAGGGAGTTCAGACTGTAGAAGACGCCGTTGCATCTGGAGATATGTCTCAGGAAGAGGCCGATGCACTCGAAGATATTTTCAATAGTCTCCGCCAATAGCATATTGTGTAAAAAGCAACCGAACTAAGGTTGCTTTTTTAGTATTTATATTTTTGTCATTCATTATGCACTTATTATTTCTTCACTACTTTCTGTTGAACTAAGACGCTTCATTATAAAAGTATCAGCAACCCCTAACCGGGTTGCTTTTTTAATGCTTTCGTATTCTACAGAAACTTCGAATGAAGATTTCTTTCCCTTAGTAGTATTTTACTATATGTATATACTTTAGAAAGGGAGAGTAAATCGTATGAAAAAGAGACGAACCGACATCAAAAAGGCTATCAAACACATCACTGACAGCCTTTTTGATTATTTTCTCTTTAATTTGCACCATTTTTTGATGTCTGATACCAAAGACGGATAGTACACGGCAAACTATTCGGTATGTCAAGGAATATTTTAAATTTTTACATCAAATTTTTACAGTACTTATTTGTTCTTCTGACTTATCAGACGATATAGTACGCTTGCTTTCGTCGTCGGCCTGACTGGGAGCGGCGAATGAAAGCGCATCTTTGGCCCTGTAGAGCTGGCGCTGGAAGATCCGGAAATCATCCTCCAGGTATTCAAAAGCCAGAAAAGCGATCTTGCCGCTGCCATATTCGATTACAAAAATCTTGAAAGGATTAAAGTAATAGTATATGGGTACGGCTATGAGCCCTATGGTCAGCAGGATAGAACAGACCCAGAGTATGGAGTCCATCCCGAAGTAGATATGATCAATGTACTCTACGAACCGCAGGAAGAAACCCGTCAGCACCGTCAGGAAGACCGCAAAGAACAGCTCCAGCAAAAAGATGCCGCCAAACCGCGTAGTGGAAAACCCCGTACTGATCACATTCTTAACATCAATGGTGTAATCTCCCTTTCGGATCCGGTAAGCCCCGTCCGTGTTGTGGAAATAGGTCCCCTTGACATAGATACGCTTGTCTGTCAGCACACAGAAGTGATCTTTCATAATGCCTTCATCTAAAAATTTGTAAAGAAATCCCTCTCCAAGGATAGCTGCTTTTGTCTCTGCAGCGTCCATAAATAAACTGTTCAGCTCTGCCATATTTTGAATTCCCCCTGCCTTTTCGGCCTTTCTCCTTTTTATAGTCTCACTTAGAACATCCCGGGCGGCGGAGCGCTCCACCGCCAAGGACATTCAGGTGAGAATCAAGAACGAGGTGTCAAGTATGCGTCCACACTTTTCACCTCGTGTATATCATAAGGCTTACAGATGGCAGAGTCCCGTACACCGCAAAAGGCATTGTATTTTTACCACAAATACGTTATAATACCAATGTGTGTATCGCAGACTCGTTCTGTATCGTGTGGTAGCTAACTCTACCAACCTTGCCACAGGGAGCTGCAACTTCCTGTGGTGGTACACCGACATTATTACGTCCTTGTATTCTCGATTACTATCTTACCATACTTTGTCCGTTTATACAAGTAGCAAAAGATTATAAATGAAATATTATCTGAAAATATTTGCAGAAAGGGGGTTGTGAGCGGTATGAATGGCATAAATGCGGCGTCTATGTTAAAGCTGATGGCAGCAAGAAATCAGTTCAACCAGAATCATCCGAAGTTCGGAGCTTTTTTGAAAGCGGTATTTTCCGGGAGAATAGAAGAAGGAACCGTAATTGAACTCAGTGTCACCAGGCCCGGCGAAGAGCCTGTTACCACAAATATCAAGGTACAGCAGTCGGATCTGGATCTGCTGGAGGAATTAAAGGAGGTGATGAGATGATATATCTTTCACATTTTTCGTTTCCCGACATAGAACAGGAATATAGCTTTCTGATGGGGATTAAGCGGACATGTTACGACACTTTCTATCCGTTTCAGGTGCTCTCGAAGCATGGGCTGCGGATGCTGGATTTCGAACCGATTACGATTCTCTACGGCGGGAACGGTTCCGGCAAGACCACGGCGCTGAATGTGGTGGCACAGAAAGTGGGGATTTCCAGGGAGTCCGTATATAACCGGACCGGTTTTTTTGAAGATTATCTGAAGATGTGCGATTTTGAGACCCGGGAGCGGGTGCCGGACAACAGCCGGATCATTACCAGCGATGATGTGTTCGACTTTGTGCTGAACCTCCGATGTCTCAATGACGGCATTGACGGCAGGCGGGAGGAGCTGTTTGACGAGTATCTGGAGAATAAGTATTCCCATTTTCGGATGAAGTCTCTGGAGGACTATGAGCAGATGAAAAAGGTCTGCGCCGCCCGCAGCAAGACCCAATCCAAGTATGTGCGGAGCAATGTGATGGATAATGTACGGGAGCATTCCAACGGCGAGAGTGCTTTCCTCTATTTCTCCGAGAAAGTGCAGGAAAACGGTTTGTATTTGCTGGACGAGCCGGAGAACAGTCTCTCCCCGTTACGCCAACAGGAGCTTGCGAAGTTCCTGGAGGATTCCGCCAGATTTTTCGGATGCCAGTTCATCATATCCACCCATTCGCCTTTTATGCTGGCTATGGGGGGAGCGAAGATTTACGATATGGACGAGGAAGTGGTGGATGTGAAGCGATGGACACAGCTGCCCGGAGTCCAAACCTACTTTGCTTTTTTTAAGAAGCATGAAAATGAGTTTTTAAATTGCCGGTAAAGGACGCCGATGACCGCCAATACGGCTTTGCTCCGTGCAGCACAGGATATTTAACATTTTGACAGGTACAAAAAACAAATAAATGTGGCAATCCCACGGTTTTTCCATGTATAATGGATTTTAGATGACAGCGCATAGAAAGGCGCGGAACGGAGGCAGCATGAAGAACGAAATTTTGAAACGATTTGAGGAAGTATTTGGGGGCGGCGAGGGTGTGAAAGCCTACTTCGCGCCGGGCAGGGTGAACCTGATCGGAGAACATACCGACTATAACGGCGGGCATGTGTTCCCCTGCGCCCTGACAATCGGCACCTACGGTGCAGCCAGGAAGCGTGACGACAACAAGCTGCGCTTCTACTCCATGAATTTCGAGAAGCTGGGGGTCATCGAATCCTCCCTGGACGAATTGGTGCCCGCCAAAGAGGCCGGCTGGACAAACTATCCCAAGGGGGTTATGTGGGCTTTCGGCGAGAGAGGCATGAAGATGCCCTGTGGCATGGATTTGATGCTGTACGGAAATATCCCCAACGGCTCCGGGCTGTCCTCCTCCGCGTCCGTGGAGGTGCTGACCGGGTACATACTGCGGGATTTCTTCGGGTTTGAAGTAAGCAACCAGGATCTGGCCCTCATCGGACAGTACGCGGAGAACAATTATAATAAGGTAAACTGCGGCATCATGGATCAGTTTGCCATTGCCATGGGAAAGAAAGACAATGCCATCTTCCTGGATACGGCTGACCTGAGCTTCGAGTACGCGCCCATCGTGCTGGAGGGGGCGAAAATCGTCATCGCCAGCAGCAACAAGAAGCGCGGCCTGGGGGACTCCAAGTACAATGAGCGCCGCAGCGAGTGTGAGACGGCTCTGGCGGAGCTGCAGCAGGTGGTGCAGATTAAGGGCCTGGGAGACCTGGACCAGGAGACTTTTGAAAAATATCAGTCTGCCATCAAGGACGATGTGCGCAGGAAGCGTGCGAAGCATGCGGTGTATGAGAATCAGCGGACAATCCGCGCGGTAGCGGCGCTGAAAGCCAATGACGTGGCGCTGTTCGGCCAGCTGATGAACGCTTCCCATGTATCCCTGCGGGACGACTACGAGGTGACCGGCATTGAGCTGGACACTCTGGTGGAGGAGGCCTGGAAAGTGGAGGGCGTCATCGGCTCCAGGATGACCGGCGCAGGCTTCGGCGGCTGTACGGTCAGCATTGTGAAAGACGAAGCCATAGACGCTTTTATCGAAAAGGTGGGCAAGGCCTATCAGGAAAAGATCGGCTATGCGGCGGATTTCTATGTAGTGGAAGTGGGGAACGGGCCTGTGGCGCTTTAAAAAGGCTGCAGATCGGCAGGCTGGAATACTCTGCTTTGAAGATTTTGCCTGAAAGTATGTCCATGTGATGTCCCCGGAGCAGTGCGCTGCTTTAGAACAGGACGCGCCGGTCGGCTGTGCAAAAGCCACCTGTACGGCATGGCGCATAGGGCGAACCGGCGGGGAAAGCTTGAATTCACTTTGAGAGCAGGTTATATGATATGGCGTATAGCCAGGAGGAGTGCAAGGATGGATATCCAGATCAGGAAACTGACCCCGGAAATGACAGAGGACTATCTGTATTATTTTGAGAATGTAGCCTTTACGGACCATGACGAATGGGCATATTGCTACTGCCTGGAGAGCCATTTGTCTCAAAAGGAAAACGAGGACATGTGGGGGGACAGGGAGCGCAGAAGCGCAAAGGCGAAAGAACTGATTTCCCAGGGTATCATGGAGGGTTATCTTGTCTATGACGGCGACCGTGTAATCGGATGGTGCAATGCCGGAGACAAAACGAATTACGGGCCGCTCATGGATAACCGTGACTATGCGACAATGGAAGCCCACAAGGGGGAAATAATGTCCGTGTACTGCTTTGAGATCGCGCCGGAAAGCAGGGGAAAGGGGATAGCCCATCTGCTGCTTGACAGGATTGTGCAGGACGCGAAAGAACAGAGCTATTCCTACGTGGAGGGATATCCCTTTGCGGACAGAAAGTTTGAGTACCAGTATCACGGGCCGATTCCCCTGTATGAGAAGCACGGTTTCCGGATGGTTGCCCAAAAAGAATGGTTCTGTATCATGCAGAAAAAACTCTGAGGAATTTGGAGAGGCCTGCAGCACAAGGACAGCATGGGGGCAATGCGAAGACGGCACAAGGGATTTTGTATATGACGGAAAGGATGTGGAGAGGATGGAGAGAATAGAGTCTGATATTAGGAAACTGGTGTCCTACGGAATCAGGACAGGGCTGGTCCCCAAAGAGGATGAGATTTTTACGATTAACAGGTTATTGGAGCTGTTCGGGCTGGATGAGCTGACGGATCCGGGCGAGGATGGGAGGTGCAGCGCGGCTTCCCAGGGAGAGGCTGCCGCGAACCAGGCCGGGGAGCTGGAGGAAATCCTGAACCGCATGTGCGACTACGCCTATGAGAACGGCCTCATCGCGGAGGACGGCGTGGTGTACCGGGATCTGTTCGATACCAAGATCATGAGTATGCTGATGCCCAGGCCCAGCGAGGTCATCCGTAGGTTCCGGGAACTGTACGAAAACGAATCCCCCAGAGCGGCAACGGATTATTATTACAAGATTAGCCAGGATTCCGATTATATCCGCAGATACCGCATCGCCCGGGACATGAAATGGATCGCGCCCACCAGGTACGGCGACCTGGACATCACCATCAACCTGTCCAAGCCGGAGAAAGACCCCAAGGCCATCGCAGCTGCCCGGAACGCCAAGCAGTCCGGCTACCCCAAATGCCTGCTCTGCCGGGAGAATGAGGGCTATGCGGGCCGGGTGAACCACCCCGCCAGACAGAACCACCGCATCATTCCCGTGACCATAAACGGCAGCCAGTGGGGCTTCCAGTATTCGCCCTATGTGTACTACAATGAGCACTGCATCGTGTTCAATTTCCGGCATGTGCCCATGAAGATAGACCATGCTGCGTTCTGCAAGCTGTTCGATTTCGTCAAGCAGTTCCCCCACTATTTTGTGGGCTCCAACGCGGATCTCCCCATCGTGGGCGGTTCTATCTTAAGCCATGACCATTTCCAGGGCGGCCATTATGAGTTCGCCATGGCAAAGGCCCCGGTGGAGAGGCGTTTCACGGTGGAGGGCTTTGAGGATGTGACCGCGGGCATAGTGAACTGGCCTATGTCTGTCATCCGGTTAAACGGCCCGGACGCAGGCCGCATCATAGCCCTGGCAGACCGGATTCTGGAGAAATGGCGGGAGTATACGGATGAAGACGCATTTGTTTACGCCTACACGGATGGAGAGCCCCACAACACCATCACCCCCATAGCCAGGAAGCGGGGGGAGAATTTCGAACTTGACCTGGTACTGCGCAACAACATCACCACCGAGGAGCATCCCCTGGGAGTCTACCATCCCCATGCCAGGCTCCACCACATCAAGAAAGAGAACATAGGCCTCATCGAGGTCATGGGACTGGCCGTGCTGCCCGCCCGCCTGAAGGGAGAGATGGCGCAGCTAAAGGAGGCCATCCTCACCGGAGCGGACCTGCGTGCGGACCAGGTGCTGGCCAAGCATGCGGACTGGGTGGAGGAATTCGCGCCTAAGTACGACAAGATTGACGCCTCCAATATCGATGGCATCGTCGAGAAAGAGATCGGCCTGGTGTTCATGGAAGTGCTGGAGGACGCCGGAGTGTACAAGAGGACGCCGGAGGGCCAGGCGGCGTTTGACAGATTCATAGAGAGCCTGTAGAAAGTTGCTTTTTTCCCAACACGCCTCTCAACGATGCGGACCTCCGGGGACACAGTGCAGATGACGGACTGGGAGGTCCTGGAGAAAGCCGGACAGGAGCTGGAGTCCCTGTTGGAAAAATACGGCGATAGTATAGTCTGCAGAAGATATAAAGGTGACAGAGATATCAATTGTGAAATCTCTGTCACTTTCGCTTTTTGAAAAAATTGTCCAAGCATAGTGCGGGTATTTGCCAATCCGGAACAGGCCTATTTAGAAATAGCTTGACAGAACAGTTCCGGGATAGTATACTGTAAACCAGTCAGTTTACAAGTTTACAGAAAGTGAGACGGCATTATGGAGAAGTTTATATATAAACAGGACAGTTATGGCAGGTATCTGGCACATCTTATCAAAGAGCACCGTTTTTCACAGTCAGAATTTGCAAAGCTGATAAATGTTTCGCGAACCTATCTTTATGACTTGCTGAATGACAGAGTCAAACCTCCGGCGCCGGAAATGCAGGAAAAGATCATCCTGGTGTTGCAACTGACAGGCAGTGAAAAGGAAGAATTCTACAATAGGACGGCTTCCGGCCGGGGAGAGCTCCCGAAAGATGTTTTTGAATACCTCTATAATAACAGCAATGAGATATCGGCAGTCAGGGAAAGGATGAGGTACAATAATGGCTAATGAAGCAAAAACATCTATCATTTTCAGGGAATTATTGCGAGAGCAAGATTACTATGATGACGAAGATGCTGTAGTGGAAGAACAGAAAAGCGATAATGCCAAAATTGATAAGCTTTTGAAATATGCGTCAAAGCGCGGCAACAAGAATGGATTTCCCGATTTTATACTATATTCAAAAAAATATCCGGAACTTATTATTGTCGTTGAGGCAAAAGCAGATATCAATAAGCATATAAGCGAAACCAGGGACAACTACGCGGATTATGCCGTGGACGGAGCGCTTTTATATGCCGCCTTTCTTTCCAAAGAGTTTGATGTACTGGCAATCGGAATCAGCGGGGAAGAAAGAGACAAGCTGAGGATGAGCCACTACCTGCACTTGAAAGAAGAAAAGAATGCCTATCCTATCTTTGGGGATAAAATATTGACAATTGATGAGTATGCCGAGGGGATACAGGAGAGCAATTACAAGTTCAATCAGGACTATTCGAAACTCATCGCGTATACAAAGACCCTGAATGAAACTTTGCACGCAAAGAAAATCAAGGAATCACAAAGGGCTTTGCTGATAAGCGGGATTCTGATCGCCCTAAAAGACAAAGCTTTCAAGGCAGGATATAAGAAGCACGAGAAAGTGGAACAACTGGTAAAAGCGTTATATACGGCGATTGACGGTCAGCTGTCGGTGGGGGATATAGCGCAGAGAAAAGTAGATGTTTTGACCCATGCGTTTACGTTCATTAAGACAAACCCTACCCTGACGGACAAAAAGGATGGGAAGAGGTTCCTGGAAGATCTGGTTGATGAAATTGATAAGGAAATAAATGGATTTATGGTGACACATAAATATGTGGACACTGTAAGCCAGTTTTATATTGAGTTCTTGAGGTACGCAAATAATGATAAAGGCTTGGGCATTGTCCTGACGCCGCCACATATCACCGATTTGTTTGCTGAGTTGGCAGAAGTAGACAAAAATAGCGTAATATTGGATAATTGCTGCGGTACAGGAGGCTTCCTGATAAGCGCAATGAAGAGAATGCTGAGAGACGCAAAAGGAGACAAAGCGGTAGAAGAGCACATAAAAGGGGAGCAGCTTATAGGCATTGAGTTTCAGGATGATATCTATACATTGCTGATTTCGAACATGATCATCCATCGCGATGGAAGAACCAATATTTATTGGGGAGACTGCTTTGCGGAAATAGAGGATGTAAAGCAGAAATTCAAGCCTACTGTAGGCCTGCTGAACCCGCCTTACAAGACAAAAGCATCGGATATCGAGGAATTCGAATTTATATTAAATAATTTAGAGGCATTGGAGCCAGGCGGCACTTGTATTGCCATTATTCCCATCAGCTGTGTGATAGAGAAGACAGCGACCGCAGAAAACCTAAGAAAAAGAGTTCTGGAAAAGCATACGCTGGAAGCCGTATTATCGATGCCGGAAGAATTATTTCATAATTCAAAGGTGAATACAGTTACCTGCGCTGTTATCATCACGGCAAAGAAACCACATCCAAAAGGAAAAAAGACATGGTTTGCATATTGCAGGGATGACGGTTTTGTCAAACTGAAAAATAAAGGCCGTATCGATGCGAATCATGTATGGGAAGACATAAAGGAAAGCTGGGTGAATGCGTATAGAAATCGTGAGGTCATAGATGGATTCAGCGTGATGCGTGAAGTGAATGAAAAAGAAGAGTGGTGTGCCGAAGCATATTTGGAAACCGATTACAGTCAATTTACGCTTCAGGACTATGAAAGTACCGTAAAAAAATATCTGATGTTCCATCTGATGGAAATGTCAGGCGCGGCAGGGGGGGAGGAAGAAGATGAAGACCTGCAAAGTCAGTAAGCTGTTTTTTGTCAGATACGGTGTCAATCTGGAACTGAACGCGCTGATTCGCGATAACAGCGGCATTCATTTTGTCTCAAGGACAGCAAAAAATAATGGCGTATCTGCAAAAGTAAAGCCGCTCAGCTACATAGAACCTTTGCCGGCAGGGACTATAACGGTGGCTGGAGGGGGATCTGTCATGGAAGCTTTTTTGCAGATGGCTCCCTATTATTCGGGCAGAGATTTATATTATCTGACTGCAAAGGTGCCTATGACCAATGAGCAGAAATTATTCTATTGCCTTTGCCTTAGGGCAAACAAATATAAGTTTTCATATGGGAGGCAGTCGAATGTTACGCTTCCTGATTTGCAGATACCTACACTGGACAGTATCCCAGACTATGTAAAAGCTTTTTCTCTACAGAAATATGGGGAAAAGCTGCTCCGACAGATTGCGTTTCCGGAAAGTGATTTGAGATATGACCAGACAGGCAGGACTGTTCCGCTTGATCGATTGTTTACGGTGGTATGCGGGATTCCCTCGTCAGAAGTCATCAGGAGCAGGGTAAGGCAGAACGTAAACTGGATACCCTATATCAGGCCGTCCTACAGACAGGAAACCAGCATCGATGCTTATGTAAACAGGAACGCCATACCGAGTGAAAAAGTATTTTCCGCCCAGACATTGTATGTTTCCACAGATGGACAAGGCAGCCATACTTTTTCTTATGTGTCAACTTTTGAATTCGTACCAAACAGCAATGTGGCGGTATTGATGCCCAAACGGGAAATGGGGCTGCAGGAAAAGCTGTTCTATGCCCAGTGCATTACAAATAATCGTTATAAGTTTTCTTACGGAAGAAAGCCGAAAGGAGAAAGGCTGAAATCCATACTGCTGCCGGAGTATCCGCCGGACTATGTTATCGAGTATGATGTGGACAATGTAGTACATGGTTTTAGCGGCGTGCTAGGGAAAGTATGATGAGGAGGAAAAGAAATGGGACTGTTGGACCTATTCAGGAAGAAAGACAAGGACGACGGCACATACCATCGGGACAGGAGCTGGGGCGATGTGCTGGAGAGCATATCGGAATTTGATTCCTGAAAGCGGCGTTTTTGCGGAAAGGGGAAGACTGGAATGAGAAAGATCGCGCTGATCAGCGACATCCATGGAAATTATAAGGCCCTGGAGGCCTTTCTGCAATACATCGACGGACATCCGGTGGAGGGCATCATCTGCCTGGGGGACTATGTGACGGACAGCCCCTACCCGGAGCGCACCATGGCGCTCCTGTATGAGATGCGCAGGCTCTATGAATGCTGGATGCTGCGGGGCAACCGGGAGGACTACCTCCTGAATAACCGGGACAACGCAGAGGGTTGGAAGCCCTCCTCCGCCAACGGTACGCTGTTCTATACATTGCGGCACATGACGGAGACAGACCTGGCATTTTTCGCCTCCCTGCCCACGGAGCGGGAGCTGTGTCTGGAGGGCTGTCCTGCCCTGTACCTCTGCCACGGCACCCCTGGCCGGGTCCGGGGGAATGTGCATGAGGAGGCGGGACTGAAAGAGAAAGTCTTGAGAGAACTGTCCTATCCCTACCTGCTGGGCGGCCACAGCCATCACCAGGAGACGGACAGCCGCTTCGGCGCCACTTATATCAACCCGGGCTCTTTGGGCTTTGCCGTAGACGGCGTGGGGCGGCATGCCCAGTTTGCCATTCTGACAGGAACGTCGGAAAAATGGGAAGCGGAATTCCTGTCCGTTCCCTATGACGTGGAGTCCTATCTGCAGGATTTTGCGAAGAGCGGTGTGGACGAGATGGGCATGACCCTGAACCGGGCGATCAAGAAGAGCCTGGTGACGGGGGTCAACTATTTCTTCAAATGCATCCTTGCCATGGAGCAGCGGGCGAAAGAGATGGGGCTTGCCTCCGTGCCGCAGGTGCCGGAATCCGAGTGGGAGAAGCTGGCGGAGCGGTTTGAACTGTGAGCCGGAACGGCTTGATGCGGAAATGCCGGCAGATTTGCGGGCCGTCCGATATAGCCGAAACGTATAAGGCGGAGACAAAGAATAGGGAGGCGGGCATTGGACTTTAAATTTCTTCTGGCGGCGGTGAACGCCAAATATATTCATTCCAACCCTGCCGTCTACAGCCTGCGGGCCTGTGCGGGAGAAGCGCTGGGGCGGCATGTGGAGCTGGCGGAGTATACCATCAACCAGCCCGTGACAGAGATCCTGGCGGACATCTATGGCAGGAGGCCGGATATTATCGGTTTTTCCTGCTATATTTGGAACTGGCGGCTGGTGCGGGAACTGCTGGGGGAAATCCCGAAGCTTCTGCCGGATACGGAGATCTGGCTGGGCGGCCCGGAGGTGTCGTATGACGCAGATGTCATTTTGCGGGAACATCCGCAGGTGGCCGGGATCATGGTGGGCGAGGGCGAGATCACTTTCCGGGAGCTTTTGGAGTATTATGCGGAGAATAAGGCCCCGGCCGGGCATGAGGACATGGAGCCGAAAGCCATTGCTGTGGAGCGGCTGCAGCGCATCCCCGGCCTGTGCCTCCCCACAGGCTACACCGTCTGCCGCCCCCTGACGGATTTAAGCGCAATTCCTTTCCCGTACGACGACCTGTCCCCTTTCGGGAACCGGATCCTGTACTATGAGTCCAGCAGGGGCTGCCCTTTCCGGTGCAGCTACTGCCTCTCCTCCATAGACAAGCAGGTAAGGATACGGGATATCCGCAAAGTAAAAGCAGAACTGCAGTTCTTCCTGGACCATCGTGTGAAACAGGTGAAGTTTATAGACCGCACATTCAACTGCAGCCATGCCCATACCACGGCAGTCTGGAGCTATCTTCTGGAACATGACAATGGTGTCACAAACTTCCATTTTGAAATTACCGCGGACATTCTGCGCCAGGACGAGACGGAGCTGCTGAACCGTTTCCGCCCGGGGCTGGCGCAGCTGGAGATCGGCGTCCAGACCGTGAATCCCAGGACCCTGAAAGCCATCCGGCGCACTATGGACACAGAGCGGCTGGAGAGCGCGGTGGCCGCCATCCATAAGGGGGAAAACGTGCATCTGCACCTGGATCTCATCGCCGGGCTTCCCTACGAGGACTATGAAAGCTTCGGCATGTCCTTTGACCGGGTCTACCGGATGCGTCCCCATCAGCTGCAGTTGGGATTCCTGAAAGTACTGAAAGGTTCCGAGATGTGGGAGAGGGCCGCAGAGTACGGCATCCGCTATCTGGAGCAGCCCCCCTACGAGGTGCTGTGCACGAAATGGCTGTCCTATGAGGAGGTGCTGAGGCTGAAGCGCATAGAAGAGATGGTGGAGTTGTACTACAACAGCGCACAGTTCACCCACACGCTGCCTGTCTTGGAGAAAGCCTTTCACAGTCCGTTTGCCCTGTACGAGACATTGGCGGATTTCTATGAAAAAAAGGGATATTTTACCGCAAGCCCTGCCAGAGCCTACCGATATCAGGTACTGCTGGAATTTGCCGTGGCATATGATGGAAACAGGAAAGAAATCTACGCGGAACTGCTGACCTATGATATGTATCTGCGGGAGAACTTAAAAACCAGGCCGGATTTCGCGCAGGACACAGACCAGTACAGGGAAGAGATCAGGGCTTTCTATCAAATGGAGGAAAAGGAGCGGCGGTATCTGCCGGATTATAAAGAATATGACTGGAAACAGTTAAGCAGGATGACCCACCTGGAGCCCTTTGCCTACCCGGTGTGGGACAGAAGCCTCATGGCGGAGGAATGCGAAAGCAAAGGGAGATCCGGGGGCTGTTTTCTGGTCCTGTTCGACTATAGACGTCGGGACCCTCTGACTTGTGAAGCGACGGTACAGACGGTAAACTGATGTCTGAAGCGTCTTTGGCACAGAATGGCTCGGGGACAATCGGCCTTTAGAAAAGCCGGGGGCCTATGATGGAATCCTGGCTCTGCTTCAGGTGGCGCAGGATAGCGCCCTTGTTGGAGGAACGCAGGCCCTTGGCGATGCGCTTCATCTCCTCGATTTTGTCTCCCCTGCCCCGGGCGGCCCAGTAATCCGCCAGCTGAGAGTAGGTGCGGCTGATGTCCGTGCTGGTGCTGACCGCGAACTCCATGAGGATGACGGCTTCGTCCGCATGTCCTGCCCCGGTCAGGATATCCGCCCATTTCTGCAGAGTGCGGACCAGCAGGGTATAGTTCTGATCATATTCGGACAGAGCCGTGATATTGGCGGTGCCGTACTCCAGCTTTAAGTCCGTGTTGGACCAGCCGGTGAGATTGAGGATTTTTTTGTCGGAGAGGAATTCCATGGTTTCGATGCATTCCAGGACTTCGCTGTTGTCCTGGAGCAGATGGGTGGGAAAGTTTTCCAGGGGAATCTTTATATACGGCAAACCGTCCAGAGATTTACGACGAACGGAGTTCGCGGCGGATTCCCGGGCCCAGAATTCCGCTTCCTGTTTGCGGCTGCGCTTTGCCCGTTTCTTGACGTTATAATAAACCAGCAGGGAAAAGGTAATAAAACTTGCCAAAAAACCGATATTCATATATAATATCCTTTCGTAAGGAACTGTCTGCAAATGACGTTCCCGATAGTATTCGCCAGGAAAAACCGCCGAGCGTGGAGCGGCTTTCAGGCAGTTAGGAGTAAGCCATGTTTCATATGAATAATAAAAAAACAACCCGGCGCATCTCTGCGATCATTGTCTCTTTGCTGATCATTGCAATGGTTGCTTCCACTGTAACATATTTTTTCTATTAATTCAATAGTGGGGAGATAACGCCGCAGGCGATTGGATGGGAAAGGAAGAGAAAAATGGGAAAATGGATGAGAAGAGGGAGCATTTGCGCCCTTATGCTGACGCTTATGCTGGCGCCGGGATTGACGGCGGCAGCAAAAGACGGAGATACCATCAAGAAAGGGATTTTTGTGGGCGACGTGGATCTGTCCGGCATGACGGCCCAGGAGGCGGTCCAGGCTGTGGACGCCTATGTGGAGACTCTGCGGGAGGTGGAGATCACGCTGCTGGCCGCCGGGGACAAGGAAGTGCCTGTGGCTGCCGGGGAGCTGGGTATCTCCTGGGCCAATAAAGAGGTCATCACCCAGGCCCTGGAGGTAGGTACCCATGGAAACGTGATAGAGCGCTACAAGATACTGAAAGATTTAGAGCGGGAGAATCTGGTCTATCCCCTGGAACTTTCTTTTGATTTTCAGGGGCTTACGGATATCCTGATAGAGGAATGCACCCAGTACGATGTGGAAGCGGTGGACGCCTCTCTGGTCCGGGAGAATGACGAATTCCGTGTAGTAGGCGGGAACACGGGCTACGCGCTGGATGTGGAGGCATCTTTTGACAAGGTCCACGAGCTTTTGTCCAGCGGATGGGACTGCCAGCCCTGCAGTATTCCTCTGGTAGTGGAGGTGACACAGCCCAGGGGGAACGCCGAGGAGCTTTCCAAAGTGAAAGATGTATTGGGTACCTTTACCACATCCTATGGTACCTCCAACTTTAACAGAAGCGAAAATATAGCCAATGGCTGTGAACTGATCAACGGCACAGTCCTGTATCCCGGGGACGAGTTCTCCATGCTTGACTGCGTGACGCCTTTTACCGCGGAGAACGGATATTACATGGCGGGCTCCTTTATGAACAATCAGGTGGTGGACAGTATGGGCGGCGGCATCTGCCAGGTATCCACCACGCTCTACAATACGGTTCTGCTGGCGGAGCTGGAGGTTACGGAGCGTTCTAACCACACCATGATCGTGACCTATGTGGATCCGTCCGCGGACGCGGCCATTGCCGAGAGCGCGGACAAGGATTTCCGGTTCAGGAACAACCTGGACAGTCCCATCTACATCGAGGGACATACCGAGGGCAAGAAGCTGACCTTTACCATCTATGGGGAAGAGACCAGGGAGCCCGGACGTGAAGTCCGCTATGAAAGCCAGATATTGGAAGTGATCAACCCCACCACGGACAGCATTACGGCGGACGAGGGACAGCCCCTTGGGTATATCGTCGCCGATGAGGGGAATGTGCATATAGGCTATCGTGCGGAGCTGTGGAAAATCGTCCAGGAGGACGGAATCGAAGTGGAGCGGACCAAGATCAACAGCAGCAGCTACCGGATGGTGCCAAAGAGCGCCAGGGTAGGAGTGGCTACGGAAGATCCGGTGGCCCGTGAGGAGATTATGGCGGCAATCGGTACCGGCAGCATACAGCATGTGCGGGATGTACTGGCGCTGCTTCTGCCGCCTCCTCCCGCGGATCCGGCAGCTGACCCGGCCGCCGGGGCCCAGTGATGCCCGGGGGACATGACCGTCAGGGAATGCATACCGGAAAACTGTCTGTGAATGCCATGAAGCGTTCCGTTCTGGGACAGATCAGAACAAAGAGAGAGGAAGTGTTAAGTGGCGCAGGCATAGGAAGAGACTGCGCCACCTTTTCTTTCGTTCAGGGAAAAAACGCGGCGGTGTGCGTACAGGAGGCAGCCCTGTCAATGGGACAGGAGGGAGGAGACGCGGGACCGGGCGCCTCCCTCATCGGGGAGAATGCGGGAATACCCCTGGAAGATCTGATTGTAAAATGCACTAACAACCTGGCGGCGGGAGGCGCCTGTCCCGTGGCCGTGATGCCCGTCCTGCTTCTGCCCCGGACCATGGAGGAATCCGGAATCCGGGCCCTGATGGCCCGGGCCGGGGAGAAATGCGCGGAATTGTCCGTGGAGCTTGCCGGGGGACAGACAAGAATCACTGCCGCGGTATCAGCGCCCCTGGCAGCGGTGACAGCCTACGGCATAGCCCGGGGAGAAGACCATACCGTAACGGCCGCCGCGCCGGGACAGGATATCGTCCTGAGCAAATGGGCGGGTCTGCAGGGCACGGCATATATCGCCAAAAGCTGCAGGGAGCGGCTTCTGGAGCGATATCCTGCCTGGCTGGTGGAGGAAGCTGCAGGCTTTGACCGGTATCTGTCCGTGCTGCCGGAGGCCCGGGCCGCATGTGAATTCGGTGTCTGCGCCATGCACGATGCCTCGGAGGGAGGGATCTTAGGGGCTCTCTGGGAGTTGGCGGAGGGCGCGGGCACAGGGCTTTCCTTGGATCTGCGGAAAATCCCCCTGCGCCAGGAGACCGTGGAGGTATGCGAGTATTGCGGCGCCAATCCCTACGAGCTTATGGCAGGCGGATGCCTGATCATGACGGCCTGGGACGGAGACGGGCTTGTCGGGGCGCTGAACGCGGCGGGAATCCCGGCAGCGGCGGCAGGGAAGCTGACCCGGGGCAATGACAGGATTTTGACAAACGGGGAGGAAATCCGCTATCTGGACAGACCACAGAGGGATGGAATATATCATATTACAAGAAAAGAGAGGAACATCAAATGAGAGAAGAATTGTTGGCATTGATTGAAAAAAACAGCCGCATCGACTTAAGGGAGCTGGCAGTTTTGCTTGGAGTAGAGGAGGCGGAGGCGGCAAACGAGCTGGCAGCCCTGGAACAGGAGGGCATCATCTGCGGATACCATACTATGATCGACTGGGAGAAGACCTCCAGGGAAAAGGTATCCGCGCTGATCGAGGTGCGGGTGACGCCTCAGAGAGGGCAGGGCTTTGACAGCATTGCACAGCGCATTTACCAGTATCCGGAGGTGCAGAGCGTATATCTGATGTCCGGCGGCTATGACCTGATGATCATTTTAGAGGGAAAGACCCTGCGGGAGGTATCCTCTTTTGTGTCGGAGAAGCTGTCCGCACTGGACTCCGTGATCAGCACGGCCACGCATTTTATTCTGAAGAAATACAAGGATCACGGCACAGTGCTTTCCAGGAAAAAAGAAGATGAAAGGGAGATGATCACCCCATGAGAAATCCGTTAGCAGACAATGTTGTAGCAATAAAGCCCTCAGGCATCCGGAAATTCTTCGACATTGCCCAGGAAATGAAAGACACCATTTCCCTGGGGGTGGGCGAGCCGGACTTTGATACGCCCTGGCATATCCGGGACGAGGGCATTTATTCCCTGGAGAAAGGGAAAACGTTCTACACCTCCAATGCGGGACTGAAAGAACTGCGGGAGGAAATCGCGAATTACATATACCGGAAACAGGGCATCCGCTACGAGCACCCGCTGAAGGAGATCCTGGTGACCGTGGGAGGTTCTGAAGCCATTGACATAGGGTTCCGGGCCATGATCAACCCCGGGGACGAGGTGCTGATCCCCCAGCCCAGCTTCGTGTCCTACGGCCCCTGCGCGGTGATGGCAGGAGCAAAGCCCGTATACATCAATATGAAAGAGGAGAATGAGTTTCGTCTCACGGCCCGGGAGCTGGAGGAGGCTGTCACGGACAAAACCAAGATTCTCGTGCTGCCTTTCCCCAACAATCCCACCGGGGCTATTATGGAGAGAAAGGATCTGGAAGCCATTGCAGAGGTGATTTTAAAACATGACATATATGTCATGTCCGATGAGATCTACGCTGAGCTCTCATACAAAGAGAAGCATGTGTCCATTGCGGAGCTTCCGGGCATGAAAGAGCGTACCATACTGATCAACGGCTTTTCCAAGGCCTTTGCCATGACCGGCTGGCGGCTGGGCTATGCCTGCGGACCGGAGGCCATTCTGGAGCAGATGACCAAGATTCACCAGTTCGCCATTATGTGCGCGCCCACCACCAGCCAGTACGCGGCCATAGAGGCCATGAAAAACGGCGACAGCGATGTGAGAGAGATGTGCACGGCCTACAATCAAAGGCGGCGCTATCTGGTGCACGCGTTCCGGGAGATGGGGCTGCCGTGCTTTGAGCCCTACGGCGCTTTCTATATCTTCCCCTGCATTCGGGAGTACGGCCTGACCAGCGACGAGTTCGCCATGCGCTTTTTGAAAGAGGAGGGTGTGGCAGTGGTACCCGGGACGGCGTTCGGCGACTGCGGAGAGGGATACCTGCGCATCTCCTACGCCGCTTCGCTGGAGAACCTGAGGACAGCCATGAGCAGACTGGATCACTTCCTGAAGAAGCTTCGGGAGGAGCGCGGGAACTAGGAGGTACAGGTATGAAAAAGAGAGTCGGTGTTGTGCTGATAGTGACTGCGCTGCTTTTGTCCGGCTGCGCCATCGTCTCGCCGCTGGAATTGATGGAGACGTATTTCAGGGCCATTGGCGAGACCGGCAAGCAGAGCGCATCCCAGAGGGACAGCGATGCCGCGGAGGCCGGAGATGAGAAGCGAAAAGCCGGGTATGGTGCGGCATCCGGGGAAGACCCAATGGCATCCTCCGGCGGCAATGAGGATACTGCCGAAAGTCATGAGGAAGAGGCGGACGGCCGGGACGACGGCTATGTGAAAGGGGTTACCACAGACTATGGCTGGGAAAGCCAATACTGGAATCTGCGCTTTACTGCGCCTGAGGACGTCTTCATGCTCAGCGATGAGGGAATTGGTACTATCATGGGACGGGGACAGGAAGTTCTCTCGGAGAATTATGACTGGGAGCAGTCGGAATATGCGGCTGATGCCAACGTATATGAGATGATGGCAGCTACTGCCCGGGCGGATACCAATATGATCGTGATGGTAGAGAAACTGCTGATGCGGGGATTAACCTCGGAGAATTACAGAAAGGCGGCGCTTTTGCAGCTGAAGCTTCTGAACGGCCCGGCTTATACCATATTGGATGACAGCGGCACAGCGGAGATTGCCGGAGAGACCTATACCGTGGTGAATACTCAGGTGGAGTATAATGGCACTTATTACCAGGATTACTACTTCCGCGTAGTTGACGACAGGGCGCTGTGCATTACGATCACATATTTGGAAGAGACTGCGGACCAAGCCGAGGAATTCCTGGATAGCTTTGATGTATATTGACAGAAACGGATGCAGGATTTAAGGGAGGATTCATTGAGATGCATATCGTGCTGCACCAGCCGGAGATACCGGGAAACACGGGAAATATAGGACGTACCTGCGTGGCCACAGGTACGTCCCTGCATTTGATAGAGCCGCTGGGCTTCAGACTGGACGAAAAGTCCATCAGACGGGCCGGAATGGATTACTGGCACCAACTGGAGGTCCATCGTTACGTGAATTTTGAGGACTTCAAAGCGCGCTGTCCCGGCGCCAGGATCTGGATGGCCACCACCAAGGCGAAATATTCCTACACCGAGGCGGCCTTTTGCCCGGATGACTACATTATGTTCGGCAAGGAGAGCGCAGGGATCCCCGAGGAGATTCTGGTGGAGTACGCGGAGACTTGTATCCGTATCCCCATGCTTCCCGCCATCCGTTCCCTGAACCTGTCCAACTCCGTGGCCATCGTGCTCTACGAGGCGCTGCGCCAGAACGGCTTTGCGGGCATGCAGCAGGAGGGAGAGCTGCACCGGCTGAAATGGCTGTGAATCTTAAAATAACTGAACCACTACCGGCTAAAGCCGGTAGGTTCGGTGAACTGCTGAAGCAGCCT
>CAJTZD010000061.1 GCA_910584235.1 uncultured Acetatifactor sp.
TCTGACATGACAAATCTCCTTTCCAAAAACTTAAATATAACCGCCCTTATATGTTTTTCTCAAACAGAGACTACCGTTTCGATTCCATCAAAAAAACCGATGGCTTTGATGCGTCAATATTCTCTTCCGGCGAAAAGACCATCTACAATAGCGTAATCAACAATATCTGCTGTTACAGCGGGAAAATTCTGGAGCGCTTCACGCACAACGAGGCCCCCTGGCTTGCCGCCCGCGGCGACCTTCCTGTCACAGCGCCGTCTGACCGGATTATCGGGAAATCTCTTATCGGAGAGTATTTCAGCGCAGTAACGGCAAAGTACAACATGGTCAATCATGATTTCCATTTTGTCCTCCGGGTCTTGTGCCTGTTCATACAGCTCCATCAGCTGTGTCGGATTTCCGTCTATGTTCATCCCGAATCCCGTCTCTTCATCACTATACCCGGCAATCACTTCCCGCAGCCACCGCTCATACCATGAAAGGAACCCCTTTTCCCGCACAAAGAACGGCGGGCCGCAGTAATCCTCATCATAATAGACCACCTGTCCCCGATAGGGCCCTGCAAGCATCAGGCCTGTCATAAGGGTGCAGCCCTGGCTCCCGATGGGCAGGACGCCCACATAAGGATGCACTTCCCCGCCTTTTCCCATGCTGTCGCCCTGCCTGCTTTCTGGGGCCGTCATCCGATTCCATTCCTCGTCGCTCATCTTCGGGTAGATCACCGGCTCCTCCTGGACACGGTAGATACGGGCGCCATGGGAGTCATGGAGGCCGTCCCCCAAATCCCTTATCCCATAAAGCCCGTAATAGGGGCCTGCGCCGCCGTTTCCTACATGAAGCAGGAAATCCCGGTATTCTTCCGGCAGCCGGATTCCCTGCTGCTCCTCAAATTTCATTATCTGCTCCTCACTGGCAGGCGCCGCCAGCCGATACTGGTGGCTGTACGCCCCGAACCTTTCAAAATCCGGGTCTTTCGCCTTTGCCTGCTCCAGCAGTTTCAGGATGCGCTTCGCCCATGGGGGCTGTCCTGTCTTTCCCATTTCTTTTGCCTCCTCGTAATAACACGGTCCGGCTTGCCACTCCCTCCCATATCCCGGCCTTGCAAAGACGCCGTTCCATCGGTTCTCTTTTTCTTTCCTCTAATGTACGAATCAGGCCGCCTCACGGAACCCTTAATCCTGAACCGGCACACAACGCCAACTCTTTCAACACAGGACATATACTGCATAACGCTGAATACTGCCTAATGTAATCATGCGCTTGAACCAGCCAGTGTTATGCAGTCTGGTTTCAGGGCAAGTGAAATCGTTATGCAATATAAATTCTCCGTCATGCCTCTGTCCCAAAGGGGTGCTGCCACCCGTCTATAAAAACAAATTGCGCCCCGCATGCCGGGCAGGAAATCCTGTCGAACATCCGGCGGCAGAGCTGTGAAAACTCTGCATCCTCTTCTGCCCTGTCCAGGTTCCGCAGCAGGTACAGGTACAAAAATACTGCCACCGGAAACGGCGTCTCCTGGCTGATTCCCTTTCTGCAGACAGCTTTTGCCATGTGCTTCTCCGCGCAGTCTTCAAAACCGTCGATTACAGGCAGCAGCCCCGTCCAGGGATTCGGTTGGCGGACAGGCATTTTGTCAGTCAGACTCCGCACTTCTTCCCATGCCGTCTCCTGCACGGAAACGCTCCTGTTGCCGCTGTCCGTGATTCCTTTCCTGCGGATTATGTATGTTTCCATATGGCCTTCGGGACAGGAAGCTTCCTCCCAGAGCTCCGTATCGAACATGGTGGAAAGATATCCGAATTCCGGTTTCACGAATGCGAAAGGCGCCCCTGTCACATAATGGATGCCGTCCCTATGGGAAGAAAAATCATACCGGCAGAGAAAATCCAGTACAGCCTCCTCCGCCACAGCCAGGCTTTCCCGATACACATCCATCACTTCCCGGGACATCCCCGCTGCATAGGGCTGATAGCTTTCCGAAATCCATGCCCCCATCCACTCCCACAGCTCCACCGCCTGCGCCGGCGGCTGCCCCATTGCGATTTCCACCATATAGGGGAAAACCAGGTAGAATGCCGGGTATATGGTATTCGACTCACAGATGCGTTCGCAAAGCTCTGCAAAGACATCGGAATCCATACCGGTATCCGGACACTCCCGAAACTGCTCCACCAGTTCCCGGATGCCAGGCTCCGCACCGATCTCCTCTGCCTGTCTCCAGGCTTCATGCCCAAATTCTATCTTTCTCATTTACTCTTCCATCTTTCCATCGTGTTGATTTCCGGCCTGTGTTCCGGTCCCCGCCAGATGCCTCCAAAAATCAGCGGCGCCCCATACCCATGCAGCAGGTCCGCCATATGGCAGGATAGGTACCTGTCCCTGTCGCTCCCCTGGTACAGCCCTCGCTTCCCGGCCGCAGTAATCCTGTAAAGCCGGGGTCCGTCAATCCCTTCTTGTCTTTTTGTCCAGGCCGTGGTAATACCGCATGAACCGGCAGACATCCTCATAAGTTTCCCTGATTGCCTTCCTGCGTTTCTCTGCGTCCGTGGTCTCCCTTGTCCTGATAAAGAGCTGCGCATTGCGGTACATCACCGCCATAGGATCCCTGGTGTCATTATACGCTTCCGGGCGCTCCTTCAGACGTTCCTCCACATATCCGGAGTTAAACCGCACACAGGATGCAAGGCGTGCATATCCTTCCTCTTCCTTTCCCGAAAGCAGATCCCATACGCCAAACAGATAGTCGTCCGCCCTCCAGGGATCCGGCCTTCCCTCTGTATCCAGATTCCACATGGGCCTGGCGGTTTTGGGGTCCCACGGCCCTTTCTCCGTGGCTTTCAGATAATCCCGGCGCTCCTTTGCAAAATAGGTCTCCAGGCTGTCAATCTTCTGCCATTCCGGCAGCACGCCGTCTGCCAGGTAAGTCAATATGTCGTCAAATTTTCTGTTGATGCTTTCCACCATGGCCGCGTCCACGGCTTCCATGCCGTACTGAATCACGCCCCACCCGTTATCCATCTTTTGGAAATAATCCCCCTGGCTGATATGGCCCGGCAGGCCCAGGATGCCATACTCGATTGCATAAATAGGACAGAGGTAACAGCTCATGGCCTCATATCCGCCGCCTCTGAAATAACCGATAAACTGGATCCGGGATACCAGTCCGTTCTTTTCCCGTACAAAGGTTTTGGGACCTGCTTTTTTCATGCCGTATGCCTTTGCGGCAGGGGCAATCTTTGCCTGCAGGTTCTCCTTTAAGCGCAGTTTCAGTTCCTCCCCGCACTCTTTCCACTGTTCCGTTGTTCTTGCGTGTTTATAGTCATAAACCTTCGCCGGTTTCTGTCCGGGCGGCGTCCCCAGCAGGCTTTTCCAGTCAAAAACCACGGCTTCTGCCGGATGTCCCTCCAGATATCCCTCCCACGGACGCCTGGCAAAAGCCGTATTCCTGTGGTATGCTTCCATGCTCTTTTGTCTGTCACGGTCCTCCTCTTCCCTGGCTTTTTCCTCATAATAACCGGAAGTCTTTACCGGACGTCCCTGGGCATGGAAATAGTAGGCAACGCCGCTCTGGGTCTTTGCCATCCAGTAATAGTCTGCATTCCATAAAGCCGGCATCATCCTTCCCCGGTCTCCACGGGTCAGGTTCTCTTCCAGCCTGGCCTTATTGCTGTTCCACCATTTTTCCCATTCCTTCGGTTCTACTTCTCCCGCCGCAACACGCAGGAACATCTGTTTCATCTCATCCTGAAAGCCCATCTTCTTTCTCATTCCTCCCCGATTTTTTCCGCTACAGCGTACTGATAGCCCGCGCTCATGCCGTATGTCCCGTTGGAATATATCTTATAGTCCCTATGGGACTCATCCCCGGGAATGGCATCCAGCTCTTCCTGGGAAGAGATCTGTTTTACAACCTCCGCTTTCCGTCACCTCAAATATGCGGGAAACCAGCCGATATGCCTCAGTGCGGCCTTCTCCCCGGCTTACCTCCCACTGTGCCTCTCCCCCACTGATTTCAATGATATCCTCTAGCAGTCAAATACCCCTAAATTCTGCATATGGCCCGCTTTACAATTGAATCCCGCCGCTCATCACTTTTTCCATGAAATCCTCAAAGGAATCGGCAACCTTCTCACATTCCTCAAATTCCGGCTCTGCGCCATAGACAACGGAACCGTCTTCCATGGAGAACGCATAATAAGCATACCCGCCGTCCAGGGACAGGAAAAAGGGCAGATGCCCGTCCCAGAACTGCCTGATTTTCTCTTTCCATCCGGCATCGTCCCCTGCCGCTTCCAGGCTGAGCTGTTCCCACTCATTCCACTGCCAGGCCTTGTCTCCCTGTATATCATAATCTTCCGCACATAAGAACCAGGCGCGCTCGTCTTTGCGCACCATGCTTTTTACGATAGTGATAAATCTCACCCAGCTTTCCGGATAGCCGGTATATCTGCTTTTCATTGGCTCAGGCAGGCAGAGTTCCTGCTTTTCATCCGCCTCTGCCATCCAGCCCTGATTTTCCATATAAGCTAAAAATTTATCTGTCATTTTGCAGTCTCCTCCAGAAACAGTAGCACATCCTCACAAGTAACGGCAAGAGCCCGTTCCGTCTCTCTGTGAAAGACGCATGATCCCTTTTCAGAAAAGTGTTCCCTATGAGATATTGGCATAGTATTCTTTCAAATGGTTTCTAATATTCTGTGGTGTAACAGGCACTTCAGTATCTGAGAAATGATATTCTAAATGCACCTTTTTATCATCAGATATAATATGCACTCTATGACCATGCTCATCGACTCTCACATACCAATAATAACTTGTTCCTTCATATACTATTTTGCGCTTATTTTTCCCAGATACCATATTCACCTCATAAACCGTCACTTCCCGCTTTCAATGTCAAATAAGGCTTCCACCCCCCTCCTGTGCCGCCTCACCCTTTGTCACGAACCAGAAAGTACATTCTTCACTGTCATACAGCCCAACAGCCTGCCCATCCATAGCCTGATAAAGCTTGCCGTCCTTTGTCTGTTTCAGACCGGAAAGAGGACGGATCACATTATAACTGCGGTAAAATCTACCTGGCAGATAACGGTAAAACTCTGCCATTGGCAACGGGAGCGAAGCTCCCAGACGTTCTTCTGCCCGAGCGATGCTTTCCTCTTTCGCGCCCTTCCCCTCAATCCCGGCAAATTCACAAAGGAACTGTAATACCGGGGGTATTGATTTCAGTTCCCGTTCCCGGGGCGGCTGGGGCGGGGCCGAATTGAAGATGGGATGCCCGTCCTGGCTTTTTATCCAGACATATTTGAATCCCATCTGCTTCATGAGCTGTTCCAGTTCTTTATCGGTCTTACCCCCAAAATAAGCCGTCCTTGAATAAAGAACGCTTCCACATAAAAGCCTGGATGGTTCTTCCACAAAGTTTACTTCAAAATTTGTTCTGTGGGTGGAAAGCTGTTCTATTGGAATATGATAAAAAGTATCGGGGAAAAATCCCCTCATTCTTTTCCAATAGTTTGCCGCTTTATCCCTGTTCACGGCTGCAACACTGGGCTGGGCCAGGGTCTGCTGGTAGCCAAGCCATTCCACGATCCACCTGGAAAGCTTTGATTTTTTTCAGTTCTTCTAATATCATGACGCCGCCCTCCTATTCTTTATAATAAATCACCGGAATTTCTTTAAACGCCAGCCGTTCCTTCTCGAACAGTTCGTAAAAATCGCCGTTCCTGTTATTGTTCTGCCATTCAAAATAGGATTGTGCTCTCATCCTCCATTTCCTCCGCTTCCAGGAATTCAAGATTGTGTCTGGTTGGATTAATTTGAAAAGGGCTGTTCCCGGAACCTTTCCGCAAGCTCAAACACCCTCTGAATCTCATCGGGAATCCGGATTCCGGCCGGGCACATGGACAGACAGGGCATGTCCGTGCATCTCCGGCACTGCATGGCGCTCTCCCGAATTCCCAAATCCAGTTTCCGCAGGGCCCAGTGATTCTTTCCCAGGAAAAAGTAATTGTATTGCCGGAAAACCGTATGAATCTCCGTCCCATACGGACAGCGGCACCTCTGGCAGCGGTCACAGGGAATGGGGGAGAAGTATTCTTCCAGGACAGACAGCACCTGTCCGAAATCCGGCATCTTCTGCCTGTATCCGCTGTCCCGGCCGAAAGCCGCATCCGCCTGTTCCATGGTACCGATTCCAATCAGGGCGCTGGAGACCGGATAGGACAGCACGCTGTCTATCAGGACTTCCGGGGGAAAGAAATCCGGAAGGATTCCGGCTGCATATACCTTGTTGACCAGCAGGCCTTTCTGCCGGAAAGCCGGCTCCTCCCTGATTCTGTCCAGCATCCCGCGCTCCAGCAGATTACCGCTGCCCTGAAGCACATCCACCCTGGAATCCCTTGCGCCCCTGAGGAGAATGTCGTAATAGTGGGATGCCAATCCTGTAAAGCGAATCCGCCCCTCCTCTTTCAGCTGGCTGAGGGCATCCAGGGCCCCTCCCTTCCGGAAGATTTCCTCCTCATGCTCCCAGTCCGCCTGATGGACAAAGTAGATGTCCGGCCAGGTTCCCAGGTTTTCACAGGATTCCAGGACTGCCATATACATTTCGTTTCCGTCGAAAAAACGTGCCTTGTCCGAAATGATGATTCTGTCCCGTTTGCCGCCGGACGCATACATTCCTGTTTTCCGCTCCGCATCTCCGTATTCCGGGACAATGGCTGTATCATACAGGTTGCAGCCCAGGCGAAAGGCATGCTCCATCACTGCCAGCGCCTGCTCTTCACTGAGATTATAGTAGGCAGGAAGAACCGGCACGCTGCCTTTTAAGACAGGAATCGTGCCAAAGCTGACTTCGGAAACCATCAGCCCGGTGCTTCCCAGTTTACGATATCGCATAGCTTCCTCCTATTCCAGTTCCGCATCTACCCCGCTCAGTCCCCAGACATAGCAGAAAATTTCCGGCCGCAGAGAAAATGCGTCCGTAAACCCTCCGGGGTACCGGGCGGGGCAGATGCTGTTTTAAATTTGCCCTTGACACTTCTTAGCCGGACTATACTTAGTCGCCGCGCTGTGACTCTGAAAAGCAAAGTCTCTACAGCACGATCCTGCGCGACTGCTCTGAAGATACAACATCTTATGGCAGCATTCTCTCCTGACTCACGTTTACGGTTCCTGCAAACGCACGCTCCTCTACCAGAACGCCCTCCGGGATGGTCAGCATTTCAAGGCTCCTGCAAAAAGCAAACGCTTCTTTCCCAATCCGCTTCAGCGTGGACGGCAAATGAACCCTCCGCAGACTGTGGCACCGGAAAAATACCCTCTCAGGCAGCTCTTCCACGCCTTCCGGCAGCACAATCTCCCGCAGGGAAGTACAATTCTCAAAGGCTCCCCGGCCAATCTCCGTAAGGCTCTCCGCCAGCGCCACTTCCTCCAGGCTGCCGCATCCGGAGAACGCTCTGCTTCCGATGGTTCTCACGCCTTCGGCACCGCATACCCTTAGCAGCCACCTGCATCCGGCAAAGGAATTTCTGCCAATGGAAGTTACAGTCCGCGGCAGAATGATTTCGGTCAGAAGATTTCCGTCCTGAAAAACGCTGTCCCCGATAGCCGTAATTCCCTCCGCCACCAGAAGCCGGGAAATATTGCCGGTACACTCAATCAGCACATCATTTTCATCTGTTTTGAAACAATTCAGCCTGTCCCACACGGCCTGTTCTGCCAACGTGGGCAGTTCCTTTTTCCTGTCGGAAATCCCCTCAAACACCACCGAAGTACCGTCTGCCAGCACCAGTTCTTTCAGGAAAATGCAATTCCGGAAAGCATAGGCTTCCACCCTCACCCTGTCTGACAGAAAACGGATTTTCTCTATTCCCATTCCTCCTGCAAACGCCCACCCGCAGACCAGGCGGATATCTTCCGGGATGACCACTTCCCCCGCACAGCAGGAGCCGTCCAAAAGCATATGGCCGACCACTACCATCGGTGATTTCGCCCGCTGCTTTTCCATCCAGGCCGTCTTGTGGAAAGCCCTTGCCCCGATGTATTCCACCGTTTCCGGGATGCTGATTTGTTCCAACATCAGACAATCCTGGAAAACCTCCGCCTGGATTCGCCGGATTCCCGCAGGGATTTTCAGAATGCGTCCCAGACCTCTGTATCCGCAGAGAATTTCCTCTTTTTCCACCTCGAAGCAGCTGAGCGCGCTGTGGAAAACCAGGCGGACAGGCTCCGGCAGCTTCTCGGACAGGATATCCCTGTATTCCCGCAGTTCCCACAGCCGGCCGCGGCGCACCACCTGGTTCAAAGCAGTACAGCCGGAAAATGCATATTCGCAAAGTTCCAGGCTGCCTTCCTTTCCCGTAAGGACAATGCGTTCCAGACGGCCGCAATCCTCAAATCCATGGGGATGCACTTTGGTTTGGTCATTCAGGCCGATTTCCTTCAGCATGTCGCAGTCCTGAAATGCGTAACTTCCGATTTCTATAGTCATTTGAAAATCAAAGTTTTCCAGTTGCCTGCAGCCGCTGAAACAGGAATCTCCCACTGCGGAAACCTGTCCACAGACACATTCCCTCAGGTTCTCACAGCCCTCAAAAAGCCTTTCTTCCAAGGCGGAAAGCCCGGTGATTTCTGCCCTCTCCAAGGACAGGCAGCGGGCAAAGGCACTTGCGCCCAGACTGTGGGCGCGGAGACGGATTTCCTGGATTCCGGTGCATTTTTCAAAGGCACGAGGGCCCACGGCACAGGAAGATGACGGAAACCGAACATGCGCCAGCCCGCTGCAGCCCCAGAACGCGCCTTCGCCGATGCTGCGGAGGGTTTCCGGCAGAACAAGCCCGGTGATTTGGCGGTTCGCGGAAAAGGCGTAGGGCGCAATGACAGTGATTCCTTCCGGCACATGCACCTCTCCCGGGCAGCGTCCGCCCGACACCAGAATGCTTCCCACAATGCACAGGCCGGAGGTTCCGTCCCGGCTTTCTCTGTCCTTGCACGCTGCGCCATCTGCGGCTTCCCTGGCATTCTGACCTTCCATACTCTCTGCGGTTTCCATGCCCTGCATCCCCTCAAACGCCAGTTCTCCCACCCATTCCAGGGAATCCGTGTCTTCCGGTTTCAGGGAAACACAGCCAAAGAAAGCTTCCTTTCCAACGGTCCGAATATCTTTCCATAGAATATGGGAAAGTTTTCTACAGTTGTAAAAGGCCCGGTCTTTCACAGCTTTCCAGGGAACGGCAGCGGCAAAAGAAGCGTCTTGCAGCTCTGCGCTTTCCGGGCTGTCAGGGCACAGAGCAATGGTTTCCAACCGGGTGCAGCCGGAAAACACTTCCGGTTCCGCTGTCGTCACAGCCTTTGGCCAGGTTACGCGGCACAGCTTGGTACAGCCCTTCAAAGCAGCTTCTCCAATCCATGTAACATGATTTGAAAAATGTATTTCCGTCAGAAACTGATTGCCATAAAAGGCCCCTCCCGCCACAATCCGGGTTTCCTCCGGCAGCGAAACAATCCCCTTCAAATGACGCCCGTCCCAGAAGATTTCATTCTGCCTTTCTGCCTTATTTTCTGTTCGCTTTCCCGGTCCTATTTGATTCTCTGACCCATTCCATTGTTTTTCTTCTATCCGGCTCTCCGGACCATTCCGTGTCCTATCTTCTTTCCGGCTCTCCGGCTGATTCCGTGTCTCATCTTCTATCCGGCTCTCCTGACGATTTTTTTGCTGATTCTCCAGCCTATCTTCTATCTGGTTTTCCAGCTGCTTCTCCACCCAATCCTTCAGAAAAGGCGTCCCCTCCCAAACATTCCTCCCCACAGATTCCAGCGTATCCGGCAGCACCACCCGGTTCAAAGCGCCGCAGCCGTAAGCCAGCCTGTCCGGAATATGGCGGACGCCTTTTTCCAATACCACACTGCGCAGACCAGGGCACTGGAAAAAAATATCCCTCCCATACCCCCTGCCGCATCCTTCCATCCGGACCCTTTTCACCCCGCTCTGGGCAAATGCCAGATTGCCCACCGCTTCCGTCCCCGGCGGCAGCTGCACTTCTTTCAAAGCTTTACACCGATAGAACGCCATATCCCCCAGTGAGACCAGGCTGTCCGGAAAGCGCACTTCCCCCAAAGCCGAACAGCCGTAAAAAGCCTGTTCCCCGATAGCCCGGACGCCTTTCCCCAGGCCAAGTTCTTTCAGCCTGCGGCAACGTTTAAATGCCTTCGCCCCCACCTCCGTAAGCCCCTCAGGCAACGGGGCGCGAAGCAGCTTCACGCAGTTTTCAAAAGCCCCTGTGCCGATATGCCCCAGGCGGGCCGGGAAATTAACTGACTGCAAAACCAGACAATCCCTGAAAGCCCCCGCCCCGATTGTCTCCACGGAATCCGGAAGAATCACCCTGTCAACTCCTTCATTTCCGGCAAAAGCCTCCTCTGCGATACGGACAACGCCTTCCGGAACCACGACTCTGGATTCATTCCCCAGATATTTCAGAAGAATGGAACCGCTGAGCCGGAAATTCCCCAGAACCTGTTTTCGGACAGTCCTCACCAACACCGGAATATCCTCCCCGGAAAGACCAGAGATTCCCTCTATCCCGAAAGACGCGCCCTCCGGAGTCCTGACTTCCCTCAGGGCGCTGCAATTCTGAAACGCATCCTCATGAATCACGTTTTCCTCCCGCCGGAAAGCAACGGTCTCCAGGCTGATGCAGTTGCGGAACGCCCGGCTCTCAATCTCTTTCAGCGTAGAGGGAAATTGGACGGAAATGATTCCCCGCTTGTCAAAAAAGGCACTCTTCCCAATCTTTTCAATCCCCTCCGGAATCTCCACATGCTTCAGATTCGTCAGAAATTTTGCCAGACACCGCCCCTCCAGCTCCATCATCCGCAGGATATCTACCGCAATGGCGCGAACCAGGCCGGGAACCGCCATCTCCCCGGCCACCACCTCCACTGCGTTTGGAAACACATATTTCCGTCCATCCGAAAAGGCGATTTCCGAAATCCTGCTGCAGCCAGTGAACACATCACAGAGACAGTCTTCCTGCAGCTTCGGGGAAATCTCCAGTTTTTTCAGCATTACATCGTTTACAAATACTTGTTTTCCCAAATACCGAGCACCGGGAATCCTCACCTCGGTAAGGCTGTCACAGTAGAGAAACGCGCAGTCTCCCAGCTCCGTTACGGACGGAGGAAGAGAAACTGACTCCAGGCTGTGGCAGCGGTGAAAGGCATACTCGCCCACATGGGTGACACCCGGCGGAACGGCAATCTCCTTTAGCCTGCGGCACCCCTTGAAAGCGCCGGACAGAATATGCATAAGGCCAAAAGGCAGAGTCACTTTACGCAAAGAGACACAGCCTTTGAAAGCATCTTCGCCAATGGTGTGGACTTCCTCCGGAACAATGACCTGCTCTTGCCTGCCCGTATATGATTTCAGGATACCCTTCTCTATCTGAAAGTCATTTTCCATAAAAAGCAAAACTCCTCTCTCCATTCCTTCCATGATGTTGGAGCCAAAAGGGTATCGGGGGAAAATGAAGCAATTACCGTCCCGCGATAAACGCAAAGCGTCGGGCCGCCTTTGAGATACCGCTTTGGCTCCGCATTGGAAACCCTCCGCGCCGTCACGGAACTTCTCTGGAAACTTCATCGGAAAATATCCGCACCACAATGTCCCTGAGTTCTTCCAGGCTTCCGCACCGATACAGCTGCTCCTTATACCGCTTCGTCCCCTTCCGCTTTTTCATCCCATAGGAAGCCAGCTTCCGGATATACCGGATGGTAAAAGTCTCGTCATAACAGGCAGCCGTCAGCTCCGTCTGCTCCAGCAGAATCTGCAGAACACTCTTCTCTATGGGCCTGTGGGTGAGCTCGCTGAAAATAAAGGGATTTTCCAGCGCATAACGGGCAATCATCACCCCGTCGGCTCCGGTCCGCTCCATCATCCTCCCGGCGTCCTCCGCCGAGAAAATCCCCCCGTTGGCAATTACGGGAATCGAAACCGCCGCTTTCGCCTGGGCAATTTCCTCATAGCAGCAGTCCCCGTCATACATCATGCTGCGGCTGCGCCCATGGATGGTAATCAGATCCGCCCCCGCGTCCTCGCACACACGGGCAAACTCCGCCGCGAACATGTCCTCTTTCCGGATTCCCGTGCGGCATTTTACCGTGACAATTTTCCCGCTTTTCCTGCACCCCCGGATGATGGCTGCCGCTCTTTTGGGGTCTGTCATCAGGGCGCTGCCTTCGCCGCTTTTGAACACATTGGGCACGGGACAGCCCATATTGATGTCAATGATATCAAAATCTTTCAATCCCTCCGAGCATGCCATCTGTGTCATCACGGCCGGGTCTCCGCCCAACAGCTGCACGGCCCTCACAGGCTCTTCCCGGGTGGTATAGAGAAGGCGCCGGGTGGCCCTGTCCGAATATTTCAATGCATTGGCGCTGGACATCTCCGTAAAGCACAGGCCCGCCCCCAGTTCATAGGCAAGCATCCGGAACGGGTAACAGGTGTATCCGGCCAAAGGCGCCATCAGAACATTGGAGGGCAGCAACAGACCGCCCACCCGCAATCTTTTCATTTCCATACAGGCGACACACTTTCCTACTGACTTTTTTGTTTTCCATTATACTACTTCCGCGCCGCTTTCGCCATGATAATTTAGGACGACCATCTTTCGCAGCCGCTACCACTGTCCCGATTCATGAAACCAGCTGCTCTGTCCGGGTACCGGCATTTCGCTATGGGTATGACTTCCCTGTTTTCCTCCCATGAGGTTTCAGCAAGTGAAATAACTACTCCCATTATCTCGTATCTTCCCGGGAAATGGAATAGCTTTTATAAAATTTTAAATTTCATTTCCTCCATTTCCATTGTTCATCGCACGTCGTCAAAGAAATGACTATGGAAGTCGCAGGCTTTAGTCTTCCCTGAAACTTGCACTCGTTGGAGATGTACCCCGCCAAGTGCACGGCAGAACTCCCGCCGTCCCCTGGCGGGGACAACGGGAGCATATTTCAGCAACGAAATCCGTGCCCGCAAATATGCTGTTGTCACAAATTGAAGCTGCCGTCCCACACAGGCATATCAGAAATGTAAGCGCTTTCCACAGCCGGCACATAGTACGCCCCATAGGCTTTCAGGCCGTCATCCATGGCCGCTTCGGGCAGTTCCACATAAAAGCGGTAATAGGGCATATAATATTTCTCCCGCTCTCCCACGCGGTAGACCAGCTCCACTTTCCCGATGAACTCCTCTCCGGGCATCTCATAAGGCACCGTGGTGATATAATTGCCTTTCCGCAGAAGCTCTTTCGCCTCCTCCGCCGTGATGATTGGGTACTCTCCCACCATCCTCGACAAATCAGGCCGGAAGTTCCTGGCCAGGTACAGCCTGCCATGGTCATCGCAGTAAAAGGCCACCCGGTTGAAATTGTAATTGATGATGCGCTGGACCATATCCTCCGCCCGGTCATAAAATTCAATCCAATAACTCTGCTGGAGATAGATATTGTAGCCGCCGCCATAGATATTCGCCGCAGGATGCTCCATCCCGATGAAATCCTCGTACTCTTTTTCCAGATATTCTGCCGTCTCCGCCAGCTCCCCAAAGGCAGCGTAATGGGTAAAATGATATTCCTCCGGCAGGGATACGGCCGGTTCAAAAGATACCGTAGCCGTCATGGCCTGATTCACCTGGATTTTCAGCCCTTCCGCTTCCCCGATCAGCTTCGTGGGATTGAAATACCCTTCCGGCACGGTGTCTCCGCCCATCTCCAGCTTCTCTGTAATAATCTGCTTCGTCTCTTCGTCCGGCACATCATCCGTGATGGTCAGGGATTCCTCCTCCAGTCCTAAGCTGCCCGCGATTTCAAGCAGGAATTCCCGCATTTTATGAAAGTCTCCGCCCTGTACGATATAGTTCTCATCGTAGGACAGAACGTTTTCATACACCGGCAGAGATGAAATCCCCAACGCTTCGTCCCATGGGTTCGCATCGACTAACTCCGAGATGTCATGCACTCTGATGCCCTCATAGCCCGCTGCTTCCTCCTCCCCGATTTCTGCCACGGAAAGCATGGGAAGCCCTGCCGTATCCCCTGTATCCTGTGTATCAGGTTCCTGTTTCCCCTCCGGGTCATGGGACGCATAGAGCGAGGAGTCCTGGCCCGTCTGATTCTGTTTTTGTTCCATGATAATCCATCCCGCGCATGCTGCCAGCAGAAGACCGGCCGCGGCGGCAGCCCATTTCCGCAGACTTCCGGCCTTTTCCTTTCGACTTTTCCGGCTTTCTCTCCGGCTTTTCGCTTCCCAGCTGCTTTCTTCTCGGCTCTCCCTCTCCCGGCTACATGCCTTTCGGCTATCCTCCCGGTTGCTTTCTTCTCTCCCCTCTGTATCCAGGCCTTTCCCCTCCCGGTTCCGCAGCCTGTCGGTCTCTTCCAGGACAGCGTCCTCCAGCAGGTTCAAAGCGTCACTGATCTGTTCTTTCCTCATACTACAAACCCCTCCTGTTCCAGATAAGCTTTCAGCCCCTGTCTTGTGCGGTACAGCATGCTCTTCGCCCTGGATTCGCTCATGCCGAAATATGCGGCCACTTCTTTCAGGGAATCCATATAGTAATACCTTCCCACGAAAGTATTTCGGGCTTCCGGTGTCAGCGTGCGGAGATAAGCGCCGATGGCCTCCGAGAGCAGATGCAGATTCACGTCCTGTTCCGTGGTATCTTTGCCGGAAACGCAGTCTTCCAGCTCGGACAGGGACAGGGCGTATTCCGATGCCTGCCGCTTCTTCCGGTTCCGTCCCCGGAACATGTCGATGGACAGCTGTCTGGTGATCCTGCCCAGGTAGGCGGAAAGGACTTCCGGTCTGTGGGGCGGCATGGAATTCCACGCTTTCAGATAGGTATCGTTGACGCTCTCCTTGCTGTCCTCCAGGTCAGCAAGCACATGATAGGCAATCTTCGACAGATAGCGCCCGTATTTGCGCTCTGTCTCCCGAATCGCGTTTTCATCCCTCTGCCAGTACATCCCTACAATCGCTTCGTCCTGCATCCCTGTTCCCCCTTTCCTGTGGCTCCCTTTTGTCGCTCCCATTCCCTGGCATTCATTCCTTGGCTCTTCTGCGCCTGCCCGTTGTCTCTTCTGCGCTTACCCGTTGGCTCTTCTGCGCTTACCCGTTGTCTCTTCTGCGCTCCGTTCATCGCTTTCGTAATCAGATATGGAACGCTTTGCTTACCGCTTTCACTATATATTCCGACAAAATCAGGAGTTGGTTGCATGAAAAAAGAATTTTTATAGATTTTTTCCTTATTCTTTCAGATAGTCCAACAACGGTTCCAGATATGTCCGGTCTGTCCAGTCGCAGGCCTGCCCTACGGCACACATGAGCGCTTTCATCCACGGCTCATAGGTGTCGGGGTCTCTCTTCGCCACGGCTTTCTGCAGCATCCTGCACAGGGTTCTGTCCCGGAACGTCATTCTGCTCTCATCCCAGGTTCCCCGCCCGTAGAAAAGCGGAATTCCCTGCAGCCCTCCCGTCAGGTTCCGCGCTCTGATTTCCTCCAGCGCGCTTTCGTCATAGGGGGACGCGCCGACGCAGAAAACGGCTGTCCTCTTATCCTGCAGTTGGACGATGTGCTTCTTCAGGAACGCCAGCCCGGCTATGCCGGATGCATATATTCCGCCGCATAATACAATGGTATCGTATTGCTTCACCATGTCCAGGGTGGCTTTCGGCACCTCTATGCAGGTAAAGCTCAGGGTTTCCCGGAGCCAACCAGCGTACTTCTTCGTGGCTCCGTATTTCGACTGGTATAGGATGATTCCCTTTTTTGCCTCTGTCGTCTCTGTATTCATCGTTGTTTCCTTTCTGTAACGCTATTTCATATCTCTTTTTTTGATTCATTCCGTCCCATTCCGCAATGCATCCTCCAGAGCTTCAAGATACACTTACTGCTCACGGTGGCCCCGGAAATTGCGTCTACTTCCAGCGATTGGCTGTCTATCACATCCTCAATGATTTCCTCTGCTTTCCCGCCCAGGCCGTTTTGATGCTCTGTAATTTCTATCTCTGCCAGTTCGTGCCCCTCCACAGCCACCTGCACTTTCACGGCAACAGGCCCGGCAGAATATTCGCCGAAACAGGCTCCATCCGCAATCTCCTCCAGATTCGGATTGCAGACAGGAATCTGCTTCACGCGGTCAACCATCGCCCCTAACGCGATTATCCCTGCCCCAGCCAAAAGCGCCACCGCGCAGCAAACTGCCGCAATCCATTTCCCTTTCCTCATTTCCGCTCCTTTCCGCCCATTGCCTGATTCAAAAACGCTTCATAGGCGCTTTCCTGCTGCCCATATATCTCGTCCGCTGAAATCCCCGGCGTGGTCACGGAAAAAACAGTGCCGATTCCAATGGTGTAGATCAGCATGTTCAGATGCAGCTGTCTGGCCTGCTCCGCGCTGATGCCCAGCTTATCCGCAAGCAATCCGGCTGTCCCGGAATCGGCCTCCGCCCGGTACAGATCCTCCAGGGACGATATCCCCTCCCGCCGGTGCAGGATGAATATCTTGTATAAATGAGGCTGTTCTTTCGCCAGCTGGATATATGCCCTGCCTGTGCCCCGGAACAGGTCGTCCCTGTCGATACGTTCCGCCACATATTCCCGCACGAAACAGCGGACACGCGCTGCCACGTCCCGGCGCAGGCTGTCCATGTTCCTGCAATAGCTGTAGATTGGCTGCACGGAGCAACCGATTCTGTCCGCGATATTCTTCACCAGAACCTGTTCCATGCCGCTGCTCTTCGCTATCTCAAAGGCAGCGTCCACCACCATCTCTTTCGTGATTCTCTGCTTCGGCATCTTCACCACTCCTTGTATGCAATCCTATAATTCAGTTATATAAATTATTTATATAACTGAATTATATAACTGGCTACAGAATCTGTCAATAAGTTCCTGCGCCGCCTGATGCCCTGTTTCCATTCTTTCACGCAATTTACGCGACTATATAAACGGCATTTAATTCCTGCCAACCAATGAAATTCCCCGCAGCAGTTCCGCCAGAGCGTCCAGTTCACGCAGCTTTGACTCGCCCATGCTAAATCCACCACTCCGGCGTCAGTTCCCCCAGCGTGGCGGTCCGTTTCCGCTCATAGTCCAGCATGACCTCAATGTCCCTGTAGGAATCCGGCATCAGCTGGGCCATCAGTTCCCGGCAGGCCCCGCAGGGCGCTCCCGTCCGGCCGTCCGGCATGATTGCCAGCACTTTCCGGATTTCGTGCTCGCCGTTGGTCAGCATGTGGAACATGGCGTTGCGCTCGGCACAGATTCCCAGGGTGGAGCAGGTGTCCACGCATACGCCTGTGTAAATGTTCCCGGAGGCTGTCAGAATAGCTGCCGCCACGCCGCCCGCGTCCACATAGTTTGAAATCTTCCTCCCGTTCTGGACGGCCAGGGCTTTCTCGTAGAGCTCTTTCCAGATTTCTTCCGCGTCTCCTCTTCTGTCATATTCCGCTTTCAGTATGGAATACCAGCGTTCGTCGCACCGGCCCTGGTTGTTGATGCCCCCTGCCCGCCATGTGCCCTCCAGGGCCATGCCGCATTTTTGCATGACTTTCCCGGAGTTCGGATTGCGGGGATCGTGGCAGGCGTTCACGCAGTTCATGCCCACTTCCTCAAAAAGGTAGGCCATCACGGCCTCCAGCGCCTCCGCGGTGATGCCCTGTCCCCAAAAGCGGCGGCCGATGCAGTAGCCTATGGTGGCGGATTCGGTTTCGTCACTGGACTTCACGACGCTGATGCTGCCGATCGGTTCCCGGATTTCTTTCAGTTCAATGGCCCACTGATAATAGGAAGACTCACCGTACCTGCCGACCCAGTCCGCCAGGACATGCCTGGTGACGCTTACGTCCCCGTGGGTGGGCCAGGTCAGGAATTTCGTCACTTCCGGGTCGCTGGCCCAGTTGCGGAACATGGCCTCCGCGTCCTCTGCCCGGAAAACCCGCAGTATCAAACGTTCTGTCTCGATTGTTTTGGTTCCTTTGTGTTCCATATCATTGACTTCCTTTCTGTTTTTCGAATTTATATAGTTGTTTTAACGTATATGCGTTCCTGTGGCACCATAAGAAATCTCTTCCTTCCTGCGTCATTTCATGCCGGATATATAGCATTCGTACAGGTACATATTTTTGCAGACCGTATCCATAAATTCATCGTTATAGAAAGACTTCTGATGCGTCATATGGCAGTCCGCCTTGCTGTCCACAATGTGAGCAATCAGGTCAAAAAAAGCGGCGTGGCTCATGCGGCAGGTCCCGTCTTCCTCCCTGCGGTAGATTAGGACCTCATCCTCCAGGAAACAGACCGCGTCCCCCCACGCCGCCTCACCCCTGTCCTTTGGCGCGCCCAGGAGGAAATTGAATCGCACCATGGCATTGGTGGCCTGTGTCAGACGGCGCAGCGCCGTTTCATCATACGCGTACAGTTCGCTGAGGGCTTCCGACGCCTTCTTTGCGTCGATTGGCTTCCCCTGCTCTGCCTTGCGGAGCACCTCAAGCTTTCCCGCGCTTCGTTCCGGCAGGGGGAACAGTTCACGGAAATAGGCCTTTTCTATCTGCTGCTCCTTCCAGGCCGACTCCCTCTGGTAGCGTTTCTCGTACTCCTTGAAATACAAATCGGTCTTAAGCCACCCGAGCAGCTCTTCCTCAAAAGGCGAGCTGCCGCCGAACTGGCTGCGCACCTCCCGCCACCCATAGTATTCCAGATACCTGGCCCAGGAGCTGACATAGCCGCCATGGCGCGGGTGCAGCACCCAGTCGCGGAATGCGTTCTGGAAACTGCGGCTGCACAGATGCTTTTTCCAGCCCCCCGCCGAACCGTATCGTGCCCTCAGGGCGCTGAAGCGCTGCATAAGCGGCACATATCCGCATTCATGGACGGAATGCCCATCTCCCGTATGATCCAGCGCGTCCACGAACGCCTGGAAAAATTCCTGCCGCTCCCGGCACAGATCCGCGTATTCCTGCATTTTCGCCGCAAGCTGCCGTGAAAACAAAGGCTGGGGCAGGCTGCAGAGGTTGCGGAGGGCAAATTCCATATCGGACTCGGGGAGGGAGGACATCAGCAGCCATTGCTCCGCCATGTCCGGAAAGCCCTCCCCGAAAGCGGCCTGCTGTTCTTGGTCCCCCGTGCCCTGCCAGAGACGGCATGCTTCCCTGCAGAAAGAAAAGAAGCGGCGCTCTTCTATCAAATCAGGCCAGCACTGGAGATCCTGCACGTACTCCCTGTGACTGGGGTGTACGGCAAGCAGCCCTTCCATACGGTCATATTCGCTTTCCGCCCCGGGCGACGCTGCCAGTCTCGCCTGCCTGTCAGCAGCCATACCATCCTCCGCACCATCGCCATCCGTGAAAAAACCATATGCCATGCACAGGGCAAAATACAGATCCTGCCCTATCCCTTCCGGACGAACCTGGCTTTCTTCCTGCAGAAAGCCGCAGAGACCTGCCAGAACTTCCGGGCTGTACTGCCTTTGCAGAAAAGCCGGATGGCAGATAACGGACAGCCATTTGCGCTCTTTCCACTCTTCCCATAAGATGTGCAGAAAGCGTTTTCGCTTCCCTGGCAGATTCCTTTTTGACGCATCTGTTCCGCTTTCTGTCCCTGCTTCTTCCTCATGGCATTTCCGGCAGATAAGCCGCAGAATCTCCCGCGCCTGGCGCTTTTCCGCATTTGGCAGAAAATGGTCTGCCCACCTTTGCATGATTATATGTACATTTTGCAGAGATTGCAGTACTTTGGGAAATATCATCAAAAACCTCCCCACATGCCCTGCGCGGTACCGTTACTCATTTCCGGGGCTGCTTTTTCGACTTAGGAATTGTCTACAAATACCTCGTAGCTCCCGCTCGTTAATTCCCTCTACATTCTGGCACGCTCATTCTCAGTCAGAGTGTATGGTATCCCAGCAGGGCATTTGATTTTAAACTTCTTATATATGTCGTTCATCTTTTTCACGGGTTCGCTTGTGACCAGTGAATCAGGGTATGCGAGCGCCCCCTGGTGGCTGAGGACAGAGAACGTCGCTGATACAGAGAGGCCTGTTTTTACCAGGCGGTCCTGCAGTACTTTCAGGATTTTACCGTGGAGTATCTCTCCATCTTTGCCCAGCCCTCCGGCACTGTATATTTTCCATAAACTGGAATTTTCTGAGCAGGATAATAGCACTATAATATTGCAACCAGTTTTTTACAGAGCACCACAAGGTCATAACGAATCCCTTCTCGGCTATGCCAGCCCCTATTGCTCCACTCGTCCTGTGAAACATCATCCCCACCATATATTAATGCCCCATAATCAAAACCTCTGAATTGCGAAACGGCAATACACCCTGCCTGTTCCATTTCCACAATCTTTGCGCCCTCTTCTTTTCTCCGTGATATTTTCTCCGTAGTTTCTCTGAATATGGCATCTGTTGTCCAAGTCAATCCTCGAATATATGAAATTGAATTATCTGCTAAATACTGCGTGATTTTTTCGGTTGTTTCGGGATTTGTATAGATGTATCTTGAAGGTGCTATGTAATGGTATGAAAACCCTTCGTCTCTAATTGCCCCGTCCACCACAAGTATCTGACCTACTTCGATGTTTTTATCAAGAACACCTCCGCCGCCACAGAACATAACTTTAGTAATACCCATGGCATTAAATAAATCCAAATTTCCTGCACAGGCTGGACATCCTATCTGACCCAATGTAATTAGAATGTCATCGTCTAAAAAGCGATATATTAAGACCGGGTTCTCACCGCCAATCGTTCTTTCAAGTGTAATCTTATCCTCATTTACTAATTTATCCATAACCTCGGGGAAAAAAGTAATAATTAACTTGTCTGTTTCAAATGATTGGTCTACAAAAGACGTTGGGTTTAATTTTGCCTCTTTGTTATCATCAAATTCGAATATTGGATATTTGTTTTCCAAAATCATAGTATTGTTACGCCTCCAGTAAATATAATGTAAATTTAGCGGAATCCTTTTGCCAAAATACACAGAGGAACCGCCGTCCGCAAAGAACCGCTGCCCGATAAATCACGATTTGTCGAGTTGTATCCATGACGAGTATAGCACAACAGCGCAAGCAAATCAACCAGCCGGAGAAGGAACTTTCCCGGCCTCCTTTTGCGGCCCGCTGTGCCTCCCTCACCCGGCGCATACGCAGCTTGTTTTGCTCCCGTTCCCGGTTCCGCACCGCCAACGCCTTTTGCGCTTTTGCTTCTTCCACGGCGGTCAGAATGACCTCCGGCTTGGGCGGAACAAAACATCCAATGAAGTTGAAATATATATCAACTTTCTGCCGTCTGTCCCCGGTGGATTTGTCGGCCTCATGGACAACGACTTTCTCTATAAACTCGT
>CAJTZD010000062.1 GCA_910584235.1 uncultured Acetatifactor sp.
TGTCAACATTTGTCGATGACTTTCTCTTTACAAGAAGTCGTTTGCGTCTTATAATAAATATGTAAAAGGGGAATTGAAAACGGCAGCGCCAGTTTTGGCTGGACTGCCGTTTTCATATTTTCGCCAGTTCTGAGAATCTGCGGTAGTCAGCTCCATATGGCCGGCTGCCTTTTTCATGGAATCTTTTCCCGAAAAATCCCTGTCCTTAGAGTAAAGTGAACACAAGCAGGAGATGCCGGCCACGCTGGTCGGCATGAAGCTTTAAAAGAAAAAGCTATTTTTCCATATTCCGGCGCATATGCTGATAGAAAGGCGGGAAATAGGGTGTAGAAAATGTTGAACGGTATCTGGGCGGGCATGATATTGCTTGCAGTGATTTACGGAGCGGCCACGGGCCGCATGGCGGAGGTGACCAATGCGGCGTTAGACAGCGCGGGAGAGGCCATCTCCCTTTGCATTACCATGGCAGGGGTGGTGGCGCTGTGGATGGGGCTGATGGAGATTGCGGGAAAAGCGGGGCTGGTGGAAAAGCTGACCAGAGGCATCAGGCCCTTTTTGCGTTTTCTGTTTCCACGGATTCCCCAGGGGCATCAGGCGCTGGGGTACATAGCCGCGAATATCATTGCCAATGTGCTGGGGCTGGGCTGGGCCTGCACGCCGGCGGGCTTAAAGGCCATGGAGGAGCTGGCGAAGCTGGAGGCGGAGCGGGGGAATCCGGAGTATCTGGAATCAGAGTCTGATGACGTTGCCGGATCTGGAAAGGGTCGGTATATGCACGGCAAGCAGGCCGGGAGCCGATATCGGGAGGAGAAGCATTGGGAAGAGAAGCAGATCAGGAGAGACAGAGGCAGGTGCGCCAGCAACGAGATGTGTATATTTTTGATTCTCAATATTTCTTCCCTGCAGTTGATTCCGGTAAATATGATTGCCTATCGCAGTCAATATGGAAGTGCCAATCCCACAGCTATCATTGCCCCGGCCATTGCGGCTACCCTGGTGAGTACTTTGGTGGCGATCATTTACTGTAAGATTAAGGATCATTTCGCGAGGACTGGCGTGGAGGGAAGCTGTATGAGCAAAAGCCGTAGGGGCGGCAGCGCGGATTTGACGGCCAGCGAAATCAGGCGGATGTCCGGCAGCGGCGCCGGTTTCTGCCGGGATGACGCGGCTGCCGGAATATCATCGTCATCTGAAAGACAAAAGGGCAGGGGAGGGAAAGCGGTATGAATGCATTGGCTCATCTTTCAGATATTGTTATCCCCATTTTGATCTTTTTTATTGTGGGCTACGGTTTCGTCTCCAAAGTAAAGGTCTATGAAGCCTTTCTAAAGGGCGCAAAGGACGGACTGAAGATTGTGGTGGATATTGTCCCTACGCTTATCGGCCTGCTGGTGGCGGTGGGGATGCTGCGGGCGTCGGGATTTTTTGAGATGCTGGGGACACTGCTCGGTCCTGCTACCTCCGCAGTGGGGCTGCCTGCTCAGCTGATGCCGCTGCTGATGGTGAAGCTGTTCTCCTCATCGGCGGCAACCGGGCTGGTGCTGGACATCTTCCGCACATCAGGACCGGATTCTTATGCGGGGATGCTGACCTCCATACTGATGAGCTGTACGGAGACAGTGTTCTACACTATGAGTGTGTACTTCCTGGCGGCGAAGGTGACGAAGACAAGGTTTACCCTGACGGGGGCGCTGCTGGCCACCCTGGCGGGGACGGTGATGAGCGTAGTGCTGGCGGGGCGGATGGCATGAGAGACAGGGATACAAAAAACGGGATTAGGGTGGATTTTATAATACATATTTGGTTTGGGGAATTAGATATTTCCTTGTATAGAAGGCTGTATAGAAAAGATAATCTTGTCGATAATGATTTGGCGAAAGCAATTTATACCAGTATAATTAGGGTAAAAGCAAATCCTCAAAGAGCTGAGATAAGGTTTGGCTTGTAAGGGAAGAAAACATGTTGAGAAGCCAGGTGAAAGAGTCAAAGTGTTTTGGGCTGGATGAGAATAAAAAGGTCGGTACATTCAGTAAACAGGTGGAATACTGGATGGATTACATTATACCGGGGCCGCAGGCAGGAAAGGATAAAGTGCAGGTATTAAAGGTAAGTCAAAGAAATGAAACAACAGGACAGGATTTATTTCTTTCCCCGAAAAAGGGATATATTGGGAGGGAAGGTCATTGTAAAGCATATCGGAAAGCATTTGTAAGGAGCGAGACTTTATGGCACAGAGGACGGTTGCTTTATACAAGGAGAGATATATAGGGAAAGAAACAATTTTTTAAAAGAAACATGGAATCAAAACTCTCTCAGCAGGAGACGCTGGCGAAAGATGTCGATGGCAATCGATGGATCAAATGTGAATTCTGTGGGAAGATAGCGATGGAGGGCGAGTTCAGTATCTATGGCGGCAAGGGGCGTATCAACCTTGGAACCTGTAGAGACTGTTCTGCCAATAATCCCCAAAGTGGATATTGATTTGTATATTGCAATAGCAACGCGGATTGAACATAAGAATATGGGAAAAGCCGAGGTGATAGTCATATGAGCTTTACCGGATAAAAATGCAGGCAAGTTAATTACAAATGAATATTGTTTGCATTTTCACATTATATATGATAAGGGGTTGAGGGGATTATATAATATTTTACAGTTCAGGGAGGGTGTATCCGAAAGGTTTGAAAAATATCTTCAAGAAAATTTAGTCCTAACTTGACACCAGCTAAAAGGTTTGGAAAGGGGCAGACAGCAGCTTCAATAGGACTAAAGATTCGAAAAGCGGAATATTTTTTGTTTTTAATGCGAAACAGATCAAATTATGTTACTATGGATGCAGGAGGAAAGTGGGATATGGCAACGATTGAACAGGTGAAAGCCCTTATGCGGATGCACTTTGAGGGAAATAATGAAAAATTCAAGTCAATATCTTTGCAGATAGCGGCTCATGAGGCGAAAATCGGCCATACCGCCAGTGCAAGGGAAATTAAGGATCTGATTCAGAATCCCAAGTATATAGCGAAGCAAAACATGGTAAGGTATCCTGAAAGATGCGAGATGCTGGAGCAGAGGTCTTCTGATACCAGATTGTCTGATCTGGTCTTATCTGAAGGTCTGGAAGGAAAAGTAAACAGAATTATTATAGAATACCGGAAAAAGGAACTGTTGCGAAAAAACGGGCTTAAAAACAGGAGCAAGGTCATGCTGACAGGAAATCCGGGAACCGGGAAAACCATGACAGCGTCTGTGCTGGCCAATGAACTGGCACTGCCCTTATATGTCGTCCGGGTTGAAAAGCTGATAACGAAATACATGGGTGAGACCAGCGTTAAGCTCCGGCAGGTCTTCGACCATATTGAAGAGATACAAGGGGTCTATCTGTTTGACGAGTTTGACGCCCTTGGATCAGACAGGTCAATGGATAATGATGTAGGCGAGATGCGAAGGATCCTGAATTCTTTCCTGCAGTATCTGGAAAACGATGATTCCTATAGTATTATTCTTGCTGCAACGAACAATCCGCAGATATTGGACAAGGCATTATTTAGAAGGTTTGATGATGTGTTGGACTATATGCTTCCGGATGAAGAGCAGATTGGAAGAATTATTTTGGCGAAACTGGAGGGGTTGGCTTCCGCAGACATTTTTGAGGAACAAGTATACCATTATGCAGCGGGGGCAAGCCATGCGGATATTGTCAAGGCCTGTGAGGAGGCTGTTAAATATTCCTTGATTTGTGAAGAAAAAATCACGAAGGAGCTTTTGATGTCCTATATCCAGGATAGAAAAGCTTTGTATCAATACAAGGAGGCTTAACATACTGGATGAAAAAGCATTTAGACAATATATTTCTGGAAGAAAAAGGAGATCGCCTGAAGTATAAGCCAGTGTCGCAAGGCGGTGGAAAGACAAATTATCCTGTTCGGGACAGCCGAAAGGGGCATGGGGAAAGGATAAGGGCCCAGTTTGAATATGCATGGAAGAAAGCAGAAGAAGAGCATCAGCACAGAATGGCAGTATCTATGTCTGCAAAGGATGGTGTATATCTGCAGATTAAAGGGAAAACAGGTTATGATTTGCTGACTCAAAGTCTTGAAGATAGCAGACAGGGGGTAAGAATTTCTAATGTTCAGGTGAATGAGGAGAATGAAATCTGCGCTACAGTTTTTATTCCGATTGCAAAACATGATTTTTTTATCAAGAAAATAAACAAGTATAGCGAAAATGAAACAGGGACAGATGTCATAGGGACGGTTGAAAGCATCCACACGGCATTGGTAGAAGCCATGTGGATTGGGCAGAAAGACAGGATTCCTAAAGAAGAATTGATGTGGTGTGAGGTTTGGCTGCGTTATGACAGAAAAAAGAAAGCTGAGTATGTGAGAAATGAATTTATGCAGCTATGCCGCCAGTTGAACATTGCTGTAAAACGTCAAAGCATCGTGTTCCCTGAAAGAATCGTAGTCGGTGTATTGGCGAATTATGGGCTGTTGCTGGCGTTGATGGAGTGCAGTCCCGCAATTGCGGAGTTCAGGAGAATGGTTCCTCCGACATCTTTCTTTATGAAGCTATCTCCTGCGGGACAGCGAGAATGGAGCAGAGAATTTGCTGAACGTATAGTGGATGACAACTTGGAGGGAGTATCGGTTTGCCTGCTGGACACAGGTGTAAACAATGGGCACCCGATTTTGGAAAAGATTATTAAGGACAGCGATTGCCATACAATTGAGACGTCCAGAGGGGTGGCAGATATTGCGGGGCATGGAACAAGCATGGCGGGAATTGCAGCTTTCTGTACCCTTGAGGATAAGCTGGAATCTATGGATGTCATTCATGCATATCACTTCCTGGAGTCTGTCAAAATGCTGGACAAGCCGGATGATAATCCGGAGGAACTCTACGGCGAGCTTACATCGGAGGCAATCAGTCTGGCGGAGATTGAAAATCCGGAAATCAATCGTGTGATATGTATGGCAATAACAGCTGAGACAGGGATTACGCAGGATGGCAGGCCGACTTCCTGGTCAGGAGCGATCGATTCGATTGTCTCTGGGGCAGATGAGGAAGACGGGCATCACAGGCTGATGGTTATTTCCGCAGGCAACACAACATTAAGCGAGATGCAGGAATGCGGTGACTGTCGGACAGCCGTGATAAACCATTCCGTTGAAAACCCGGGCCAGGCGTGGAATGCCATAACGGTGGGGGCGTACACAGAGTTGGATCAGATTGCAGATCCATGGCTTGATGGATACGAACCTGTTGCAAAGGCAGGGGATATATCTCCTTATACATCTACATCGATGATGTGGGACTATAAAAAGTGGCCGATTAAGCCTGAAATTGTCTTAGAGGGTGGAAATGTGGCTTATAGCGAAAAGGAGCGTTTTTATACGGAAGCAGATGATTTGTCGCTGCTTACTACAGGGCACCAGTATCTGACTGGAAGACCCTTTGAGGTTATACGGATGACCAGCTCTGCGACAGCACAAGCAGCCTGGATGGCGGCGAGAATTTGGAAGCAATATCCTGATTTATGGCCGGAAACAATCAGGGCGCTCCTGATTCACTCGGCTGAGTGGACTCCGCAGATGATACATAGTGTTGGCGGTCAAGAGAGACTGGACAAGACTGGCTATCGCAGACTTTTGAGAACCTGCGGATATGGGGTTCCTGATTTGGACAAGGCACTGTGGAGCGCTTCCAACAGTGTTAATTTGATACTCCAGGACGAGCTGCAGCCCTATTTGAAGAAGGATAATGGGAGTATTTCCCAGAATGAGATGCATATCCATACGCTTCCCTGGCCACAGGAGCTGTTGTTGGCTCATGAGGAAATGATTGTCAGAATGAGGGTAACCCTTTCCTATTATATAGAACCAGGTCCTGCGGAAATAGGCTGGAAAGATAAGTATAGATATCCGTCCTGCGGGCTGCTTTTTGAAGTGAATAATCCTATGGAAGACAGGGAAAATTTTGTGAAGCGCATCAGCAAGGCAATGCGGGAGGATGAAGAGGACAAGGGGGAAATAAAAAACGATAGCAGCCGATGGCTTCTGGGGATAAATAACCGGAATGTCGGTTCTATACACTCTGATATTTGGGAAGGAACTGCCAGTCAGCTGTCAGAAAGTAATATGGTTATAATCTATCCTAAGGTGGGGTGGTGGAAATCAAGGGCATATCTAAACAGATACCATTCGAAAGTCAGGTATTCGCTGGTGGTTACTCTGGAGGCTTCTGAAGTGGATATTGATTTGTATACGGCAATAGCGACACAGATTAAAAATAAGAATATGGTAAAGACTGAGATTGTAGCCATGTGATTTTACTGAACGATAATGCAGGCAAGTTTTCTGTAAATGAATATTGCCTGCATTTTTATAGAATAGTGGGAAAAACAGATGAAAAATTTATTTGATATCATACCATCCGGTTTCTTTAACTGTTTATCCAGTGGAAGCAATAATCGTGTATATGCAGATTGTTTATTGGTTATTTATGAACAGTATGAAAGGGAGATTACCTATCGTATTTCACGAAATCGGATTCGAGATGCACTTTCGTACTATTTATTGGAAAACCATATTCATTTTTTAGAACAAGATGATGAGCAGAAAGAAGAAAAAGATTATAATGATATAGCAAATAGTATCATACGGAAATTCTGCTCAAAAGAAATTGGATGGCTGGAGGAAGATAATGATGATGCTACTTATGAAAAGCATATTATTATGACAGAGCCGGCAATCATATTGACCGAATTTTTGCAGCGATTAATAAAACCAGAGAGAGAGGAATTTTCCAGTTATATTTTTAGCATCTATAATATTTTAAAGAATACAGAGCAATGGAGCCAGGATCCATATGTGGATGGCCTAAAAAATATTTATCGAAATGCACGATTGCTGTCAAAATCACTAAAACGGCTGGCAACGTTTATTAAAAAGATTATTGAACGAATGGTGAAGGAAGAAAGTCTGGAAAGTCTGACGGAGAATCTGCTTGAATACTGTGATGGAAGTTTTATAAGGGAATATGCAAGACTTACGAAACAGCAAAATATACATATTTACCGTTCTTTTATTAAGGCGAAGCTGGATGAGTTTTCAGGGGATTCGGAAATCAATGAATTATTGGTTATTGGATGCGCTTTGGAAGAAGAATTAGAAGAAAATGAGGCGAAAGAACATGTTACAGATATGATTCAGATGACAAAACGCTTTCTGTCTGAGGACTATGACAGAATTATGAGGGATATCAAGAATAAAATAAACATCTATTTACAGATTGCCATTGGGCGGGCACGTTTCCTTAGGAATCGGGAGGCGGATATGAGGGGGAATGTTGAACAGGCGATACGCTATATCGTTGAAGAAATGGATACCATCGGATGGAAAGACATGGTTCCGGAAGAGATGCAAGAGTTATTTACTCTTGATAAATATGAATTTATAGATACAGGCTCTGTCCGATATCCGAGAAAACCACAGACAATTAAGCAGGATAATGTGATTGAATTAGAAGAAATAACGGAACAAGATATTGAAAAAGCACGGATTGCACATGAAAAGGAAGCATATAACCCATATGCAAAAGAAAAAATGAAAGCGTATTTGGAAAACTTAATGGGAGAAAAGGCGGCAATCTCTTCTGAGGAATTGCCATTGCAAAACAAAAGAGATTTACTTTGTACATTATCTGCCGTTGCATATAGTAGCGATAATGGGTTTTCTGTGAAGGTTTCGGAAGGATATTTAGAAACAAATCAAATGCTTCTGCGGCAATTTGACATCACGAAAGAGTAGAAAGTTTGAATGGATGCCCGCTGAAGCGGGCAGGGAGGTACGTGTTTGAATATAGAGGAATACTGGGGAGATTATACTTCAACGGAGAAGGAATTGTTTCAGAAATCCTGCAGGCGCTTGTTAAAATCAACATTCATTGTACGTGATAAAGATGAAGAAAATAAAAGGGCATATTATTTTATATCAAAGAAACCGGAACCCTTTTCGGTATATTTTGGATATATAGGGTTTGATATTGTTGTTGACCGGGACAATGGGGTGATTATGCTGCGCAACTGCGCAGATTTGGGCGAGGCCGGAAAGATACAATCCAATCGGATTGCGCTGAAAAAAATTGAAAGTATTGTACTTTGCTGCCTTTGGACATTATACGCAGACCGGGTTCGCTCGGGGAGTTTGTCACAATCTATTTTGATTTCTATGGTGGATTTGAATTTTGAACTGGAAAAGTATGGTGTGAAAGAACTGATTGACAATAAAAAACTCATCACAGATATATTAGGTCTATTTACTAAATTTAATCTTGTGGAGATAAAAGGGAAGATAGGCGATACGGACTGCCTGATACGTTTATATCCGTCTCTGCAATTTGCTCTTGATGAGGAAGAATTTCAGAGATTTGTAGAAGACACGCAAAAAAGGATGCTTCAAGAGGATGGAGAGACCGAAAAGGACGAGGAGGAGAATGATGCAGACGAATAGGAAAACAGCAACAAAGCTGTTGATTGTACAATGGTCCAGATTCCAGAAGTTATGCATTAATCTGAAAGGCTCTACTTTAATTACAGGAGTAAACGGCACTGGAAAGTCTACGATTCTTGATGCTATGTCATATCTCTTAACTGGAAATACACAGTTTAATAAAGCGGCTAAAGACCGTGATCGTACTGTGCTGGGATATGTGAGGGGCGACACGAAAAGCAATGGTCCTTCCAGATATCTGAGAGATGGAGAAGTAATCAGTTATATTGCAATGGAATTTTGGTCTCCTGTGGACAACAGCTTCTTGGTAGTGGGGGTTTGTATCGAATCTGCGGATCATGTGACGAAGCCTAAAAGCAGTTGGTTTGTCTGTAGGAATGCAAAGATAGAGGAAATGAATTTTGCAAGAAAAGAAAAAAATCTTTTATGGGTTGCGCCTAAAAACAAATTGGCTGTAAACGGTCGGATTATGAAATCTGCGGATTTTTTAGGAAGGGACAGAGGGGTAGGACAAGTTATGCGGGCACTTGGGTTACGCTGTGATGCGCTGAAGTATCGGTCAAAACTTGTAAAAATGATGGCGTTCAATCCGGAAAATAACATTGACCAATTTATTCAGGAATGTGTTTTGGAACCGGGGAAGGTAGATTCGCTCAAAGATTTGAGAGAACAAAGGACGCGGTTTGATGAAATAAAAAGGGTTTATAAAAATTTGAGAGATAGTAAAAGTAAGCTTGAGGAAGTGGAGCAGAAAATTTCAGAATATGAAAATAAGCAAAAAAATCTACATATCAGGGAATTGATGCTGTGTTATCAAGAATTGCGGGAAATAGAGGAAGCAAAAAAAGAAATTGAGCTTCAGAAAATAATGTTTCAGCAAAAATTAAATAATTTGGAAAACCAAAAAGCAGAGTTGGATATCCAATACAATGAGGCAGGGGAACGATATCGGATTGCAATGAGTAATGACGCATTCAAAGGAATGCAGGATACACTGAGGCAACTGGAACATCAGCGTGATAGTTTGGACGAGAAAATCAGACAAAGCGAAGAGAAACTGTCTAAATTAAAGAAATTACAGATAAAACTAACAGAACTCTTAAAGTGGCTGGAAGAATTTTTGACAATTCCTGCGGATGATAAAAAATATCTATTCTATTTAGCAGAGCAGCGCTTTAAGACAGAAGATATTGTCCATGCATTTGTACGTCTCGGAGAAATGGTTGGAGTACAGGATAAAATATTCGAAAAGAATGAGGTGCATCTCGGAGATGCAATAGGGGTAATAGACAGTGAACTTGATGAATTGGAGCGCAAAATCAAACGGTTACAATCTAATGTCATGGTATTCCCGAAGGAAGTTGAAGCGGCGAGGCAGATTATTCAAAAGGATTTAGAGGCGGAAGGGATACATACGGATGTGAGAATATTTGCGGAGCTGGTGCAGGAAATAAAGGATGCAGAGTGGCGGGCTGCCATTGAGACCTTTTTGGGGAGAAAGCGCTTTTACATTATTGTGGAGGGAAAGTACTGCCACAAAGCAATGGAGATTCTGCAGCAGAAAAAAATACATGGGGCAAATGTGGTAATTTCAGATAAGCTGCCGGATACAAAGGTGACACCAGGATCTGCCGCCGAAGTTTTGAAGATACCGAATGCCTATGCCAGAAGATACGCCAATTATCTATTAAACGGAATCCACTTGTGCGGTTCCCTGGAGGAACTGCATGAGTATCCGAAAGGTGGACTGATGAAGGATGGAATGTTGGCAAAAAGCTATGCGGTTTCCAATATGAATGTGAAAAAAACAGAGTTTTGCATGGGACAGGATGCCGTTAAACTGCAGTTATTGAAAGCTGAGCAGAATAAGAAAGATAAGATGGCAGAAAGAGAAGCTGCCCGGAATGAAATGGAGCAAGTCTGCGGAAAACGAAAAGAACTAAAACTGGTCGATTGGAACATGGAAAATTATGATTTTGGCGCTGTATCTGCATTGGCAGAGGCAAAAGAGCAAAAAAAACGTATTTGCAGTGATATAGAAAAAATTGCTCAAAATCCCGATTTTTTGTCCGTTTTAGAAGAACAGGAAAATGCGGAGCAGGAATATAAAAAACTGGAGAGCGCTAAAGAAGTGTTGATTGAAAGTATTGGTGGATGTAAGAAAGACCAGGAAAAATGTCAGGATACATTAAAAAATTTGGCTGGTGAAATTTATTTAAAAGAAAAGGAGTATTCGGAAAAATGTTTTGCGCACTTGGAGCTGAAAAGACCAATGCTGGAGGAATATGAAAAATTAAGAACAAAAAAAGAGAGTTGGCAGGTAATAACACCAAAGACTGTCCGGAATTTGCGTGGGGAGGCAGAAGAATGTGCCCGTCAGATGGAGAACGTTCAGCTTAGTTACTGCAAACTGGCTGAAATAGATATTAATAAGCGTGGAGCGGCGTATATCAAATTTTTTAGAGAGGAGTATAGGAATATCGCAAATATAAAAATCGAAGAAGCACATCAGCGTTTGGAGGAACAGTCGCAAAGATTAGAAAGCGCTTTTATGAATGATTTTGTTGCGGAAATGAATGAAACAATCCGTGATGCAAAAGAGGAAATCGCGGCAATTAATCGGGAATTGAAGGTATTGCCTTTTGGCAACGATACTTATAAGTTCGTGATGAGAGAACGGCCGGATCGAGATATCTTTTTCAGAATCTGCAAAAAACTGGAGAATTATATGGGACTTCCTGAAGTATATATGAATTCAGCCAGGGAAGATGAAGAAATGGAACGTGATATTCAGGAATTTATGGAGATTATACTGGAGGAAGAAGATGAGACGGAATATACAGATTATCGAAAATATTTTGCATATGACATGGAAATCGTAAGCAGACAGGGTGACAGTGAAATTATTTCAGATCTTTCTAAGAAGCAGGGGTCTGCGAGTAATGGGGAAAAACAAACTCCATATTTTATTATTCTGGCAGCCAGTCTGCTCCAATGTTACCCGAGGCAGGTTTGCTGTGCCCGGCTTGCCTTTATTGATGAAGCGTTTTCGGCTTTGTCCAGAGAACGTATTGAACAGATGGTAAAGTATCTGGAGGATAATTGCTTTCAAGTATTTTATGCTGCTCCGCCTGAAAAAATAAACAGCATTGGGTCTTATGTTGAATCAACCGTAAGCCTTGTAACGACTGGCAGATATACGGATGCAGTGGAAGGACTGGTGAAATAAGATGCAGTATAAGCTTAGCAAATGGCAGAAAGCAGCGTTGGAAAAGCTGGTTGATCAGTATGAAAGAAGCAAAACATATCGTGGAGAAAATCAGGTGTTCCAGACCTTTGCGATTGGGCCGCAAAAAGTGTTTTCCAGTTATGATTCCGATTACACCAATGTGGATGATGTCCATGATTTTGAAAATCAAATGAAAGAATTGGAACAGAAAGGGCTCCTTTTCATCAAATGGGAAGAACATGAGATTCAAAATCTGATGGCAAACCAACAAAAATGGAAAGATATTTATGAAATTCTGGAAAGAAGAGAATTACGGCATTTGGAAGAAGAACAAATAAGATTGTATAAAAGCTATTTGGGATGTCACGCAGTATTGGAAGGTTTTTGTCAGGAGCAGATAGAACGTCTGGAAGAAGGAAAAAGGGCGAAATTTGAGCTGAGCGAGGCAGAAAAAATACTTAAACTGTGCAAATTTATCTTAGAAAACCGGGAAGAGGTATTGGAACGTGAACTGTCAATTGCGGTATTGAGGGACAGTAAACTATGGAAGAAGTATCGAAGCAAGGTATGTAGAGTGCTAAAGGATTATGGTAATCTGGATGCCTTGTTAATAGGAGTAGATAACGAGGAATCAGAAAAGGTCATATTAGGAGAGTATCACATTGTATCGAATCCGTCTTACATTTATTTCAAAGGGAATGCAGAATTGCTGTTTGAAAATGGAGAGAGGCTGAAAATAAATTCAAATATGCCGGTTGCCTTTACGGAGAAAACAGTTGAGTATATGAAATCTATAAAAATTTTAAGTAAGAAAGTGGTGACGGTAGAAAATTTAACTTCTTTTAACAGATTAGAAAAAGAGGATTCTTTCTATATTTTTTTGAGCGGTTATCACAATCAACTAAAACAATATTTGCTGCGTAGAATTTATGAAGAAAATAAAATGGGAGAGTGGTATCATTTTGGTGACATAGACCCGGATGGCTTCTATATCATGGAACATCTGAAAAGAGGGACCGGGATTCCATTTGAAGCATTAAATATGAATCTTTTATATTTAAGGAAGTATGATGCTTATACTAAGCCTATGGAAGAAAACGATATTCGAAAGGCAAAAAGTCTTCTGAATCAAGATAAGTACAGTGAAGTCATGGAGTATATGTTGCAAGAAAGAAAAAAATTAGAGCAGGAGATAATTAGTTGGATGGAGAAATGAAAAGGCTTGTAAGCGATATAAAAAGTAGTATAAGAATATTAAAAGTACAGATTAAAACTTTAGAAGTCTTCAAAAAAGTTTAGTCCTAACTTGACACCAGCTAATGTGCTGGGGCTGGGCTGGGCGTGTACGCCGGCGGGCTTAAAAGCCATGGAGGAATTGGCGAAGCTGGAGGCACAGAGGGGGAATCCGGAGTATCTGGAGGCGGAATACGGAGTGGGGGACGCTCCAGGAGAAAGGGATGCCCGAGGAGCAGGGAATAGCCGTGGAGGGGATGTCCGCAGGAATAGGGAAACCCGGGAACAGATTTATATGCAGACGGCGGCAGGAAGGAGCTTAAAGGGATCCGGGGCAGGAGAAAGCTTCCGAAAGCAGGAGAGTGCAGGCCGGGGCGACCGGGGAAAGGGCGCGGGCAGGCGGGCCAGCAACGAGATGTGCATCTTTCTGATTCTCAATATTTCCTCCCTGCAGCTGATTCCGGTGAACATGATTGCCTATCGCAGCCAGTACGGCAGCGCCAATCCCACAGCCATCATTGCGCCCGCCATAGCGGCCACGCTGGTAAGCACCCTGGTGGCAATTGTGTATTGTAAAATTAAGGACTATTCTATTGGCATGGGTGGTAGGGGAGGGAAAGCAGTATGAACGCATTGGCGCATCTTTCGGACATTGTAATCCCCATCCTGATCTTTTTTATTGTGGGCTATGGATTTGTCTCCGGGGTAAAAGTATATGAAACCTTTCTGAAGGGAGCAAAGGACGGGCTGAAGATTGTGGTGGACATTGTGCCCACACTCATCGGCCTGCTGGTGGCGGTGGGGATGCTGCGGGCGTCCGGCTTCTTCGAGATGCTGGGGACGCTGCTGGGGCCAGCTGCCGCCGCGGTGGGCCTGCCCGCCCAGTTGATGCCTCTGCTGGTGGTGAAGCTGTTCTCCTCCGCCGCCGCCACGGGGCTGGTGCTGGATGTCTTCCGCACCTCCGGGCCGGATTCCTATGCGGGGATGCTGACCTCCATCCTGATGAGCTGTACCGAGACCGTGTTCTATACCATGAGCGTGTACTTTCTGGCGGCGAAAGTGACCAAGACCCGCTTCACTTTGGCAGGGGCGCTGCTAGCCACCCTGGCGGGGACGGTGATGAGCGTGGTGCTGGCGAAGATGTTGATATAGTACATCTGGCCTACAGATCCGGTATAGCCCGGATACAATTCCGAAAAGAAAAGGATACAAAAAACAGGTAAAATAATACCGGAAAAGAAGGCTGCACTATAGGCAGCTTCGGAAGAGTATCGGGGGTATGGAATCATGGGAAAGACAAAGAGCAGAATCATTGCCACAGTGGGGATACTGGTATTTATGACAACAGGCTGTGGGAAAGAGAATACAGGCAGGGGAGAGGATGATGCAAAGAACCCTGCTGGGATCGAAATAAACAGCGACGCAGGCACAGAGGGCCATACAGATGAAAAAACCGGAGAAAACAACCTGGTATGGGACAAGGATGCCGGGCAGACCGGGGTAGAAGGCAGCGCTTGGGACGACGGTCCCGTCACCTGGCAGACGGCTTATTTTCCGTTGGAGAATGCCTATACTCAGGTGATATCGGCGGGCGGCACATTTTACGGCTTATACGAAAGGGAAGGCCGGACTCAGCGGGACAGTATTGGGAAGGAAAGCCTTACCGTGGAGAAAACGGTGTTTTTAGAAAATGCTGCCCTACAGTCCGGCATGGCAGCAGATAAGGACGGAAATTTCTATCTTCCGGCAGAGGGGGAAGAGACGGGCCTGTGGAAGATTGACCTGACAGGCAGTTCCCCGGAATATGAAAGGGTTGTTCTGGAGGACTGCACGGACAGGAACAACCTGTATTTGAAAGGCATCGAGACGGACGCGGAAGGATACTCTTACGTCTGGTGCGGCCTGATGGTGTCAAAGACGGAAAAGCTTGACGGCAGGGAACGGGAAATATGGCATATGGCGGATCGGGTCTATGTGAAGGACGGACAGATGAAAACCGTCTTTTATCAGGAGATTGCCGATGTCTCGGGAGTGGATGTGCTGTGTTTTCAGATCGACAGGGAGGGCATGCCCGGCTTTCTCATAAAGGACGGGACAGATATAGTGCTGCAGGAAATTGACATAGCAGGGCAGAAGCTGACGGAGCCGGTGAGGCTGGGGACGGCTTTGGACTGCTTTGACATGGAGGACGCAAATATCCCGGAGCATTTGACTTTCACCGGCAGGGGATGGCTGTACTGCCGGGACAACATACTCAGCGAATTTCGGTATGACATCCGGGAAAAGGTGCAGGTGCTGGACCTGGCATCCTATGGACTCCTGTCTTCGAATATCTTGTTCCTGGGAAAAGAGGAAGACAGAATAGAAATTATTGACAGAGATGAGGAATCCGACTCTCTGGAGCTGGTGACCTTTACCCCAGGCGCATCGGATAAAGTGACAGTGACCCTGGGGGTGGTTATGGCAGCCCAGGATCTGGAGAAAGCAGTGGCGCAGTTTAACCGGGAAAGCGCCAAATATCGGGTGGAAATAGTGGATTATCTGGCGCAGGGTGGAAATTATGAGGATGCCGCCCAGAAGCTGAAGCTGGATGTAGTGACGGGCAAAGCACCGGACATCATTGCCACATCGGGAATGGATTACCGGATCTTTTCCGGGAAAGGTGTGCTGGCGGATCTGTACAGCTTTATGGAGGGGGACGGGGAGCTTTCCAAAGGTATGCTGGTGCAGGCCCCGTTAAAAGCCTTTGAGGAGCAGGGGCATTTATACAGCATAGCGCCTTCCTTTCAGCTCCATACTATGTGGGGGTATGAAGATGTGACAGGGGGAAGAAAGGGCATCACTTTCTCGGAACTGCTCCGAATTCTGGAGGATGCCGGAAAGGATCTGAATGCCATCGGGGGCTTCTCCGGGGACGAGCCAGTGCTCACCAGGCTCTGCAGCGCATGTATGGATGAATTTGTGGACTGGGAGACAGGAGTCTGCCGGTTTGATGGGGACTATTTTAAGGAAGTGCTTTCCTTTGCCAGGAACTATCATCCCGAGCCTGCGGAAGTGGGGTACCTCCAGGGAATCCGGGACAGGAAACAGGTGTTTACCGTGGGTATGATCTCCAGCGTGGCGGACTATCAGTTGGAACAGGAGATTTATGGAGGGAAACTTTCCTTTATTGGCTATCCCACGGCAAAGGGCAGCGGCACGGCAGTGGATTTTCGGAGTAGCGCTGTGGCAGTCAACGCCAGGGGCAGCAACCAGACAGGAGCCTGGGAGTTCGTGAAATTTTACCTGCTGCAGGGATATGACGGGCAGGGATTTCCCATGGTGCAGAAGCGATTCGACCAGGTGATGGAGGCTGCAATGACGGAGGATTACACTGACTCGGAGGAGGGAACCGGTGAAAAGCTTCCCAAAGGCTCCTATGGGGCCGGGGAAGAGATCATCATGGTCTATGCCGCCTCCCGGGAAGAGGTAGAAGCGGTTCTAAAGCTGGTGGAGAGCGCGGGGAACCGATTTGAGCTCCATCCAGTGGTCCAGAATATCATCGATGAGGAGGCGGAGGGGTACTTTTCCGGCCAGGTGGACCTGGACAGAACAGTGGACAAGATCCAAAACAGGGTCAGCCTGCTGCTGCAGGAGTGGCGGTAGGGCAGTGGCTTACGCGAGAACACGATTGTAATAATCCAGTGCAGCGCGGAGGCATGCATGGGGCGAGCTTTCCCAGCCGAAAGCTATTTGATGCCATGTTTTGTCAAATTTCAGAATGCACCAGTAGTAGGGATTTTGAGGATTATCATGTTTATGTTCTGTCAGAGATATTTTAACGGTATACTCGGATTTCATTTTACAAATGTCCTCACGTGAAGTATAATAAGACATAGTTCCTATAAGGATAGATATATGCAGGATGCCGGGAGAATATGCATGTTTGACAAGAAAGAGAAAGAAGATTTTGACAAACTGATTCAAACAGGAAAGAAACATGGGGGCAGGCTCAGTTCTACGTTCCTTTCCAATTATTTTGTGGGATTTCCCTCTGAAAAGCAGACAGAGGATACCTATAATAAAATGACAGCCTATTTGGAAAGCGCGGGAATTGAAATTATTGACGATGGCTCCGAGATAGAGTCAGAGGATGGGCAATTGTCCATGCCAAAGGTACGTCCTTTTGACCCCAGTAAGATTGATATTGACATGCGGACAATGGAATTATCAAGCATTATTACACGCTTGAAATACGACGAAATTAATATGAATACGGAGTTCCAACGAAAAAGCGGGTTGTGGACGACTGTACAGAAAAGTCAGCTGATTGAGTCATTGCTTTTGCGTATACCCATTCCGGCATTCTATTTCGATGGCGGCGTTAAGGATAATTGGTTGATTATTGACGGGCTGCAGAGAATCACCGCATTAAAAGAATTTATCATAGACGGGAAGCTGGCATTGACCGGATTGGAATTTTTTAGCGATTTGGAGGGAACGAAGTTTGCAGATTTGCCGAGGACTTTTGTAAGGCGGATAGAGGAGACCAATATTACTGCTTATATTGTAAAGGACGGAACCCCTGCAAATGTGAAGTACAATATTTTTAAGAGAATCAATACAGGGGGGCTGGAACTGACATCCCAGGAAATCCGACATGCTTTGTATCAGGGACCTGCCACAAAGCTTTGCGGAAGACTGGCAAAATGTAAGGAATTTCAGATGGCGACTACATACAGCGTCAGAGACGACAGAATGATGGATGAGGAATTGGCGCTTCGCTTCATAGCTGTATGCTATTATGGGATTGATAAATATGAGGGGATACCGGATAACTATCTGAACGGTGCAATGGAGTATTTGAATTCACCGGATTGCGCGGATGAGAGTGTGATAGAGGCACAGTTTAAACGAGCCATGAACGCAGCCAAAAGTATTATGGGCAAGTATGCCTTTCGTAAATTGGGAGAGGATGGAATCCGCCGTCCCATCAATAAGGCGATTTATGAAGCATGGTGCAGAAATTTATTCCTGCTGGATGACAGGGAAATTGCTTTTCTGGCAAAAAATGGGCAAAGAGTATGTGATGACTTTTTAGGGCTTTCTAATGATACTGTATTTCTTCGGATGCTCAAGGCCAGCGATAAGAAATCGTTTTCCCAGCGTTTTCTGCAGGTGGAGGGAATGTTCAGGAGGATATTACATGATTTGGAAGATTAAGGCGGATAATTTTAAATGTTTTGAGCACATTGAACTGGAGCTTTCGAACCTGAACCTGCTTTCAGGGGTTAATAGTATGGGGAAGTCAACACTGATTCAGATGTTTCTGCTATTGAGACAGTCCTATGAACGGCTAGAAAAAGGACTCTATCTGAATGGAAAGTATACCAATCTGGGGGTGGGAAGAGATATTCTGTATACAGAAGCGAAAGAGGACAGGATAAAATTCTCCATAGAAAGCGAATCCTGTTGCCTGGATACAGTATACGATTATAATGGAGCGACGGATTTTTTGAAGCAGACAAATGAATTTAGCGTGCATACGAAAATGTCGATAGGCACTTTGAATTTATTTGGCGATGGTTTTCGCTACATAGCTGCGGACAGGCTGGGACCACAGAGCAGCTATGAAAAGTCTTATTATGAAGTGTGGGAGAACAAGCAGGTAGGAAATCATGGGGAGTATGCGGTACATTATCTGCAGACCCATGAGATAGAAAATGTGGAAAATGAATGCGTGCTGTATGATGGAGAGGACAATAAGCGACTGTTGAAGCAGGTGGAGCGCTGGATGGGAGAAATTACGCCTGGTGTTTCGCTCCGCATGGAAGATTACGGGCACAGTAACCGCATCGGACTTACGGTGCATCAGGCAGGCAGTATGGGGGCGGACTATTTTACGGCCCAGAACGTGGGTTTTGGTATTTCCTATGTGCTTCCGGTGGTGCTGTCTTTGCTGGCAGCAAAGCGCGGTGATTTGTTAATTCTGGAAAACCCAGAAGCGCATCTCCATCCAAAGGGACAAAGGAAGATGGGAGAACTGATGGCAAGGGCAGCCCAGGGAGGCGTGCAGATTATTGTGGAGACTCACAGTGACCATGTCCTAAACGGAATTCGTCTGTGCGCAAAAAACGGAAAGGTGGATCCGGAACTGGTAAGGTTATATTATTTTACCAGGCAGGAGATACAAAAGGATGGGGAGCAAAGAACAGTACCTGTAATAGAAAATCCTATTTTAAAATCTGATGGGAGGCTTAGCTTCTGGCCGGAGGGATTTTTCGACGAATGGGATAAGGCAATTGACGACCTGTTTTAGGGGACAATACAATGCAGATGATTTTAAATGAACTATCTGCCCGATTTCCGGTAGAATCCACGGAGAAAGGGCGGCAGCTTATGGACCAATTCCTGACTACTTGCTTTGAAGTGAAAGACATCATACATAATGACAGCATTCTGCTTGATCAGGATTACAGATCCTTTGAGTTAGCGCCGAATTACCGAATAGAGCAGTGGCGAAATGATTCCGCCGTGGATGTGGAAAACAAAAGAAGATTCCGCACGCTTCTGAATAAGTCGGTGGTTTATCTCTCCGAAGAATTCGAGAGAGAACAGGAATGGGATTTCAGAACGGAGTTTCAGCATAAGGAATACGTTTCTAAGGGATGTCTTTTGGCATATGAGTCTGACGGCGTGGCGGTCAGCTTTTTGAGCAGCGAACATTGGAAAATACCTGAGATTGAGGGAATTTATACTGAACTTGTGGAAGATGGTGAGCTGAGGGAAAGCCAGGTTAAGATTCCGAATGTGTCTTTTGATGAGAATGTCAGAATATTCCGCAACTGGTATGACCACAAAAAGGAAGAGTATCGGTACACGGATATTGTATGCGGGCAGGATATTTTAAGCTGTGCGGAAGATATGTTTCCTAATTTGGTATTTTGCGAAAACGCCATTCACGGATGCCGCAGGAATGTAGGAATATCCGAGGCTGGGCAGGTGTACAGGCGTCTGCTGGAACTGCAGCGGGCAGCGGAGGCGATGGGCGAGAAATTTGATAAAAATATCCTGACAAACGCGACTCTGGAGTCGGGAGTTACTTTGGATAGATTTGCGGAGGAACATACCTTTCTGTTGCCTGAGGGAGAGACGCAGCTATTTTCCTGGCATATCAGATATACCGGAGGGTATGCGGGCAGGATATTCTTTCATCCGGTTCCCGGGAAGAAAATTATTTATATAGGGCATGTGGGCCATAAGCTGCCCACAGTGCGGTATCATTGATGTCCTGCATAGTTCCCTTGTTATATGAAGTCTGGCATAAATTCTTTGCGATACGGTGGAGGTTCATTCCACCGTATTTTTCTGAAATACTCTTTAAAAGGAACACCCCAAAAGCCTTGACAACCCCATTTCAATTATGCTATGTTTAAATCCCGTTTTAAACACTTGAATAGTTTACAAAAGCCGATATCCCGCATAAACA
>CAJTZD010000063.1 GCA_910584235.1 uncultured Acetatifactor sp.
GGCTCAAATCCTGCGGCATAACCTGAAGCTTTTCAGCATATCCTAAAATGGCTTACAAAATCGTTTGACAACCCTGCTCATTTGTGCTAGTATGATGTTGTAAACGCAGGAGCAATCCTGGTAATTTTGTAACCGTGGAGCCGTCATTTATGGCGGCTCCTTTCCGTTGTCTCCGGCTGCCGGATTCTCTCGCTTTTCTCCTCAATCCCCTGTCTGCTGGCCCTTGCCCACTTAACAGCTTTTTAACAGGCTCCATCCCCTTTTAACAAGGGTACAGGCTTTGCCTGTACGGTGTTTCCCCGGTTTGTTTCACAAACCTATTCCTGCCTTAACAAAGCCAGCCTCCGGTTGGCTTGCAAGTCCCCACCGCAGGCGGCGGGGTACAGGTCGCTCCGCTCCCGAAAAGCGAAAACAAAAGGGGCTTTCAATAGCCGTCCGGAAATGTGCTGCTTTCCCCCACACCTCCAATCTATCGCTCCCACTCATCCTCCTGCAGCTCCACCCTGTCCTCCATCCGGCCGCAGGGATAGACAAATGGCGGTACATCATCAGCTTTTCTCGCCTCTTTTAAAATGCTGGAGATTACGGCGGCATCCATCAGACGGAACTCTTCATCCGCCTTTCCAGAGTCATATTCCTCTGCATAGAATACCATGATATAGTCCAGGTCCACAATCTTGGAGTCCATGCCGTTCTGTACGGCTTCCTCAAGGCTCATGCCGTAATACCGCTCCACCTGGGCCCTGTCACCGCCGCAGCCGTGTAGGATCAGCCCCTCCAGCAGCTTCCTGACCTCCATCTGTTTCCGATCCTCCAGCTGGCACACATAAACCGGCCTCATAAGCCTCCTTTCCGGCATCAGGGGTATGCCGCTTCCCGTTCCTCCGCCCCTGCCCTTTCAGGGCCGTCCCTGCTCCTGGCCGACATTTCCCGAAAGGTAAGTAAATCTTCATTAAAGTCCTTTGTCTGCGGGGTCTGAATGAACACTTTGTATCCCGCCTTTGCAAAAGCCTCTGCTGACTGTTCCGCCTGCACCTGCCCATGGTTGCGGGGCTACCCGTTTGCGTCCTTCCCCTCCATGTCATTGTCATAGCAGAACACAATCTCCCGAATCTCCGGGTGGCTCTTCAAATAACGGGAAAGGGCCTTGTCCGACAGGCACCCCTCCGCCACCCGGTGGTCCTCCCGCCAGTCAATGCCGTACAGCTTGCACAGGGTCGCATGGCTCATGGCGTCAATGGGCGCCTCGAACTCATACACCCGGCCAGAGCGCCCCTCCATGCAGAAGCCGTAGGTCTTGTCGGAATTCTCCATGTCCTGCCGGAACTTCCTGTCGCTGCTGGGAGAGCGGAGCGCGCAGTACCGTGGCTTCCCCTCCCCGTCATAGCCTACAAAGGCGCAGTTCCGGAAAGTATACCCATTCTTCTGTGTGACTGCCTGATATACCTTGTTCTGGTTGATCATGGCATACACGATCTCGCTGTCAATGCCACGGGTGCGGGTCAGATAGGCGATGGTCCGGTTAAAATCCTTGTCTTTCGGCGGCAGCACCAGCTCCCCTCTGGGCTTCTTCTCCACCGGTGTCACATAATGTTCTGTCTGCTCGTAGGCATGGCAGCCCAGGATCATCTCCACCGCGCTTTTAAAGTCAGTTGCTCCCAGGTATTCCTGGGCAAACTGGATGATGTTCCCGCTCTTCTCTCCGGCAAACTGATAATACCCCCGCCCATGCCGGAACAGGTACAGGCCGCCGCTGTGCTTCACATGGACCGTGTTCCGGTCGCCTTTCTCCACCTCAAAGCCGTGGCTGACGGCGAAATCTATGATGTTGGTGTCAAAGACCTGCTTCATCTGCTCTTCCGTAAAGGGCATAGGGCGCCGCCTCATGGCTGTTTGTCTGTCCGTAACCGTCACCTCCCTGCAGCCAGAAAAGGCTCCGGCAAAATGGTTCTCCCTCATCCTGCCAGCGCCCTTCCCTACTTTACTGTTTTGTTTTTATCTGCATGGCAGGGCTGCGGCCTTTATCCGCTGCCTCCGCCTTTTTCACCGCTCCATTTCTTCTGTTTCTTCCGGCAGCGTTTCCTTTCCTGCCCCTTTCTCCGTCTGCGGCTCCGGCAGCCGGTGGAACCGGTCGGCTCCCGGCACAAGCGCCAGGGACCTGCCGTTCTCCCAGATCATGTGCAGCTGCCCTGCATCGTCCACGGACTTCACGATCCCTTTCAGCCCGGGCGGCATCCCCTGCTCGTTCATGTAGTCCAGCTCTATCCGGGAGCCTATGGGGTACCGTCTCCGTATCGCGTCTACTTCCGCCTGGGTCTTCCAGCCTCCGGCATTCCGTGGAGAGGGCTTTCCTCGTCCCTTACCCTGAAATTTTCCATGTAGGGTAAAAGCCAGTCCCTCACCCGTCTGCTCACCAGATGGTACAGGCAGGCGCCTATGCCGGATGTGGGGGTATTATATTTCTCATGGAACCGCATCATGACACTGGGGCGGTACTGTTCCTCCAGTTCCCACAGGAGCTGCTGCAGGTTCCGGTAGGACTGGACGCTGCCGTTGGTATCCATGAAATCGAAGAGATACTTGATGCTGGCATTGGGGTTTACCATGTCGATGACCGCTATGCTTTTGGCTCCCCGGTTGATGCTGCGCCCCACCCGTTTGTCATGCCACTCGTCAAAGGTTCCCAGCTGGGTGGCATCCGGCTTTTGTGCGTAGATCAGTACCGCATTGTCAAAGGAACGCTTGTAGAACCGTGCGACACAGGACAGCAGGCCTTTCCACTCTGCCGGTGTTCTGGTATACTCCTGTACGGATGCTCTGTAAAGGTCTGCTAGACTGGTCGCTCTGCTCAATCTGTTCCCCTCCCTCTTTTATTTCAATATCACATATTCCCTTTTTCACACTGTCCCTATGAACCATATCCGGACTGTTTATTCATCCAGAGAGTGCTCCTCCTGCTCTTCCGGAATATGTTGGTTTTCAAAGTACAGTGCCAGCGCCCGGTCTATGGTGTCCTCAATCTCTTTGGCGCTCTGGCCTGCGGTAAAGTATTTGGTGATTACCGCCGGTTTCACCTTAAAGGGCTGTGGTTTATTGTTTATTGTTTTTTGGTTTCCGTGTTTTCTCTCCGGAAAGTATCTGAACGGTGGTTGTGTCATTCAGTTTTCCGGTTTCGTAATAACTGCGGAGAAGCTCCGCTTTTTTCATGTCTACCTTATAGTTGTCGCTCTCCATCAGTTCCGCTATCCGGTTCTGCCGGTCTGCATCCTCAACAAAGGACAGGTCATATGCGGCAAGGACTGCGATTTCGCCGGTATCCACCTTTTCCAACAGCCTGGCATTTAGCCCCGCAAGGCGGATATATCGCGCCACTTTCGCATGGGAAAGTCCATATTCCTCACCCAGTTTCTCGTCACTCCGCAACTTCGTCTCAACTTGTGACGAAGTTGGATTTTCGCTGGATTCATGCGGGTTCAAGAGCATTTCTATCTCTTCTAAAAGGTCATTTCTCCTGCCCTGTGACTTCAATGCCTCATAGTGCTGGGCAAGGCAGTATGCCCTCTCGGAATGGCTCATGTCCCCAAAGGAGCGCTGCCGGAGATTGGTCTCCGTCACAATCAGCACAGCTTCATCATAGGTCAGGTTCTCCTTTATGATGACCGGGCCTTTGGTAAGTCCAGCAAGCAGGGCGGCGTTATGGCGGTTATGTCCGCTCAAGATGATATATTTTCCGTCCTCGTTATGCCAGAGAATGATGGGGAGCAGGACACCGAACTGCCGGATGCTCTCCACCATGTCGGCAAGCTGCTGTCCCTCGTACAGCTTAAACTTATGGTTGGGGAACGGCTCCATCTGTGCAAAGTCCATTTTCAGGATGCCAGCCGGTTCCGGAGATTCTCCCTGTGCAGATACCGCAGCCGGGGATTCTATAACCGCTTTTTCCTGCTCTGTATCAAAATGCAGCATATCGCTGAAATCTTCCAGGTTGACTCTTGGCTTACCCAACTGCCTGCACCTCCTTCCCCTCATTCTCCAGAAGCTCGTCCGCAAATTTCTCATAGGCCAGCGCCGCCGGATTGTTTGGCATGAACTCGCAAATAGTCTTGTGGTACAGCACCGCCTCCGCCACTTTGATGGAGCGGGGGATGTGGGTCTTGAAAATGGGCACCGCACCGGCGAACCCCTGCTCTATCAGATGCCTGACCTGGGCCGACACAATGGTATTGGGGGAGTCCATGGTGATAAGGATGCCCTCTATCCGCAGCCTGTGATTGCTGTTCCTGCGGATGACCTGGTAGTGCCGGAGCAGCTCCGCCAGCCCCTGGGTGGATAATAATTCCGCCTGTGTGGGGACGATGATACTGTCCGCACACATCATCACGTTAATCATGGGAGTCCCCATCTGGGGCATACAGTCAATAATGATGTACTGGTATCTGTCTCTGATGGTATCTACATACTGGGACAGTATCCGCTCCCGGAAGTCCACGTTGCACAGGTTCCTCTCCAGTGTGAAAAGCTGGGAGTTGGATGGAATGACCTCCACGCCGCTTTCATGCTTTATCACATAGCTGTCCGGTTCCGGCAGGGGCTCGTTCCTCCATGACTTTCCGCAATAAGGTATTGATCGTTGTCTCCAGCTTGTTGATGTTCTTTACTCCATAGATGATACTGGAATGTCCCTGGCCGTCAAAATCAATCAGGGCTGTCCGCTTTCCTCTCTTTGCCAGCAGGTAGGCCAGCGTGGTGGCTGTGGCTGATTTGCCCACACCGCCTTTCTCGTTCATTACTGCTATAATTTTTGCCATTCATGTTCTCCTTTCGTTTTCCTGTCCGTTTTTCCAGACATAACGGCAATACCAGAACGGTATTTATGACAAGATATGTTTGGGTAGTTTTAGTTGGGTAAATAGGGTTTTGAAAAAACTGACAACTGACACTGAACATCAGAAAATACTTACGAACAAATAGATAAGAATTTATAAAATTTGAGATTAGACGGGTGAATGTTATTTTAGTGTCAAGTTGCCTGATTTTCCAATTTCAGGGATGAAAACGGCTTGTTTTCATCCCCTCCGCTGTTTTTCACAGCGTTTTTTCTCTTGGACGAAATCAGTGGAACCCCTTGACTTTTCGGGATTTCCTCTAACTTGACACTATAATAACATTATCCCCCCACTCCCGGTTCGGATACGTCAACTCCCCACTCCGCGACGCGCCTCTGACAAAATAATTCTTAATCTCCCTGCTGGCCACGATCTGGTTATTCCCCTCCACCACTGCCCACTGCAGGAACTGGGCCACGGCGCCGGCTGTGATGGCGGCGGCAAAAGAACTGCCGGTTTCCCTGCCCCGGATGGTAGATATGTTCACGCCTGGGGCGGCGAAGTCCGGATTTATCCCGTTGTTTCTGGTGAAACCTCTGCCTGATTCAATGAAAAAGCTGTTATTCGCGGCATTATAGGCGGACACACTGATAACGTCCCGGGCCATGGCAGGCTCTGTCAGGGTAATGTATGGCGATGCCTCCAGAAAATAGGCCGAGGCATTCATAAATTGTGTGATCGGCAGCCACATGTGAAAGGTGCCGTTATAGATATTTCCCACAGCCTCCACCTGGAATGTCCAGATACCCGGTGTGGGCTGGTCGACCCGCAACAGCACCATCTCTTCTCCCGAGCTGGGTTCCACCAAAGAGCCCGCTATCGTAATCCGGGTTCTCTCATAGATAAAGCTGTATGTGATGCTGCCCTGAACCCCCAGGCGGATGGCGGGAATCGTCTCCCCGCCGGGAGAGCGCACGGATATGGTGAAAATGTCCGGTACATTCCCCCACAGCTCCATGATAAAACCGTCTACGTTTTCCGGCACCCTGATCTCCACCGGTACTGCATTCCGCTGAGAATCCAGCCTCCCCTGGAAATGATGTGCCGCATTCCCTTCATTTCCGCCGCAGACCACCACTGCACGGCTGCGCTTTGCCGCAATGGCATCCAGGAAACGGGGCAGCGGCGCGTTGCCGTTATGGTCTCCATAGCTGGTGCCCAGCCCCAGACAGATCACCACCGGCCGCCGGAACTGTTCCACAAAGCTGTCCGCATATCGGGCCGCCAGCATGATATCCGTCTCCTCGTAGGCCGGTACGCCGGCCGGTATCATGAAAAAATCCCTGAGATACTGCTTTGCCTGTTTCAATTTTACTACAACTATATCAGCATCCGGTGCGGCTCCCGTATACCCCGGCCCGTTTCCCAGCCTGCTGCCCGCGGCCACCCCTGCCAGCGCGCTCCCATGGCCGATTTCGTCCCGGCTGGGAACGATACTGTAAGGATCTTCCGCCTGCAGCGCCCGATTGATGTCCTCCCTGGTATACTCCGAGCCATAGTAAAAACCCTCGGGAGACCTGCCGTTCTGGATGGTCTGATCCCAAATGGCCAAAATCCGGCTGTTCCCCTGACTGTCCCGGAACACTTCATTCGTGTAGTCAATTCCCGTGTCTATAACACAGATAACCACCCCCCGGCCGGTAAGGCTAAGAGGTGGTCTCTGAGCCTGGGTGATACCGCTGGCGATCAGGTTGTTGGGGTCGAAGCCCTGACCGGCGGCATCCTGCTGCATCAGACCATACAGCTTGGGCACGCTTTTATAGTCAAAAATATAATTGCTGACATTCCTGATATTTTCCCGGTTGATGTATACAATGTTATAAAACTCATCCACATTGACATAGCACAGATCAAAATAGTCATACCGCAGCACATCTATGGGAAAGTCTATTACGACATCATAGTAGTTATTTGAAAGAATCCTGTCCCTGCAATCCATTTCCGAGTTCTCCTCCGCCCATAGGCTTCATTCCCTTCCCTTTATTCTATGCGGATTCCGAATATTTGACTCTCCGGTTACGGACTGCGGCCATTCTCATTCAGCTACCAGCACCACTGCTGTCCGGGGCGGAATCTGCAGCATGCTGCCGTATTCGAAATGCGTCTGGGCTTCGATATCTTTCCCCTCACCATACTCTGCAAAAGTATTGACGCAGACTTTCCACTTCATTCCCTCGGGGAGATTGGGCAGCTGCATGTCCAGCGGATTCCAATAGGCATTCATTCCGTAGAATACGATGTCGTCTTTCGTATCCTCTTCATTCCTGCCTGCATACATGATTCCAATTAACTTGCAGTTGTAATCCGTTCTCCCGTTCCACGGATATCCATTGTGAATACTGATCTCCGGAAATCCGCATGCGGCGCTTCCCGTGGCTTTCCTCACCACAGCATGCTCTCTGCGGAACGCGATCATATAGCGGAAGAAATCGTGTATCTCCCGATATTCCTCCAGTCTGCCCCAGTCCAGCCATGAAATGAGGTTGTCCTGGCAGTAAGCATTATTATTCCCGAACTGTGTATTGCAGAATTCATCCCCGGCGAAAAACATAGCCGGGCCTCTGCTGCACATCAGCGCCGTAAAGGCATTTTTCACCATGCGGCGGCGCAGGCACTCTATCTCCGGGTCTGTGGTCTCCCCTTCCACGCCGCAGTTCCAGCTGTTTCCATTATTGTCCCCGTCCGTATTGTCCCAGCCGTTTTTCTCATTGTGCTTGACATTGTAGGAATACAGGTCATACAGGGTAAAGCCGTCATGGCAGGTCAGGAAATTCACCGATGCGCTGGCGCCCCTCTTCAGAGGATCGTACATATCCCGGGAACCTGTGATCCGTGTGATTGCCGTCCCGGCCATGCCGCCGTCGCCTTTCAGGAATCGCCGCATATCGTCCCGGTATCTGCCGTTCCACTCAGACCATCTGCTGAAAGCCGGGAAACTTCCCACCTGATAAAGGCCCACCGCGTCCCAGGCCTCCGCAATCAGCTTCACCTTGCCCAAAATGGAGTCAAAGGCAATCTCCTGCAAGATAGGCGGTTCCGCCATAGGTTCGCCTTTCTGGTCCCGGGTCAGGATGGAAGCCAGGTCAAAGCGGAAACCGTCCACACGATATTCCGTCACCCAATAGCGCAGACAGTCAATGATAAACCGCCTGGTCATGGGATGGTTGCCATTCAGTGCGTTGCCGCACCCGCTGAAATTATAGTAATGCCCGTCCGGTGTCAGGATATAGTACACATCATTGTCGATTCCCTTAAAGGAAAAACAGGGGCCGTCGTCATTGCCCTCCGCAGTATGATTGAACACCACATCCAAAATGACCTCAATCCCATTCTCCTTCAGCTCATAGATCAGCTGCTTCAGCTCGTCTCCCTCGTGATTGTGCTCCACCTTAGAGGAATATCCCGTATTGGGCGCAAAGAAGCAGACCGTGTTATAGCCCCAATAATTATAGAGCTGCACACCGTCCACCATCCTGGCATCCTCCATCTCGTCAAATTCAAAGATCGGCATCAGCTCCACGGCATTTACGCCCAGATCTTTCAGGTAAGGAATCTTCTGCCGCAGCCCCTCATAAGTTCCCGGCGCCGTCACTCCTGATGAGGCATCCTTTGTAAACCCTCTCACATGCATCTCATAGATGACCAGGTCTTCCAGAGGCGTCTCCAGCTGCCTGATCTTTCCCCAGTCGAAGTTATTCTCCACAACCCTGGCATGGTATTCAAAGTTCTTGCCGTTCTCCGGCCGCTCTCCCCAGTTGCGCTGGCCTGTCACGGCTTTCGCATAAGGATCCAGAAGTACCTTGTTCTTGTCGAAAAGCTTCCCCTTTGCTCTGTCATAAGGCCCGTCCAGCTGAAACGCGTATTCAAACTCCTCGATTTTAATTCCGAATACAAGTATGGAGTATGTGTTCCCGATATGATAGGAGTCCGGGAGTTCCAGCCTTGCATAGGGCTCCGCCTCCTGTGGATGGTACAGGAGCAGCGTACATTTCGTGGCTCCTCTGGAATGGATGGTGAAGCTCACCCCGCTCGATGTGCCCGTAGCGCCGTCCCTGTTGTAGAATCCAGGCCTGACCTTGAAGCCGCCTATCTCATCCAGGGGCTGCAGCTTCATACCCCGCTGGGGTCTTAAGTGCACAGCTTCCATATCGTCTCCCTCCAATGGCTTTTCTTTTACATCTGTCAGTATTTCCTGTTCCGCTGCAGTATTCACCCTGCTGAACAATTTATCAATAATCCCCATTTTTATCCTCTTATGAAAGCTGAAAAACAGTGCTGCAGGAACCATTCCCACAGCACTGCTTCACTCTACACAATTATTCCATATTCTCCTCGATACACGAAATGATTTCCTCCTGAACAGGCAATACTTTCGCAAGAACTGCCTTTGCCTCAGCCGGCTTATCCGTTCTCAGCAGGTTCAGGATCTCGGTATAGGCCTCGTAAATAGGGGTAAGGGACAAATTCCCTGCCGTACCCTTGATGGAATGCGCTTTCTCTATGGCCTCCGTATATTCATTCTCGTCAAAGTCAGGATCCACGGCCTGGGTCCTGATCATCTTCACAAAAGAACCCAACAGCCTTTTGTAAAGCTTCTCATTTCCCATGAGGCGCTTCAGTCCGTCATCCACGTCAACCCCCATAGCTCTCAGCTTATCTAACAGATTCATTCACACACCTCTTTCTGATCAATACTTCCCGAAGCCGTCGCCCAGGGAAATCACCTGCTCGTTGGCGGCAGATGCATGATAGGAGGAAGAGGAAGAAGAAGAGCCCTTGAAAGAAGAGCTTCCGCCGCCCTCGTTGCCCAGGTTGTAGATGGACAGCATCTCCCGCATTCTGGAAGCCTGGTTGGACAGTTCCTCGCTGGCCGCCGCACATTCCTCGCTGGTAGCGGAGTTCGTCTGCACTACTTGGGATACCTGGGAAATAGCCTGCTCAATCTGGGCTACTGCGGTGGCCTGATAGTTGGAGGATTCCGCGATGCCGTTGATGATGACCTCGCTCTCCTGCACTACCTTTGTGATCTCTTCCATAGCCTTAGCGGTCTCGTCCACGATCTTGGATCCGGAGTTCACCTTTTCGATAGAATCCTCGATCAGAGCCGATGTCTCGCTGGCAGCCTCCGCGCTCTTGGCCGCAAGGCTTCTCACCTCTTCCGCCACTACCGCGAATCCTTTGCCTGCCTCGCCCGCCCTGGCAGCCTCTACGGCTGCGTTCAGGGCAAGGATATTGGTCTGGAACGCAATGTCCTCAATGGTCTTGATGATCTTGGAAATATTCTCGGAAGCCCTGTTGATGTCCTGCATGGCAGAAATGGTATCCTGCATCTGTACATTGCCCCGCTTAACGTCCGCGATAGCTTTCACCACCAGGCCCGCGGCGGAATTGGCCTGCTCCGCGTTCTGCTTCGTCTTCTCCGCAATCTCGTCGATGGAAGCGGTAATCTGCTCAATAGCGCTGGCCTGCTCCGTAGAGCCCTGTGCCAGTGCCTGGCTGGCGCTGGCCACCTGGGAGGAACTGATGGTGACCTGGGAGCCCGCGTCGCTGATATTGCTCAGGGCATTGTGGTTATCGTCCACCAGCTTCTTCAGGGAATGTCCCAGCAGGTCGTCCGCGGACACGGGATTGACCGTGATGGTCAGATTGCCGTTGGACACCTCTTCCGCGATATGGGACTGGTATTTGATATTCTCGATTACACGGGTGTATTCATCCACCAGTTCACCGAACTCATCATCGTTGTACTTCTCCATGTGGATGTCCACACGGCCCTTTGCAATCTCTTTGGCCGCATCGGAGAGCTGCTTCACGGATTTCTCAATCGTCCTGATCAGCACCAGGGCGATGAAGAAAGTCACCGCCATGGAGAGCACCGCCATGGCCATCGTGAATATGGTGGATCCCAGCAGATAAGACGACTGCTTTTCAGGATCCACGATATGGATCGCATTCTTTGTGGACAACTGGCCGAGTATAATATTGATCAGCACAAGAACGCTCGGCACACAAAAACCGATAATCAATTTTGTCTTCATCTTCATGTTTTTCATGACTTATCTCCTCTCATTCTTCCTCTTCCATTTTAGCTGAATCTCCGTCCACATTCTCATCATCGTACAGCAGCTTCTCCGGATCCAACAGGAGCTTTACCGAGTTCCCCACCTTGGCGATTCCGTAGACATATTTATGATGCCCCTTGTCGTTCCGTCCTATGGTGGGCGGCGGCAGGATATTCTCTTTCTGAATCTCCGCCACCTCCGCAATCTGCTCCACAATCAGACCCACCGTGGTGTCCTTGACCACGATGACCAGAATGCAGGTCTTGTCATTGTACTCGCACTCCCCCTGCTTGAACCGCACGCGGACATCCACCACAGGGACGATCTTTCCTCTCAGGTTAATCAGACCCTTAATGTAATCCTCCGTCTCAGGAATCTTGGTGATGGCCTGAAACTGGATAATCTGCTGTACATATTGAATCTCCAGACCGAAATACTCGGATCCGGACTTGAATGTCATGTATTTGCCTTCCTGCGTGTCCGCACTGCCGACACCGGTGTTCATCATTTCATCCATATGATTAGCCGTTCCTTTCTATGATTTTATTTACTGTCCACCCGCCAATTCCGCCAGGCGTTTTGACGCGCCCTTTGCATGAACAGTAACTTTTACTCTACCAACCCAGGAGCATCCAGTATCAGAGCGATGCTGCCGTCGCCCAGCTGCGTACAGCCGGACAGGCCTTTCACCTTTTTGATATAGGAAGGAATCGGTTTCACCACGATTTCCTGTTCTCCCACCAGCTTATCCACCAGCAGGCAGATCTTCCGATCCTCCACCTCCAGGATCAGCATCACGCCGTCCTCCACGGATTCCTGATACTCCTCCAGGCCGTACCAGTTGCCCAGGCGGATCACCGGGAAGCAGTCGCCGCGGATCATGACAAACTCGTCGCCGTTGGGTTCATGGATCATCATGTCCTCTTTCACACGGATGAACTGCTTGATGACGCCTGTCTCCATGACAAAGGAGGATGTGCCCACCTCCATGACGATGCCGTCGATGATGGCCAGCGTCAGGGGAATCTTCAGACTCATGATGCTGCCTTTGCCCGGCGTGCTCTCGATCTCCAGAGCGCCGCCGATAGCCTGGATATTTTGCACCACCACGTCCATGCCCACGCCTCGTCCGGAGTACTCGGTCACCTGCTCATTGGTGGAGAATCCGGGCAGGGTAATGAACTGGTACACTTCCTTGTCGTTGTAAGCGGAATCCGGCTTGTTGTCCTCCAGGATGCCCTGCTTTCTGGCCTTGGCCAGGATCTTCTCCCGATCCAGTCCGGTGCCGTTGTCCTCCACGCTGATCCATACCTTACCGGCCTCTGTCTTGGCGGACAGGGTGACTTTTCCTTTCTCCGTCTTGCCGCTGGCCGCCCTCTCCTCATTGCTCTCAATGCCATGGTCCACGGCATTGCGCACCAGGTGCATCAGAGGATCGGAGATATGTTCAATGATGTTCTTATCCACCTCGGTGGAGTCGCCCACCATCACGAACTCAATGTCCTTGCCCAGCTTTCTGGACACGTCGAAGACAATACGGTTCATCTTCTGGAAAGTGTTGGTCAGAGGCACCATGCGCATGGACATGATGACATTCTGTAAATCCGTGGAAATGGATGCCAGCTGGGCCGCCGCCTTGTTGAAGTTGTCCAGGTTCAGGCCGGGTACTTTCAGATCGGAACTCTGCAGTACCACGGACTCGGAGATCACCAGCTCCCCGATCAGATCCATAAGCTGATCCATCTTGCTAACGTTGACGCTGATGAACGCGGCTTTTTCACCCTTTGGCTTATCCTTGGCCAGCTTCTTCTGCCTGCCGGGCTCCTTGGACTGGATGACGAAATCACCCGGCGTGATCTTGGGTGTCTCGGGCTTCTTCTCCTCCGCCTTGGCCTCCCCGGCCTGTGCGGCGGCCTCCTGCTTGGCCTCTATGACCTCCACGCTGGACTCCAGGTCGATCTGGGGCAGGGGCTCTGTGTCTCCGAAGTCGAAGCCCAGCAGGAACTGATTGGCATCGCACTCGAAGACATCCACCTTCTCGATGTCGTATCCCACGCCTATGAGCTCCCGAACCTCCTCCTCGCTGCACTGCGCCTGAAGCAGGATACGGAAGCCCTCCTTGATGATGGTCTCGCCGCACTTCTCATCCGTGAGGAGATCCTCCGGAGAGTACAGGATGTCCTCCGCGATCTCTTTCAGAGCGTAGACGGTCTTGTACGCATGCACATTGGCCATCTCCGTCTCCGGGAAGAAGTGGATAAAAATCTTGTAGAAGCGGCTGGCGGCGCTGGCCACAGGGGCGATGTAGAAATGCTTCGGCTCCTCATGGACATTCTCCACTGCCGGGCCGCCCTCTCCTCCTGCGCCGCCGTTCTTGATCTTGTTCAAAAATTTGTCCAGATCCGCGATGATGTCCGTGGCATCGCCGTCCGCGGGCTCGCCGCCCCTAATCTTCTCCATTTCATTCGAGATAAAGTCCTCCACTTCCAGCACATGCTCCACCAGCTCCACATGGGGAACATTATCCGGATGGGACTCCCTCAAATAAAAGAAGACATCTTCCAGTTTGTGCGACACAGCCGTGATATTATCGAACATCATGATGCCGGATGAGCCTTTGATGGTATGCATGGTCCGGAATATCTCGTTGATGCTGTCCTCGTCAAAGCAGTCCGCATCTTTCTGTTCCAGAACGGTCTCCTGAAGCTGCTCCAGCAGCTGGCTGTTCTCGAACAGATACATGTCCAGCATGCTTTCTGTGTTAAAATCTCCCGCCATATCTATCTCCTTTCGTGGGCGCGCGGACAGCGCGCTTTACTCTTTTAGCTGCCTGTCAGATCAGGTTCAGCTTCTTCAGGGCCTGTTCGAAGCGCTCCTGATCGATAGGCTTTCCGGAGTATATGGTGCACCCCAGCTCAAATGCCATCTTGACGTTCTTTTCCTCGTTCAGGGCCGTGGTCATAATGACCTTAACCGCCTTGTCCTCGGGAATGCCTCTTTCCTTTTCCAGATTTCGAATACCCATCAGGGCCTGATAGCCGTCCATGACAGGCATCATAATGTCAAGACAGATCAGGTCATAAGGCTCCTTGTCCTCCAAAGCCATCATAAATGCGTCCACGGCTTCCATTCCGTCCACCGTAATGTCACACTCACCGTACTTTGAGAGAAAGCTTGCCATAAATTTCCTTGTTGCGAAATCATCCTCCGCCAGCAGAATCTTCATGATTTTTCTCCTTTACATTTTATTCAATACCGCGTATGTCCTTGCGGCGATGTCTCCCAGCTTCTCCTGGTACTCCACCGCCCCCAGATCATATGCGACTTTCGGCATTCCATATACCACGCAGGTGGATTCGTCCTGTCCGATGGTTCTGGCTCCGGCCTTTCTCATGGCCAGCAGCCCCTTTGCGCCGTCCCCGCCCATCCCTGTCAGGATGATGCCCAGAGCGTCGCTTCCCGCCGCTTTCGCCACGGAGTCAAACAATACGTCCACAGAGGGACAATGCCCGTTCACTCTGGGGCCGGCCTTGATCTCCACCTGGTAGCTGCCCCCTACTTTTACCAGTTTCATATGCCTGTCGCCTCCGGGCGCTATAAGCATATGCCCGGGCAGAACCCTGTCTCCGGTCTCTGCTTCTTTCACATGGATCTGGCATTCGTCGTCCAGCCTCTTGGCGTACATCTGCGTAAATCCGGGCGGCATATGCTGTACGCAGACGATTCCCGGAATATCCGTTCCAAATGACCGCACTACGGCGGATGTGGCCTCTGTGCCTCCCGTGGAAGCGCCGATGGCCACGATGAGATTGCTGCGCTTCACCGCCGAACGCTCCGGCATGCCCTGGTTCATCAGCACGGTTTTCTTTATATTGCTGATCCGGGCGCTGGCAGCTATCTTGATCTTCACCAGCAGCTCATTGCGGACAAAGTCTTCCAGCTGCTGTCTGTTGGACACCGCAGGTTTTGCCACAAAATCCACCGCCCCTGCGTTCATGGCGTCAAACACTTTATCGCTCAGGGAGCTGATCACCACCACGGGAAGCGGGTACTGGGGCATAAGCTTGCGCAGAAACTCAATGCCGTTCATTCTGGGCAGCTCAATGTCCAGGGTCATCACATCCGGCTTCAGAGCCAGAATGGCATCTCTGGCCTCAAAGGGATCCCTGGCGGTACCCACGATCTTTATGGCCGGATCCCTGCCCAGATTCTGGACCAGCAGTTCCCGAAACACAATGGAATCATCCACTATCAAAACCTTAATAGGTAGCATATATCACCTGTCCCCCTCTGTCATTTCCTGAATATCGACGGCTGAATGATCTGAAACGGTGTGCTGTTGCGGTCAATGGTCTCCGTGGTGCCGATGAACAGATATCCCCCCGGCTCCAGGGCGTCATAGACTTTTTGTACCAATTGACGCTTGGTATGATCGTCAAAATATATCATGACATTCCGCAGAAATATCGTATGCATCCTGCGCTTGAACGGAAACGGATCCATCAGATTGAACTGTCGGAAGATCACCTCGTCTTTCAGCTCCTGTTTCACCTGAAACTGAGTTCCCCCCGGAAGCTTATTAAAAAAACGCTTTTTCCAATGCTCCGGTATATTCTTGAGCTGTTCGTCCGAATAGATACCGGCCATTGCTTTCTGCAGCACCTTGGTGGAAATATCCGTGGCCAGCACTTTCGTATCCCATCTGTCCCGCTCCATCCCAAAGAAATCTGCCAGCACCATGGCTATCATATAAGGTTCTTCCCCCGAGGAAGCCGCGCCGCACCAGATCCGCAGATCCCTGCGCGCCGCCTCCTTTTGGTGAAGCCAGGGAAGCACCTCATTCTTAAAGAAATCAAAATGTTCAAATTCCCTCATGAAATAAGTATGATTGGTGGTCAGGAAATTGACCAGCATCTTTTCCTGATTGCCTGTTTTGTCCTGCTCCACCGCATTCATGAATTCATCAAAGGTTTTCCAGCCCCCTCTTTTAATATAATTCTCCAGCCGCCCGTTGACAATGACCTTTTTCTGGTAAAGATCAATTCCGTAGCGCTGTTTCATATAAGAGGCAATCCTTATAAATTCATCATCCTTAATCACGGTTCATCCCCTCCTGCTGTCCTTACGCTTTGTTGTGATCTGAGCCGCCTAACGCAGCTGACGCGCTATCTTGCGGCATATTTTGAAAATATCGGGATTGAACTTTACCTCTACTTCCTCCTCCATGATTTGAAAGGCCTCTTCCCTGCTGTAGTTCTTCTTGTCTGTCAGGGCACAGTAAACCTGGACAATGGATACGATCTGGGCCGCCAGGGGGATGCTTTCTCCCTTTAGCCCCTCCGGATAGCCGGTTCCATCCCAGTTCTCATGATGGTAATGGGCAATGTCCACAGCCATGCAGACAAAGTCGTTGTAATCCCGGCCCACATGCAGATCGCTCAAAAGCTTTGCGCCGATAGAGGTATGGGTCTGTACGATGGCCATCTCCCCCGGGGAAAAAGCCTCGCTCTTGCGCAAAAGCTCCAGCGGAATTCCGATATTGCCGATATCGCACAGCGGCGCCGCCAGCTCAATGGTATCAATATAGGCATCGGAAATCTTGTCTTCATATAATGGGGAAAGCTGCATCCCCTGTGCCAGAATCCTGCAGTTTTCTTTCAGGCGTTCTATATGCTCTTTTCTGTAACAGGAATTTCTCGCGGCAATTCCTGCCAGCGCGTACAGCACCTCTTTCTTCTCCTGCTCGATCTGCGCAAGCTGTTCGCTTAAGGAGGCATGGAGTCTGCGGTTCATCTCCTCCAGTTCCCTGCCCGCCTCATACAGGCGCAGATGAACTCCGACTCTCGCCTGGACCACCTCGGGGAAAAAGGGCTTGGTGATATAATCCGCCCCGCCCAGCGTCAGGCCCTTTATGATATCTTTCGGATTATCATATGCAGAAATAAAGATAATCGGGATATTTTTTGTCTTATTATCGTTTTTTAAAATCCTGCAAAGCTCATAGCCGTCCATGCCCGGCATGGAAATGTCGGACAAAATCAATCGCGGGCACATCTTCTTTACCAGCTGCAGCGCCTCTTCCCCGCTGCCCGCCGATACCGGCAAATAACCCATGTCCCGGATGATTTCCTCCAGAATGCTCCTGTTCACTTCCAGATCATCCACGATGAGAATCTTCGCCGCGCCTCTGTCCGCCTGATCCATCTCCGGTACCTCCCCGCCTGCAGACTGATGCGGGTATCTCAAGGGCCAGACTCTCTGGCCTCATCCCCTGTCAGACTGTTATGATACAATGTGTCAAATTCTGCCGTCACTTTCTCATAATCCTCTTTTTGAATCGCCATCTTCAGCCGGAGCGTCCGGCGCTTAATGTCCGGCGGCGCATTTTCTGTCAGCTGGCGCACCGTCTCCATGAACATCTCCGCTTTCTCCCAATTCTCCATCTCCACACTTAAGATAAGCTTTGACAGATTTTTCTCCAGCGCTTCCCTGTTGGAAACCGTGCCGTAGCGCTTTACATCCCCCTCGTCCTCTGCCATTCGGGGCAGATTGCGGAATGCGGCCTTGATGTCGTCTGGCGCAGGACCCGCATCCTCCCCGCATTCCCCCACCCATACGGAAAAGGAAAAGCTTGATCCCCTGCCTATTTCGCTCTCCACCTCAATGCTGCCGCCCATGAGCTCCACAAGCTGCTTGCAGATATTCAGGCCCAGCCCCGTGCCGCCGTATTTTCTGGAGATGGAGGCATCCACCTGGGAGAAGCTTTTGAAGAGCTTATCCCGGTCCTCCCGGGCGATACCGATTCCGGTATCGGATACCAAGAAAAAAATCTCCACCTTTTTGTCCACCCTGGCAGTGAGAAGCGCCTGGAGAGTGATCTTCCCCACGGCAGTGAATTTCAGCGCATTGGACAGGAGATTATTCAGAATCTGTACAATGCGCAGCTCGTCTCCCTCCACGTACTCCGGCACCTGGGGGGATACAGTCAGAAAGAAATCCAGGCCTTTCTCGGTAATCCTGCTGATGTGCTGGGCTTTTATATAATCCAGCATATTTCGAAAATGGAATTTCCGAGGCTCCAGGGTAAATTTCCCCGCCTCCAGCTTCGAAAAATCCAGAATATTGTCGATGATCTTGTTCATATCCCCGCAGCAGCGCTCTATCAACTGCAGGGCCTTTGCGGTGCGCTCCTCCAGCGGCCCGCCCAAAAGTTCCCTCACATTGCCCAGAATGCCGTTCACCGGCGTCCGCAGCTCATGGGTCACATTGGCCACAAATTCCGATTTCACCTTGGCCGCCTGTCCGGCTTCCTCCCGCACCTGCTCGATTTCCCTGGCCAAATGCTCCTTTTCCAGGATATCGTTGGCCATGCAGATCCGGCAACCGTCCTCTTCCCCCTGCAGAAACTTAGTCTCCGCGGGAAAGCAGGTCCGGTTCTTCCGGTACATGACCAGATGCTTCGCCTGCGTATCCAAAACGGCCTCCGAATTCCCGGCGCCTGCCGGAAACACATCGCTTATATGCTTCCCCTCAAGGCTTTCCTCCCCGGATTCCAATCCCGGCTCATATCCCAGCTTATTCCTGGCCGCGGCATTGGCGTAAATGATCTCGCCCGTCCGGTTAAATATCAGGATCATCTCCAGCGCGTCCTCTACGGGAAATACGCCTATCCAATTCTCTCCCATATGATCCCTCCGCAGGCTTCTTACTTCTGTCACAAGAAAACAGCAGCAGAAGCGTCATCCCACTTTGCTGCCGTTTAAACCCACAAGCGGCGAATTCTGCCACCGATTCATGGCGCTTATCGCTCGTGAGTCGGGCGACTTGGCAAACTCTATTACGAAAATTCAAAAGTGCCTAACATTTCCATAATATTAGAGAAATCCTCCCTGGCAAGCTGAAAGCATTCCAATATATCCGGCGAAAACTGACCGCACTCGCCGTTCATAATCATCTCAAATGCCTTTTCCTTGGAGAAAGAGCCCTTGTAAACCCTTGGACTTACCAGTGCATCATAAACGTCTGCCACCGCCACAATCTGCGCACTGATCGGGATATCCTCTCCGGCCAGATGATCCGGATACCCTCTCCCGTCCCACCGCTCATGATGATGCCGGCAGATTTCATAGCAATAGCGATAGAACTCGCCGGTTCTGTCCTTATAGAGCTTCTCCAGAATATCGCACCCTATAGTGGTATGCGTCTTCATAATTTCAAATTCCTCTGCCGTCAGACGTCCCGGCTTCAGGAGAATGGTATCGGAAATGCCAATCTTTCCGATATCATGCAGAACCGAAGCTCTGGAAATCGCATCCACCAGAGCGGGCGTCAGGCCATACCGGGGAAAATGCTCCGACAGATGCCGGGCCATGATCCTGGTATAGAACTTGATGCGCTTGGTATGATCTCCGGTCTCCGCGCTTCTGGATTCCACTACAGTGCTCAGGGCGTCGATCATGAATTCATTGGTCTCCCTGATCTCTTTCTCCTGGGCCCTTATGGCGATCTCCTGCTCTTTCAGCCGCCGCTCCATGTTGCGCTTATTCTGATACAGCTCTATGATATTCTTGCTGCGGCGCCTGACGATATAGGGATAGAACGGCTTATGTATCACATCGGCCACACCGAAATCATAGGCTCTGCCCTCGCTGTCCTGGACAGTCTCCCCTGTGATCAGAATGACGGGAATCGCCTCTAACAGCTCATGCTCCTGCATATATTCCAGTACTTTAAAGCCATCCATGATGGGCATTACCACATCCAGAAGAACCAGAACGATATTATGGTTCTCCTCAATCTGTCTTACTGCCTCCGCCCCGTTCCCGGCCTCCAGCAGCTCATACTCGTCCTGATTGTCATGGAACATTTCCATGAGTATCATACGGTTAATTTCTTCGTCATCAACGACCAGTATCTGTTGCTTCTCCATGTCTCCACCATTATTCTGAGTATATTCGCTACCAAATCATGATACCACTTTTCCAAAAAAATGTCAATTCATTAAAGATGCCCCCTCGCAAAACTTCTATAAGAACTTCTATAGACAAATACACCGAATTTATGGTACCTGTCTTTGGTAGTAAAGACTGAAAAATGGTGCAAACTGGAAGTAAAATCA
>CAJTZD010000064.1 GCA_910584235.1 uncultured Acetatifactor sp.
GAAATTTTATAGAAATTTTTTAGAACTTGCTGCCACGTAAGTGGCTTGGTACAATGGAACTTGTTCTGTATTGTAGCAAAAAAATGGTAGGCAACCTCGGAATCTTTTGCATAATCAATACTGCATTCCGCAAATATGTCCGTAATCTGCTGCCATATTCTGCGCTCGCTTGCACGGATGGAACGTACTCTTTCAAGAAGCTCTTTGAAATAATCTTTTCCAAAAGCAGTTTTCCCTTGCTTTAATCTCTCATCATCCAGCACAAAGCCCTTTTTCATATACTCTTTCAGAATCTGGGTTGCCCATATCCGAAACTGCGTAGCCTTTTTTGAGTTTACTCTGTAGCCAACAGATATAATTGCGTCAAGGTTATAAAATTTTGTTTCGGAAGTTTGCGTTTTCCCATCCATTGCGCCGTGCTGAGTGGTTGTTGCAATTTTTGCAACAACCACTCTTTCATCCAACTCCCCAGTATTAAATATATTTTTCAAATGTCTGCTGATTCCGGATTTGTCTACACCAAAAAGCTCTGCCATAGCCTTTTGGGTAATCCATAACTCTTCATCTTTTATGTAGGCATTTACCGACACAGTACCATCCTCTGAATGGTATAGCACCATTTGCATCTGCTTCGAAAAATCATACATAAATTTACCTCCAAAACATTTAGTTCTATTCTGCAATTTCAATTCACTTCAAGTTCTTCTTTTCTAGACCAATTATCAATGGAGTATAGTGAATAGTTTTGTCTAAGAACAATTTGGGCGAATTCCTCACTGTCAACTTTCTCCCACATCTTTTTTTGCAATTCATCGCTCACCCTTACATATCCATTCTCTGTCATATATCTAAACATCTTATTGGCATCAATATCTGGAGAATATATTCTCTCTAAAATATCAGTATCAAAAATAGTCCCCAAAAATACTTCTAATAATAATCTATTTTCGTCTGTTTCTTCTTTTATAAAAACTTCTATCATCTTTAAAAGATATTCATATATAGGTACATCACTCCTTATATATACTCCCCGATAAGTTTTTACTCCTATTTCACTCTCTAATCCCTCAATTATAAATTTATTTTTAGGAATATAAAGCAGACTCGGATATCTTCTATTTCTGAGAACAAATTCATACCAAATACCATTTTTTAACGTATATGTCAGTTTTATACGCCTTTGCTTATGGCTAATCAATATTGCGCTAACTTCTTTATTGCTGATGGCATATTGATGAAGAATATTATTAGCATCATAATTACAAACAATGTTCTTCACTCCGTTCAAAAAATTATCTTCTGTACAAACCACACCTATAAGATCATTTATAGTAGCTTCGCATTTAATTTCTTTTAGTAAATATTCTGCTGCCTGTGTCATTTTACTTTCAAAAATATTTACCTCTGTCATCTCATGTACTGATTCCGCTGAAACTATGCTTCTGGTTCCATTATCTTCCACCACCATACATCTCAATTTTGCCATTCTTTGTGTTAAAGTCTCTTCATTAATAGGTTCGACAGCAACTTTTGAAATGGTATCTTCTACTAAAGGCTTCATCAAATATCGCCCTTCAGCTAATGCCCAGGATTTAGAATATCCTAATGTTTCTAATTTGTCCATTTGTTCCTGAATATATCGCTGATATACATCATATATTTCCATTAACACACTACTATTTCCGTCTAATTCAATTGCTGACCTAGCCACATTCGTTTGATATTTACTGTTTTTTATATTTGCAATCGCCAAAATAGAACACCCCTTATAGCCTGGCGTAGTAAATTCAACACGTATCCCCTCAACGCAAGTTCCAACTGGCACTTGCAATCTTTTTCTTTCTTGTATACCATTAACTTCCATCAAACACCAATCAGACAAATACCTTAAATGACGAACCGCATATGCAATTGTTACACTTCCTTCAGTTTCTTCATAAACATCATACTTTTCTCCGTCCACCGTTCTTCCAGTTTCATTCAAATATTTCACCAGTGCTTCTTTAAGAGAATCATATCCTATCCTTGTTTTATCTTCCCCCTTCATTGTTAAATATACAGGTACCTCCGGAATTACTATCCACTTTCTTAAATCTCGTTCCAATGTCGTCATATCAACATCATTTCGCACATATAATTTTACCATGGTACCATGTTCTTTGATTCTACTATCTACATCCACCTTTTTAATTCTGCGTATCAGATAACTTCCTGTAACTTTACGTAAATTGATACTATTTACATCTTCTTGCTCCTCTGAATTCGTTATAATATCAATGTCATTTGCAATCATAAAACAAGTTAAAATCCCTATTCCAAAATGACTAATAGAAGAAAAATCAGGAAACTGTTTCTTTATCCTCTCATCTCTATATTTTGATGCACCAACTTTTAAAAGATAGTTCTCCACATCAAACATCGTCATCCCAGTACCATTATCCCAAAAACTTAATTCTCTTTTTTCTTGATTCCAGTCAACTTGTATAATTCCAGGATCACTTGATTTCTTTTTTTTGTGTTCGTAACGCTTTTGTAACTTCACCGCATCAATTGCATTTTGCACTAACTCCCTAACTACAACCGACGAATCGTTATATAATGTATGACCCACAAGTAATTGTAGAATATTCTCCTGATCAATTGTAAAAGACAGTTTCTTTGTCTCAAACCCAATTACAGTTATACGAGATTCATCAATTTCTCTCCAAGGAAATTTATACGCCAGGGCTCCTTCTTTCTTTCGCGCTTTTTCAACAATTTCATTACATTTCTGCAGTTCTTTTCGAGCATACTGCAAATAAGAAGACAATCCAAAATATGCTTCTGCATTTTCAGCTCCCTCAAAATATGCAGTAATTTCTATTGTATCACTTTCCAATTCTTTATTAATATTATCTTCTCCATCTCTTTTCAATTTGGGTTGTACTGCACGCACCGCCATTTGCTTTTCCCATTCTATAACACTTTTGGGATTCGATATATTTATTAATCTCCTGGTTATAGAAGGGGTTCTGTCTTTCGTTATATGCAATAAATCTGCTACTCTAAGGATAATTGCTATATAATTTAGATTAACCTTTTCCTGCCTATCATTCCCATATACATTATCAACTCGATACTTGGTAAAATCCTCAATATCATCTTTGTGATGGCTTTCACAAATCATAGCTAAATCAATTTTAAACATTTTATCCAAATTTTTAAGGATATCTTCCATTATAGTTTTTATTTCGGATGTCTCACCGTAATCAATTTCAGAATCCCCATTAATCCATTGCTTAATTCGCTTAGCATGGTTTTCTCGAACAAATTCTTGATATAAAAAATGGTCATCCTGATTTTTAGTAAATTCCGCATATTCTGATTTTTCCGTTTCAGCAAGGATGCTTTCCTTGTATAATTTAAACGAAGTCCTTTCTCTATTTGCATATTCACCCCTTGTTACAACCATCCCTAAATCATGAAAATAAACCGCTAGCGTTAACATTAGCCATTCGGCTGATGTCATCTCTTTTTTTGTTTCGTCCGGTACTAGCCATTCTATAATTCTCAACATTTCATCAACATGTGAAATGTTATGAATTGTGTACTCTTCAAATATTCCCCCTCTTCCAATTTGATTTAATATTTCTTCTACCTGACTCCGAATATGCAGCAGCTTTAAACCTCTACAAAAAGACAAATTCTCAGCTTTTTCTGCTTCAATCTCAGCATAATTGTTCAACTTATCATTCATATTTTTTCTCCTCGTTTACCATCTTTCATACCCATTCGTATATATACCTATACTCTTCAGTCTCCATCTCCGCTTTTACACATTACTATTTCTGTTTTTACTCCTTTGTCATTCTTAAAAGCATAACTTTAAATAATGTCTCTTATAATACCTATAATCTAACACGATATATCAATGCTGTCAAATTCTTATCAAAAGACTTTCTTTTATCCCCTTAACCTTTATTAAATCCGATTATCCAATTGATTTTCTTTTATGCTCTCTCCAGAATCCATTATAATGATACTTCGTTTAAAAGCTCATATAAATCCGCTTCTAAAATTCTCACATTCCTCATCCCCCTCACATATAATACATATCCTGCTGCCCTTAAAAATCTTCGGAAGCCTATTCCCCACTGGCAGGCACCTCCCCCCGATTTCCTTTCATATCAAGCAGCGAACCTATCAATTCCGGATCCGGCAGGGCCCCTAACGCTCCCCTCCTATATTTTTCCATAATATCCGTGGTATCCCTTACTCCCTGCTGTGCCGTAAAATCTCCCAGAGAATACACATAGACACCGCTCTCATCTTTATGGACAAACCAAATCTGCTCTTTACGAAACATTTTCTTACAGTCCATCAGATTTATATCATGAATCGTAAAAATCAATTGTGCCCCCATATTCAATTCATTATTGAACATGGCTACAATCGCCCTGGTCAGCTTGAAATGTAGGCTGCTGTCCAATTCATCCACCACCAATATCCTGCCCTGTTCTATACCTTCTATAATGTAACTGGCCAGAGCCGCAATCTTCTTTGTCCCTGTAGAATCAAACAATATGCTGGGAACATGGACACCTTTGTATACAGATACCAATCGAATCTGATCCATTATCTGTTCCGGAATATCAAGCGCCTTTTCTTCCGGCTTTTCAACCTCCCTATCCGTTTTTACACGCACCTTGTCCATATCCACATATTCAAAACTATCCAGATACAAATCCGCATTCTTGATAAAGCCTACAATCTTCTGCTGAAGCTCGCTTGGCGCTTTCATCAATTCAATGGTGCGCTTAATTGGAATATTATTCATATCAATAATGTCAATTCTGGACGCAAACGCAGTACAGACTCTCTTCATTTCTGCCAGCTTCTCAAATTTGCCGACATCTGCCAGGTAAAAAAGCAGATTGCTCTGCGAAATAACAGAAATCACTTTCAAGAGTTCTTCATCTTCATACTGATAATCTCCGCAGATGCTGTCTTTCAGGAGCCATATGGTTTCTTTCTCATTTCCATACTGATCCCTGATAATCTCTGAGAATTTTTCGTATGGGTACTCCTCCTTTTTCGTATCATACCAGAAATCATAGGAAAATTCCCTTCCATCCTCCAAAAATGAAACCCCCAGCTCGCATATGGCACTCTCCTGAAAAATATTCTCTATCAGCTTTGGCTCACGATTCAGCAAAATATTTCTTGCACTGCGGATACATTTTACCAGACAGGTTTTTCCGGCATTATTAGGTCCATAAATTCCTAATGTCTTTAGAATATTAAAATAGTTTTCGCTGTATACATTAGATGCAAATTTCTTATTTCGCATATCTGCTTTCGCTGAAAAAGTAATTTTTTCTGAAAAGGGAAAGCAGTTTTTTGCCCTTAATTCTATCAACATATTCGTTTCCTCCGCGAATTGAAAATAATTCTCCCCTTTTAAAACATACTATACCATACATTTATTTTTTGTGAAATATTTTTTCTCAAAAAATATTGCATGGTTTTTGCCTGAATCTTACAATATGCGAATATTGTTCTGTGCCAAACAATATAGTACATATTTCATAAGCCTTCCGTTTTCATATATAATACACGTGCCACAAATCCTGATTTTTTCACGATTTGTGGCACATATATTATTCTTTTCCCTTTTTGCTTGATTTTTATCCCCTTAAAGTCCAAGTTGCCTTTACATCAACAATTCACTGTGTCTGCTCCAGCGCCCTTCTCTCCGTTGCTTCCTTCTGTGTTTCCCGCCCCGCCTCATACTCCTCCACCGCCGGATCCACAATATCCACCGTCCGCCTCCACTCCTTCGTCCCCTCCACCTTCACCGCCGCCTGGGTATGCTTCGCCAGAAACCGCGTCAGCGGGTACACATCAATCCAGATCTCATTATTCCCCTCTTTCTGCGACTCATCAAAAATCAGCTGCAGCCCCCAGTGTAGGTGCACGATCTTAATATTATTCACATTCTCCGTAGTGCTGTACCCGGTATGCCCCATATACCCAATCACATCCCCCGCCGTCACCACGCTCCCCTCCTCCAGCCCCTCCGCATAAGGATAATTCTGCCGTAGATGCGCGTAATAATAATACCGCTTCCCGTCAAAGCTGCGTATCCCGATCCGCCATCCCCCGTACTGATTCCACCCCAAAGCCTCCACCACCCCGGACTCAATGGCCATAATAGGTGTCCCCACCAGCCCCATCATGTCATGTCCTAAATGCTTCCTCTGATACCCATAACTCCGCCCCACCCCAAAATCATCATAATGAGTATAATCAAATCCACGGGCCAGCGGGAAATACCCCTTTAATCCGTATTTTTTTACATATCCGTCCTTTTTTGCATCTGCGAGGCCCCCCTGCTCCTGTCCCGGAGTACCGCTTCCCGCACTGTCTGCTGCCCGCCCCTGCGGCTCGCCGCTAGCGCTCATAGCGTCCCATGTCTCCTCCCGGTATTCTCCTACCAGACCGCCTATGGCAGCATCGTAAGCCTCTTTATAATAAGAATAGTACTTTAAATCTTCCGTCAGCTCCTCCATGGTTTCTTCGCCCTCGGAAAGCTTCCCTGCCGCCTTATCCAGCGTCTTCAGGGCATCCTTGCCAAATTCTCCGCCGGTCTTCGCCGCCGTATAGGCCAGGAGCTCCACCCAGTTAATCTCATGCTCTGTTCCATGGGTCTCTACATCCCATTCATAGGCCTTGCAGAGCGCTTCATAGGACACGGTAAAATCTACCCATTTTATGTAGTCATTCTCGATCCGAAGCACCTTTCGGTCAGCATTTCCAACGGAAACGACGGCGCCTCTCTCAGAGGCGGTTACACTTCCTTTGGAAGCGGCCGCGCTCTCCCTGAAAGCTTCCTTTCCCTGCCCATATAAGGTGAATCCCGCAAGTCCTGCCAAGAGCAGGCATTCCGCCAGAATACCCCTTTTCAGCCATTCGGCATACCGCCTCCTGCCTTTCTCCCCCTGTCGCTGCAGGCTGCCTGTCCGAAACAATTTCCAGAAACCTTTCCCTTGTTCTCTTTCCATTTTTGCTCCAAGAAATTCCATCATTGCAAATATATGCAGAAAACGGAATCCGGATTCCGGCTATTCCACCTTATACACCCGGAAAAGAGCGTCTTCCCGAACCAGGGAACAGGAATGCAGATGATTGCTGCTTTCAATGATACGCTGCAGCATATCTTCCGGACAATTCGTATATACGATAAGCTCTTGTGCCAAGCCCAGGGCTTCACTTTTCAGAACAGATTCTCCGCTCTGATAGTCCGCGTATAGGACATGTTCATAGGGCCAGATTTCATCCGAGAAACACCATGACAGATCCTCCGGGACATCCTCATACAGGATGAGTGCCGGCTGTCCGGCATTCTCCCTTGCGAATTCCAGTTTGCTTTTCTGATCACGATACAGGAAATCCACTCTCCCCAAAAATATACATGCCATGCCGCAGATCAGCACCGCCGCTGCCAGAAAACCCAGCATCCGTTTTTCCTTTCCGCCTGTCTTGTTCCGCAGGATCTGCACCATCGCTTTCCCCGCACCATAAACCGCCGCGGGAATCGCAACAGCACCCAGAATACGGGTTCCCCCGCTGAAAGCCTCCCCCGGAGCCTGCACCATATGTCCAAAGCCGGCCGGACATGCGAAGAACGCCAACCCTGCCGCGGCGATCACGGCACATCCCTGCACCAGCACACCCGAAAGCGCATCCCCCCTGACCGCCGTCCAAATGCCGGCGCCCAGGACCAGCAGGCATATCGCTGCCACGCACCACGGATGAACCAGAAACGCCGCAAAGCAGACCATAACACAGACAGCGGCATATCTTATGAATTTTCTTTTGCTCCACCGGGAACCGGAAAGCCCCCTGACCAGCAGCAATGCATACAGGACAATCCACATCCCGCTCATGGCATACGCGCCCGTAAACATCCCGTTGCCCAACATGACCGGAGAGGCCGCACACGCCAGTCCCGCAATACAGGCCAGCAGATATCGATAGCGGCTCCTGTCCAGGCTCAGGATCAGGGCTATGATCCCACAGCACAGCCCCAGAGAGCATATGGCATTCAGCCCTATGCCAAACCATTTGTAAAAGGAATTCGGCGCCAGAGACATCAGCGAATTCAACGCCAGATAATACAGAGGCAGACGCCTTTCCGCTTTCACCGCCTCAGCCACCGCCCTGTATCCGAATCTGTTCCCGTCTGTTACCAGAAACTGCTTTTGCACATCATACCCGCTCAGTTCCTTGTCAGAATGCAGCAATTCATACGCAGTATGGCCCGCACTGACACGATAGGATCTGTATTCCTCCTCATGAAAGCCGTTCTTCTGTAATCCGAAAAACAGCAGCAGCGCCATATGCAGGCCCAGTATGAACATGCCTGCTGTCAAAAAGCGCCAATTCTTCCTGCAATAAGCCGCCGCTTTGCTTTCCGCTATCTTCTGCCGGATTTCTTTTCTGCCGGCCCAAAGCTTCCCCGGCAGATCCGCAATTCTGCTCACTCCCAGCGCCATGTACGGAATCTGGAAGAAGAGGAAAGGCAGCACATAGCGGGTTTTAGCCTCCCACATCATAGAAAAGAGAAATCCTCCGAATACGGCAATGAGCAAAACATAATTTTCGATCTTCAGGAATCCTTTACGCCCGGCTGTCAGCAGAAAAAGGATACTTCCATACATTAACAGCTGGTATCCTTTCATCCAGATCTCCATCCTCCGGGCCGTGCTTCCGTAATTCAAAATGTCAGCCGCCAGATCGCTTTTAGGCGGCTCAATAATGTTTCGATTCATGGCAATGCACTGGTACATGGGAACATTCCATTGCGCATTCATCTTTCTTTTGTAAAAATCCAGCATATACCCGGGCTCCTCCCGGTATCTCCCAAAAACCTCCTGTATCCTTTCCCATGCAATCCGATTTGCGGCTTGTACATCGTCTCCGCTCTCCGCAAATACAATATAGTTATACCCGTTATACCACCCGGGGCCCGCCTCGGCGTCGTTTAGCCCCATTGCCACAAAAAGCAAAGGCGGGATACTGGGCGCTTTTTCTTCCATCACACTGCCATAGCTCCCCCACAGGACCGTGTAAGTAAGGACAATTCCCAAAACCAGCGACGCTGCGGCGGCAATATTCCGCCGTAAAAGTGATATATTCATTTTCCACTCCGCCAGCAGCTTAATTGCCAGCACCACTGCCATTGCCACTGCCAGAATTATCAGATTCGCCCGCAGCTGCACGGCAGCACCCATGGATAGGCCAAAGACAATCAGGCGGATCCAGGAAAATTTCTTCAGATAAGCCAGATACATCCACACGCCCACCAATCCCAGAGCAGTGGAAATCAGATCTCCATAGACAAATGTAGTGTATACATACATAGGAAAGCAGGTGAGCATAAAGAAAAGATAAAAATACTCCGCTTTTGCGTTTTCCTCTGAGAGAAGCCTGACAATCTTACACCCTGACAGGACGATCAGCGGAGTCAGCGCCGCCATGAAATACCGAAATGCCTGGTAATTGGATTCTCCAAAAAGGGCAAAAATACCTCTTAACAGGGTGACCATACCCAGCTGCTGGGGATACCTGGCAATATAGGCTCCTTTCTTCAGACCGCCGAAATCTCCAAAATTGAAAGCGTTGGCATATTGGCAGATCATCATCTGATCCGCCTCCGGTGCCGTGGTGCAGACAGAAACCCAATAGAAACTCATAGCCGCAGTCAGAGTGCACACAATCCCCAGCGCAATATTCCTCGCTTTCCTCCCTTTCCCCTTTTCCGCAATCTTCCCAAAAAAGCAAAGACCAATCAATGCCGCAAAGACCATGAAAAGATTCCCTATGACGGAGTCCTCCCTGAAACTGATATATTCATTTGCCGGCGTATTCTGTCCCGTCAGATGCAGGCCATTCCAAAATAGAACGGCAAACATAATGACAGCAAGTACCGTAAATGCACTGCATAGAAATCTTTCCGGACGATTCGTCCTTACTTTCTCCATTGCGTTTTTCTCCTCTCTTCCCCCACAGGCTGCTCCCAGTCATTTCCATACTAGCATACGCCCCTCAAGAAAGCAATGAAATCCTCTCCGGCAGCAGCTAAACGCTATAAGAGCCGTCACACATTCATCATGACGGCTCTTTCTCACAGACTATTTTACAAAACAATAAGCATTGCAATCATTTAGTTCTCCGGCTCAATCAGCCCGTAAGTATCGCCCTTACGCTTGTACACCACGCTTACCTGATCCGTCTCCGCATTGATAAATACATAGAAACTGTGGCCCAGCAGTTCCATCTGGATGCAGGCATCCTCCGGGTACATGGGTTTGATATCAAACTTCTTGCTACGGACGATCTTGACCTCTTCATCGTCCATATAATTGTTCTCCACATACATCTGGCTGAAAGCTTCCGCCGTCTGCTGCTTGTCCACTATCTTTGTCTTGTATTTCTTCAACTGCCTCTCGATGATTTCTTCCACCAGATCGATGGACACATACATATCGCTGCTGACCTGCTCGGAACGGATAATATTACCCTTAACCGGAATCGTCACCTCGATCTTCTGGCGCTCCTTTTCCACGCTTAAGGTCACATGCACCTCCGTGTCAGGATTGAAATATTTTGCCAGCTTGCCGATCTTGTCCTCCACAGCCGATTTTAATGCGGGTGTTACCTCTAAATTCCTGCCTACAATGATAAATTTCATATGATCATCCCTTTCGGTTGTTTATTGTATAGACATTATAACATGTCTTGCATGGTTTTTGCAACAATATAACACATTATTTACATATTTTAGAATTCATTTCTGTCAATTGCCCGGAAATATCTTTTGCCCGAAAATCCTTTTTTTGTCGGTTTCTGCCAAAACATTTGTTTCATTCCCTCTCTCTGTGATATGCCTGCAGGATACCGGAAAGGCTGTGGATTATGTGTATAACTCCGTGTATAAATCAACTTCTGCGTGTTTCCGGGCTTTTTTCCTGTGGATAACTATTTCTTTTAATCGTGCAAAAATCTATTTTATTACATTGTCTCTGTATTTTTTGGTTATTTTATACAAAAGGCCGCATCCTTTCGGATGCGGCCCAAACATATATTTTTTAGAAAATTCTCCTGATTGCCAAAATACTTCTGTAATCTGCATTTGACACAATAATGCCCGTTCTGGAGTTAGACGCATGCACGATCTGCCCTCCGCCGATATAAATTCCCACATGCCCGGAATAGCAGATGATATCGCCGGGCTGCGCATTCTCCAGTCCATCCACCGCATAGCCCTGGGAGCGGTCCGCCGCGTCGTTATGGGGCAGGCTGACGCCGAAGTTCGCATAGACGCTCATGACAAATCCCGAACAGTCCGTACCGTTTGTCAGGCTGCTGCCGCCGTATACATAAGGATTGCCCACAAACTGCAGTCCATAGTTCGCAACGGCCTGACCCATTTCGCTGCCTCCCGTAGCCGTATAGACCGTTTCTTCCTGCTGGGCCGTCTCCGTACCCTGAGCCGCCTGGGCTGCTGCCTGAGCTGCCGCAGCCTGTGCCGCTGCTGCCGCCTGCGCCGCTGCCTGGGCTTTCCTGCGCTCCTCTTCCTCCTTGGCTAAGCGTCTCTCCTCTTCCTCTCTGGACTCTGCCTGGACAAACTCACTGTGGAGCGACACATAGTCTGCGGATACCCAGCCGTGCCCCTCTTCTACGTCTACCTTTACCCAGCCGTCGCCCTCTTCCAAGACAATCAGTTCATCCGCCTGGGGCACCATGCCTATAATATTGCATTCCGTGCTTGCCTCCTCCCGGACATACAGAGTCTCCGTGGTAACTGTGGCAAAACGCTTTCCTACCTGCTTGGCGATTTCCACCGCCGCATCGCCTGTGACGCAATACTCTCCTTTCACATAACCGGTGACGCTGCCGGAAGTAATCTGATACCAGCCATTCTCCTCCGAGAGAAAAGTGCCCACGGAATTATCATAAAGCTTTCCCAGGATCTCGCCCTCTTCGTTCGGCTCGCTCCTTACATTCACATAGCTGTTCACCTGGGCAATCACCAGGTTCCGGAACAGATCTTCCTCCGTAGGCTCCTTGGGTGTCACTGTGGATTCTACCAAAGGAATACTCTCTATAACAGACTCGATAGGCAGTGACGACATTTTTGTAGTGACATCCTCCAGCTTATTCCCGTTCTCCAGCGCCACGCTTACGCCGCCCCCGGGCAGGACAGAGGCCTGTGCCGTCATGCCCATTCCTGTAAATGCCATTGTCGCTGTCAATAAATACACTGCCGTTCTCTTCGTCTTATGTGCCATTTTTATCTCCTCTCCCAACCTGAAACTATGTATACGAAACATGCTTTATCCGAATTCATTACGTCTTTATCTATAATTTATTACAGATTTATTACATCCGTTACTAAATATAGCACGCATTCTTAATTTTGTCAACCCATGGAAAAAGAAATCAAAATACATAAGAATTCCCATTTTATCAGCTTTTTAGGATTTTCCGCAAAAAAAGAACTGCCAATACGGCAATTCTTTTTTTCAAACTTTTTTATATTTCTTAATAAAATCCAAAGGAATCGACTTATCTGCAACAAAGCCCCGCTGACACCGCTGCATTGGCGCCGTCCGCCACAGCCGTCACAATCTGACGGATGGGCTTTTTGCGCACGTCTCCTGCCGCGAACAGTCCCGGGACATTGGTGGCGCAGTCCTCCCCCGCCAGCACGTAGCCGCCCTCGTCACAGGCGGCAAGCCCCTGAACCAGCTCTGTCTGAGGCCTGATGCCCACCGCCACGAATAAGCCCGCCACCGGCAGCGGAAAGCGCTCCCCTGTCTTGCAGTTTTTCAGGTTCAGGCACTCCACGGAATCCTCCCCCAGAATTTCTTCCACTACATGGCTGTAAAGAATCTCTACGTTGGGCAGGGCCTTAAGCTCCTGCTGCAGTACCATGGCTCCCCTCAGCTCATCCCGCCTGTGAATCAAATATACCTTTTCACAGGTACGGGCCAGATAGATGGCATCCTCCAGAGCCACATCTCCGCCGCCTGCCACAGCCACAGTCCTGCCCCGGAAAAATGCTCCGTCGCAGGTAGCGCAGTAGGATACGCCTCTTCCGTTTAGCTTTTCCTCTCCGGGCACGCCCAGCAGAGCGTGAACCGCGCCCGTGGCCAGTATCACCGTTTTGGCCTCCAGCTCTCCGTCATCCGTACGGATCAGCTTGCTTTCCCCTCTGTCTTCCAGAGACAGGACAGCCGCTTCCTGAAACTCCACACCCAGCTTGTCCGCATGCTCTCTGAACTTTGTCCCCATATCAAAGCCGTCCATTCCGGGCATTCCCAGATAATTATCCACCTCGTAAGTATTCAGCACCTGTCCGCCGCTCATGGGATTCTTCTCCAGCACCATCAGGTGCAATCCCGCCCTTTTTCCGTATACGGCAGCCGAGAGACCCGCCGGACCGGAGCCGATGATAATCAAGTCATACATGTGTTCACTCTCCGTTTCTTCTTTTTTTGAATGTCTCTTTTGATGTGGCCTGTTTTTGGCCTCGGACATTCATTCCTGTCATGAATTTATTATATGCCTTTCCTTTCCCTTTTTCAAGTCTCCCTGTACGCAGGTCCTTTCTTCCGGCGGTTTCTTTTTATGCCTTTTCAGATAGACTTCCTCCGAAAAATATGTTAAACTTTCTTTCAAAACGAGCAAAGACGGATAAAAAGAAAGGACGATCTTCATGGAATCATTCGGAAAAAGCGCCCTGATCACCGGCGCATCCAGGGGTATAGGTAAGGCCATTGCGGAAGCTTTCGCGGCAGAGGGCTTTAGACTGACCCTTACCTGCAGCAATTCCATAGAGGTCTTGGATGAGCTTGCGGGGCATCTGCAGACTGCCTATGGCGTCTCCTGCCGGGCCCTGCAGGCGGATATGGGAAGCGAACAGGATGTGGAAAGAGTTTTCGCCGACCTCCGCTCTCTGGATGTGCTGGTCAACAATGCCGGGATGGCGCATTTCGGCCTGCTCTCAGACATGACCGCGGACCAGTGGCACAGAATCCTGGCCGTAAACCTGGACTCCTGCTTCTATACCTGCCGCGCCGCCATTCCCCTGATGCTGCAGCGGCACGCGGGCAGGATCCTCAATATCTCTTCGGTCTGGGGGGCCCGGGGCGCCTCCATGGAGGTGGCATACTCTGCCTCCAAGGGCGGCATGAACGCATTCACAAAGGCATTGGCCAAGGAACTGGCTCCCAGTAATATCCAAGTCAACGCCATTGCCTGCGGAGTCATAGACACAGCCATGAACAGTGTGCTCTCCCGGGAAGAGCTGGAGATGCTGCGGGAGGAAATCCCTGCCGGTCGGCTGGGAGAAGTCCGAGAGGTGGCGAAGCTGGCACTGCAGCTGGCCCGGTCCCCCTCTTACCTCACGGGACAGATCATAACAATGGACGGCGGATGGTATACCTAAGATACCATCCGCCCTCTTTTAAAACATGCTTTCCCATTCCTCTTCGTATACTTCCCGCACATCCGTGCCGGGCGCCAGGGAATCTACGATCTCCTGCATCTGCTCCTTGGTCTTCGCGTCCTTGCAGCGCAATATGAGTTTCTCTTTCTCAGCCTCTGTCAGGCCTGCATAACCGCTCATGGCCGCCTCGTTTCCGGCCAGGGCCATCCCGAACCCAATGGGCAGCGCACCTATCATATTCGGACCGTAGGGCATACCATAAGCCATACCCATGCCCCCGCCTAATCCATTGATATCCATTTTCTGCATACACTCCTTTCTTTGTCCCCATCATACAGAGTGTGCAGTTTTTCGACATTTATTCGGACAGGCGAAATCTCCCAGTCAGGCCTCTTCCAGTCTTCTTTCAGCGTCCTCCACGCTTACATAGCCGTACATTTTCACATTCAGATCCATGATGTCATAAGTCAGGTTCTTTCCGGCGCGGGCATATCCCACTATATATCTGCCGTAGAGCTCCAGCATTTTATCCGAATAAGTCCCCAGCTCTCCTCTCAGATAGGTCTCGTATGAAGTGTTATCGCTGTCGTCCTCATAGCTATGAATGCTTCTGGCATTTTCCGCAAGGCGCGGGTAACTGGCTGCAAATTTTTCCATCCAGCTTACCTGGAAGCGGACAATCTGTTCGATGATCTCCTTTTTCTCCTGATTCAGTTCCGGAAAATAGGATTTGATCTCTTCATATTTTTCCGGCGCAGTGCTCTCCATCATTCTTCCATATTTTTCCTCGATCAGGTTATGCCCTCTGTGGTACTCTCTGTGGAAATCATAGAGATACTGTATCAGCATGTTTTTGTTCCATGTCAGATACTGGCTCTTGCGCATGATGGAAAACGTGCCCCAGTCGTTCTGGCAGCTGGCCCTGCCGCCCTCGTTCTTTACCTTGTCAAAGGCCTCGAATTCCAGTCCGGCGATTTCCTCTACCAGCTCTTCTTCCCGCTTCACCCACAGCGACGCCTTGTATACCAGCTCCTGGCTGTGGGCATCCAGATAACTGTCCGTATCGCTGATAAAACCTGCTTTGTACATCTGCGCCGCAAAATGAGAAGCGATCCGCTCCAGTTTGTTCTCAATGGTGTCCTCATCCTGACCATTCTTCAGCACGCCGTTTCCTGCCAGCCTGCTGGATACGTCCTGGAGCATACCGCCCATCTCCGGCGCCTCTTTTAAGTTCTGCAGGCTCCGGTAAAGCCATTTGTCGTGGGGCGGATATTTCCCCTCAATATAGTGCTGCAGCTTCATAGCCTCTTTGATCGCATCCCATACCATCATCTGCGCAGTGAGAATATCCCCTCTGCGCAGCATCCTTGTGTAATTGTACTGGGCTGTCTGGGAAAATCTTGCCGCACTCTCTGCCAGCTTCAGACAGAGAATATTCTCCGGATACCCTTTTTCCAGTTTTTCCCGGAACACTGTAAAGATCCTTTCGTCATCCCTGAATACCTCTCCGTTTACCGCGGCTGCCAGCCCGGCATCGCTTACGCTGCCCCAGTCTATGTTCTCATAGGTCTTAGCGCCCACCAGGCTCTCATAGAATTCCGAAATCCTAATCACGCCCCTCCTGCCGCGCCCATTGACCCGGGAGGCGCGCTGATAGCCGCCGAACTCCTCAGGCAGGGCTTCATAGGACCGCTGCAGGGCTTCCCCAATTTCCTCGTAGGTCTCATCTGTCACCCACATACAGAAATCCGGTCCCCAGTCATGGTCTCTGGACGCGGCGTCATCAAATCCGAAGCAGTCGGAGCCTCTGCCCACAAGCCCCACTGCGATTCTCTGGGCATATTCGGGGAACTGCTCCTCTATCATCTTCCTGCCGTATTCTTCATAGTATTGCCTGGCCAGTACAAGACCCGTACCCTGCTCCTGCCTCACTAACGCCCTCTCACAGGCGGCTGCGTTCTCCTGCAGTCTGCGGTAATACTCATTTCTGCCCAGATTTTTTTCCACAGCCTCCATACCCTGGGTATAATACTCCAGAGCTTTCCTGAAATCTTTTTCGCGGTAGCTGTAAGCACCCAGAGTGGCCAGGGCGGCGGCATAATGGCTGTCCGCCACTTTCTCCTGCCGGAATATTTCCACGGATTTCATCGCACAGTCCCGCGCTTCTTCATCCTGCTTTAACTGCATACAGGTGCTGGCAAGGTTTGCATAGGTGACAGCCATCTCATAGGCAACTCCTTTTGCCGATACAATGGCCAGCGCCTCCTGTAATTTTTCCTTGGCCGTAGCAAAATCTCCGGTCTCCTGATACAATAACGCGATATTATTCTTCAGCCCGGCCATAAGCATGCTGTCCGGTTCTAACTGGCTGTCATAGATCTTTTGTACCTGCGCATAATATTCCTTTGATTCCTGAAGCCTCCCGCAAGCCCGGTAGGCTGTGGCCACATTCAGCAGCGTGGTGGCATAGGGGATAGTATCCTCTAGCCCCATGTCTTTCGCATGGCTGATCGCCCTGGAGGCTGTCTCATAGACCATTTCTTTCTGGCTGGTCTCGCGGTAATAGCCCAGCAGCTCGTTCAACAGCTGAAGCCGGGCGCCGTCATCCTGAAGCTCTATGGCTTCCTCAATAGAACGCAGCATCAGCTCTTTCGCTTCTTCACCTTTGTTCTCTTCATAAAGAGCATCCACACGTGCCAAAATCCGATCCATGTCCAATTGTCCGTTATCCATTAACTCTTTCTCCCTTCTAATCAAAAATCCACTGCATTTACAGTCCAAGTACACCTCCGCTCATGTTACCCACTGCTTACGCTTCCCTCATGCATGCTGAAACCAGCACACAGGCAATGCAGCCGCACCCGATTCCGCTGATAAGTCCCGCCAGCACGTCCGTGGGATAATGCACGCCCACATACAGCCGTGACACCCCTATCAGGCCTGCCAGCACCAGGGCCGGGATCCCGAAACGCTTAGGAAGTCTCCGGTACAGCACCCAGGCCGCCGCAAAGGAGCTGGCGGTATGCCCGGACGGAAAGGAATAATCCCCGGGCCTGCCAATCAGCGGTATCAGCCCCTGCACCATCTCATATGGCCTTATTCTCCCCACAATGTTTTTCAGGGCCAGATTGTTGACCAACAAAGAGACCAGCATAGCAACCGCGCACATAAACGCTGTCTTTTGGGTTTTCTTAGAAAGCAGCAGGCACAGAGATATCAGAATCCATATGACAGCGCCGTTCCCAAGAGTTGTGATCACTGTAAAGACCGGCGTCAGCACAGGGTCCCTGACCACATCCTGAAAAAAAAGCAGAATCCGGCTATCCATGTCCATAATCCATTCCATCATTTTCCGCACCTTTTCCATTTTCCTTGACTTCTATTGTAGCATAGCCCTGCCTCATAAGACAACAAAAACAGGAAAAAGCGGCTCCACATGCGCCAATCGTTTTCCCGCACACATGAAACCGTTTTGCCGTATTGTCTTATTTTTCACTGCTTTTACCTGTTCTTTTATACATAACCTACTTTTTCAAGAATCCTTTCAGCGCGTCCACTGAATCCTCAATCTTGTCTTGGGTCAGCTTTGCTTTCACGCCATTCACCACCTGCTCAATGACTTCGTCCGGCAAATTGACCCCCAGAATGCTTTCCAGCGCCTTTACCGGCTCCTTCCGGAACTGCTCTTTGAGCTTCTCATCCTTGGTAATCCTTTCCACTGCTTTTGTGATCTGTTCCTTTACATCCATTTTTCTTTCCTCTCTTTCTGTATATTGCTGATTCTATTATATACGCTTTGAAGATGAATTGTAAAGCGAAAGGTTAAATTGGACACATTTCTCCGGGCAGACTGCCGCACATTTCCCGCAGCGGATGCATTCCGGTGAACGGGAAATCTCCTCCGGAGGCAGATCCACCGGACATGCTCTCTGACACGCCCTGCATGATATACAGCGCTCCTTTTCCCAGCGCACCTGCACCAGGCTGAATCGGTTGAACCACCCGTAAATGGCCCCTAATGGACAGAGGTACTGGCAAAACGGGCGGTATACCTTTACTGACAGCAGCAAAAGAACCGATAGCACCCCCAGCTTCCACAGAAAAAGCCCCCCTGCCTGATCCCGCAGGGCCTCATTGGAGGCAAGCAGAGGCAGAGCTCCCAGCAGAGTTCCGGAGGGACATAAGTACTTACAGAAAGCCGGCACCTTGGCAAAGCCCCCGAACAGGAACATAGAACCTATTCCCACCAGCCCAATCAGTACTACGTATTTGCCATATTTCAGAATATGATGAAACGGCAGTCGCTTTCTTTTCCGGAACACGGGAATTTTGTGCAGCAGATCCTGAACCAGCCCAAAGGGACACAGCCATCCGCAGATAAAACGCCCGAAAATGCTGCCGAAGACAAAGAAAAATCCCAGCATGGCAAAAGGCACCTGAAAGCCATGTCTGTTCAGCAGAGCCTGCAGCGCCCCCAGCGGACAGGAAGCCACGGCCCCGGGGCAGGAATAACAGTTCAATCCCGGAACACAGGCATACTTCAGATTCCCCTGATAAATTTTTCCCCGCAGATAGCCATAGGCATATCCATTTGTAAAAATCGTAAATATTATTTGAACAATCGTTCTGAGTCTCTTCTTCATCCTATCCCGATACACTCCATGCAAATCATAACGGCTTTCTGCCAGATTACAGTAAGCTCTCCCCTGGCCGCGCCGATGCCAAAAAGCACCGCGCCGGCCGTCACGCCGAAGAGCCATCCACAACCGCCCCGCCGCTTCCGCCTGCCGGCTTCCCCGTTTCCGCTCCCCGCAGCCTGCTTTACGCTGCCCTTACGTTTTTCCCTGCCTTTATCCAAATCATATTCCTCCCTATTTTGTCAAGTGATTTTCCTTAAAAAATCAAGGAATTTTAAGCTTTA
>CAJTZD010000065.1 GCA_910584235.1 uncultured Acetatifactor sp.
CCTCCCTGTACCTGTTAGGGGATTTTTTATACATGGCTTTGAAAATATCCGTAAAAGACTGCTGGCTCTCATATCCGGCAGAAAGCGCAATTTCAAGGATTGGTCTGTCGGAAAGAACAAGCAGTTTTGCGGCTTCGGTCAACTGGCGGCGTTGTACATAATCATGGATTGTCAACCCTACCGTACCTGTGAACATTCGGTGCAGATGATACTTTGAATAATGTACAGCCCCCGCAACTGTTTCCAAGTCCAGTTTTTCATGCAGGTGGATTTCGATATAGTCGATTGCCGCCATTACATTTTTAATATTCCCCGGCATTGCAGCTTCCTCCTTTCTTTTTAGTGACAGGTTAGAAATTATGATTTCTGACCTGTCACTATATTATAGCAGGATATTTCATTCAGCTTTTCATATATCTTGCGGTTTTAAGGACAAGTATTTACCAGTATACAACAGACCACTCTGATAGGAAAGATTTTTAACAACTTTTTGGAAACATTGGCATTTCTTAAACTTCCCCGTATTAAGAGGCAAGAAAAACTTTTTGAAAAATTTCTATCAAATATTCGTCAAAACCGCCCTGTGTGGTGTTATAGGTATTGAGAAGAATTATCAGAGAGTTTGGGAAACTTCCCAACAAGCAAAATCTGTCCGGCAAGCCATAGCGCGGACGGAGCTCTTATCCACGCCCTCGGGCTGGGCAATCTCCCGGTAGGTCATGCCGAGGATAAAGTGAGCGTCCCCCCGGCCCTGGATCTCCGGCAGGTTGTTCAGTGCGTTTCACAGACGGCAGAACCGCTCCTTGAGCTCCAGAACCTCGTCCGGGGCCTGGGCTTTTTTGACAGGTCAGGGGGCGGACAATATAGAAAGAGCCAATAATCGCATTTTCAAATCTGCGTGTTATCGGCTCTGCGCCTGTATGTCTGCCTCTTTTACAACTGATGTTTTCAATTCGATTACGCTGATAAGCGTTTTTTTGCATTAAGGACAAAAGCGGAAAATTCTGAAGCACCGTATCACGGCGCATTCTTGTTCATGTCCTATTTCCACAAATCGGACATAACACCCATTCGTCACTCAAACTCAGTTACTCCATTATTCTCTGTTGTGGGGACAACTTGTCCCAAAGTAAAATTGTGATTACAGGGAATTTACCCTGTTCTGGATAGAGATACAAACCTCATCCAAATCATCCCGGCCAGACACCACATGAATATCACATATCTCCGCATCGAAGCAGCCGTGCTTTCTTTCAAGCATAGTTGCGACGGGAGCAGGAAGATCGCCTCTCATGCGCTGGGCAAACCGTTCCTTAATGACATCCAAATCTGCGGTAACAAGGACTTTAAGTGCGCCGTCCGGCACCAGCGTCAGATGCTCCTTTTCGGAAATTACATAGATAATGTGCGGGCCAGATATAGCATCCTTTAGCTTATTCTGAAAGAGTTTCTTTGCTATGGCCTCGTTTTTTGCAAGCCGCAAATAATCCTTGCCAGTATAGACCTCTGCGCCCAGCAGAGATTTCAGCTTGTCTGCAAGGGTGGATTTTCCTGTGCAGCTTTCGCCAATAATTCCAATAACCATTTTTTCTCCTTATGGCTTAATACGCCAATAACCCCTGGCATCTCGATCCAAAAGCTGTTCGCCAACCATATCACGGCGGATTGTACAGAAATCATCATGGAAATCTGCAATAATGATATTTACTTCCCGCTCGGTATAAATACGGTCATATTCAAATGCCTGGGCAATAACTTCCAGAACGATACGCTCTTTCTTTCGTTGGGTAGGGATAGCTTTCAGCTTGCCATATTCAAAAAATGCATCAACCACTTTTTGACGATATTCGGCGTCCCGTTGTTCCTGAACTTCAGCCTCGTCAGACTCCTCTTGCAGAATTTCCAAAATGCTCGTCTCAAAAATATCCTTTTTGAGCGAGTACATCATATAATACTGGCTTTTATAGGACGAAACTGCACCGGCATCTGCCAGCTTTTTAAGGTGAAAAGAAACCGTGGGTGCAGTAATACCAAGTCTTTCGGCCAACCGCTCAACATACATATCTTCAATTGCGAGCGATTTCAAAATCTGCAATCGGGACTTATCAGACAGGCACTTAAAAAGTCGAATCGCCTCAGCCTCTGTCATTCTGCTCCCTCCCAAGTCTTTGCGAAATTTTCCTTGATCTCACCAATCGTATCCAACTTGATTTGCTCAAGGCACATCTTGACCGTATCATTATGTTGTTTGGCTTTGTCGTATGCAGTCACCCAGCTTGAGGGAATTTGCTCGGTCTTCTGGACAAAGAAGCGCCGCACCGCATCGGGATCTCCTTTGCTGGTTTTAACCGCAACGGAAAGAATAGTGCGGAAAATGTCATAGACGTTTGCTTTCACCTTTTCAAAAGCGGCCTCATCTGTGCGCTCATCGTCAAGCAATTTTTTGCTGCGCTGGTTGCACATGGCGATCTGCTCCTCGAAATATCTATTCAGCTTCGGCACTTTCTGTTCAATCATAGGATAACCTCAATTTTTCCGCATCCAACAAAGTCAATGTGGTCAGATGCCTCATTTTCGCCGCCGAACATATTGTTTGCGCCGACGGCAATATGGAATGTTCCAGCCATTTTTTCGTCCAGTACGGTATATCCGCACAAGTCTGTAACATTAGGGTTCATTCCAAGCCCCAGCTCACAGACAATCCGGTTTTCCTTTGGCAGCTCTGCAAAGTGCTTTGCAATTTCCGTATGGCTGCTGCCGGAAATCTCGCCATTCAAAATCTGCAATGTGACATTGCTGTATTTCACATCATCCAGATAGAATGCCTTAAAAAACACATTGCCATTGGTCTTATTCTCAACAGGGGCAATGTAGATCTCACCGCAAGGAAGATCACCGTCGCCAGCGTCGATGTGCCACACACGACCGGTTAAGTCAAGGTACAGCATACAGTCAGCGCCCGTATGAACGGCTACCTGTTTGACTCCGGCAAATCGTTCAGTCTCACGCTTACAAGCTATATGGACCGCTTCATAGTCAATATCATAAGCCTTATTCATTCGCTGAACATAATCTTGCGGATCAAGGTTGGACTCGGCAGCATTGGCTTCTGTCGGAACACGGATTTGCGTAAACCTCCTGCACTTCATCAGCTTATAAAAGACCTGCGATATGTACCTGCGGTAAAGAGCCATCTGCTCATCTTCAATCTGATAGCCAAGAACAATGGGCCGGTAGGCAAACACGTCCAGCACAGCATCGAATTTTGAGAACAGATCAAAATACCGATCATCAAAGCAGCTTTCCTTTGCGGACGAGAAGATTTCCTGATTGATAGAGCGGGACTGTTGCAAAAGGAGTGGTGTTGCGCCTAAGGCGGCAACGGACGCAACAAAGCTATTTGCTATTTCTTTATCGGCATCCTCGCCCCAAAAGTGAACAAGAACAAGCTCTCCGGATGAAACGCCACTTGCTTTTACAATCTTGGATACTGTTTCGCTTTTCATCATTTCACCTCCAATCTGCCAATGATTATATCATGGTATCATTAAAATCGCAATACTATTTCGATATTTATAAAATCAAATTAGTTGCCTATATTTCGTTCAATTTGCCTCACCCGAAATGTAAAATAATATAGGGGTGATGTGAGAATGTACCAATACGAAAACGTCTGGACTGCCGCGCCCTGGGCCAAGAAATCAAGCGCAGACGAAAAGCCAAAGGCTGAGCGCAGGAGCACCTGGCCCAGCTTGTAGACCTCACCCCGCACTCCAGCAGAGAAACCATGAGCGACAAAATCAAGCGTATGCCGAAAAATGAGATACGGCAGATGTAAAAAAGCGATAATGGAAACAGACCGGGAATCAGATTTGCTCTGGCTCCCGGCTTGTAAAATCAGGAAGATTTACAGACGGGTTGTCAAAAACGATATTGTCCCCTGACCAAAGGGCCGCGCTCACTACCTCTAAATTTCATCAGTAGTGAGCGCGGCCGCACATTTTAGCGTTTCTGTCTGCGGCATCCTTTTCCCTTGTCCCTATGACCACCATCACCGTAAAATATCCCTCCCGGAGATAGATGGTGCACAGGGTCCTGCCCGCTTTTTTCACGGTTCAAAGAGCCCTTTCGGCAAAGTATTCCTCCGGCGTGCCCAGGTAGTTTATGGTCCTGCCGTCCTTTACCTCCAGAATCTCAGTTGCGCAGGCCCGAATGAACGCCTCGTCATGGGACACGAACACCAGAACCCCCTCATACTCCGCGAACATCTCCTCCAGGGCCTCCACCGAAGGGATGTCCAGGTAATTGGTGGGTTCGTCCAAGATCAACAGGTTGGCCCTGCCCACGAACAGCCTGGCGAAAGCCAGCTTGATCCGCTCCCCGCCGGAGAGGACGCCCGCCTTTTTGCGGATGTCCTGGGCGGACAAAAGGAGCCTGGCCAGGATTGTCCGGGCTATGCTCTCGTTCTGCACGCTGTCCTCCATCACGTTCTCCAGGACGGTCTTCTCGTAGTCTATCTGGGCCATGTTCTGGTCAAGCAGCCCGATGGCTGCCTTTGGGACTACATAGACAGAGCCCCTTTCCGGGGAGCATTCCTGTTGAATCAGTTTCAGCAGCGTAGTCTTGCCCGCGCCGTTCTCCCCCACCACCGCCACACGGCTCCGGTTTCGGATCCGGAAAGAGGCGTCCCGAAAGATCTCCCCGCCGTTTTCATAGGAGAAAGAGATTCCCTCCCCCTGGATCACCACCGCATTCTCCGGCGGATTGGTGAGCCGGAAGTCCGGGCGCATTTTGGGCAGCTCTTTGGGCTTTTCCTTTACCTCCATATGCTCTATCCGCTCCAGCACGTTTTTGGCGGAGGCTTCCATTCTCCCTGCTTTGGCATCCTTGGGATGCTTGGAGAGGAAATTGCGAAGCCCCGCCTCTCTGGGCGTCATGCCCTTGGGGAGTTTTTCGATGGACACGGCCTTTTGCTTTTTCTGACGATAGACTTTTTCCAGCCGCCTCTTCTCGCTGGTATAATTCTCGTACTCCGTCCACTGCCGCTGTACGGCCTGTTCCCTCAGCCTGGTGTAATCGTCATAGTTTCCCTCATAGCCGGTCAGCCGTCCGTCCCGAATCTCCACGATCCGGGTGCATAGGGCGTTCAGCAGCGCCCGGTCATGGCTGACGATAATCATGGTGTCCAGATCCAGGAGCTTGCGCTTCAAAAGGGCGATGCCTTTCATATCCAGGTTAGCCGTTGGCTCGTCCAGGAACACCAGGTTCTTCCCGCTGCTGAACATCCAGGCCAGCCGCATCCTGGTATCCTCGCCGCCGCTGACCGCCTCCTGCCATACCTTGTCCTGGATCTGCATGGCTTTCATTTCCTTTCCGTCCAGCTCAAAGGGGTCTACCCCCTGGGAGAACTGCCGGAAAAAATGCATGTCGCACATGACTTTCACAGTGCCTGCGTCCGGCTCCAGTTCTCCGGCCAGCACCCGCAGCAGGGTGGTCTTGCCCGCGCCGTTGGCCCCCACCAGGCCGATGCGCTCCCCCTGGTATACTGCGAGTTTATCAATGTCCAGGACTTTCTGCTCCCCGAAGCTTACCACGATATTTTCCGCCTGTAACACTAATCTTTCACGCATAAAAAAATCCCTCCTGTCCATTCAGAGGGATTATCCGAATCTTTTGCCACCTGTCTCGCACTACAGTCCACAGCAGACAGCAAACCGGCTTTCACAACATCCGCATAGCCAATTCTATCGCTTTTTTGTCCGCCCCGCAGCCCTCCTGGCTCCGTACCTGCAGCATACAGGACAGCCCCGCAAAACAAAAGCCATCCTGAAAACATGATCCACATAGTTCCGGCCGTAAGCAAAATGATAAAGAACCATTCGGTTCTTTATTCCCGATAATCCCCGAATTTCAGCATCAAAAGAAAGAGGCTGCCCTCTTCTTTCCATTTTCCGTTGCCTGATAAAGAAACTACCGAATAATAATAATCATTCCTTACGTCCTATCTGTTATTTTTTATTGCTAACCACAGTATAAACCACATTCCACGCCCTGTCAAATACATTTTCTGCCGGGGCAGTCTGCCCCCTTAGAACCATACTTTCAAGCATGCTGCTTCAGCGGCCCAAAATACAAATAAATTGGTGCGAGCCCGGAAGTTCTTGAACGGCATCTTTGGGCGCCCTGGAACTTCTTCTCACATTTCCCTGCTGACCATGTACAGCGAATAGAAATACTCTCTCCGCTCCATAAGCTCCCGGAATGTCCCCTGCTCCGTCACCCGCCCGTTTTTCATTACAACAATACCGTCGAACCTGCTTAACGTCTTCTCCTCCAGCCTGTGGGTCACCACCAGCCTGGTCAGCCCCCGGATATTCAGGATGGCATCCGTGACGCTCTCCGCAGTCTCCGCGTCCAGGGCGGAGGTGGCCTCGTCCACCAAAAGCACAGGGGATTTGCGCAAAAGGCTCCTGGCGATGGCAATGCGCTGTCTCTCGCCGCCGGACAGGCAGGAGCCGCCCTCCCCGCAGGCATACCCCTCTCCTTTCTCCCGGATGAGCCCGGACAGACCGGCGCCCTTTACCGCCCGGTCTATCTGCTCCCTGTCAAATTCCCGGAACATGCAGATATTCTGTACGACGGTGTCGTCAAAGATGAACACATTCTGCTGTATCACGGAAATCACGTCAAAGATGCTGTCCGGCCGGACTTGTCTGATTTCCTTTCCACCCACTGTAACGCTCCCGCCATAGGACGGATAATTCCCCATGATCAGGTTCAGCAGGGTGGATTTGCCGGAGCCTGAACCGCCTACGATGGCATAGCTCTTGCCGGCCTCGAACCGGATACTCACGTCTTTTAAGACTTCTCCTCCCTCCTCATAGGCGAAGTCCACATGTTCAAAGCAGATGCCGTCTCCCACGGCCTCCAGCTTCTCCAGATGCTCCCCGGGGGATACGTCCTCCCCATAGACCGCCATTTTCTCTATCAGCCCCAGAGCCGCCTTTCTGTTGGCCAAAAGGCTTGGGAACTGCCGGATAGGATTTATGATATAGTTCATCATCTGGACGAAGGCGATCACCACCCCCGGGGTGATCTTTCCCTGAATGCTCAGATAGGCCCCATAGCAGAACACGCCCATCTGCACGGTAAAGCTGCCCACAAATGACACAATGCCTACGATATCCGCTGCTTTTCTGCGCCGGCACTTAGTCTGTTCCAGCTTTCCGTTCCTGTCATAATACATGGCCGCGGCCTCCTCCTGGGCCTGGAAGCTTTTAATCACCCCCAGTCCGCCAAGCAGATCTTTCACCATGGACATGAAATTGGCGTTCCTCTCGCTGACTTTCTTTTCCTGTTCCGCGATTTTATTCCCGAAAGGCAGGGAGATCACAATGAGAAGAAACCCCAGCCCCATCACCACCAGCGTCAATGACCAGCTGTACCACAGCATCAGCCCCAGGGAGGCAAGCATCTGCAGCAAAAGGCTCAGAAGCGTGAAATTCGCCGACAGATAGTTAGTCTCAACGGAGTTCACGTCATTGGTCAGGGCCGATATGTAGCTGCTGGTGTTCTCCTTTCCGAAAGCCGCGATGCCTTTGCCCGTGATGGCGTCAAAGGCTTTGTTCCGGTAGCCCTCCACGGCTTTCTTGAGAAAAGCATTCTTGAACTGCCGGTTCAGCAGCCATATGCCTACTATAAGCAGCATAAATACCCCGGAAGTCTTTATGAGCCCCCCAAGCATCCCAAGATCCCCGCTCATGGACACGTCCGTCAGCTCCTTGAGCAGATACGCGATTCCCACCTCCATCACACCGGACAGCGTGACGGCTGTCACAGCCAGTATAAAGTTCAGCCTGTTGTTTTTGTAAAACTCACGGATGTATCCCTTTGCAATGTGTTTCTGTGTGTTTTTGTCCATACCCATGACCACCCTTTCCGTAACCTGCCGGCTATAGCTACAGTATACAGAAATTCCTTTGGGTGTAAATATCATCTGGGCAAAGGGTCTTTTTTCATGTACAAGAGGTTATCTTTTTGACAGTTCCTCAAAAAACTTCATATAATATTGTACTTTCCGCGTATCTCCCTGAAAGCTGCATATACTATCCCCGGAGGGATACTATGTCAAGTTTAAAACGTTTATCCGTCATCGGCGTCTTTTTTGTCTTGCTTGCGGGGACGCTGGCCCATTTCCTGTATGACCTGAGTGGTGAGAACGCCTTTGTGGGCCTCTTTGTTCCTGTGAACGAGTCCGTCTGGGAGCATATGAAGCTGCTGTTCTTCCCCATGCTCCTGTACGCGCTGTTTATGATTTCCAGGCTGAAAACGAAAATTCCCCGCCTCCCCTCCGCTCTTTGGGCGGGGGATCTGGCAGGGACATTCTCCATTCCTTTTCTTTACTATGTGTATACTTCCATCTGTGGCAGGGACGTGTTCCTCCTGGATCTGGCCACTTTTCTTTTCAGCGTCCTGATGGCGTTCCTGATCGTCTGCAAGCTTGCCTCATCCTGCAAGGCCAAAACTCTCAAAGCCCTTTCGGGATCTTTTGGCATTGTGCTTGGCTGCGCTGTCTGTATTCTTTTCCTCTGTTTCCTGTGGTTCACCTATCATCCGCCGAGGGCTGAGATTTTCAGAGATCCCACTGCCTGAAAAGAAGCCGCCTGGCTCCTTACTCTCCCCTCTCCAGCTCCCAGATATGCCTGTTTCTTCGGAAATACAGACACACTCCGATCCCGGCAAAGGCAATCACGAAGAAGAGGAACGCCGCCCCGGAGCCTTTCCCGCTGCCAAAGAGCCGCGTCAGCACGCTCCCGGCTTTCTGGACCGCCATAATGGGTTCGAACACCTGATCCACCAGGAACCCTCCCAGGAAATATCCGATGGGAATCGTAAAAAACTGCAGGGAATTTCTCACGGAATACACCCTTCCCTGCATCTGCTCCGGCACATGCAGCCGCATAAGGGCATCCAGATTGGCGCTCATAAGGGGTATGGCGATCCACCCCAGGAACCCGCCGATGCACCAGACGACAGGCGTCCTGCCCAGCGCCAGGAAGAAATTCTCTGAGCTCATAGAGAGCAGCAGACAGTTGCAGATGACCCGCACCCGGCTCTTTGGCGCTTTCACAACAGAGGCGAAGACCGATCCTGCCAGGGTCGCCATACCGATGACAGCGTTCACCAGCCCCATCGCTTTCTCGCTTCCGCCTTCCCGGGAGAGCATCATGGCCGGAAACGCCGCATTGTAGACGGATGCTACCAGGTTGATAGCCGCCAGGAACAAAATCAGTCCCAGGATCCCTTTCTGCTCCCGCAGATAGGCCAGCCCTTTCTTTGCCGAAGCCCACAGCTTCTCTTTCTCCTGTTCCTGCGCCGCCTCTGCGTCCTGAGGAATGCGGATCCAGAACGCAAGCGTCAGGAAAGCGATGCCAAACGTGCACAGATCAAAGGCCACCACGGCCCCCATCCCCGCAATGCCAAGCACGGCTGTGGCGATGATGGGCGTCATGATGGAGTTCAGGGCGCTGGATAAATACCGCAGGCCTCCCACCTGCTGATAATACTTCTTGGGCAGAAGCTTCGTCACCGCCACCTCCGAGGCCGGCTGCTGCACCGTGTTCATCAGCCCGTTAAGCCCGTTGATCAGATACAGATGCCATATCCGCAGCCTGCCGTTCAACAGCAGGATCAGCATAGCCACCGTAGTGGCCGCCGCCAGAGTATCGCAGACCAGCATGGTAAGCTTCTTGTTCCATTTGTCGCTCAGGGCGCCTGCGAAGATGCTAAGCAGCACATAGGGCGTGTAAGAACTCACCATCAAAAGCGCCGTCATCAGGGCGGAGCCTTCCTGGGTGTAAGACCAGATGACCAGCGCATAGCTGGTCATGGCGCTCCCCAGGCCCGACAGGGACTGGGTCAGCCACAGCAGCAGGAATGCGCGCATCTCCCGAAAGGCCCCCATGATGCCGCGGGCATTGCCGTTTTCACAGATATCACCGAATTCATAGGCATTGTCAGGTTTGTCATTAATTTCGATATTTTTGTTCTTTTTACCGTTCTTTTTACCGTTCTTATTGTTTTTCATAGACTTTGCTCCTTGTCAGATTTCGTTTATATTCCCTGAAAGAATCGAAATAAGCAAAGTCCCAGAGCAGTCATTCTACTCCATGCAATCCTGCCCTAAAAGACTTTGCATGGAGCTGATGCAATCGCTAACAGCATAATATCCTCCCCTCCCGGATTCCGGCTCTCTGGCCGCTTCGAAAGCCCAAATATAAATCATGGGGCCAATCCTGGAGGTTATTGTAGCGCTTTTTACAGATGCTGTCAACATCCTGACAGGATGTATAAAACCTGTACTTTTTCCAGCGTATCTTAATGAACAAATTACAGCTTGTGAGCAGCGCAGCAAGCTGCTTGTCGCGGATGACCGCATAAAAAGATAAAGAAGCAAGCAACTGAAAGCAAGCGCTAGACCGCCGAAATAAAGTCCAAAAGAAAAGCATTGTGGAAAAATCCAATTTTGCCGTTTATCGCAAATTCACTACCGTATACAGTCGAAATATAGCATTTGAAAATATTTGATGGTATAATTGGGATTCAGACAGGAGGTGGCACTTTGAAAGTCGGGATAAATATAGACCATTCCGTAAAGGAACTTGAAGTCCTGATTACGGCACAAGAACAAAGCGGAGCGGTCAATGCTCTATATGAGCATATAGTAGATTTTGACAGAAAGAGCCTTGAAACGCTGACAGCATATAAAGACGATATAGCGAAGATTGTATATGTGACAGATATTTTCCGAATATACACGGGAAACCAAAAAGTCTATATCCAAACACTTCAAGGCGAGTACGCTATACGGTACAGATTGTATGAATTGGAAGAGGCTCTTGATAAAAAACAGTTTCTCCGTATTTCCAATTCAGAAATCGTAAATGTCAAAAAAATCCGGGATATTGATTTAAGCATAATAGGAAGAATTTGTATTCGCTTTTTGAATGATACGCAAACCTATGTTTCAAGAAGATATATCCCAAAAATCAAAAAATCTTTACGAATATGAGGTGATACTTTGAAAAAGAAAGCATTAAAATTTGGAACAATAGGTTTTCTGTTTGGGTGTTTTGCGTATTTGTTGTTTTCAATCTTAGTTTCATTGCGTATGAACACAGGAGATTTCTACTTTGTTCTTCCTGCCTTGAAAAACGAATACAGCAGCGAATTACTTGCAGCTATAGTTCAGATTGCTGCATTTACCTGGCTTGGAATAGCTTGTGGTATTGCCTATATGTTTAGCGAGAATGTTGAATTGGGGCCAATAAAACAAGGCGCGGGCTATTTGGTTTCATTAACTATGGGAATATTGCCATTAGCGTGGACAGGGCAATGGTTTAAACACATTTTTATAGGTATATTCAGCTATATCATTATTGTCGCTATTATTTCACTCCTTTTATTTTTTATTGGATTAGCGAAATTGAAATGTGATGTCAATGAAATCAGACAAGCTATTGGGATAGGCGAGGAGGTTAGTAATGAAAAAATTTAAGCTGTCATCGAAACAAATAATTACTTGGATATGTGTTAATTATGGACTGTTTATAATGGCTTTTTTCACTTTAGGATTTATGGATAGCAACAAAAGTATTGTTATTGTCAATTTTATTTTGGATATAGTTCTTTGCACGGTTTCCCTTGTCCTGAATATTATACTATTTTCCCCAAAATATAAAATGTCTATTGTCGGGAAAATAGGCTTACTGTTTACCACATTATGTTTTGCAGCATTCACCTGCTTTGCTTTCTTAATGCCAGAAAACGGATTGCCCCCGGTTTTATTCAGTCAAGTATCACAGATTCCTCCCGAAATGCGCCAGAGCTGAACAGGAAGCAGCTTCCGTCCATATGATAGTCAGATGAATCTGTTGCAGCTCAGCTTGGTACAATGCATTCTGTGATGCAATCCATTTGTTTTCCCATTCCAGGTAGCGCTGAAAGCCATCGCTTTTAAGAACCTTTGAAAGGGATACCGGAAATTCTTCTACCCGGCTCCAAAACAGATAAGCACGTTCATGGTCTGCAATATTGCCAGCGGACAGGATGTGTTCCCGAAAAACATTATAATCCCGGAACTGTGCATGATCTGGCCAAAGATGGAATACTGCGCTTTCCAGCATTGCCGCACGGGGCCAATACGGATAGACCTCGCAAGTGCTTTGCCTTACCAGAGAGAAAAAAGAGGGGACAACACCTGTCCCTTTCATCTTCCCACATTTTCGATTATGTGTTTCAGCCCATACATGCTTTTTAACCGGGACTGCCTGACGTTGATGCAGGGCTCGTTATAATGGGTTCCAAAGGGTGTATCCAGGGTGGGCTTGTAATTTTGCAGGATAAAGGAGGTCTCCAGATATCCCAGGGAGAACCATAGCCCATTATTCATGTTGCGGGAAAAGGCGCCCCAGGCCACATAGTCGTAATGGTTCAGCAGTGGAATCTGCTCCTGGTTGATGAGCCTGCGCCCATAGGGCTGGTCATCGCCAACCTGTCCCCGGATCAGCTTCATAAGGATCTCTTTCGGAATCGTCTCTGTCTTGATGTCCACTACAAGGTTCGTCTGCAGGATGTCGCCCCGGTCAATGGTATCATAGTTTTCCCGGATGCCCGCGCGCCAGTCAAGACCCAGGAATTCCTTGCAGGCGAATTCTCCCAGGAAGCCAACGATATCCCTCTCTCTGCCGCTCATGTACTCCAATTCGAAATGATGGTTGATATTAGGGTCTCTGCGCTCGGCCTCCCGCCTGGCTGCCGCCCTCATCTCATCGGTTATCTGTATGGCCATGGTCCCCCTTTTTCGAACTGCCGCGTGGCAGCACAAGTTTATATATATGGAAACTGCGAAATTTCTTTTATGAACTGCCAAGCAGCAGTTTCGTATAGTCCTCCCTGGGATGCGCGAATACTTCCTCCGTGTCCCCGGTCTCGATGATTCTCCCCTCTTTCATGATCATAATACGGTCGCACATCTGGTAGACTACATTGATGTCATGGGATATGAACAGATAGGCCAGGTGCAGCTCCTCCTGAAGCCTCTGCAGCAGCTCCATGATCTGGGCCTGGATGGTTACGTCCAGGGCCGACACCGGCTCGTCCGCCACCAAAAATCCCGGACTCGTGATCAGCGCCTGTCCGATGCTCACCCGCTGGCGCTGGCCGCCGGAGAGCTGGGAGGGCCTGCGGTGAAAATAACTCTCCTCCAGGCCTACCTTGCGCAGCATATCGTAAGCGGCGGCCTCCATGTCTGTCTTGGTCATGACCTTGGTCCTGTCCAGGGCTCCTGCCGCCCTTAAGGGTTCCTGGAGGAGCCAGCCGATGGTCTTGGTGGGATTTAAGCTGCTGTAGGGATCCTGAAACACCATCTGGGGACGTATGGTGTGGTGCCGGATTTCCCCCCGGATATGGCAATTCATACCCAGGATGGCCTTGGACAGGGAGGTCTTGCCGCAGCCGCTCTCCCCTACCAGCCCCAGGCTCTCCCCGGGATAGATTTCAAAGTCGGCTCCCGACACCACCCATTCCTTTCTTGTGCCGGAAAGCCTCTCCCGGAGGGACAGCTTTTCCCCCTCCCGGTTCTTCCCGGCCCCGGATAAGAAGCTCATGTTGCCGTCCTGATAGTACACGCACAGATCCCTCACCTCCAGGACGGGGGATGCATCCCCGCTGACAGATTCCGCCGGCTCCTGAGCTGAATAACGCTTTGTCCCGGGGCTCCCGGCTGTGTTTTCCATGGCATTCCCGTCTATTTTCCGCTTCTTCATCCGGGAGGGCACGGCCTCTATCAGCTTTCTGGTATATTCCTCTTTCGGCGCCCGGAAGATCTCCTCGGCGGGCCCCTGTTCCACCACGCGTCCGTCTTTCATCACCGCAATCCTGTGGCAAAGCCTCCTGGCCAGGTTCAGGTCATGGGTGATGAAGAGCATGGCATTCTTCTGGTTTTGGTTAATCTGGCGCAGCAGCTCGATGATCTGGTTCTGTATGGTCACGTCCAGGGCCGTGGTGGGCTCGTCCGCCACGATCAGCTCCGGCTGCAGGATCACCGCCATGGCGATCATCACCCGCTGGCGCATGCCGCCGGAGAGCTGGTGGGGATAGCTTGCGTACACTTTCTCCGGCTCCTTAAGTCCCACCGCCCGGAACGCCTCCAGCACCTTTTCCCGACGCTCTCCGGCGGTCATCTTCGTGTGGAGCCGCAGGGTCTCCTCCACCTGCCGCCCTGCCCTCTGGGTAGGATTCAGGGAAGTCATCGGCTCTTGGAACACCATGGACATGCGGGCCCCCTGGTAGCTGCGGTAGAGGGCCTTGTCCCGGGGCCTGCCCGCCTCCTGCAGCGTCACGCCGTCAAAAAGGATACGGCCTGTGGTCACTCTGGCCGTATCTGCCGAAAGCCCCATAAGGGTCAGGGCCGTGACGGATTTCCCGGAGCCGGATTCCCCCACCACGCCCAGGATCTCTCCCCCCGAAAGCTCCAGGTCCACATGCTTCACCACTTCCGTATCCCCGAAAGCCACGGACAAATCCTCTATCCTGATCAAACCAAAGCGCCTCCTTTCAGGCTCCTCCGCAGCGGCCCCTGACCGGCTGCGGAACGCAGCGGACACAAAGCGGGCAAAATCCGCTCCGCGCGGGTGTTCCTCCAAGCGCGATTATGCGCTTTGCCTGCACCCATTGATTCCCGCCGGCAATAAGCCCCGGATATGCTGCTAGCAGCGGGGGACCGCACCGTTAGAAGCGGCACTGACCGATGCGTCAGCGTGGGGCTAAGCGTAAGTATCCTTTCACTGTCTGCGCAGTGTAAAGCTGCCCACCAGCTGCTTGAGCACCCCGGCCTGGTTGGAGAGCTCCTCGCTGGTGGCCGCGCTCTCCTGGGCCGTGGCGGAATTGGACTGCACCACCTCGGAAATCTGGCCCACTGCCACGCTGACCTGGTCGATGGCATTGGTCTGGCGCTCCACGGCCTGCGCCATCACTTCCATCTGCCCTGCCGCCTGGCCCGCCAGCACCACCACATCGGACACGGAGGCGGTGACATTGGCCACGGCTTTGCTGCCGCTGCCCACGGCCTGGATGGAGCGGCGTATCATCTCCATGGTGGCCTTGGTGGCCTCGTCGGATTTGGTGGCCAGCTCCCGCACCTCATTGGCCACCACCGCAAAGCCCTTGCCCGCCTCTCCGGCCCTGGCGGCCTCCACGGAGGCATTCAAAGCCAGGATGTTGGTCTGGAGGGCAATGTCCTCTATGGTGTCTATGATGCGCTTGATCTCATTGGAGGATGCCGTGATGGACTCCATGGCCTCGTTCAGATCCTGAATGTAATGGCTGCTCTCCTGGAGCTTATCCTCCGCGCCGTTCACTGCCGTTTTCGTCTCTTCCGCCAGCCGGGCCGTCTCTTTGGCATCCCTGTCCATGTCCTCCAAGGTGGCGGAGAGCTCCTCCACGGAGCTGGCCTGCTCCGTAGCCCCCTGGGACAGGGCCATGCCGGAGGAGGCCACCTGGGCGGAGCCGCTGGACACCCGGGCCGTGGCCGCCGCTATGCCTCCCAGGGTCTGGTTCAGTTTCTCGCTGATGGTCCGCAGGTCGTCCTGGAGGGCCTTAAAGTCCCCGGGATACTGGGCGCTGCCGCCGTCCCTAGTCAGGTCTCCGTTTGCGATGCTGCCCAGCACCGCGCCGATCTCCTCCAGCATGACCCTGAAGTTCTGCACCAGGTGGGCGGTGGAATCCGCCAGCACTCTGGTCTCGTCCCTTCCTTTTCCCTCCGGAATGGGGCTCTTTAAATCGCCCTGGGACAGTGCCCGCAGGCGCGCGGCGCATTTCACGATGGGCCCTGCGATGGAACGGCACACAAAGGCCGATATCAATATCACCGCCAGGCACAGGGCCGCGCTGACCCCCATCTGGACATTATTGCCCATATAGGTGTAGTGCAGGAATTCATCCTCGCTGATAGTCACGGCCACGCTCCAGCCGTCCGTGCCGGGGATGGGGGCATAGCCCTGGATATAGTCCGTATCGTCCTCGGTATAGGTATATCTCCCCACGCCGCTCTCCCCTGCCACCATCTTCGCCTCGATGGCTCCCAGTTCCCGGACATAGTTATCACCCGGGTTCTCCTCCATCTCCCGAATGAGGTTCTCCTGGCTCAGCACCTCCTCTTTCTCCAGGGCGGCGATGGTAGTACCCTCCTGATCCAGAATATAAGCGTCGGCGTCCTCTCCGATCTGGATGCCCTCTATGATGGACTGCAGGATATTGGTATCGCAGTGGAAGTACGCCACTCCAATCACGCTGCCCTGGGACATCACGGGCGCTGACACTACCAGGTACATGTCGTCGCCTTCCACATAGGGGACGGACATGTAGCTCTTCCCCTGGAGAGCCGCCTGGAAAAAGGGTTCCCCGGAGACATCCGCATCGTGGAACGCGTCGTAGCCCTCCGCGTCCGCCATGCCGCCGAACCGCATATAGTAGGCATCCACTCTGCTCTGGATGAATGCCTGCTTCTCCTCGGGCGTAGCCTCCGGATCCGAAAGGATAGGGGAAGAGGCCAGTTCCGAGATGGTCAGCGTATAGGTGGATATCATGTTCTGGGCCGCCAGGGCCGCCAGCCTGGCCGTCTCACCCAGAGTCTTCTCCAGAGCCGCCACAGTGGAGTTGCGGGAGATGGCCGTGCCCAGCGCCACATTGATCAGGGAGACCCCCATTGCGGCAATCGCAACCAAAATCATAATCTTCGTCTGAATCTTCTTCATTTTCCTTTTCCGGGCCCCTGATGCCGCCTGCATGGGCTGTGGCCCAACCTCCTGTCCTTAATAATGTCCTTTTATTTATGTAAAAACGCTTCCCGCGCTTTTCCGCTCTATTTTCACTCCCCGGCTCTCCCTCTGCGTATCCCCTCGCCAAACAGGGAGAACCCCAGCACCACCCAGACGATGGACAGCCCCACGCAGAGGGCGTACCAGGGCGCGGCCTGGAGATACCCCTGGGCATCCGAGAGCATGTTGCCCAGACTGGCCTCCGGGGGCTGCACGCCGATCCCTAAGTAGCTCATGCCGGATTCGGCCAGGATAGCATTGTTGAAGCCGATCATCACGGACACCCAGAACACGGAGAAGATGTTGGGCAGGATATGGACGAACAGGATGCGGAGATTCTTCACACCCAGGAGCCTGGCCCGCCTGATATAGTCCGCGTCCCGCAGCTTTAAGTATTCGCTGCGCACGATCCGCACATAGCTGGGCACGAACACGATTCCAAGCGAAATAATCACATTCTGTCTGCCGCTGCCCAGGAGACTGATGATGACTAAAGTCAGAAGAATGCTGGGAAATCCGTTCACCGCGTCCGTGACCCGCATAACGATTTCGTCCACGATGCCGCCGAAATACCCTGTAAAGGCACCCAGAAGGATACCGGCACAACCGGAAAAAAGCACTACCAGGCTGCCGATGCCGATGGTGGTGCCCAGTCCTTTCATGACCCTGGAGAAAATGTCCCGGCCGAAATTGTCGGTGCCGAAGATGTGGCGCAGGGACGGGGCATTGAACGTCTCCGCCGCAGACATAGCCGTAGTACTGTATGGTGTCCAGAATAGCCCCACTATGCCCAGAACCACAGCAAGGCCTGTCATAGCCAAACCTGCCAGAAAATATTTATTCCATGGAATCCTCTCTTTCCATGGAATTTCCCTCTTATGCGGAACTCTCTTTTTCCATTTTGCACCGGAACGTTTTTCTTCCATGGAACGCTCTCCCTCCATAGCGTTGCTTCTCGCAGCATCACCCTACAGCCATCCCGACTTCAAACGCCTCTGGATTTCAAATATCTGTCCTCGTCTGCTCTTGCTTCCATAAACGCTTTTTCCAAATCTATATGGCAGAAATCGGCCAGTCTCATGACCTGCGCGATCACCTCTGCCATTTCATCGCCCAGGCGCGTGTCCACAGCATCCACATCGCCCTCCAATGGGTAATATCTCTCCTTTATCATGACCTGTTTTGCCAGTTCACCGACCTGCTTGGACAGTTCGATCATGGCTCTTTCCGCATTCTACTCGCCTTATTATTTCACGCTGATGCGCGGGTCGATCAGCCGATAAATCATGTCCACTAAATAGTATACCACAATCACCACAAAAGTGATGTACAAAATCAATATCTGCACCACCGGGAAATCCCTGGTGGAGATGGCGCTGATCAGCAGCCTCCCGATGCCGGGCAGGCCGAACACTTGCTCGATGACAATGCTGCCGGCCACGATTTCCGCCACGATCATTCCTAAGAACGTGACTACCGGCATCATGGCATTGCGCAGCACATGACCATACATGACCCGCCGCTTGGTGCAGCCCTTGCTGTAGGCCGTGCGCACAT
>CAJTZD010000066.1 GCA_910584235.1 uncultured Acetatifactor sp.
AATACGTGACAATATCTGCTTGTCCGAAAGCAAATATTTTACATTTGTATCATATACAGAACCAGAGTCATTTGCGGCATTGACCGTCTGCGCTAAATTTGTCTCTATCATCGTCACTCCCTCTTTATTATATGTAATATAAATAATAAAATCAACTATTTCAAGGTTAGTGATAGTGTAACACATCTTCTCAAAAAAGCAAATACCCAAAACGGAACATTTGTTCGAATTCTGACTTCCACTCCGGATTCAACAAACGAGCATTGGTCTTCCGCACGTAAGCCAGCCTTTCCCCAATGGTGCGGACAGGTGTCCCGCAGAACATCCTCGGTTCTTCGTCCAGCAGTCATAGGGGAAAAACAGTCCCATGAGAACCTGCATGGTACCAGTGGGCAATGCCGTCTATGTTCTTCATACTGTTGAAAGAAGCATGGAGCCCGCCCTTTTCAATCCGCGGCAGCCAGAATTCTTCCATATAACAGACATCATATCCCAGGTTCCCATATTGCTGCCGCAGCTTCTCCCAGTTCTCCGCCAGATCCTCTGTGAAGCAGTCCAAATCGCCATGCTCCCTCGGAATCTGTCCTGTCAATCCTCCCATGAGACTGGACAAGCATTGCGGCGAGTGCTATAATCAGAAAATAAACGAAAAGGCAGGAACCTGATCTGATGAAAGAACGAATCTACGTCTGCCATACCTATTACCATGTATATGTCACATTCCTCAAAGAACTTGCTCTGCCCGTTGAAAAAAGAGGCCAGGCCACTCTGGTCCTGAGCAAAATGTCCAACCATTTTGAGACCCTGGGAAGCCGGGTGGAGCGCACGGGACTTTTTGAGCAGGTGATTACATTCGATGAAAAGCGCGAGGATTTCTTTCCCGAGCTGGTAAAGCTGCGCACTGCCGGAAAAGGCTTTCTCATGCATCTGTGGAACCGGATCCGTTTTACCAGGCTCTACGCAAAGCTGGAGGAGCCCTATGTGCCGGTGGACTTCAGGGAATATGGGGATGTCTATGTATACTGCGATTCCGACCCCATAGGCTACTACCTGAATCAGAAGAAAATTCCCTACCATGCCCTGGAGGACGGGCTGAACTGCCTGAAGAATTATGACGCCGCCCGCTATGACAACAGAGGGCATTTTCAGCTGAAAGTTTTCCTCTCCAGGAAGCTGAACCTGATCTTCGTCCAGAACGGCTATGGAAAATACTGCCTGGACATGGAGGTCAACGACATCTCCGCCATCAAATACCCCTGTCCCCAGTATATCGAACAGCCCAGGCAGGCTCTGGTAGACAGATTGACGTCGGAAGACAAATCAATAATACTACAGGCTTTCATTCGGGATATGGCAAAGCTTCAGGCCCAGATTGACGCCGCGGGCAGCGTAGGGGACAAAATCCTGATCCTGACCGACCCGCTGTGCACGCTGGATGTGCGGGAGCGGATTTTCAGGGATATTATCCGTATGTATGAAAAAGAGGGGACTATCTTTCTCAAGCCCCATCCCAGAGACGAGCTTGACTACCGCAGTTTATTTGCCGAATATCCGCAGTTTGACGCCACTGTGCCCATGGAAATGCTGAATTTCTTCCCGGGCCTGCGGTTCCGGAAAGTGGTGGCCGTGCTGACAGAGATCAAAGCCATCCGGTTCGCCGATGAGATAGTCCGGCTGGGCGAGGATTTCATGGATGCCTATGAGGATCCGCTGATCCACAGACAGAATGAACAGATATAGACGCAAGGGGGTATGGATATGAAAGCAATTGCCATCATTACTGCCAGAGGCGGCAGCAAGCGCATTCCGAAAAAGAATATACGGGATTTCTGCGGAAAACCCATTCTGGCCTATTCCATAGAAGCGGCTCTGCAGGCAGGTGTGTTCGATACCGTAATGGTATCCACGGACAGCGAGGAAATCGCCCGGGTGGCGCTGGCCTATGGGGCGGAGGTGCCCTTTTACCGAAGCGAGAAGACCTCCGGCGATTACGCCACCACCAATGATGTGCTGCTGGAGGTGCTGGCAGAGTACGAAAAGCGGGGAAAGACCTTTGACCTGACCTGCTGTATCTATCCCACCGCTCCTTTCGTCACAGGGAGGAAGCTGCGAAACGCCGTGGAGCAGCTCAGCGCTTCGGACGCGGATACCATACTTGGCGTGGTGCCCTTTTCTTTCCCTCCCCAGCGCGCCATGGTGGTACGGGAGGGCAGACTGGTATTCGAGTATCCGGAGTATCTGGACACCCGCTCCCAGGATCTTGTGCCCCATTATCATGATGCCGGGCAGTTTTCCATTATGAAAACCGAACGCTATCTGGTGAACAGAAAGGTATTGCTGGGCAAAATCCTGCCCCTGGTGCTGGACGAAATGGAGGTCCAGGATATCGACAATGAGACGGACTGGGAAATCGCGGAAATCAAGTACCGGATGATGAGCGGCCAGGGAGTGTATGCATGAGTCACAGAATTGCTGTTTTGTCCAATGTAAATATGAATTTTGCGGTACGGATGCTGGCAAGGGAGCTGGCTGCGGCAGAACCGGACACTGCTCTCTACCAGCCCGAGGGGTACGGCAATGAGCTGGGGACGCTTCTGGACGTTTCCTCCTCCTATGAAGCTTTTGCGCCGGATATCACTTTTCTGATCATGGATGTGCTGGAAGCTGTGGATCACGATCCGGACGCGGGCAGCGAAAGGATTGAAAGCTGGTTTGCCTCACTGAAAGCGGCTCTGCACGCAGAACGGCTGTATTATGTTTCCGATGCTTTCCTGTGGGGACCTGAATCGGAAATCTTGCGGGGAGACGACTGCCGGGGCGCGCTGGAACACCGGTGGCAGGAATGTCTCCGGGCCCTTTGCGCCCAGTGCCCGAATGTCCGCATTCTGCCTTATCGTCATGTAATAGAGGAAATGGGCGCGGAAAATGCCTTTTCCCTTAAAATGTGGTACATGGGGCGCATTCTCCACACCAATGAGGCCCAGAAGCGCATTGTGGAACTGCTCCTCCATATCATCCGGCTTCAGCGTCGGATTCCCAAAAAGGTGCTGCTGCTGGATCTGGACAATACTCTTTGGGGCGGGCTGGCAGGAGAAGCAGACCACACCCCTATAATGCTTTCCGGGGAGCATACCGGCCTCATGTACCGGAATCTCCAGAGGGTCATCGCCGGTATGCAGAAGCAGGGCGTCCTGTTAGGCATTGTCTCCAAAAATAACGAGAAAGACGCCATGGACATCATCTCCTCCCATCCTCAGATGGTGCTGCGCCCGGAGGATTTCGTGGCCATGAAGATCAACTGGCGTCCCAAGCCGGAGAATATCGCGGAGATTGCCAGAGAACTGAATCTGGGGCTGGATTCCTTTGTGTTCTGGGACGACAGTCCGGCAGAGCGTACTCTGGTGAAAGCCTCTCTGCCCCAGGTGACAGTGCCGGATTTCCCGGACAGGCCCGAGGAACTCACGGAGGCAATGGTTCGGATCTACAGACAATACTTTGAACAGGCAGCCGTCACTTCGGAGGACAGACAGAAAACCCGGCAATACGCGGAGAACGCGAAGCGCAGCGCGCTGAAGACTCAGGCATTGGACTTTGCCTCCTATCTGCGCCAGCTTGCCATGGAAATCTCCAGGGAATCGCCGGAAGCCAATTCAGAGCGTTTGACTCAGTTGGTCAACAAGACCAACCAATTTAACCTGACGACGAAGCGATATGAACTGTCTGCCATGCAAAGGCTTCTTCAAGATGCCGGAAAGAGAGTTTATCTATACCGGGTAAAAGACTGCTTCGGGGATAACGGCATCGTGGCGGCAGTCATCGTGGATCTCACAGAAGCCGTGCCCATGATCGATACCTTTGTCATGAGCTGCCGGGTGATGGGGCGCAATATCGAGAACGCAATCATAGAAGACATTGAAAGGGAATTGTACCGTCAGGGCTATACTTCCCTGCGGGCGAAGTATCTCCCCACAGCCAAAAACAGGCCTGTGGAAAATCTCTTCGAAAAACTTGACTACAGAATTCTCGCCGCAGATAAAACGGGTGAAAAATTGTATGAGATAACCCTGGCCCCTGACCGCAGGCGGGACTATTGCGCCCGGTGGACGGGCGAAAGGCCGGCGCCTTAAGCTTTCATGGCAGCCGAAACCAGCGGCTGCGGGCATCAAAGTGCAGGAACTCTCAAGACCAACGCGGTTCCGGAACAGGAGGATATCATAATGAAAGAAAAAATAATCGCTCTGATGGAGGAAATACTGCAGGTTCCCGCAGGAACCATAACCGGGGATACTACCATGGAAAGCCTGGAGGAATGGGATTCCCTGGCCCATGTCATGCTCATCGGAGAGCTGGAGGCAAAACTCGGTATTGCTATCCCTCTGGACGAGGCTGTGGAAATCACCTCCGTAGCGGAAATCTTTCAGAAAGCAGGCCTGGCATGAGTATTCATCTGCGGGAAATCCGGGAAGAGGATCTGGAACTGATCATGCAATGGCGCATGGATCCGGATATCACCCGGTATATGAATACGGATCCGAAGCTGACCCCGGAGGGCCAGCGGAAGTGGTTCCGGGCCATCAGCGAGGACACGGATGTTCTCTATTGGCTCATCGAGATAGAGGGGCAGCCCGCCGGAGTCATCAATCTCACCGGGCTCAATCGCCCGTCGGGAAGTTTGGGCTGGGCCTACTATGTAGGGGAGAAACGCCTGCGCAGTATGAAAGCCGCCCTGGCCCTGGAGATGAATCTGTACGATTATGTTTTTGACGTACTGGGGAAAAATGAGCTTGTAGGAGATATTTTTACCCTGAATAAGGGCGTGATCCAGCTCCATCTTCTGTGCGGAAGCCAGATCATGGAGGAGAAGAAAAATCATGTCTGCAAGAGCGGCAGGTATTATGACGTTACCTTTATGCATATGACGGCACAGCACTGGCAGGAGATCAGACACAGCAAAAAATACGAGAAAATTTCCTTTGGCTCAGGAACAGGCGGCAATTCTGCCGCGGACTTCTAAACAGCCGGGAAATGCGCGTCAAACCGCGCGGGAGGTATCAGCATGAATAAAAGCATCGAGATAGGCGGTCATGTGATCGGCATGGACTCCCCCACCTTTGTCATCGCGGAAATGTCCGCCAACCATCTGATGGACTATGACAGAGCCATAGCCATTATGCGGGCGGCAAAGGATGCCGGGGCAGACGCGATTAAAATCCAGACCTACACGCCGGACACCATCACGCTCAACTGCGACGATCCCTGTTTTCAGATCACACAGGGAACCATTTGGGACGGCACTACCCTGTATAAGCTCTATCAGACTGCCTACACCCCCTGGGAATGGCAGCCAAAGCTGAAAGAGGCCGCGGAGTCCATGGGCCTTGTATTCTTCTCTTCTCCTTTCGACCTTTCCAGCATTGATTTTCTGGAGGAGCTTAACGTACCTGTCTATAAGGTGGCAAGCTTTGAGATGAACGATATCCCCTTTATCCGCAAGATCGCCCGGACCGGAAAGCCCGTCATTATGTCTACGGGGGTGTCTTATCTCGCGGATATTGAGCTGGCTCTCCGAACCTGTAAGGAAGAGGGCAATGAAAATGTGATACTCTTAAAATGCTGCTCCGCTTATCCCTCTCCTTACGAGGATATCAATCTGAGGACCATTCCCTCTATGGAAGAGACTTTTGACTGTATTACAGGTCTGTCGGATCACACCATGGGCTTTGCCGTGGCAGGCGCCGCCGTTGCGGTGGGGGCAAAGGTTGTGGAGAAGCATCTGACCCTGAGCCGGGCGGACGGAGGCGCGGACGCCGCATTCTCCATGGAGCCTGAGGAATTCAGGCAAATGGTGGAGCATATCCGCATCATAGAAAAAGCCCTGGGCAAGGTGACCTATGAGCTGACCCCCAAGCAGAAAGCCAGCAGAGACCACGCCAGATCTCTGTTTGTGGCGCAGGACATGAAAGCCGGGGATGTATTTACCCCCCAAAATCTCCGTTCCGTGCGTCCTTCCTGCGGTCTGCACACAAAGTACTATGAGGAGCTCCTGGGAAAGAAAATCTCCAGAGACGCAAAGTCCGGCACGCCTATGTCCTGGGATCTGGTGCAGTCATGAGGTATTATTTCCGGGCGGACGGAAACGCCGCCACCGGGGCAGGCCATTTGATGCGTTGTCTTACCATTGCGGACGCGCTGCAAGCCCTCCCCGGGCCGGATCCGGCGGACATCTGTTTTCTCTGCGCCGACGAGGCTTCCGGCGCCCTGGCAGAGGCCGGAGGGTACCGAACCCTGGTGCTCCATACGGATTACCGTAATATGGAGGAGGAGCTTCCCCGGCTGACGCGGCTCTTTTCGGAGGAAGCGCCCGCCGGCAATCCGGTTTTGGTGGTTGACAGCTATTATATCACAGAGCCCTATCTGCGCGCTCTGAGACAGCGGACCCGCCTTTTTCTGCTGGACGATATGGCCAGACAGGCTTATCCCGCGGACTGTGTGCTGAACTATAATGCCTTTGCCACCCAGGCACAGTATGGGCAGATTTACCCGGGTACCGATACAGCGGTTTACACAGGGAGCGCCTATGTCCCCCTCCGGCCGCAGTTTCGCCAGGCAGGATCCTCCTTTCGGGAGCAGGTGCAGGATGTCCTGATCACCACCGGAGGCGGCGATCAGGAAAATATAGCGGCCCGGATCTTTGATACTATCCAAAAGCCCGGGCTCCGGTATCATGTGGTAATCGGACGCTACCACCCGGATTTTCAGGGCTGGAAACGCCGGGAGCAGGAATGCCCGCAGCTGTCCGTCCACCATGACGTCAAAAATATGGCTCTTTTAATGGGAAGCTGCGACCTGGCCGTCACTGCAGGCGGCACCACCATATATGAGCTCTGCGCCGTCGGTGTCCCTTTTGTGTGCTTTTCCTATGCGGAAAACCAGGAAAAGCTCACGGAGTATATCGGCCGGGAGCGCATCGCGGGCTACTGCGGCGCCTTTCACCATGATCCCGCTGCTACCCTGGCCAAAATGAAGCAGCTCACGGATACTCTGGCCGCGGATCCCGCCATGAGACGCGGTATCCGGGAACGGGAGCAGAAAGTGGCAGACGGACTGGGCGCCCTGAGAATCGCTCGCCTGCTGACAGAACTGAAAAACCGCGGATGACTTCCCGGCCGCGGTTTTCTCTTTGTATCCGTCTCTATTGTATCAAATACACAGTCAGGTTCGTACTCTTGGTAAGATATTCCGCATGCAGTTCCCTGCCCAATTCCTGCCGGAAAAAATCAAGGGCCGTCGGAAGATACTCCTCAAACGCATAGAGAACAAAGGAATCTCCCGGCATTGCCCTGACCGCATCCGCATCCTCCGGCGTGTTCTCCTCTGTCACAAAGCAGATCTGTTCCGGAATGATCCAGTCATAGTAGGAATACACACCTCCTAAGGGCCCGTACACCAGCCATGGAATATTACCGTGCTCTTTCAGCACGGCCACATCCTTATCCGGGTGGAATAAATAGGCAACGCCGTTTCCGCCGTCAATCACCGCAAGCTCCCATGCCAGAATCCCAATACACAAAAGGGAAATTCCACACCGTGTCAAAACAGGCGCAAGCTCTTTCTCTTTCAGAATACGCAAAAGCTCCCCAAGCAGCAGAATGCCTCCCCATGCCATACAGAGAATCATAATGGTAAAAACACCCCACAGATATCTCTCTTCCCAGGCTGCGGGCAGCGTAAAGCATACTGCAAACTGGTATGCCTGGGCAATCAACACTGCCAGGATAAGCACTGCCAGCTTTTCCCGCTCTCTCTTCCGATACAAAATGACCCCCCCGCCTGCAATGCAGCCAAAGAGCAGCAGCAGAGCGGCGGCCGCGGGAAATGCATCCCCAAATATGGACGCGGCCAGACGCTGATAGCCCCATACAATCTGTCTCACCTTATCTTCTGAGAAGTTCAGCAGGGAATACAGCGCTGTCTGGCCCTTACCCCGGTTCAGATTCCACCGGCAATAGGGAAACAGATATATGGTAGCCAGCAGGGACAGCAGAAAATTTCCAACCCAGGCAGCCGCATACCGAAACTCCCAGGCGCTCCAAAACTTCTTTCCCTTTTCCTTTACTGCCTGGAACAGTAGCCACAGACAGAACATCGCCGCCGTAACGGCATAAAATATCCAATAATCATAGTGGGTCAGAAATCCTGCCACACTGACCGCAAAAAGATACAGAAACACTCCCGCCGACATCTTCTTTCTGCGGGCCCCCCGTAAAATCCATACGCCCCCCAGCAGCAAAAGCAGTTCCGCCAGCAGGAGCATCATATACATTCTCAGCGCTGTGGCCTGCTCCAGCATCACCCGATTGACTATACCAGTCAAAATCGTTGCTGTGCCGGACGCTATGGGGCTCCTTGTGAGCCTCAGAAACACTCCGTAGCACAGCGCCAGCACCGCCAGATAAAACACAAGGTTCATGGAAAGGCCGATCCAGATACTTCCGCTCCCCCTGAAGCAGAGGACAGATATCATACGGAACAGCCAAAAATACAGAGGAACATGGTCGCTGTACAAACGTACCGAAATATCGTTCAGCGACAGTACGTTCCAGTCAGCGGCAAAATAGGCTTCCACATCGTCTCCCGTCATCCACTGGTCCACATTGGTATTGGGCCAGGGCTGTTCAAAACCATTTGCCGATTCATAAGTATAGATCTCATCACAGAACCAAACCTGCTTTTTTCCTGCCCAGTAAAAAAAGGAAAGCGTTCCTGTCACCAGTATCGCAAGCCCGATCCAAAATGCCTGGCGGCTTCTCTCTCCCGCTGTTCCTTTTCTCATGTCTACTCCTTTCCTTTTCCCGCATTACTGACCCATCAGGCCTTTCAGCACTTCTTTTGCCTTTTCCAGCTGATTGTCCGGGCGCTCCTCGCTTCCGTAATAAGCCTCGCCGTCGAACTCGCATATCACGTCCGGCTCAATGCCAAGGCCGTGGATATTGTTACCCTTTGGCGTATAGTAAGCGCTGATGGTGACTTTCACCGCAGAACCGTCCCGGAAAGGAATGATCTGCTGTACGATTCCCTTGCCGAAAGTAGTGGTGCCCACCAGGGTCCCCAGCTCATAATCTTTGATGGCTCCCGCCATGATTTCGGCCGCGCTGGCGGAATTCATGTCCACCAGAACCACCAGCGGCACATCCAGCTCTTTTTTGCCGTCGCATTTATATTCGGAGCGTTTTCCGCTCTTGTCCTCCGTGTATACAATCATACCCTCGGGCAGAATCATCCGGGCCATGTCCACCACTGCGCTCAGGCTTCCGCCCGGATTTGCCCGCAGATCCAGAATCATGCCTTTCATGCCTGCTTTGCGCACAGAAGCCAGGGCGTTCTCAAACTGTTTGACCGACACGTCGTCAAACTCTGTCAGTTGAATGTATGCCATACCGTCCTCCAGCATTTCATACTGCACGGTGGGCGTCTCCACTCTTCTGCGGGTGACCTTAACTTCCAGATAATCGCCTTCCCCTTCTCTGACAATGGTCAGGGTCACATCCGTATTCTCCGGCCCCTTTATCAGGGAAACAGCCTCTGTCAGGCTCAGTCCGTAAGTAGATGCGCCGTCCACCTCGTAAATCAGGTCATTGGCCCGCAGATCCACCTCTTCCGCAGGCGCCCCGGCAATGACGCCGCTGATCTTCGGCAGTCCCGTGGCCGTATCCTGGCTCACATAGGCGCCGATACCGTAGTAGATTCCTTCCGTCTGCTCCATCAGCTCCGTCAACTCCTCCGCAGTATAATACTCGGAGTAAGGATCGTCCAAAGCCTGCAGCATCCCTTTGTAGATGCCGTCCTGAATCTCCTCCCGGGTCACATCATGCAGATAGAAATAATTATTTATCGTATTCTCTATGGTCTGCATTTTGTTCAGAACATCCGCATCAATGGCGGAATCCTCCAAAAAGGACGCTTCTCCGCCCTCAGTCCTCTGGGCAGTCTGACCCATGTTCTGGCCGAATTCCACCGCGCTCTGGATATAAATGCCCAGATAACAGATAGCCAATATCAGCAGCGCGCCTGAGATGCCTGTGATCAGGCCCACCAGAAACAGCCCCTTGCCGCTGCCCCTTTCTCTCCTGGGCGGTTTTCTCCCTCTCGTGGCATCCGGTCCCATTCCGGTGCCGTATGTGTTGTCGAAATAAGCCTGATTCTCGTCCATCTCTTTTCCTCCTGTCAAAATCGCTGCGCAATGGCTCTATATACTCACGATCGGTCAAATTTGCCCCCAAGAGCACCATGCATATTACGGACTCAGGTACCCCCAGGGGGATACATAGGAGCCGTTCAGCCTTACGCTGAAATGGAGATGATTCCCCGTGGAGCGGCCCGTACTGCCTACTGCCGCTATGGTATCTCCCCTGGCCACGATGTCGCCCTTGTTCACGTACAGAGCGGACGCATGCATATAAATAGTAGCCAGACCGTCTCCGTGATCAATCATCACATAATTTCCCATGGTGGTGCTGTAGGCCGCTGCCGCCACTTTTCCATCGTAAGCCGCGTAGATAGCCGTTCCCCCATTGGCCGCAAAGTCCACTCCGTTGTGGAACTGCTCCACCCCCAGGGTAGGATGTATTCTCATACCGTACTCATCAGATATCCTGGTATAAGAGGCCAGGGGAAATTTGAAAGCGCCTCCGTCATAGGTAATTGCCGAGCCGCTGTTTGCGATCAGCTGTCTGCGTTCTTCCGCCACGGCAGCCTCCAGAAGCCGGATTTCCTCTTCCTGTGCCCTGATCTCCTCCTCGTACTCCCTTATGGCCTTTTCCTTGTTGCCTATATCTGTCTCATAACTTATAATATCACGATTCTTCTGGTCTATCAACTCTTCCAGATTCTTCTGTTCTATCTCAACGCTTTCCCTGGTCTCGTCCAGAATCTCCTTTTCCAGCTCCAGCTCTTCCTTGCACAGTTCCACATACTGCCTTGCGGTCCGGTAATCCTCCCACATCTGTCGGTCGCTGACCACCATCTTTTCCACATAGTCCATTCTATTGAGAAAATCCCCCAGACTCTTGGCCTGCAGCAGCAGCTCCAGCACGCTGGGATTCCCCGACTCATAGTCAAGCCTGATATGGGCTTTCATGGCCTCCTGCTGGTTATCCTCCCGCTCCTTTGCCGCCTCCAGCTCCGCCTGGGTTTGGATGATCTCCTCCTCCTTGGCGGCAATCTGCCCTTTCAGCTCAGCGATTCTGGCCTGGATCTCTGTCAGATTCCCGTCCAACTGCTCCACATAGCTCTTCAGATTATCTTTCTGCTGCTCCAGATTCTTCTTCATCTCCTGGAGATTGCTAAGTCCGTCCTTAAGGCCCTCTTTCTGCTCTTTTATCTGGGAAATCTCTTTCTCTTTCTCCCGGATACTGTCCACGGTGGGATTGGACGTGCCCGCAGCTCCCGCCTGCAGACCGGCCCCCGCCCCCAGCAGAACCGCGCCGCTAAGCAGCAATCCGCAAAGCAGGCGGTGCGCCATGCTATATTCTGTTCTCATCTTCATAAGCTTTCTTCTACACATGCAAATGCTTTCTCACAGTGACAATGCTTCCCAGGAAACCGATTCCTATGCCTACCAGCAAAGACACGGGCGTAAGTACGCCAAACAGTTCCTCCACCGGCAGAAAGGCCAGGAAATTGCTTAAAATCGCAAATCGTTCGGCAATATAGTTCAAGACATAATTATAGATGCCGTAAATCAGCCACAGAGGCAGCGCCGCCCCCAGCAGTCCGATCAGCATCCCCTCCAGCACAAAGGGCGACCTGACGAAAAAGTCTGTGGCGCCGATATACTTCATGATATTGATTTCCTCCGAGCGCACGGATATCCCGATGGCCACCGTATTGCTGATCAGGAAAACGCTGACGGCAAGCAGGATTATGATAATGCCTATGGACACATAGGCGATCAGCAGATTCGCGCCGCTTAAGGTGTCCGCAGTCAGTGCCGAATGATTGACCTTCCTCACCTCCGGCAGGGATTCCAGCCATGTGACCAAAGCGCTTTGCAGCGACACGTCGCTGATGAAAACCTCATAGCTGTGGTCGCCCGCCAGGGGGTTTTCCAGAAACCCCTTGGAATAAGCCTCGTAATTTTCACCCCAGTTATCTCTTCTATAGTTCTCCCAGGCCTCGTCGTCGGAGATGAATTTCACATCCGACACCTCGGCCCGGCCGGCTATCATTTGGCCGATTTCTTCTATACGTGCATCCGACGGGATCTGCCCCTGGGTATGACTGTCGCACAAGTCATTCTCATAGTGGAAGAATACCGACACCGATACTCCCTCCTCGGCTTTCATGACAATGCTGCGGAAGTTCATGACAATGGAATAGAACAGGCCGAACAGGAACAGGCAGGCAGCTATGGTGGCAACGGAAGCCAGAGAATACCATTTGTTCCGGAAGATGTTGACGAAGCCCTGTCTGATGGTATAGAACAATGTCCTAATCTTCATCGATGTATTCTCCTCCCTCCTCGTCGCTGATAATGACGCCCCGCTTCATCGTAACCACCCGCTTATGCATGGCATTGACAATCTCTCTGTTGTGAGTCACTACTACCACAGTGGTGCCGCTCTGATTGATCTCTTCCAGCAAATTCATAATTTCCCAGGAATTCTTAGGATCCAGATTACCCGTAGGCTCGTCTGCCAGCAGAATGGAGGGTTTGTTCACCAAAGCCCTGGCCAGGGCCACTCTCTGCTGCTCGCCTCCGGAAAGCTGCCTGGTCTTGGCCTTGTATTTCCCGGCCAGGCCCACGGTTGCAAGGATCGTGGGAACATTTCGGCGGATCTCACTGGTGGGAATCTCTATGATCCGCTGGGCAAAAGCTACATTCTCATAGACATTCCTGTCGTTGAGCAGGCGGAAATCCTGGAATACCACGCCCAGGTTCCGCCGAAATTTCGGCACCTGCCTGTGCTTTAATTTGGCAAGATCGCTGCCCATCACATAGACATTGCCCTCCGTGGCTGTCAGCTCCCGCAGCAGGAGCCTGATGAGAGTGGATTTCCCCGATCCGCTGTCGCCTACGATAAATACGAACTCTCCCTTTCCGATTCCCAGCGTAATCCCGTTAATGGCAGGAGCCCCTTTTGAGTACACCTTGCTTACATTATCCAAAAAGATGATGCCGTTATCCTCTATAAACTGCTCCCGCTTTCTCCACGACAGCTCCTTTTTGCCCATCGTTTTCCTCCATCCCGGCAAACCCACCTAAAAGTCAGTGGTTTCCATGTACCTCATATATTTCACTACCATAAGCGCTATCTTAAACGTGATAGCGTCCTCAAAGACCCTCAGATCCAATCCCGTGCTCTTCTGCAGCTTATCCAGCCGGTATACAAGCGTATTCCTGTGGATGAACAGCTGTCTGGAAGTCTCGGACACATTCAGGCTGTTCTCAAAGAATTTATAGATTGTGCCCAAAGTCTCCTGGTCAAAATCATCCGGACTCTTGCCGCCGAAGATCTCCCTGATAAACATCTTGCACAGAGGCAGGGGCAGCTGATAGATCAGCCTGCCGATTCCAAGCTCACTGTATGCGATGATCTCCCTCTCGCCAAAGAAAATCTTGCCCACATCCAGAGCCATCCGCGCTTCCTTATAGGAACGGCTCACCTCTTTGATCTCCTGAATTACGGTTCCGTAGGCAATCCGGCTGTCCTGAATGCCCTCTTTCTTCAGAAAAGTCCATAACTGCTTTGCCGTCCTGTCCATCTCTCTGGTCCTGTCATCCTCCGGAAGCTCTTTGACAATGATTACATTATTCTCGTCTACTTCCGTGACAAAGTCCTTGCTGTTGCCAAAATAGGTCCTGGCCAGCTCCAGTACATTGCTGTCCCTCCCGCCGGGAGACTCCACGATCAAAACCGCTCTGGGCACATCTGTCTGAATATGCAGCTTCTTGGACCGGCTGTAAATGTCCACCAGCAGCAGATTGTCCAGCAGGAGATTTTTGACAAAATTGTCCTTGTCCAGGCGCTCCTTATAGGCGATCACCAGATTCTGGATCTGGAACGCCGCCAATTTTCCGATCATATAGGAATCCTCGCCGGCTCCGGCAGCCGCCAGTACATATTCCAGAATCTGATCGTCGAATATCTTAAAGAACTGACAGCCCTGTATCTCCTGAGAATCCGCCACAGATGCGGCAAATTCAGTCACAGCTCCCACGCTGCCGCCTATGTCGGCTGTAGAAGCCACTTTCTTTCCGTCCACATCCATAATACAAAAATCCACCCGCGTAATGTTCTTCAGTCCATCGATGGTATTCTGCAGAATCTGATTTGAAATCATAATCCCCACTCCTTTTGCCGCCATGGCCGGTTTCGATGCCAGTATTTGTTTCTACATCTACAAATGTACAAAAAATACGCAAAAAAAGCAATAGGATTTTATGACTTTTCACAAAAAAACTGCCTGAAGCATGACCCCAGGCAGTTTGACAGGCAAATTTCCAAAACAGGGGCCGCTTTTTTGCATCCGTTTCAGACACGCATGTCAAAATTCGCACCCACATTTGGATTCACGGCAAGTTCCATGGCAGCGGCATCCATCAGCTGCGCCATCCCTGCCGCCAGCTCTTTGCTGGAGTCCAGCGCTTTGCTCAGAACCGCTGTCCCTACCTGAGACAATACGGAAGCATTCGCCAGCGCCATTGATACTTCTGGAATATCCATGAATACACCTCCTGACCAGAATGCAATTTACGTTTATGGCTGAAAACGCTCACATTTTTATTCTATCATAATGGGAACGGTTTTACCACCCTTTCCGGCAATTTTTCAATTTCTTAATGAATTTATGGTTTGTACAAACAGCCTTTATCTTATCCTGCCGATAGAGTACTGCCCGATCTCGATTTTCTTCTCTTTCAGAAGCCGGCCCACAGCCCGCTTGAACTCATTCTTGCTCATACCGGTCTCCTGCCGGATACGCTCCGGGGAAGCCTTGTCCGTAAAGGGCAGCATACCGCCGTTTTCCTCGATCATGGTCAGAATCTTCTCCGCGTCCTTGTCCATCTGCAGGTAAGCTTTGTCTCTGATGCCCAAAGTCAGTTTTCCGTCCTCCCGCACCTGGATAACCCTGGCCTCCACATCCTTTCCCAGCTCCACGTTTCCATAGAGCTCTTTCTGGGGAATCAGGCCGGAGTAAAGATTGTCCACAGCCACAAAAGCGCCGAAGTTGTCGCTGATCTCGTAGACACGGCCTTTTACTTTGTCATCCTTTCCGTAGGAGCTGTCCGTGCGCAGATTATCGTACACATTCATGGTGGCACAGAGTCTGTCGCTTTTATCGATATAAAGGGATACCAATACCTTATCCCCCTGCTCCACCTTGCCCCGCTGCTGTTTAAAGGGCAGCAGCAGATCCTTTTCCAGGCCCCAGTCCAGGAACGCTCCTATTTTACCGGTCTGCGCCACGGCCAGCTCCGCCACCTGGCCCAGGACAAGCTTCGGCTCCCTGGTGGTGGCGATAAGCCTGTCCTGGGAATCCCGGTAGATGAACACTTCCATCACATCTCCCACATTGCACTCCGGCGGCACCTGCTTGCGGGGCAGAAGCACCCGGGGATCGTCCTCTTCAGCGGAAACCGCCAGATAGATGCCGAATTCCACTTTTTTTACCACTGTCAGCTGCTGCTTTTCACCTAAGTTTATCATATCCATACCCCCACTATCAATCGCGCCTCCCGTCACGCTGCCAGCGGCGTCGGCGCCTTTCCTAACGGCACAGGCCAATTTTACCCGGCTCTTTCTATTTGCTCCTGCGGCCCCTCATGCGGAGACGGCCTTGTACCCATATCCTCTCCCGTTTTTAGTCTGCGGCTTCCGGTCTCCTGAACTCTGCCACCACATAAGGGCTTTCTTCCTGATTCTCCAGCGTCACCCAGACACTGTCCTCCCTCTGCGAAACCCGGGGCATCAATATGTCTCCCAGAAAAGCCTGCCTCTTATACTCTGCACGCACCTGCCTAATCGCAAAGCCCTCCGGCAGATAGTCCATGGCAATGTCAATGAACTGCTGGTTGTTCACATGATGGTTCGTATCCAGATGATGCTGCTTTACGGTCACAGGCTCCCTCAGCTCCCCACCGGCCGGCACCGTGATCTTGCGGGGCGCGTAGTCCATTGCCAGCCTTTCCTCCAGCCTGTATCCCTCTGTCATGGCCTCCGGAATGGCAGTGGGCTTATTGGTTCCGGTGTCCAGCAGACTCCACAGGGAATTGGCTTTTGCCAGGAATTCTCCCCTTTCGTCTTTTAGAAAGAAATTCCGGTATCCCAGAAATCCTTTCAGGCTATAGGGCAGCGTCCCCACAGTTACCCTCTCTCCCATGGCGGGGTAACGCTCCACCGCGATCTGCCAGGATGAAAGCACCCAGACCATGTGCATCTCTTTTAAGTATGCCAGGCCCAGCCCCAGATCCTCTGACTGGAATGTGGAGCAGTCCTGGAAATAGTTGATAAGGGAAGCCATCGTGAGCTTCCCCTCGCTGTCAGTCTCGCTGTATCTGATCCTGCTGTCAAATGTGTACATAGAAAAACCTCCTCTTTTCCGGCAAAATCCCGCCTGCCGAACCGCTCTCACCGGATGATACCTTGTGTCATGCGAGCAATTGGTAGATGATTGTCGCAATCCAGAAAATTTCATAAAAGACCATGCCCAGGTTCAAAAATACGGTATGGACTTTCTCCCCTTTCGGAATTACTACCGGCCCCTGGGCAAAAGTGAACTTTCTTTTTGCAAGAAAAACAATAAACAGAACCACCCCTGTTATAATGCATCCGAAAACAAACAGGAAAAACACGCCGTATGCCAGTATACCCGCCAGATTCTCGCTGGCATAAGCAAACAGAGCGGCCGTATCCCCCCGACCGGCTATCTCCAGGTACTCGTCCAGCGAAACCCATCTGCCCAGCGCAGAGGTCACCAGCCCTCCCATAAAGTTGATCATCATATGAATGGCAATGGTAATTTTCAGATTGCCGGTCTTTACATAAAGATAAGCCAGAAATACTCCCAGCACAAAAGCATAGACAAACTGATTCAAATTGCCGTGAAACAGGCCAAACATAAATCCGGACAGGAGAACGGCCGTTCCCTCTCCATATCGGATTGCCCTTTCCACAATCAGCTTGCGGAAGACATATTCCTCTATAACAGGCGCGCAAATCACCATAATCAGCGCAATCATCCACAGGCTGACAGAGTCCGTCACATTGGCCAGCTGATTCTGCACATCTCCGCCTTTCAAAAGCCCTATGAAAGTGGTAATGATATTCCCGATGATGTTGGTCAGATATACCGCGCCAAAGGACATGATCACGGCAAGGACAAAATGTCCCGGTTTCATTCGGCGGCGTTCCACCTTTTGTGCCGGAACCGTCCTTACCAGCAGGATAGTCACCGGCATACCGATCAGATACATTGGCACCATGGAACTCAGCAGAAGCAAATCCCCGTTTTGCGTCAGCTCCGGCCACAGATATATACTGATTGCAGAAACCAGAATCTGCACCGCATATATCACTATGACCCCCAGCATGTACATCCCTCCCAGCCAGGAGAAATGTTTCCTGATCTTTCTCAATATCCGGCCTGCAGCAATTAATATCTGATTGTCGTCCGGTTTCGGACTTTGCTGCATGAAAAACTGCCCGTCCGCCGTTATCTGTCCGTTCATTCCATCCATCTTCTATGATTCTCCTATCCGACACGGCAGCCGCAAACAGGCCCCGTGCCATGTATCTGATTTCAGTGTAACATATCTTGGAATATTTGAAAAGAGGCTGATTATTCCCCAGCCTCTTCCACAACAGGGCGCAGCCTGATAATGTCGAACTGCCCTGCAACCCTGTCCGGGTCTTTGACAGCTCCATAACACAAAAAGTATCTACAGGCCGCATAAAGCCTGTATTTTTTTGTCAAATTTTCTGTTGCAATATATAGCATTATATGGTAATATATAGTGAGACGCTATATGGAGGCAATACGACATGAAAATAACGACATCTAAATCTAAAAATTCTGAATCCTTTTATATAACCCAGTCCTACAT
>CAJTZD010000067.1 GCA_910584235.1 uncultured Acetatifactor sp.
CGCAGATAGCCAGGCAGCTTCGACGAGCACAAGCTTCGCAGATAGCCAGGCGGCCAGCACGAGCACGAGTTTTGCAGATAGCCAGGCGGCCAGCACGAGCACGAGCTTTGCAGATAGCCAGGCGGCCAGCACGAGCACGAGCTTCGCAGATAGCCAGGCAGCTTCGACGAGCACAAGCTTCGCAGATAGCCAGGCGGCCTCAACCAGCACGAGCTTCGCAGATAGCCAGGCGGCCAGCGAGTCCGAGAGTGCCAGCACTTCAGCTAGTGCATCAGCCAGTGACACGGCCAGCACAGAGGCATCTACAGCAGCCAGCGACGCGGCCAGCACCTCAACTAGTGCAGCAGCCAGCGACGCGGCTAGCACCTCAGCTAGTGCAGCAGCCAGCGACGCGGCTAGCACCTCAGCTAGTGCAGCAGCCAGCGACGCAGCCAGCACAGAGGCATCCACAGCAGCCAGTGAAGCAGCCAGCATAGCGGCTTCTACAGCAGCCAGCGAGGCGGCAGCGGCAGCAGATGATACCGTTACCATAGATGATGACACAACGCCTCTTGCGGATACGCCAAATGCGGATGATACGACAGGTCTTGAAGAAGAGGATACGCCGCCTCTGGCAGTAGAGGAAGAGGATAACGTGGACGATGTTGAACTTGAAGACGATATCACACCTCTTGCAAGTCCTACCGTAGTAGAGGGAGCGAAGCATTGTATCTTCCACTTCCTGGAACTGATTCTGGCAGGTGGTACGGCGGCCTATGGTGCCGGCACTAACCGGAAAGACAGGAAGAAGATCAAAGAACTGAAGAAATGAAAGAGAGGATAAGCGGATATGGCACATTTTCTGGAACATTTAACTTTAGGCTTTTGCTGGTGGGATATCCTGGGATTGACTCTTCTGATAGCTGCTGTTGTTTTTGTGGTAATCAGGAAAAAGAGCATAAAGCAGGAACTGAAAAAGCTGGAGGAAGGAAAGTAGACCGAAAGCTAAACTCAAAAAGTAAATAGAGGAACGGTGTTAGTGACCATCTGGTAAAGGTGGTCACTAATTGCCGTACTCGGGTATGATTGGGAGAAGAGCTTGAAACAAGTTGAAGAAAACGAAAAGGTAACAAAATATAAGCTGCTTTTTACGGCGATTATACTTGCGGTTTATACGGCAGGGAGGTTTATTCCTCTTTACGGAGTGAATACAGCCGTTTATCAGGGAAGCAGGGTAGATGCCGACAGTCTGTTGATGCAGGTGATTGGAGGCGATAGTTATCAGTACTCGATTTTTGCGTTAGGGATATCCCCCTATATCATTTCGAACCTGGTAAGTCAGTTAGGGATTCTCGGTATGAGTTCAGACTACAAAGCAAAAATGTCCCCAAGAAAGATACAGCGGATCATGCTGGCGGGAATGCTGGGTCTATGTATCGTCCAGTCTTTTCTTAAAATAAACGGGCTGGAGTTCGTTGGAGAGGGAAATATTCTCTATCTGTTAAAGACAGTAGCATTTCTGGAATTGATAGTCGGTGCTATGCTTATATTCTGGATATCCGAACTGAATAAGAAATATGGGATTGGCGGTGCTACCGTAGTGATTCTCTTTAATATTAGTTCGGGGATAACGAATATAGTAAGGGGGCACACGGGAAAGGAAATGCTGATACCGCTTCTGCTATCTGCGGTAATGTTTCTGATAATGCTGATTTTAGAAAATACGGAGAAAAGGATCCCTCTACAGAGAGTTTCCATCCATAATATTTACGCGGATAAAAATTATATGGCGATCAAGAGTAATCCGGTAGGCGTAATGCCGGTGATGTTCTCCACGGCTTTCTTTATGCTTCCTAGGCTGTTAGTGGATCTTTTGTGTTTTATCTCCCCTCAAAATGGGAATCTAGCCTGGTGGAGGGACAATCTGGTATTGACGAAGCCGCTGGGACTTATGATCTATTTAGCCATTATCTATTTATTAACCATCGGTTTTGCGATGCTGCTGATCAATCCCAAGGACACTATGGAGCAGTTCCTAAAGAGCGGGGACAGTATTGTGGATCTTCACGCCGGGAGGCCTACCAGAAGATATATACGCAAGACGTTGTTTCGCATGAGTTTTTTCAGTGCCACTGTGATGTGTGTATGTCTTGGACTCCCATTATTGTTGCAGATTTTAGGAAAAATAGAAAGTACGCTGTCCATGCTGCCATCTTCGATTATGATGCTGTCAGGGCTGATGTGCAGCTTCGGAAGAGAGATTGTTGCAATTCACAGTTATGATGTATACGATCATTTTATATTTATATAGGGAGTCGAGATGTTACATTTTATTCCGGCGTGGTATCAGGAAAATACATGGTCCGAAAGCGAACAGATCTGGTATGTAAGGCGCATGCATACGGAATTTGACGATTCAGTAAAGCAGGTTCAGCTGTTTCACCGCAGCGGCGCTTATCCCTATCAGATTCTGCTGCTCAGTTTTGCACCGAATTTTCGGCATTTCCTCCACAGGCAGGGCGTATATCATGCACCCTATTGGTCCTGTTTTGACGCTATACAGTGCGTTCGGAGAAAACGGGCGCGAGTGCTGTCTTTCCATGACCTGGCCTGGCCGGATAGAATTGAATTCATTTATTCATCTTTTGCTGTCATTGCGATGCTGCGGGGAGAAAAATACGCTCAGGTTGAATTTGGAGAGAACGGGAATCCGATTCGTATTGATATTTATCAAAACGGCATCATCAGCCGCCGCAATCTGTATGATGACCGGGGCTTTGTCTCCAGCAGCATAGTTTATAAGGAGGGACAGCCATTCTATCAGGATTATTACATGGAAAGCGGATCCTGGAAAATGCGTAGCTTTGAAGCAGACGGACATGTGGAGATTAATCCCAAGTATCCAGCTTTTTTGCTGCAATATGGCGATCGGGAAGAGGAAAGGCAGTTTGCCAAACGAACTTATGCAGAGATGGGCGAGGTTATCCGAGAGGTATTTAACGCGTATGTTCAGTTGACGGCAAAGGAAGATATTTTCTGTGTGGCCATGCATGAGCGGCATATAGAGTTTTTATCACAGGCATTGGAAAAGAGGAAAAGGATCCTGTCCTTTTTTGGGGATCGGTATTCCGTGCGGAAGCATCCGGAGTCCATCGATGTGGTAGAAAGCGCCAATTACATTATTGTGGATTCCAGAGAGAATATGGAGCGATTGCACAGAGAGTCTGCGGGATTGCTCCAGAAGATGACAGATATCACTCCCTTTGATTCACGGGTGGATTTCGGAATCAGCCAGCAGCTCCATGTTCAGAAGATCATGATACCCATGGACGGAATCAGAGAGGAAGTCTTCCGCGAACTGATCCGGAATCTGGGAGAATATCTGAAGCATAACGAGAAAGCAAGGGTTCATCTTTTTACCAGAAAGGCGGAATGGGACAGAAAGCGCCAGCTTCTGGAGCAGACAAGGCGGGCTTTAAAAGAGGCAGGACTGGAGGAGGGCTGGGCGGCGGAAGAAGTTCCCAAGGGGACAGCGGAAAACGATCTGGATCAGGAGGAAGTGGTTCCGATAAAGTTCTTTGCAGAACAGTGCGTAGACGAACTGGCAGTGAGCAAATGTATGCGGGAGCAGAGGGTTATGGTGGATCTGCGGGATACATCGGAAGTGTATCTGCAGATCATGGCCATCAGTATCGGAATTCCCCAGATTGTAAACCGGGAGACGGAATTTGTAGAGCATGAGAAGAATGGGGTCGTGATAAGAAAGACGGAGGATTTAAACAATATCTTAAGTTATTATCTGGATAGCCTGGCAAACTGGAACGAGGCGGTAGTATGCTCCTATGAACTGGGGAAAAGATATACTACAGAAAGGCTGCTTGAAAAATGGGGGGAGGTGATCCGGTTCATTGGACGAGATTCGTATACTACAGTTGGGCGATAAGGATTGGAACGAAATCTATTCATTTCCCGGAGAAGTGAAAATTGAACATTGCGAAGCGTTTACAGAGACACCGAAAGCACCTTATGATATCGTTTTCTTGGATCGGGCACCTCTAAGGGAGGAACTGGAGCCGTTGTATCGTGGAACCAAGGCTTATTCTCTGTTTGTGACCGAACAGGTAAAGCTGAAAGGGGACTCAAAAGATTATTTTGAGAGAAAGAAAGGAAAGCGGATCAGGAAAACTGAACTGGAGGAATTTTTGCAGAAAGATGCAAGATTTTTCTATCCAAGACCGTATGGAGAAAAATTCAGATTGTGGGCTGTTGCAATTGCCCAGGGGTTTTCCGGTTCAGTCAAGTGGAATGGTGATTATAGCGTAGAACTGCAGGGAGAATATGGAAAAGAATTTCGGCAGATCGTTTATTGGCGCAATAATATTCCTGTATTTCAGGGACAGATGCTGGATCTTTGGCTGGAATACAAAAAAGATCCGGAAGTGGAACTGGCTTTGTCCATAACGAAATTTGCCAGCGGGAGCATTTCGGACGTGATCGAGAGTTGGGAATTTCGGGAGAAAGATTTGAACCAGATCGTTCAGATCGACAATAGACAGAGGGGCTGGCTCTTCGTGTCTCTCCGGGCCAAAGGAAGAGGAAAACTTCAGGTCATGGCCTTGCATGATCGGTTCTCCAGGGGAAAGTATGGCCATTTCCTGCCAGGGGGGGAAAGGTATGTCACTTCCGGGCGGGAAGAAATTTTCTGCTATTTTAATCCGGGAGACAGGAAACCGCCTCTAAATGTTTTCTTCTCCGGGTATAAGACAAAACAGGGCTTTGAAGGATATTACATGATGGAAGGGATGGGGGCGCCTTATCTTCTGGTGGCGGAACCCAGGCTGGAGGGCGGAAGCTTTTATATGGGCTCCGAAGAGTATGAGCAGAAGATGGTGGACATGATTCGGCGATATATGAATGAATTGGGGTTTTCCTCGCATCAGCTGATTATGGCGGGACTTTCCATGGGCACCTACGGAGCCATGTACTATGGCTGTGATCTTCAGCCCCATGCAATTATCCTGGGGAAACCCCTGGCGAGTGTGGGAAACATCGCGAAAAATCTGCGGCTGCAGCGGCCGGGAAGTTTCGATACCTCCTTGGATGTGCTGCGGTATCTGAGCGGGAATACGGACAAGGGAGCCGTACAGAAGTTGAACGACAGGTTTTGGGAGAAGTTTGACGCCGCGAACTGGGAACACTCTAAATTCGCCGTGGCTTATATGATAGAGGACGATTATGATTCGGACGCTTATAATACACTGATTTCCCATCTGGCTTCCTCGGGGGTTCAGGTGTATGGAAAAGGGCTCCACGGCAGGCATAACGATAACAGCGGGGGGATCGTCAACTGGTTTGCCAGCCAGTACAAAAAAATTCTGCGAGAGGACTTTGGGAGAGTAAAGAGGGACTGACAGGCGTATGGAATTACAGAGATGGAATATCTATTGGAATGAATATGTATCGGATACCTATCTTTACGGTTCGGAGATCACCTATCACAAAAAGGATGACGTAGAATTTTTGAATCATCTGATGTCTCCGGGAACCGTACTGAAGCAATGGTATTCTAAAACAAACTTTCAGATGCAGAAAATCGAGCCGGCTCTGCCGATGATAGATGGGGAGACTGACTATCAGATCGTCGTCAATATCGACTGCATGGAAGGGGAAAGCTGGCTGATGCGTCTTGTCTTTTATGACAGGTATGAGGCGGAGGCAGGGATGGTTACCATAAGGGATCGGGTCACTAATTTTAAGTGCCCGCTGAAGACATACAGTTACAGACTGCAGCTTATCAACGGTGGAATGACGCATTTCCACTTTCATTCAGTGGTGATTCGGGAAATTGAGGATGAGACAGAGGGGAAAGCTAAGGCGGCTGAAAAAGCTATTAAATCAGGTAAGAAGCTATGGAGAAAGCATGAAAGGACGGTCAGACGAGGAACTGGCTCATCTGACCCTGGAATTCAGAGAGCGTCTGGGGGCAGGGGAAAGCCTGGATGACCTGCTGCCGGAGGCTTATGCCGCCATCTGTGAGGCGGATTACCGGATTCTGGGTAAGGCTCCCTATGACGTTCAGGTACTTGGGGGCATCGCCATGCATCAGGGGTATCTGGCGGAGATGAATACGGGCGAGGGAAAGACTCTGATGGCTACCATGCCTCTATATCTCAATGCTCTGACAGGAAAGAGTACCATCCTGGTAACAGCCAACGGATATCTGGCTGAAAGAGACGCGGAGGAGATGGGATCGGTGTATCGGTTTATGGGTCTTACCGTGGCACCGGAAGCCGGAGACAGAGAAAGAAAAAAAGAAAACGAAAAGCTTTCAAATGACGAAAAAAAGAAGTTTTATCTGGCGGACATCGTCTATACCACTCACAGCGCCCTGGCCTTTGACTATCTGTTCAATAATCTGGTGCCCAGCAAGGAAGATCGGTTTATGCGGGAATTTTATTATGTGATTATTGACGAGGCGGATTCAGTGTTGTTGGATGCTGCCAAGATGCCGCTTGTAGTCGCTGGAGCTCCCCGGGTACAGTCCAACCTGTATGCCATGACGGACTTCTTTGTCACTACGCTGGAGGAGGGCAGGGATTATGAGAGTAAGGATCAGGCGGTATGGTTTACGGAGGGGGGAATCAAATACGCGGAATCTTTTTTTCGGATTGATAACTTTTACAGTAAGGAGCATTTCGAAATCAACCGTCATGTGACGCTGGCTCTGAGGGCCCATGTGCTCTTCGAGAAGGGAAAGGACTATATGATTTCCGAGGAGGGCGAGGTGGAACTGCTGGATGAGGGATCGGGCCGCATGATGAAAGGGATAAAGCTGCATGGAGGCCAGCATCAGGCACTGGAGGCCAAGGAGAAAGCAGAGGTCAGCCAGGAAACCAGGTCGATGGCTTCGATTACATATCAGAAGCTTTTCCTGATGTTCCCGAAGATGGCGGGGATGAGCGGCACCATGGCGGACGCATCGGACGAACTATTGGATCTGTACAAGAAGCGGGTTCTGGTGATACCGCCTAATCGTCCCTTACAGAGAAAGGATTTAAAGGATTCTTATTTTATCAAGGCGGAGGATCAGTATGAGGCGGCCATTGATGAAACCATTGAGATCCATAGAACCGGGCGGCCGGTGCTGATCGTGGCAACGACTATCGGGCAGACTGAATTGATCTCGAAGCTTCTGCTGGAGGAGGGGATTGCCCACTGTGTCTTGAATGCCAACAACTCTTTCTGGGAGGCGGAGATGATCCGGGAGGCGGGACAGCCAGGAGCCGTAACGGTAGCTACCTCCATGGCGGGCCGGGGGACGGATATCAGGCTGGGAGAAGGGGTAAGAGAACTGGGCGGCCTTGCAGTGATTGGGGTCGGCAGGATGGCCAACACCAGACAGGAACGTCAGGCCAGAGGCAGGGCAGGAAGGCAGGGCGATCCGGGCTCCAGTCGGTTTTTCGTATCCCTGGAGGACAAGGTAGTCGCAGAGAAAAAGCTGAAAAAGGTGGAGAAATATATCGAGGGATCCAAGCTGATCAGGCCCAGAAAGTTAAAGAAACTGATTAACAGAATGCAGGCCCTGGGAGAAGAGCAGGCCGTATCCGGAAGAAAGAAAGCGGCGGCCTATGACGATGTCTTAAAATATCAGAGAGACTTGATGTACTCCGCCAGAAATCAGCTTTTGGACGGGGGTACCCTGCCTGTAGGAACCATCATGCAGATCGCCAGAGAAAACATTAGATGCTTTCTCAGGGAAAATAAAAAGCTGGAACTTCATCAGCTGAACCGTTATATCCTGGATAATCTTTCCTACCGGCTGGAGAAAGAGGGAGCATCCATTTCCCTGGAGGATCAGTCAGCAGTTGAATCATATCTTCTGAATCTGGTGATGAAAGGGCTGGAGGGGCAAAAGAAAAAACTGGGCGGAAAGCGGGAGATGAATGAATTTGTGCGGATAGCGGCCTTGAGCACTATTGACGATACCTGGGTCGAGCAAGTAGATTATTTACAGCAACTGCAATTTGCCGTCAGCGGCCGGGCTTCCGCCCAGCGTAATCCGGTATTCGAGTACCAGAAAGAGGCGCTGAAGTCTTTCCGGGAGATGGAATGCACGGCAAAGAAAGAGATTATCCGAAATATCCTGCTGAGCGATGTGTTTACAGACGAAAAAGGGAAGCTAAATATTTTATTTCCATAAGGAGAGAGGGTTATGATATACAATTTCAATCTTGGAATCGGCTGGGCCAGCAGCGGCGTGGAGTTTGCCCAGGCTTACAGGGCCAATATCTTCCGCAGAATCGGACAGCCGGCAAAATTTGTCTTTACGGATATGTTCACCAAGGATAATATCCAGCATATGACGGAGAATATGGGTTTTCAGGACGAAGAGATTCTCTGGATTTATACTTTCTTTACGGACTGCAGGATATCTCCCGTGACCTTTACACTCAAGCAGCTGGAAGAGACCATCAGGGACAGGCAGTTTACCTTTTCCAGACAGGGCACTACCGCGAAATATGTTTTTCCGGGGAATAATAATTTTTATACGGTTTATATGGTGGATGCCAGCAGCGACAGGGTGCACCGGGTAGAGATGGTTTCCAATAACTGCCTGATTCGAAAGGATTATTATACCTATTGCAGGATCTATTCGGAGTATTACGCTCCTCTGGACAACAGTGCGCACTTGTATCAACGCAGGTTCTTCAATGAGGACGGTAGCGTGGCATATGAGGAAATCACGGATAATGATATAGTGATGTACCAATTTCCGGACAAGCTGATCTGCTCCAAGGAGGAACTGGTGGGATATATGGTATCCCGACTGAATCTGACGGAGCAGGATATTGTTCTCATTGACAGAGCCACCGGTATCGCCCAGATTATTATGCAGAACGCGGGGGCGGCCAGGGTGGGCATTATGATTCATGCGGATCATTTCAGCGAGGGCGGCACGGACGAAAACAATATTCTCTGGAACAATTATTACGAATATGCTTTTTCCCAATACAGGCATGTGGACTTCTATGTAACGGCTACGGACACCCAGAATCAGCTGCTGAGAGAACAGTTCCGGCAGTATGTGGGTGTGGAGCCAAATGTTGTAACGATACCCGTGGGAAGCCTGGACGAGTTGAGGCATCCAAAGAAAGCGAGAAAGAAGCATTCCCTGATTACGGCGTCCAGACTTGCTACGGAGAAACATGTGGATTGGCTGATTGATGCAGTGGTGGAGGCCAGGAAGCGGATCCCGGATTTATCGCTGGATATTTACGGAAAGGGAGGCGAGGAGGCGAAGCTGAAAGAGCAGATTGCGCAAAAAAGCTGCGGAGAATATATTCGGCTTTGCGGCCAGCAGAAGCTGGATGACTTATATCAGAATTATGAGGCTTATCTTTCTGGATCTACCAGCGAGGGCTTCGGGCTTTCCCTGATGGAGGCCATCGGATCCGGTCTGCCCATCATTGGCTTTGACGTCCGGTATGGAAATCAAAATTTTATTGACGATGGTAAGAATGGCTATCTGATTCCGGTGAGGGATAAGATGGATAAAAAGGCTCGGGTGCAGGAACTGACAGAGCGGATTGTCAGATTGTTTACAGAAGCAGATATGAGGAGATTTCATCAGCACGCTTACCAAAAAGCGAAGAAGTATCTTACAGGAGAGGTGGAGAAGAGATGGACAGAGACAATCAATCAGAGCAGGTAGTGCTGCTCTTTGACTATTACGGACAGGGAAGTCAAGATCTGCATACTTCTTTTAAGCAGGCGGGATATAATTTCCCGGCCGTAGTCATCGAGGAGGACGGCTTTCTGCCGGAGGATGTGATCTCGGTATTTGGCTTCTTTTTGGGCGATTTCACAAAACAGGCGGGAAATCCGGGGAAGCCGCGTTATTTTAACCAAATCCCGGTACCGGAGTACTGGGAAATCAGCGGAAATAACAGCAACGGAAAGGTCAACGATTTAAGCCGGGAGCGGGGGAGGATCTTTTACGCTGATCCAACCCATAAAAGGCTGGTAAAAACAGTGGACTGGTTGGACGAGCGGGGGATTGTCAGATCTAGCGATCATTATAACCGTTACGGGGCGCTCTATGCCAGAACGATTTTTAACGCCAAAGGACAGAAAGTCAACAAATCCTGGTTTTCGGCATCCGGTCAGGAAATCATTGTGCAGAATTATGTTACAGGGGATATTGTGCTCAATGATGGAAAAGAAATCAGATTTTTCCGGACCAAGACGGATTTTATCATGTATTTCCTGAGACGGGCAGGTCTGGAAAAGTGCAGGATTTTCTTCAACTCCCTGTCTACGCCTTTCTTTGTGTCCAATATGCTTACGCCGGGGGAGGAAAAAAGAGATGTCCTGTTCTGGCAGGAGCCGGTGGGGAATGAGATTCCCGGGAATATGCAGATGATCCTGCGGGGGGACGCTCCCAGGACAGCCCGGATCATGGTTCAGATGGAGCGATCTTATACAAGGCTGATGGAGTTGGGCGCTTCGGAGGAAGTGCTTCAGAAGCTGGGCTTCATTTATCCTTTCCGAAGAAAGAACAGGCGCAGAAAGGAAGCGCTGATCTGTACCAATTCTGACCGGATCGAGCATTGTCAGGAGATCGTGAAAGCTATTCCGCAGATGCATTTCCATATTGCAGCGCTGACGGAAATGTCTTCAAAACTAATGAGTATTGAGTCGTTTCATAATGTCAGCTTATATCCAGGAGCAAACTCCACAGTGATAAAAGAACTTTTTGCGTCCTGCGATTACTATCTGGATATCAATTATGAGGGGGAGATTGTTTCTGCAGTGCGCAGGGCGTTCTTAAATAATCAATTGATATTTGCTTTTCAGGAGACGATTCATAATCGGGATTATATCAGCGACAGGCAGATTTACCCAGCCGGAGAGGCGGACAGGATGATCCGGGATATCAGAGAGACCATCGAAAAAGTACCGGTTCTGGCAGAACGTCTGCAGAAGCAGAGGGCAGCGGCGCTGGTGGAGTTTTCGGAGGACTACCGGAAGCTTTTGGAGGAAGAATACTGACAAGTATGGGGAAAATAATACTATTTACAAGGCGATATAGTGAGGAGGGACGTAAATTCCAGGAAGCTTTGGAGAAAGCCGGGGTCGAATGCCGGAATGTGGTGTTGGAAGATGACGGATTTTTACCGGAAAGAGTAATATCGCCGTATGAATATTATATTTTGCAACAGAACCGTGAGAAACATGCGGAGAGGAAAGTACATTATAATTTTTTAGAATTGCCGGAATTTTGGGAGATTCGTCCCAAGGGTGATATCTGGGATATGGGAAGAAAACGGGGATCTGTGGTATGTACGGAGCCAGTGGCTAAAGGAATCGTGCAGCGGGTAGAATGGCAGACGAAAGACGGCTGGGTCTATCGAATTGATTGCTACAATAAGTATGGCTTGATGTATGCCAGTGAATTTGTGGGAAAAGACAGGGAAGTGGAGTCAAAGGTCTACTATTCGGATAATCGGCAGGAGGTGATCGTAGAACAGCCCCAAAACGATGTGATTACATTGCTGCAGGAGGGGAAGATAAGGGCTTTCTTCCTTTCTTATCAAGCCTTTTTGGAATTCTTTTTGGAAGAGGCGGGCTGTAGTGGAGACCGTGTTTTATGGATAGAGGAAGAAGAGGATCTTTCCCTTTTGAATCGGATAACCGGAGGTAACAGGTTTTGGAAATGTCTGGTTTTTCGGAAGAAAGAATGGTTGGATCGCTACCCGGCAGGGGGAGGAGAGAACGGATATGTATATTATGAGATACCTGTAGAGTATCCGGCCAACTGTGAGAGCGGAGAAGCATTGATCCTGACAGCCTCAGACAAAATCCCGGGAATAGAAGACCTGATTCGGGAATTGCCCGAAATCCGTTTTCATATTGCCGCAAATACTCAGGTTTCAGATAAGCTATTCAACCTGCAGAGGTACACGAATGTAAAAGTATATCCCCAGATTGGAAAGGACGATTTGGAAAACCTATGGCGGAAATGCAGTTTTTATCTTGATATCAATTTTCATTGGGAAATACATGATGCGATTAATCAGGCAAGCTGGAGGAACCTGTTGATTCTGGGGTTTGAGGATACTCTGCACCGAAAGGATCTGGTGGCGAAAGAATGTGTTCTTCCAGGACAGGATTATGAGGGAATGATAAAACTGGTGAAAGAATTGTCATGTCACTCGGAGGAAATGCTAAGCCTGTTAGAAAAGCAACAGGCGAGAAGATACTCTGCCTGGGAGAGGCTGGAAAGAGTTTTGGATTCAGAGGAGAACTAAAAGATGGCAATTTATGTATTCAATTTATTGGTTGGATATTTCCCATGCGGAGTGGACAATGCTCAGGGCTATCGGGCGCAGATACTGGATCATATTGGAGATCCGGTCAGATATATTTTTACGGAAATTCCCTCGGTAGAAGACATGGAGTATTATGAAAGGTTAGGCATTCCTGAGAAAGAGATGCTTAGCGCTCATCAGTTTTTTACGGATAACTGTTCTATGGAAGCGACTGTGGAAATAAATACTAAATTGTGTGAATTAAAAGAAAGTATGCAATATACGGAGATCAAGGAAACAAGCGATGGAAAGGAATTACAGAAAAATGGGGAAAGAGTTGCTTTTATCTCATTGGACAAGCACAAGAAATGTATCCGTTATATCAAATATTATAAACAGGCAAAACTGATTCGGGGTGAGTTTTATACAGATGAGTTGTTGTATGGGGATTATTACATGATCGCTGCAACCAACGGATGTGAGTATGCGAAATTAGTAAGGCGTACATATTTTAATAGAGACGGCACTGTCTGCTTTGATATGATTTACGATAACGGAAAAGAACGATATCTGCTACCTGACGGAAGATGCTGTACGAAGTCAGAATTTATGGCAGAATTTATCAAGCGGCTGAAGCTGACGGAAAAAGATACTGTTATCATAGATCGATTTTCACAATGGGAGTATGTGCAACCGCTTTTTCAGTTTGGCAATAAGGCGCGCTTTATCGCTGTTTTTCACACAGGACACTACTTTGAGGAAAACGAAGGACCGGCACATCTGCTGTATTTGAATGAAGAGTACTATTATCCGTTTAGAAATGCAAAATTTATTGATACTATCGTGGTATCTACGGAGGAACAGAAAAAAGAACTTCAGGAAAAACTGACAGAATATGGGCAGCGGGTTCCCGAGATTGCCGTAATACCAGCGGGAGGAATTCAAGGTCTGCGTTATCCGGAAACGGTACGAAAGCCCTATTCCTTGATTGCAGTATCGCGCCTGGCTCGTTCCAGAAGAATTCAAGAGATCATCCGAAGCGTTGTTTTGGCTCATGAGAGGAATCCGGAGATTTCTCTTGATATTTATGGAAGCGGAGAATATGAACAGGAATTATGTAAGATCGTGGAAGAAAACAGCGCGCAACGGTATATTCGCTTTGCCGGATATCAGAATGTGACGGAGATTTATAAAAATTATGAGGTATTACTTACAGCATCGTTTCATGAGACCTTTGGCCTTGCTATGCTGGAGGCAATCAGTTCGGGATTGGCGATGATAGGATGGGACGCGAAGTATGGGAACCATCTGTTTATTCACCCTGGAAAGAACGGTTATCTAATTGCTCTTGACCTGAAGAGTGTAGAGGGTGAAGACCAGCGGGTTAAAGACATGGCGGAAAAAATCGTGGAAATTTTTCGGGATAGGAAACGGCTGGACGAGTTTTCCCAACACTCTTACAGGCTTGCCGGGAAGTTTTTGTTCCGTGAGGTGGAAGAAAAGTGGAAGGAACTGCTTCTTAGTTAGCCAGAGAGGAGCGGATTTAGAGCAATTTGGGAGGAAGACAGTTGCAGCCGGGATTCCGGGGAAAAGGGGGAGATAATGGAAGCATTTATTACATGTATCAATGGCATAGGGGGAGCGGCTGCAGAGTCTCAGAATATGGTTTTGAACATTGCTCATCAGATGGGCTTCAGAACTATGGGGATTTATCGCTATGATTCCAGCGGAGAAAACGAGGAATGCCTGAGTTCCCGATGCGATGGCATTATTGCCGGCATCAATTATAGAGATTTAGTTTTTTTTCAGTATCCGACATGGAATGTTCTTGGATTTGAGGAATGTCTGTTAAATCGGATACAAGTGTATGGGGGAAGAGTCGTTATTGTGGTACATGATATCGAAGCCCTTATGTTTGAAAGTAGCCGGTTTATGCTAGGCTATATGATTACGCTTCTTAATTTGGCAGAAGTCTTAGTAGTTCCTTCTTATGCCATGATAGATTGTCTGCGGGATAACGGGATCCGAGAGAATATGAAGTTTGTGGTGCAAGAAATTTGGGACTATACTACGGAGCTTCGTTTTTCGCAGGAACCGAAGTTTCAAAAAGAAATTCATTTTGCGGGGAGTCCGTCTAAGTTTTTGTTCCCGCAGCAATGGAATTTTGATGTGCCGCTGAAGTTATATACATCAGAACAATGCACGGGAGAAAATGTCCAGGTAATGGGCTGGATGGAACGTGCCGCCCTGCTGCTGGAATTGTCAAAAGGCGGATTCGGGCTGGTATGGTATGGGAGCGAATACTGGCATGAGTATATGAAATATAATAATACGATTAAGCTCAGCGCCTATTTGGCGGCGGGGATTCCGGTCATTGTCCCAAGGGGGATTTCCAATCAGTATTTGATTGAGGGGAATCATTTGGGATTTGCGGTTGACAGCTTAGAGGAGGCGGTGGAGCGAGTCAAAAATATGGGGGAAGCGGAATATCAGGAATATGTGCGGCATGTGGGAAACTTTGCCCCCTTAATTCGCAACGGATACTTTACGAAAAAGTTTCTGATAGACGCGATACAGACATTGTTGCGGGAGGATATTCCTGAAGGAGTTTGTTTAAAGGGAAACGGGGGGGTTAAAACAGCCTGCCAGGAGAAATTGTCTGCTACAAAAACGGTGAATGTTATGAATATGCAGGAAACCCTGGCATATGTACAGGATAAATGCATCTCAGTTGCCCGTTTTGGAGATGGAGAAGTCGGTCTGATGACCGGGCAGTCCATTCCTTTTCAGGATTACGATGAAGAGTTAGCGCAACGACTGAAAAAAATTATTACCATGCCGGACAATGAGAAATTGTTGGTGTGTGTGCCGGATGTCTTTGAGAAGAGAGAGCGCTATACCGCCGAATGTAGTTCTTTCTGGGGTGGCCACTTGGAGAGATATCGAGATTTTTATAGAGAGGTTCTCTTAAGTGAAAAACGATATGGCAGCGCTTTTATTTCACGGCCCTATATGGATCTGAAAGACAAATCCGTATCTGGAATACACTTTCAGAATTTGAAAGATTTTTTTGCAGACAAAGATATACTGATTGTGGAAGGGGTTTACTCACGCTCCGGCGTAGGAAACGATTTGTTTCAGCGGGCGGCATCGATTAAGCGGATTATCTGCCCCTCCCGCAATGCGTACAGTAAATATGAAGCAATTCTGGATGCCGTCCGGCGGCATGGGAAAAATAAATTAATTCTGCTTATGTTGGGTCCTACGGCGAAAGTGTTAGCCTGTGATCTGGCCTTTGAGGGTTATTGGGCAGTGGATATCGGACATATTGATTCTGAATATGAGTGGTATCAGATGGGAGTTACCCAAAAAACTAAGCTTAGCAATAAGCATACAGCGGAATTTAATTTTGATGAGTTTATTGAATTACAGGATGATGATGACTATGGGAGAGAAATGGTTGAGATGGTGGCTGATTCGTATTGAAATTGTTTAAGATAAAAAAGGTTCTGTCTGGCTTGGCTTTGTGAGAGAAATATATGAGGTGATTTAAGGAAAGAATGATCTGTGATGGATATGGTTAGACTTTCCGCAACTACCTGTTAAATATGAAAAGAGAGGTCACGGGATTAGAATGAAAACATATATTACGCGGATCAACGGATGGTCGCTGGAGGATAAATCTCACTATATGCAGCATATAGTTGCAGAGATAGCCCGCCAGCTTGGCTGTCAGGAGATGGGGATCTACCGCTATGGAGCGGATGGGGAAAGTGAGGAAAGCCTTAGCAGCAGGCTGGATGGGATTATTGCGGGAATCAACTGGGGCGATCTTGTAATCTGTCAGTTTCCGACTGGAAATGGTATAAGATTTGAGAGGGAACTGGTAGACCGACTTAAAGCTTATGGCGGGCGGGTGGCGGTTTTTATTCATGAACCGGAGGCATTGGTATACGAAGACAGGCGGTCAACGCTGGGGGAGACAGTAGGACTGTACAATCAGACGGAGGTGCTGATTGTTCCCACATACGCCATGCAGCAGTGGTTGATGGAGAACGGAATCCGCGAAAACATGAAGTTTGTGGTGCAGGAGATGTGGGATTGTACGGTAGGCTGGCCTCTTGTGGGCACGCCGGTGTGGAAAAAGGAAATCTGCTTTGCAGATGGCGAGAGATTTGCTGGAATGGATGATTGGAATTACTCCGTGCCGCTGAACCTGTACAATATCTCTGTAGATCGTGGGAATGTACGGAACCTGAGGGAAAGAGAGCCATATCGGCTTCTTTCAGAATTGAACCGGGGGAGCGGCTTTGGGTTGGTCTGGTACAGGGACGAGGATTTCCGGCGGTATATGGAGCGGAGTAATTCCTTTTGTTTTGCACGATATCTGGCGGCGGGACTGCCTGTTATTGTGCCGGCCGGGTGTTCACACCAGACGCTGGTTGAGGCCAATCATCTGGGAGTGGTAGTAAACTCACTGGAGGAAGCAGTTGAGGTAATCGAGCGGATGACGGAAGAGGAATACCGAGAATATGTGAAAGCGGTGGAACAGTTTGCTCCCGCCTTGCGGAATGGGTATTTTACAAAGCGGTGTCTGATCGAGACGATGCAGGCGTTTTGCAGGAAAGATGCGGGCAGGGTGCCTGTGCCAGAGGGAGTATACGAGGCTGGGGAATGCAGGTTCGATTATGTGGCGTTGAATGAGTCATATGGAGGGAATCTGGCTTTTTCCTAGGACTTTCACGGGGAAGCGGACGGATTCCTGATTTATGATGGGGCAGGAAACTTATTGAGAAATATCCGGGATTTGCGGCAGCATTATCTTTTGCTGAAAGGTAGGAAAGGGGAAAATGGGATTATTGTAAAAGCGTATGTGGAGACATTAAGGGGTAAGCTGGTTCTTGCGGAATCTGAACTGGCTTGTCTGCGGGAGAGGAGTTTTGGCAGTCCGAAAGTCAGTATGGTGATACCGGCTTATAACGCGGAGGATTACATTGCCAGATGTATTGATACGGCGCTGGCGCAGTCGCTGCCGGATGTTGAGATAGTTGTTGTGGATGACGGAAGTAAGGACAGTACACCGGAGATCATTGATTGGTATGTCGGGAGATATGATAACGTGGTGGCTATACATCAGGAGAACGGCGGTGTCGCGGCGGCAAGAAATACAGGGATAAAGCGTGCAAAGGGCGAATATATAGGATTTATGGATAACGATGACATGATTCGGCCTGGCATGGCAGAAAGTCTATATGGTTCTGCGGTAAAAAACGATTGTGATATCGCTATGACCTCTGTATATTGGATCACGGGAAAGGGATATGAAGTATATTTGCAATATCAGCTGGAGGAGGATACAGCGATACCTGGAGATGCTTTTCTACGCATGTTGAATGCCGAAGGCTGGGGGCATACAATAGTGGTCTGGAATAAATTGTATAAGTCTTCATTAATAAAAGACAGGATATATCCTTTGATCATGAGCGATGACTCTGCTTGGATTCCTTATATTTTATCCTATGCTGATAAGGTATGCTATCAGAATGACTTTTCCTATGAATACGACAGGATCATTCGCCCTTATACTCTGGTAGATCAGTGGCAATATGTATCGAAAGAGGGATGTTTGAAGGAAGATGAAAAGAGCGCTTTATTACTTTGAAACAATACCTTCCGGGTAGCCAAAAAAGCGCAGACTACCCCTATCA
>CAJTZD010000068.1 GCA_910584235.1 uncultured Acetatifactor sp.
GGGTGATGGTATCTAGCCCTGGAATTACAGAGGGAGGCATGGGCGCCTCAGGGTCTTTCTTCCGTATAGGTCTCAAACTCAAAATTATAAGACGCCATTTGCGTCTTATAAAGAGAAAGTCATCGACAAATGGAATAAGTGGTTACAAATGCGGGCATAAAGTCTTTTCAATTTCAAAAAGAAAGTTGCCTCTCCATACATTGCCACATTCTGTACATCTGGTACCTTCATAATTCTCAATTGTACATCCTCCGTCATTATCTCTTTTATGTATCTGAACAACACCGGATGTAACCTTGTGATCAGAACAGCTTTCTGATTCCTCCCCAAAACCTGTTGGATAGACTTGTCCATTTCTATCGACAAATTGTTCGTCGTACAAAATAGCTTCAGTAGGCATGTCGAACCCATCCTCTGCGTAATCGTATATCCAGAAGTTACTGCCATCCACAGCATCTTCTGCCATTTCTGTAACAGCATTTTTAACATGATGTACATCCGGATATGCTAATGCTGTTAATGAATTTAAAATAATGAGCAAACCAAATATACATATCACAATTACCTTTTCCTTAGGTCTTATAGTTCTACTATTCTTCATTAAAGATATCCGCTGATCAATTGCTCTATTGCCACTTTCCAAAGCACTGTTTACCGGACTCTCCATTCTGTTGCCGCCTTTGTTTCGCTCCAGTAAGTCAATGTACATCCGCTTTTCTTTCTCAGTACACTTATTGATTACTTTCTCATCACAAGAGGTTTCCGATAAATATTTTATTTTGCGTTCCAAAAGATATATCAATGGATTAAACCAATGAAGACAGCACACAAATTCCAATAAAAGTTTTACCCATAAGTCCATCCTGACTATATGAGTCATTTCATGTTTTAATATCCAATAAAGATCTCCTGCAGCATATTCTTTCTGCAAAAAGATTATAGGTCTAGTAGCACCAATGGTGAAAGTCTCATTGTTGACTCTCGTCCAGACAATCTCTGGCCTACGCCTATAGTGAATAGATTCTCGCAGATGCTTTAACGTCCTTTCCAGATTTTCGTCTTCACATCTAATTGCTAATGCATGTAGCTCATGAGTTTTCTTTAAAGATTTCACTATCCGAATAATCAAAAGTATTGCAGCAACCGCGAACCATATTGATACCACAAATGTTAATAACTGATATTCCTTTGTTCTATATGCAGCCTTATTTGTTTCTATATCTGCAACGTTTATCAAAACCTTTGAGCCAGCCGGCATATCTTCGGATAAAAATACTCCAATAACATTTCTATATATTCCTTTAATCCATACCCATGGTACCGCATAATCCAGCATTACTATTATCAAAGCGCCATATTTCATGGCCTCAGTCATGGATTTTCCCAGTACTTTCTCCCAGCATAGATATCCAATAAATAAAGCGCTTCCAGAAAGTGTCATCAACAATACATATCCCATTTCCACATTCTCTTATCTTTCCATCTGTATCTTAACTGAATTAGCGGCCTGCCAATGCAGAAGCCGCCAATGCTCAGTTTTCTTTATACTTCATATATCAATATCTAGGAATTTACACAAAAGGAACCATTCCCCTACAGCTTTCATCAACTAAAATATTTACGCAATTATTTCAAATCATCATGAGGGCATGTAGCATATCGGCCTGTAGCATACAAGTCTCCCATCCAAATTGTATTACAATATACACATCGTGTACACTCATATGTTTTAACCGTACATCCCCCATTATCATTTCTTACGTGCGTCTGAAAATACCCATCCACAATTCTATGCTTAAGGCAAATTAATCTCCCGCTCCCCCCACTCACCGGCGTAATATTCCCGTCCATATCCACAAACTGCTCATCAAACAGAATACAATCTCCGTGCTCTCCCTCAGCGCAAGCGCAGTTCGCTTCGTCATGGGGTGCTTCGGTGCATGCGAATGCCGTAACGGACTCTGCCAGCATCATAAACGCGGCAAGACCTGCCACTACAGTCTTCTTTAAGTTTTTCATGTTTTTCTTCATAATTGAATACACCTTTCTTATATGGCTTTTCTTTTGTGCTTTGCTACCTCCGGCCCGGCCTTTCGGACCGCCGGCTGTGTCTCTTTTCCGTGCGTCAAACAACCCATCAGCCTATGGGATTCTTTCCGGCACACAGATGATCCTGTGGGAAATGTTCCTCGCGCCTGTCACGCATACTGCACCGGGAAACTCCTCCGGCCACGCAACATGCCCTGCAAAAAAACTCCTCCAGCGCACAGCATACCCTACCGGAAAGCTCTGTCAGTGCACAGCATACCCTACCGGAAGCTCCTTTCCCAAACACGCATAACACGCCATGTCCGGCATCGGAATATCCCGGCCAACAGTCCGCCTTATGAACGGCAGTCCCCTCCGTATGCCGCGTTCCCGCAAGCGCCACTGAGCGGTGCTGCCTGCCACGACATCTGCCGGACACCCATGCACAGCATGGCCATCCGGCTCGCAGACTCCCCTTTTGCCTGTCGGTGCGGACGGCTCTCGGCCTAAGCGTCAAGCCATCCAACCTACTACTTTTTCTTCAGCTTCTTCATCAAGCCGTCCAAAAGCTTTTTGCTCTCACTGTCGATTTCCGTGTTGCCGGTAAGAGCAGCGAAGAAATTTCCATACTCTCCGCCGTACAAGTCGTCCAGCAGTTCCTGGGTCTGTACCTGCAGCAGTTCCGCCTCGGTCAGCGCTGCCTCTACATAAGCGCGCTTCCGGCTTACGATGCCCTTTTCCTCCAGACGGAATAAGAGAGTGTTCAGGGTCTGTCTCTTCCATTTTTTCCCTTTCTCTCTCATCACCTCCAGAAGCTCCCTGGTCTGCATGGGCTCAGTACGTCCCCACAGTACTTCCATTACTTCGCGTTCGGATCCTGTAATTTTGTGACTAACTTTCATGGTTGATTCACCTCCTTTTCCTGTACAATTATATGTTACTACATCAAAATAGTCTTGTCAAAGCATTCTTTTGAAATTATGAAAATTTTTTTCGGATTTTACATTTTCAGGCGAATCCTGCCCCTGCTCCTCCGATTTTACCGCTTTTCCGATAACAATCCCATCTTCTGTGCAGATGCCGGCGCCTCCCGCCGGAAGCAAAACGGCAGGAGGCCTGCATCCGCGCAAACCGGGATGCTCCGATCAGGTGGTGGGCACGCCGCGCCTGCGGAGTATCTCCTTGAGACTGCTGTATGCCACCTCAACTTCTCCGTTGCGGATTCTCAGCTCACGATTCTCCCGGATCAGATCATCGTTCTCGATATACAGCTCCCGGGCTTTTGACCTGAGCTTAGCGATCTCCGCGTCTTTTTCGGCTATTATGGCACGCACACTCTTCTTTCTCTTATCAGACAGTACATTCCGTAACTTGGGCATTTTTTTATCCTCCTTTTTATTTATCACATTTATGTAATCATTTTGCACTATTTTTACGCATTTGTCAATCCCTAAAGCGAAAAAAGTCTAGAATCGTCGAATTTATCTCAAAAATTCCAGGATTGCAAAAATAGCGGCTCTGTAAAAACAAAGCCGCCAACCCTTTTGCAAGATCTACGCCTATGATTTCTGCTGCCAAAAGAGCGCAATTGCCCCTTAACCGGAAATTATGTACCAGATTCAAGATCGGCATAATTACCCGGCCTATTTCAGCAGCTCCTCATAGCTTGTACCCAGCTCATCCTTAATTCCTCTGAGCTGCTGTACATATAAATGCTGCACCCCGCGCTCAATCTTCACAAGGCATTCCCGCGTAATTGCAATGCCCTGCAGATCCAGCAAGCGCACAAGCTCTGTCTGCCCAATTCCTCTGGCAAGTCTGATTTCCCTGATATTCCTTCCTATGTTTCCGTTGTCTTGTTTTATCTTCTGTATCAAAATCACACCTCTGCTCTGTACCATTTCTGGTCCATTTTTTCTTTTATTTTATCCCCAAAGCGGAATTTAATGGGACTGGTTTTAGTCCTTTTCAGCAAAAGATTTTAAGGAAACATAAAATTTTTCCGATTTTTATTACGAAACATGAAAAGTGATAAGAAAAAGGCGGTCCTGTACCGCCTTTTCATTGCAATCATCATTCAAACTTTACTGTTTCCAAAAGCTTCCGGATGTCTTCCACGCTGAGCCATTCCGCATTTTGGCCTGAACTATAGTAAAAGCCTTCAGGCACCTTTTTGCCTGTGGGAACCACCCGCCGCCTGTCGGCCCATACCATCTGGGGATATACAATGAAATGCTTGTCATATTCATAGGTATTCATAGAGTCTTCTGCTGCAATCATAACCTCATGCAGCTTCTCTCCCTCGCGGATGCCCACCTCCGGCATCTTGCACCCAGGCAGCATAGCCTGGGCCAAATCCGTAATCTTAAAGGAGGGAATCTTTGAAATGAATGTCTCACCTCCCCTGGCCTCCTCAAAAGCTTTTATAACAAGTTCCACCCCCTGCTGCAGGCTGATCCAGAAACGCGTCATGCGGTAATCCGTAATCGGAAGCTCATTCCCACCATTCTTCAGGATATTATGGAAGAGCGGAATGACTGATCCCCTGCTGCCTGCCACATTACCGTAGCGTACCACGGAGAAGCAGATGTCCTGGCTTCCCGCGTAGGCATTGGCTGCAATGAACAGCTTGTCCGATACCAGCTTGGTCCCTCCGTACAGGTTCACCGGATTCACAGCCTTGTCCGTGGACAGTGCCACCACTTTCTCTACCCCGCTGTCCAGCGCCGCGTCAATGACGTTCTGGGCGCCGTGTATGTTGGTCTTGATCGCCTCCGCAGGGTTATACTCGCAGGCAGGCACCTGCTTCAAAGCAGCCGCATGTACTACGTAGTCTACCCCCTTAAAAGCTCTGAGAAGCCTCTCTTTGTCCCGCACATCGCCGATGAAGAAACGCAGCTTCGGGGCATACTCTTTAAACTCATTCTGCATGATGAACTGCTTGAACTCGTCTCTTGAATAAATGATGATCTTCCTCGGATTATAGTGCTCCAGAACATACTTTGTAAAGGCTTTGCCGAAACTCCCCGTTCCACCTGTAATCAAAATGGATTTGTTATTTAGCATGTTGTCTCCTTATCTCTAGGTCAGCCTTATTTCTTATTACAACTATATCATACCATATCATCGTCCAAAAGGCAATGCATTTTCCATATCTAATAGTTTTCTCGGATTTTTTGTTTCTAATACGTTTCTTTGCTTGGCCATGTCTACATGAGTATAGATCTCTGTAGTGCGGATAGAGCTGTGTCCCAGCATCTCCTGAATGCAGCGAATATCCACATCCTGATTCACCAGGTAGGTGGCAAAAGAGTGGCGGAACATATGCGGTGTGATATGCATGGGGATGGAAGCCATGTGGGCCAGGCGGTCGATCATGTCCCTGACTGACTGGTCGGACAGAGGATTCCCATATTTATTTAGGAAGAAATATTCGCTTTTGCTGATTTCCCCCTGAAACAGCAGCTTATATTCCGTCAATGCTCCGATGGTGATCTTCTCTGTCAGCTGCAGGATACGCTCCTTGTCCCCCTTTCCATGAATGCGGACCTCCCCATCGTACAGATTCACTGCTTCCTGCCTCAGTCCGCACAGCTCCGATATCCGCAGACCCGTGGCAAACAGCAGTTCGATCACTGCAATGTCCCGCACAGCACATTTTATTTGATAAGGCGTATTCGCCCGTTCTCTCTGGGCATACAGCTCCTGATAGAATCTCTTCATTACATGGTTCGGGATATAGCGCGGAAGCCTCTGAGGAAGCTTAAAGGAAAGTTCTACACGCATCAGGGGGTTCTCTTCTATCTCTTCCGAAAATGTCAGGTAATTGTAAAATGCCCGGAGACTGGCAATCTTGCGCCGCACCGTCCGGGGAGCTTTTTCCTGATGCAGAATGTCCACATAGCTCCCGATGGACCGTCTGTCCAGATAGTTCCCGTTCAGGCCCTCGATGTGCAGCCTGAATCCCTCCAGATCGGCCCGGTAGGCCCGGATGGTCTTGGGGTCCAGCTCTTTGCGCACCTGGCAGTACTGCAGATACTCCTTGATCAGTTCTGTTAAAGCATTCATTGCTTTCTCCTCCTGTGTAGTTGATGGATTGGTGGGGATTCTATTATCAAAGGTCTATTATATAATATAGAAAGAAGAGGTAGTATACTCGGAATGGAGATTTTGCTTGCGGATTGTAAAGTGTTGGGGGAATGCTTTATTATAGAAGAGAATAGAAAACGGTAGATTACTCTACCGTTTTCAGGGCTTTTTGTCTGCCTTAAAAGTCCATAGCTTATTAATGATGAAATTCAGAGGTACGCTGATCACCAGATTGATCAACGGGGCAACGTATTTGGAGATATGGAACACGGATATCCATAGCCAGGACAGGATATTGCTGAGCACAATCCCGGTGATGCCATATGCGGCATATGCCTTTAACAGGGCTTTCCACAGGGTGCGGTGCTGTCCCTCTTTCCGGGTGAATACCACCCGGTTATTCCAGTAGAAAGACCAAAGCACACTAAGCAGAAATGCCACTACATTGCCAGCCACATAGTCCCAACTAAGGGCACAGGGGCGTAATAATAACAGCACAATGATATTGAGAATGTAGCTAAGCAGCGTGTTGGTAACGCCGACAATGGCAAACATGATGAATTGGGTAATGCCATCCAGTACGGAGTCACTTATATTCAGTTTAAAGATTTCCGCAATTCTTATAATTACATTTTTTATTAGTTTTTTCATATACTATTTATCCATGAATTCCGTGATCTGCTTCTGCATACATGCAGAAACGTCTCCACCAGCCAAATAGACCAGTGTCCACTCCACGATCTTCTCCATGGCAGTCTCCACATTCCAGCGGGGCTGCCACCCCAAAGCGCTCTTCAGTTTTGAGCAGTCCAGCTTCAGGAAATTGGCCTCATGGGGGCCGCCGTCATACCGGTCTATCCATTTAACCGATTCGTTGGTCATATGGTTCCATTTCCGGCAAAATAAGTTGACCAGGTCTCCCGTAGTCCAGCAGTCAGAGTCATCCGGTCCCACATTATAGCTTCCGGCCAGGTTCCTGTCTTCATACTGGGCCTTTGCAATCATCAGGTAAGCGGCAACGGGCTCCAGCACATGCTGATAGGGCCGGGTGGAGTACGGGTTTCTGACAATGATGTCCTCCTTTCTTTCCGCGGCACGGATACAATCAGGAATGATCCTGTCCGCCGCAAAGTCTCCGCCGCCTATCACATTCCCTGCTCTTGCCGTAGATATAGCAACCTCGCTATGGGAGAAAAAAGAATTCCGGTAGCTTCCGGTCACCAGTTCGGAACAGGACTTGGAGTTGGAATAGGGGTCGTATCCGTTTAATTCCTCATTCTCGCGATATCCCCATTCCCATTCGCGGTTCATATATACCTTGTCTGTAGTCACATTTAGAAATGACCTTACAGAGGGTGTCTCACGGATACATTCCAGGACATTTACGGTTCCCATAACATTGGTCTCATAGGTATAAACCGGATTCCTGTAGGACTCCCTGACAATCGGCTGGGCAGCCATGTGGATGACGATTTCCGGCCGTGTCCGGGCAAAGGCCTTTTTCATATGATCCAAGTCCCGTATATCGCCTGTTACAGAATGTATGTTGTCCGCAATGCCGCATACCTGGAAAAGGCTGGGATTAGTGGGGGCGCCAAGGGCATACCCGGTAACCTCCGCCCCGGCTGCCTGCAGCAGCTGGCACATCCAGGAGCCTTTGAAACCGGTGTGGCCGGTGAGCAGTACCTTTTTTCCTCTGTAAAATTCCAGGTCTAACCTGCTTTCTTTACTCATCCTTTTCCTCTCTCACATCAAAATTAATTCGTTCTTCTTCAATCACAAGCGGACGGTTCATCACTCGCTGATTAATGCTCAATATGTATTCCCCTATGAATCCCAGGAAAAACAGCTGTATTGATCCCAAGAAGAACATACCGATCAGGACAGGCGCCATGCCTGCAGCAAAGTTATCCCACAGCACAAGCTTTAGCACCAAATATATAAGCCCAATCAGGGCGCTTATTCCCCCGCAAAACACGCCCAGAAAAGTCGCAAGCCTTAAACCTATTTTCGTATAGGACGTGAAACTCAGCATGGCCGCGTCGTAAAGCCGGTAGAAATTGTTGTGGGTTTTTCCGGCACGCCGTTTCGGCTGTTCGTAGGGAATCTCTTTCCTTTTATAGCCCAGTTCGGCTACGATTCCTCTAAGGAAAGGGGTAGGATCCTTTAGATCCCGCAAAACCTCCACGAAATCCCTGTCATACAGCCCGGAACCCGTGAAATGCTCTATCTGTTCTATGTCAGATACCTTTTTGATGACCTTATAGTATATCCCCCGCAGGAAATACATGATGGGGTTTTCTTTACTGCTGGTCTTTATACCGATGACTATCTTATACCCTTTCTCCCATTCCTTTACATACTGCGGAATCAGCTCTATAGGATCCTGAAAGTCGCATACCATGGATATTACGCAATCCCCGGATGTCTGAAGAATTCCATAATATGGCGAGTTGAACTGACCGAAATTCTTAGCGTTGAAAATAGCTTTTATCTTCGCGTTTTTCGCACAAATCTTCCGAAGAAGAGGTCTGGTATCATCTTTTGAATCATTATCAATGAATAATAATTCATAGTCATAGTCCGGCAGTTCTTTCTCAAGGGTATCCACAACCGCCTCGCTCATCGGAACTACGTTTTCCTCTTCGTTATAGCAGGGAATCAGTATACTGATTTTCTTCATTGTATATAATGCTCCTTATACCACTCTACCGTAGTCTGTATTCCTTTTTCAAACGTATAAGCAGGATGAAAATCTGTATCTTCTTCAAGTCCGGAAATATCCGCACACAAATGCATCACCTGCTTTGCTCCATATGGAATATCTCCTATGCCCAAAACCCCATCCTTATCTACGCAATCCCGCAGCCGCTCGATATATGTCAGCAGCGGATATGCTTTCCCGCTTCCAATACAATAGGTTCTACCGCTTTTTCCCTTCAGGGCCAAAAGAAAGAATGCCCTGGCCGCGTCCGCGGAATACAGGTAGTCCCATTTCTGCTCTCCCCTGGTCAGCGGCGGTACTTCTTTTCGCAGAAGCTTCCCAATGGTGGACATAATCATGGTATTGGGATTATCATAAGGGCCGTAAATGCTCAGGATCCTCGTCCAAATATGCCTGATTCCCTTTTGTTCGCACAATACCCTGCTCATCTGTCCGGCGCAGAGCTTTGCCATTCCATATCCATTTTCCGGAAATACCGGCGTATTTTCTTGTAAAATGCCCTCCGCTCTCCCATACTCCGCCTGGGAGCCTGCCCCAATGAAAGTCCTGCAGCCAAAGCGTTCCGCCACACCAACGGCATCTAATGTATATTTTACATTTTTGTTCTGCAGATACATATCATTCCGGGCATCCCCCATGGTTCCGTCCCAGGCAAAGTGATATAGGACGTCATACTCCTTGCCGGTATCATTTTGCAGACTCTCCAGCTGCTCCAGAGAGCAATATTGAAGTGTGACCAGAGGGTGGACTGGTATATTGCTGTTTCTGACGGAGCCATCTCTGCAAAAGATCAGCATTTCTACATTGTTTTGTATCAGTTCACAAATTAAAGCCATGCCTATGGCGCCTGTGGCTCCTGTGAGGATTGCTCTTTTCATCATTTACCGTCTATTCCTCATCTATCAATGGAATCAGCATGTTCCGCTCCAATTCCTCCTTGGGCAAAAAAGGGGCCAGGTCCTCCAGCGGCGGACTCACCAGCGTACCGTCCGGCAGGCGCTTAGTACTGCTCTTAGGTTCCCATACCTGATCTGTATCGGTAAAAATCTCGCAGAATACGGGGCCCTCCACAGCCAGCACGGCTTTTACAGCCTCTTTCATCTCAGCATTGCTTGACGCACTATAGTACGGATAGCCAAAAGCCTCTGCAATCTTTTTGTATTCCGGAAATGACAGATCACCCGACTCTGGTCCGATTCCCACTTTGCTGTGCCCCTGGAAAAGGTTATTCTGCGTTATCCGAATAGAGTGATACCCATTGTTATTGATCAAAAAGATCTTAATAGGAAGCTTATTCGTCAGAATCGTCTGCAGCTCCTGCAGATTCATCATAATGCTTCCATCCCCCTCCAGGCAGATAGTCTCTTTACGGCCTCCAGCGATACAGGTGCCGATTGCCGCAGGCAAGCCGTATCCCATGCTGGCAATGGCGCTGTTATTCGCCATGCGGCTTCCTTTTTGTATCACATAGGCTTGGTTACCAACCACACAGCACGCCCCATTGGAGACTGCTGTCAGGCTGTTTTCCGGCAGACAGCTGCTCAGGTAACGTACAAAGGCATATACATTTGCGGTCCGTCCATTCTCCTCCCACTGACGAGGCAGAACAGCCGGATACTCTTTTTTCCAACGAGCGCATGTTTCCAGCCACGAGGACCGATTGCTCACCGGAGCCATCCTCCCCGCTGCATAATCCAGCTTCTCCAGAAAGTCTTTTGCATCAGCCCAGACAGGCATATCCACATGCAGGGTAGGCTTCCTCATCTCGGCCTGGTCGATATCTACCATGATAACCTCCGCCGCCCGCGCCCAAGTTTTCCAATTATATCCCACCTGTCTGATAGAGATTCTGGTCCCTACAGCAAGTATCAAGTCGGCATTCTGAATAGCCCAGTTGCCAGGCCGGTCTCCCATATTTCCTGCCCGTCCACAGTAGAGCGGATTCTCATCTTCAATCAGATCCACAGCGTTCCAGTAAGTCACAATCGGGATATTCAGTTTTTCCGCCGCCGCCCTGAAAGCGTCGTAGCCGCCGGACAACCGGATTCCATAGCCTGCATGGAAGACTGGTCTTTCCGCTTTCTGTATTTTCTCAAGGACAGTTTTAATGATATCGTCTCCCACCTGGGGCGGAAGCTTCGCATCATCTTCCCTTGAGTCATAGCCCACCAGTTCCTCGGTTTCGATATAGCCTCCCTGGTAGTTGACGGGAATGTCTATCCATACAGGCCCAGGCCGCCCGCTGGTAGCCAGATGCCACGCTTTCTCCAGCGCATATCTGATTTGCCCCGGCTCTTCTATCATGACTGCATACTTGGTCATCGCCTCTACAGATTTGACAATATCATATTCCTGGTCTCCCATGGCGCGAAGCGGCAGTCCGCCTGTAAACTGCATGGCATATCTGGCCGTAGTGTCATACCTGACCTGCCCGCTGATGATAAACATAGGAATGGAATCCAGCCAGCCTCCGACCACCCCGGTCAATGCGTTGGTACCTCCGGGACCTGTAGTCACACATACAGCAGCAATACGGTTTTCTAGGCGCGCATATGCCTCTGCAGCCATTGCACAAGCCTGCTCATGATGGTTATAGGTAATATGCAGGCCCTCCTTATGCCCCAGCGCATCGTTCAGGTGCATGGCGCCTCCGCCTACTACGCTGAAGCAATCCGTCACCCCATGGCTCACTAAAAAATCTGCAACATAATCAGCCAGTCTCTGTTTCATCCGTTCTCTCCTTTTCAGCCAACCGCTTCTTTTATCACTTCGGTCATATAATCCAGCTTCTCGTCCGTCATGCCCGGATACACCCCTACCCAGAAAGTATGTTCCATGATGAAATCAGTAGCTTCCAGTCCGCCTGATACCCGATAGGCATCCGTTCCCCGCAGTTGGTCAAAGCAGGGGTGCTTGATCAGGTTCCCACTGAAAAGCAGCCTGGTCTGGATATTGTGGTCTTCAATATATCTTGTCACCTGATTTCGGTCCAGTCCGCTGTTCTCCCGTACACTGATAAGGAATCCAAACCAGGAGGGTCTTGCGCCCTCTGCCGGTTCCGGTAAGATCAGCTTGTCCTGTGCTGAATCCAGATTTCCTCGCAGCCTTTCCCAGTTATGCCGTCTGGCCTCAATAAAAGACGGAAACTTTTTCAGCTGCTCCACGCCTATTGCTGCCTGCATATCGGTCACTTTCAGGTTATATCCGAAATGGCTGTATACATATTTGTGGTCATATCCCCGGGGCAGTTGTCCGAACTTGCCGTCAAAGCGATGCCCGCACAGATTGTCACGGCCGGAGGGACATACGCAGTCACGCCCCCAGTCACGGAAGCTCTTAATCATCTTATTCAGCAGGGGATTGTTGGTATAAACACATCCTCCTTCGCCCATGGTCATATGGTGGGGCGGATAAAAACTGGATGTGCCTATATCTCCCCAAGTTCCCGTATAGCGTGTCTCGCCGTCTATGGTATACTGGGTTCCCAGCGCATCACAGTTATCCTCTACCAGCCACAGATTATGCCTGTCACAGAAAGCTTTCACTTCTTTCAGGTTGAACGGATTTCCCAGGGTATGGGCAATCATTACGGCCTTTGTCTTGGGGCTAAAGGCTTCTTCCAACTTCGTCACATCAATGTTATACTGGGGCACTGTCACATCCACGAATACCGGCACCGCACCGTACTGCAGGATAGGGGTAACCGTGGTGGGAAAACCACAGGCCACCGTAATGACTTCGTCCCCTCTTTTAATCTGTCTGTCCCCCAATTCGGCGGCCGTCAGCGCCATAAAGGCGATCAGATTGGCGGAAGAGCCGCTGTTCACAAGATTGGCGTACTTTACTCCAATCCACTTTGCAAACTCCTTTTCAAATTCATCTGAAAATCGTCCAGTAGTAAGCCAGAAATCCAATGCGGCATCTACCAGACTGCACATTTCCTTTTCATCATATACCCGGGAGGCGTAAGGCAGCCTGTCCCCCGGCTGAAAAGCCTTATCCTGTTCCGGTTTCTTAAAATCCAGATAATACTGACTGACCAGTTCCTTAATCTGTTCTCTGGCCTCCGATTCACTGTTCCACCTAGACATTGCCATCCTCCTTTAGCGCTCCCATACCATCCAGGGTGCGTTTCCTGTTGAAATCATTTCTTCCAGCTGCTGCTTGTCCCTCTGAGTATCCATACATTTCCAGAAGCCTTTATGCATGTAAGCCATAAGCTGGCCGTCTGCGGCCACATGCTCAATGGGGTACTTCTCAAAAACGGTATTGTCTCCCTCTATGTAATCGAAGATCTCAGGGTTAAGCACCATATAACCCGCGTTTATAACGCCTCCATCAGAGTTGTTCTTCTCTCTGAATTTGGAGATCCTGCCGTCTGTCTGGATCTCCAGCACGCCGAACTGCTGGCCAACATTGACGGCGGTCATGGTAGCAATTTTTCCGTGAGTTTGATGGAACTTTACCAGCTCCGGAATATCGACATCCGATACTCCATCCCCATATGTGAGCATGAAAGGCTCGTTTCCCACATAAGACTGGATGCGTTTAATCCGCCCCCCCGTCATGGTATTCAGCCCCGTATCTACCAGGGTCACTTTCCAGGGCTCGGAGACATTGCTGTGAATCTCCATCTTGTTTCCATGGGTGAAGTCGAATGTCACGTCGCTGTTGTGGAGATAGTAGTCAGCGAACCACTCCTTTATTACGTGTTGCTTGTAGCCACAGCATATGATGAATTCGTTAAATCCGTAATGGGAGTACTCTTTCATGATGTGCCACAGGATTGGTTTGCCACCTATTTCGATCATGGGCTTGGGTTTTAAGTGGCTTTCTTCGCTTATTCTGGTGCCGTAGCCGCCGGCTAGGATTACGACTTTCATAGATGTCCTCCTAAAAACTTACCTTAATAAATTATTCCCTCCATAATAATAGATGGTATTTTTTCATGGCTGCTATACCTTCTCGCACATTATTAGGAGACGATTGAAATATTTCTAATTGCTCATCAGATACATTATCAATATTTAAAGCCAGCTCCTCCATTACATCATTATATGCTTTTCTATATGGGCCAGCTTTCATCTCTGCTTTATTTGTCCAGCACATCATAACTGCCATCCCCAGCAAAATTAGAGCTAATGGCAACCTTTTTTTAATTGGTAATAATGCCTTGCAAAAGCAATACCAATAAATCTGTATTATCCCCAATAATCCAACTGTAGTTTCAACAACATATCTACTAGATGTCAGTGAATTTAATCCAAATAAATCTATTCTTCCTATCATTATCACAATAATACTGGAAAACGCATAGACAAGACATGCCAGTGGAAAATATGTTTTTTCATAAACTTTCATGTGAAAAAATAACCAAACCGCAATAAGTGCTAAAATCATAATCACAATCCCGATTTCATAGCATATACTTATATTATCTAATGCAATTGTTTGTGGTACAATTGTACTTCCTAACATAACTAAAATACCTTGAATATAGTCTGCAGCTCTCCCCAATGAAACAACATTCTCACTAATTGTCAATGCAGATCTCTGCAATGTTATATAATATATTCCAAATCCGCTTAATGCAGAAATTAATACTGTAAAGTAGACTTGTACTTTCTTACTGTTTCGATTAATTAATCGATCAATTATAATCAACACCATTTCTGCCGCAATCAAACCTAGGAAGTAAGCTTGACTCATAAACAAAATTACTATGACATTAATTATTCCGAAATAAATAGATGCACATAAACACTTCTTTTGCTCATTTTTGTGTAATATTTTATCAAGTAATCCGAAAATTATATAATATATAAAAATACGAAACATAAACGAAAAGTTACAGTATAAAGTAAAGATTTCCCATTGGTTCAGATTTATAATCGGCATAACAAATATAATCAATCCAAGACTATTGAAATATAAATTTTTTACAGAGAAATGTTCCTTATAAATTCGCATCACATAAACGATTGATAAAAATGAAAACAACATCCCTGCATATACAAAAGCTCTATTGTCACATCCAAACAAACGGACAAAAAAGTATTCTGCTAACCTTCCAAAAGGATTCCAATGCAATGTATGCGGAATTGTAATAAACATTTCTAATCTTGGTAATTGCGTCATTGCCTTTTCTATAAATTCTCCACTATCAATCCAAAAATCCATTAATGGAACAGAACCTATTGAGCTAAATAAATAACGCAATAAGAAGAGTGATGCAATTAAAAATACTGCCGCATAACTTGCATAGTCTATAATTTGCTTTTTTCCTAAGCCTTTCATTTCCATAGATATAAACTTCCTTTCTGACAAAGGATATCAATAGTGTCACCAAATTCTTTTTCTATTTCACTAGACTGTAACATTCCAGCAGAAAGAATAAATATATTAATTTAACCAGTTGTGCTAGTTGATTTAGAAAACTTCAGCAAAATGTGCTCTTCTATAGTTGTACACCACTACGACTATGAAAGTAGACACATTATGCTGAAGCTTCAAGATGTTTATGCCACCCTCATAGCAACTTTAGAAGATTTTATTTTGCTTGTTTATACAGTTATTGATGGCCTGTACCAACAGTTTATCCCTGCTTCCGTCTCCTGTTTCAGCAGGACCAGAAAGGTGCTGCTGCAGGTAACGGAGCTGCTTAGCGAGCAGTTAAATGCAGAAAAAGTACTTGCGAAAAGCTTCCGAGGATTATGTACCCGCTTGCAGAACAAAGTGTTGAGACATAATCTGTGCATGGCATTCAACAGTATCTTCCTCTCATTTTGTGACATTGGTAAAATCAAGCAGTTAATATTCTGAAAATTTACACTTTCAGAATCTGGAGGGGACTTTTGGGGCTTTTAAACCTTTCAACAAAAGCACAAGGGGTTAATTTAGTATTCTGCAAAATAATCCCTCCCAAAACAAGGCTTCAATTTCCTTTTGTATTCCGTTTTTGTATTATTATATTTTGCAGAAATGAATACAGTTAATATATTGATAGGGCTGTTAAAGTAGCGTATCCATCTCCAAAACCCGCCTAGCCTCCTCTGCTGTAAAATATTCTCGGATAAATGCCTCGCCAGCATCCGACATTTCTTTTAGCTGATCACAACTCCTATATAGACTACATATCAGGTCAGTCATTCTATCCGCATCATCCTCTACCACCATATTCCCCATACTGGCATCCAATCCCTCCGCGCCAATCGTTGTAGTAACCAATGGAATCTGGAAATATGCTGCCTCAACTACTTTCCCCTTGACACCAGCACCTACCCTTAAAGGCACCACTGCCATGCGGCATTCACGATACAATTTATGCAGTTTTTCATCGGAAAGAAACCCCTCAATGATGATGTTGTCACTCGCTAAAGCCTCAACCTCGGCAGGTACTTTTCCGCCAACTACATGCCACTTCATATCAGGATATACTTCGATAATCTTTGGAAAAACCTCTTTTCCAAACCACATTACTGCATCAATATTGGGTGGGTGCCCAAAGCCGCCTACATAGAGCAGATCATGCCTCTTCCTGAAATCCTTATTGATATCTGTCAGCATTTCTTCATATATATACAGCGGTATATTCCGAATCGGCTTCCCCGGAAAAGCTTTCTGCATAATCTCCTGCTCGTAGCTGCCCACTACATGTCCCACATCTGCCTTTTCAAAGAGCTCATATTCTATCTTTTTCCAGTGTTCAGAAGACTTCAACTTTTCCTCATCATGAGTCAGCATATACTCCCTGTACTCCCTGATATGGTGCAGATCGTGTGCAAAATAGAATATTTTTGCATGGCTGTATTTCTTTACCAAATCAATATATTTGATGGAAATATGCGGTCTCTGCAGGTAGACATAGTCAAAATAATGCAGGTTGTTTTCTAACCATTCTTTCCAGTTGTTAAAGTAATAGTTGCCATACAATACCTCAATACCATGCTGATTCAGATCAGTGGTATATGGCTCATGCTTATAAAAGTTATCACCTATAAAGGTAACTTTTAATCCCATTTTGACAAACAGCAACAGATACATATAGGTACATTTTCCTCCGGCATCTTTGTCATAATGAGGTACATAATGATCCACTACCAGAATCTGCTTTTTATTACGGCTGCGATCCTTTGCAAGAAATACCTTTTCACCATTTGAAAAGTGTTCTTCTTCCAGGATATCTTTCCATTTATCATAGAACTTTTTCTGGTTCACCGCCTGGTATGCTTTCTGACCTGTGGTAATATCTTTTCCATTTGAGATTCCCTCAAAATGCACTACAACAGAAAGCGGTTGATAGACCACTTTATAGCCATGTTTTCTTACTTCAAAAGCCAAGTCGGAATCTTCATAGTATGCCGGAGCAAACCTCTCATCAAAACCGCCGATTTCCTCCCACAAGCTCCGGCGGATCATCAGGGAAGCACCCGAAACATAATCTGCCTCCTTAACATAGTTGTATTCTGGATCCTCAGGGTTCTGCAAATGCCCATAGTTCCAAGCAGACGCATCTTTCCAGAAAATTCCCCCTGCTTCCTGCAAATGGCCGTCGGAATATACCAGTTTGGAGCCGACTATACCTATGGTATTGTCCGCTTCCGCCAAATCGACCAAGGGCTGTAGCCAGTTCTGCTGCACCTGAGTATCATTGTTCAGGAACAAAATATACTTTCCTCTTGCCTGTTTGGCTGCATAATTGCAGCTCCGCAGGAATCGTAGGTTCTCTTGATTGCGGATATGGCGAATACCTGTAACAATCTTTTCTAATTCCGCAGTTAGATCTGTAGAACTGTCATCCGCCAAAAGAATCTCATATGATACATCGCCACTGTGTTTCTGTACGGATTCAAGACAATGGTAGGTATAGTCGAACTGGTTATAAGCCGGAATGATGATAGATACCATCGGCTCATCAGGTTGTACGAAATGGAGAGGTAAATAGTCCTCCAAAGAATGAGATACCTCCTTGTCTCCCACCTGCGCAATATCCAGCTTGTCTAATGTGGCATCTACAGAACCGGAACGTTCAAATTCCTCTACCAGCTGCAGATGAAGCGCAGCACTTTCTGTTCCCTCCGTTCTCAATATGGTAAAGCAGTTCTTGATCCTGTGCGGAGTGGCCATTCGTATCATTCGTA
>CAJTZD010000069.1 GCA_910584235.1 uncultured Acetatifactor sp.
TCTTTGGTTTTGCCTTGATTTCGGGCCAAAAATCAGGGAGTTTCGCAATTACCTAGGTGGGATTATTTGGAATGCTTTTATTGGTAGGGGCAGGATGACATTTGAACCAGCGAATTCGTGGAAGTTATCCGTAACAAAGTTCTGTGAGTACGCTGCGTACTTCTTCCAAAAGCTTCCTGATACGTTTTGTGGAGGTATTCTGGCTGGTGGCGATATCCTGGAGATTGTAGCCATGGGATTTCATCCGCACGATTTCCATCTGCTGTTGGGAGACACGCTTTGAGAGATCGTGCAGGAGAAGCTCGATTTCAAGCTGCTGCATAAGATTATCTGTTACATGAATTGTTTCTTCTAAAGAAAGGTTATGTGTACAGTGGGTGGAATTCAAGCTGGACATTTCTGATTTTCGCTTTTGACACAACTGTTCTTTGTAATAATCGGATAAACTTTGTGTCATTAACTTCCAGCCAAGTGTAGGAAAGGCATAGATTTGTAAATCTGTTCTGGAAAGGTATGTTTTTACAGCATTTAGGTACCCGAAAATAATAATATCATAGAACTCGTCTACAGAAAGGTGGTGTTCATGAAGAAATTCATAGACTAAATTGTGATGGTCTGATGCAAATACTTTTTCTTCATGCGTTAATGGTCTTTCATACTTCATAGATATTTCCTCCTAAAATGAAGCAAAGGACTCCCTGATAAAAATCAGGAAGTCCTTTGCAGTTTTGAGATACAGCATTATGCTGTAAAACGGTTAGTTGCACTTATTACGCAGGAAGCGCCTCGCAGTCCCCGTAAATGGGCTGGCCATAGTAGGGCTGCCCAGATGTATCCGCAGCAGGTGCAGTGCCCATGCCGGCGGCATCATTAGAAATATAGCCATAGACATTGCCATCGGACTGGGGCTCAGCTGTTTCAGCACGCTGCTGGAGCATGTTTCTGATCTGTTCCTTGAAGCTGTTGGCATAGTCCCTGACCTGTGCCAGTTCCTCTCCGGAGAGATCCGACAGGAGGCGGAAAGTGGCGACACTGTAATCGTCCCTGCCGTTGTTCATCTTCTTAAGGCCGATCTCCACCACGCTGCCATAGGTCGCACGCCTGCGGAAGCCGAAGGTCTGACTGATGAACAGGCGGAAGGGCTTCAGGCTTGTGGGAGGCAGGTTGAGCTGCAGGGGAACAAGCTCGCCGCTGCGGAGGAAATAGAGTGTCCGCATATTTTTGCATGCTTTCCCTTTTCCTTCCGTGGCAGAGCCGTACACGTTCATGGCACAGCTGGCGCAGGCACCGCCGGGGCTGCCGATGCCCAGCCTTCCGTCGGTGGAAGAGCAGAGGGGCATGGCATTTTCATCATACTCGCTGCCCTCAGGCCAGTAGGCGTTGTTGGGGTGGTTGAAGAGGATGATCCCGGTGAGCGTCTTTGCATAGTCCGGGTTGTCCGGGTCGCCGGTGGGGATCTCGTACTGTAGCGCGCCTCCGGAAGGGATCTTCACCTTGGGGAAGTTCATCTGCATGCCGTCCATGTCTTCCGCCAGCTCTTCTGCGGTGAATTCGCTGTCCATCGCCATTGTGGGGAGCAGGAACTGCTGCTGTTCTGTGGGGGTTGTGGGGTTGGTGTTTTGGTTGTAATCCATTTGGTGTCCTCCTTTTTAATGGGGGAACGGGCATCCCATAGCCGCATGCCGTATAGACATTTTATTCCGGCTGGGGGCCTGTTCCCTGAATGTGTGGTTTCTTATTGTCATGATGACGATGTGGCGGAAAACGGTGGGAGCCTGCATGGGTTTTCCGCTTCCAGGGGCGCTGTCATGCTGCCGGCTGGTTGATCCTGCGCCATGTCCCTGCGGGCATGGAGAGGATGTCATAGCCGATGCTCTCCAGCTCGGTGGCGCGGTCATAGTTCTCCACGTCCTGGCTGTAGCGGGTGACGGCGTTGGAGAGGCCGTAAAGGCTTAAGTCCTTTCCCTCGATTAGGTGCTGCAGGACTCCCTTTTCCTCGCTTTCGGTGATGTGGAATTCCCTGCTTGCCATCCTGACGGTGCCGGGTATGTCGCCGGTGGTCATCTCCGCTTTGGCGGCATTCTTCATGAGGTCAACCACCCGGGCGAAGCGTGCCTCCTCCACGGCTGCCCTGACGGTATCCTGGAGCTTCATCATGAAAGCCCTGTCGTCTGCCTCCAGTGTCTTGTCGGAGTAGAGCTTATAGGCTTCCTCCATCCTGTTCACCCGCCCCACATGGTTGCGGCGTGTCTGGGCGTCATTGACGATCATGCCGTTGCTGCAGACCAGGCGGTAGACCAGGGGCTGCACGCTGACGGCGCCGGCGCCCACCTCGCTGTTGGAGATGATCATGCCGGCCTGCACGATGTCGCCGGGGGAGACCTCCGCCTCCAGGCGCGTGTTGACCACTTTCAGGTACATCATGCTGTCCGTGACCTGGCAGCTCTCGAACCGCGCGTCCTTCATCTGCCCTATGATGGGCAGGACGGCGGAGGCGATCTCGAAGTTGTCCAGGCGGCGGTAGCGGTCGCTTAAGAACGCCCTGGCGGTGCCGCCCATGGTGCGCAGCATCCGCCGTGAGGGGGACCTGTGCAGCCAGGCGTTCACGTTCTGCGCCAGGAGCTTCGGGTCCTCCTGCAGCATGCGGTCATAGTAGGCGGCCGGGATGTGCAGGTGTGCGCCCAGCTGCCTGTGTGCGATGGGGTTGACCTGCATGGGCTCCACGGGCTCGTCCTTGCCGTCGAAGATGTGGAGGTAGACCTGCCCGCTGTGGGGCTCCATCTGGAGGTTCCTGGTGTCCACCAGGTAGTCCTCCTTCAGGCCGCGCTGCCTTGTGATCTCGGCAGCCATTTCTTCCAGTGATAGTCCTGTCTTCATTCTGCTTCACTTCCTTTCTTGCTGTGGCGGCTACCAGCAGACACGGATGCCGCCGGGGGTCGCCTCTGCGGTCAGGCCGTTGCTCTCCAGCACCTCCACCAGGCGGTTCCAGTAGACTCTTTCAGGGAAGCCTGGGAGGCGTTCCTTTGGGACTTCCTGCTGGCCCTCTTCCACGCAGGCATCGCCGTTCTCGTGGAGGGTCAGGCAGCTGTACCCGCGGGAGTCCAGGTCGGTCACCAACGCTTCCAGCACGGCACGCCCCTGGATTTCATACCAGACCTGTGGGTCTATGGGCTGCCTGCCGGAGGGGGCCTGCCCTTCTGGAGGGGTGTCATTTCCGGTGTCTGCCAGGGGTACAATCCTGAGCATGCTGCAGGCGATGTTGGCCTGCTGGTCCAGGGTGATGTCCGCATGGCTGAATTCAGGGACGCCGAAGACGCGGATGCGCCCGGTGCCGCCGGACAATGCTAGCCTTTCGGGCCTTTTTTCTTCCCATTCCCATGTGATGCCGGGGTAAGCCGAACGGAGATAGGCGGAGATCCGGTGGTTCACATGGCGCAGCAGGAGATTTTCTGCGGATGCGCTGTCCGGTTCCTGTACCCAGGCCGAAATGTCCGGGCCATCATCAGCGGGGAGTCTTTTGCGGCGGTGTCTGCGCTTCCTGCGGCGGTTTGTCCTGTGGGTGATGGGAAGCATATAGGCTTTTAGGAGCCGGAGCCCCCAGATTGCGAACACTCCTACAAGGAGCCATGTCTGCCACGGTCCCCTCACCAGCGCCAGTATGGCGATTACGGCACCTATGAGGATGCCAGTGCTGCCCGGGCGGGCTTTGTCACTTTTCATTGTCTTACCATCCTTTCTTTTTGCTTCTCCACTGGAGATATGCCCGGTTAAAGGGCATCTACAAGTGGAGGCATTTGTTGCTGTAGCTTCCTGTAATCCTGTCTCCACACACAAAAAGAACCGCACCGGTCTTTCAGGTCATTCTGAAAACCGGTACGGTTCCTGTGTAATGGGGCTGTGGGGCGGCTTTGGAATCTTCTGGTCATGTCATCCCCTGCATGGGGACGGCATCCCAACATTCTAGTGAAGCCGCTTTTTCAGCCAGTGAAACCTGTCTTTCTGCTCCTTTCTGCCAACGGCGGTGTTATTTATTAAAAAAGTGCCGGCAGACACTGCCGCAAAATGGGCAGACTGATGCTACTGGCACTGGAGTACAAACTTGACAGCGTGTGCAATGCGGAAAAAATCCGCGGTACAGGAGATACTCCTGTAATCCCATGGGGATACGCACAAAAATCAATCACAAGGACAGTATAACACTATATGTTGTGGGTGTCAATAAGATTATACTATATATAGTAAAAAAGAAGAAGGCAGAACAAAACTGTAGGCATGGCATCTGCCATTTACACAGTCTTACTGACCTTTATGATATCACACTCCGTAGTGATCCTATTGCCATGAATTATAACGGACAGGGCGAAGAGCCCCTGTCCGCAGCGCATAAAATTATGGGATTCATATTCTTTCAAGGATAACCTGTTTACGCAGGTAGAGGTTGGCAACGGCGAGAACCACTTTTTTGCTGCTGGGGAAGGTGCAGGCCAGAAAGGGGAGGTTGTCGCTGGTGGTGTCTTCGTCATCATAGAGGGAGTCCATGATGCTTTCCTCATTGGGCAGGCTGTAGATGCCTTTTTCGAAGCATTTGATGATCTCCGCAGTGGAGAGCAGGGCCTGTCTGGCAAGCCTCATGACCAGCCTTTCATTTTCCGTGCGCCTGTCTTTCTGGAAGAGCTTCCTGGCGGCGGAAAGGGGTGTATGGTGACGCAGGGAAAACTTCAGGAAGGCGCGTGCCCGCTGCAGAATGGAATCCTCCGCAGGCAGGATATATAGGGCGGCAAGCAGGTCATAGAGTGCATCGTATTCTGTTTCGCCGGTGCCGCAGACGATCAGGCCGCGCATCAGGAGGCGCTGGATGCATGCCTCCAGTGGGCGTTCTGCAGAAAAGCCGGATCTGGAGATGGTCTTCTCATACAGGGGGGCAATCTCCTCCCTGCGGGCGATCCGCCAGTTCAGGCTCGTCCAGAGGGCCATTTCCTGCAGGTCGGCCATGTATTCGTTCCCGCCTGACAGGATAACGGGGTAGGCCTGGCCTTTGTTGTCTCTCCTGCGTTCAAAGCGTCCGATGGCAGTGTACAGTGATTTTCCCTTCATAGGGTACCTCCTGGTCTTATGGTGTATGTGTGGTTAAAATGTTACCAGTGTTTTGGCTGCTTTTCCCATAATAGGCTGCTGGCATGAAAAATCATCCGTTCAGTACAGCAATCCGGATAGGAAGGATGGGCTGTCCCGGAGCTTCTGCGATGCCCTGGAGATCCATGCCCCTACATGGGACGGCGGGGCATGGTAGAGGGCGGCAATCTCCGAGGTGGCATATCCCTGGGCTTTCAGGGCAAGGGCTTCTGTGCCGAACTTTGACACGCCCTTAAAGTCCTTTGAGGCGGCAGCGAGGAGCTCCAGTGTCTCCATGGCGCCTGTCCGGGAAGTAAAGGCATCAGGCCGGTATCCGGCAGGGCAGCCATTTTGCAGTTCCCCGTTTTCAGATTCTGTGAGCCTGACGAAATGTTTCTGTCCTGCATACATCTTCCGGCAGTAGGAGAGGAGGCCGTTCCGGACTACCTTTTTGGCATAGGTGGGGAATTTAGCCAGCCCGGCGTTATAGGAAACGGCGGCATGGCAGAGCCAGAGGCACCCCTCCTGGTACAGGTCGTCATACTCAAAGCCATAGACATTATCGTTTACGGAGATATCTTCCCGGATAATCCAGTACACGATAGAAAGATGGCTTTCCACGAGTTCTTTCTGTTCCGTGGTTAATCGTATTTTCTTTTTCATAGGTAATCACCTCGCATTCAAGCTACAGGTTTTCGGGGGAGTCTGGCAGGTGTCCGGCACAGTGAGATGAGTTGGTCGCACATGTGCTCGGAGAACATGCCGATGTGGGCGTGGCTCTCGTCCAGCTTTAAGTTTGTCTGGAGCCACAGGTATGCCGCCCATTTGTCCATGTGCCGCTCTTTCCGCAGCCTTTGGAGGGCACGGTGGGCAAGGATGCGTTTGTGGCGGAGTTCGCTGTTTGCCAGGGTTCCCATGGGTTTACGGTCTTTTTGGTGGGCACTCACATAGGCATCGCAGGACGGCCAGTTGGAGCACAGGTAGAGATAGCTTTTGGGGTCGATTGTGTCGGTTCCATAGACTGTGCTTGCTGGTCTGCAGACAGCAGGGGAGCCGCAGTAGGGGCAGTGGATGCTGTAGGTTCTTTTGTTTTTCATTGTTCACCTCCGTGGTGTGCCGCTTGTGGCGGGATGTTGGGTTGAATGGTTTGAGCATGGATAGCTGGTATCAGCGCTTCCACACAGCTGCTTCAGGGAGCAATTTTCTGGGGAATCGGTGTGCCATTCCACATATTGGGCATAGACAGCCTCAAACGTATGCTTGTTTAGGGTAATGCAGCATTCTTCCGAGTCTATGGATTCACCGGAGAGCTTCCGCAGGGTTTCTACAGGCATAAAGATTGGGGAGCCATCTGCGTCTATTCCCATCAGGATACCTTCGCAGGGCATCAGGTTTCCATGGGGGCAGAGAAGAGAGTTGCATTTTATATGTAAGGCATTGTGCCAGTTGCCTCTGGTTGCTTTTAAAAATAAATAAAAATTTCTGCTCATTTGATTTATGTTCCTATACCTTTCTTATGCGATTTTTTAAAGAAAAAAAGGACGTTTTTGGGTATAAAAAATATAAATTTTTTATAAAATGATGAATATTGGTTAGGTGAATTAATGTAGACGATCTAGGCATCAAAAGGTCAATTATTCAGTGGATACTGCTATAATGTACAAAAATCAATGCACAACACTTACTTTCGGTATGTTTTGTGATTCTTTTAGGGAACATACATTTTTTTAGATACACGTTGGCCATTCAAATCATATAGATAAATTGAAAGCGATACTATAGGAGCCAGACTCAAAGTTCTAAAGTCCGGCTCCATCGAAGATGACCTATCCGAATAATTGTGTAATCACCTGCGTAATCCTCGGGATGACGGTTCCGTTGAAGATGTTGGTCAGGGCGGCAAGCAGCAGTGCGCCCAGGACTACGGCGATGATGATCTTCACGGCATCGGAGATGTAGAAGTCGCCGCGCTGGTTGGAGAGCGTCTGGCGGGCCTTGCTGATGGCATTGTCGAGTCTGTTACGGACTGCATTGTTAAGTTTTTTCATGGAAAACCTCCTGTTGGTTTTTAATATGATTGTTTTAGGTTTCATACATGGCGGCCATTCCTGCCGGGAGCCGGGTGCCTTTAGCAGCCAGGGCAGGTTATCTTTTTTCCCTCTGTGGCACTGGCGGCAGGCAGGACGGCACAGCCATATCTATGTAATAGAGTCCCTCCGGTAAGGGGTTGGATTACCAATTGATGGTTGTATCTTCCCTGTCAGCCGAAGAACACGCCCAGGGAATTTATGACCTCGGTACACAGCACCACAAGATAGATGATCATGATGCAGATAAGCATCATCATGGAGTAGCGCTGTATCTTTTGGGGCCGCTTTGCGGCTTCTTTTTTCAGGTTGTTCTGCTCGATCTGCCGCATGTCGAAGCAGATCATCTTGAAGTACATCCGCTGGTCGTCCCCACGGAGGACGCCGATCAGCCCGCGCACCACGTCGGAAAGCATGGGGCTGCCGATGCGGGTCTCGAAGCGGAGCAGGGCATTCTCATAGTTGCCCGTCTTCATGTCCGCTATGGTCTGGTCAAGCTCGGCGGCGAAGTCCCTGCCCGCCACCCTGCGGTAGGAGGTGAGCATCTTCAGCACGTCCCGGTCGTTCTCCAGGTTCTGCCCGATGGACAGGGCAAAGCGGGGGATTTCAGCCTCGATGAGCTTCCGGCGCTTCCTTACGAAATCGAAAGCGGCATAATAGGTGGAGAACCACAGCGCCACCGCAAGGCCCACCAGGACGGGGGACAGGAGCGGCATCAGGAATGCCATGGGGACGGCGCAGATTCCTACGGCGCCTGCTGTCACCCATGCCCGGGCGGTATAGACCTCCGGGGACAGCTCCAGCCCTGCTATGGCAAGGGCGGTCTGCAGGCGGCTGCGCTTCAGCTTGTCCAGCCGCAGGAACGGGGCCAGCAGTATTGCGATTTTTGTGATGTATACGTCCAGCAGCTTTTCCTTTTTGGAGGACTGTTGTTTCCTTGCGAGCATCATCATTTTTGACGTCCTGCCGGTGGGGATGTCCACGAAGGTGCAGGACAGGTTGTAGGCGGCGATTCCCAGGAAGACGATGGAAGTTAGTGCAAGCAGGATCATACAGGGTCACCTCCGTACTCGATGGGCTTGCTCAGCTTCATGATCTGGGCAAGGGAGAACAGCAGGATGGCCGCACAGACCGCCAGGGCAACCTTGCCGGGCGTGGTGTACACCAGGGTATGGAACCAATCCTTATTCAGGAAATACAGCAGGGGTACGTTGCCGATGACCAGGAACATCATGGTGACGGCCTCCCTCCGGGGGCCCTGCATCATGGCCTCCAGCTCCGACTGCACGATGCGCACGTCCGAGAACTTCTGGACGATGGCGGGCAGGGTGTCCTTCATGGAGCGGTCGGACTGGCACTGGATCAGGATGCCGGCCCATTCATGGAAGATCTGGTTGGGGATCTTCATCTTCAGGGAATTGATGGTGCTGGTGGTGTTGGCGTTGATCAGCTCGCTCTCCAGGACAAATGCCTGGAAGGTGGCCTTTACCGGCTCGTTTATGTAGGGCAGGTTCTCCCGGACGGAGCGCAGCAGGTCTTCCGTCCGCAGGTAGGAGGTGGTGATGACCGAGATGGCTGTCTCCAGCTCCTCGTTCAGGTGCTTCTTATAGCTTGCCGCTGTGCTGCGCAGATACCAGACCGGCAGAAGTGAGAATCCCAGTCCCAATATAGGCACCATGTATACATTGTTGATGAGCAGAGCCAGCACGGCGCCTACGGCGAAGAGCAGCAGGGTGAGCCTTGTGACGGCCTCGTAGCGGTTTTCCCGCCCCATGTCCTTTAGAATCTGCCGTATCTCATAGTCCTGGGTGAAGAAGCCCCTGGCAGGCTTTCCGGTAAGGACATTCAGTTCATCGGTGAGGGTGGGGACTTTCCGCCTGATGTTGAAGATGGCATCGGTGAAGTCCCTGGGCCTTACGCCGAAAAGTGCCAGCAGCCCGGTGCTTAAAAGGGCAAAGCAGATGAAATAGATCCAGCGCATTTAGTCAGCCTCCTTTCTGCTGTGTTGTCCGGTTATGTTTTGTTCATACCCGAATGGATTGGGTGCATCTGTGCCTGTGGAAGTATTTAAGCTGGGTACGGCAGGCTCCGTCTCTGCAGGCAGCTTCTTATCTGGCTGTTTTTCTTCCGCAAGTCTTACTCTGCATCCGATTCTTCTGACAGATGCGGTTTTATTGCCGCCAGCCCGGGCAGGCACAGGCTTTTCGGGAATATATTTTTCTGAGATATATTCCGCCAGCTTTGCTTCTGTGGAGAGGATGCCGCTGGGGCCTGTCTCTGCAGTGGTTATGCTGTCGGAACCTCCTTTTCCGGAAGTTATGCCGTATTCTGCGTTTTCATTGCTTGCGCCGCCAGTGCCTGTTTCTGTAGCCATGGCTTTGGGGGATTCTCCTTTAGCGGAAGCCGCACCTTTGGGCTTCTTTCCGGCAGACTTCCGGGTGGATGCCGCTTTAGGGGCAGCCTTTTGTCCCAAAGGCTCTGTTGGGAGGGGTGCGGTTTTCTGTCCGGCAAGCTCCGCTTGGAGCAGTTCAGTTTTACGGGCCAAAGGCTCTGTCTGATAGGTGGCGGCTTTTTGCCCGGCAGGCTCTGCCTGGGGGGATACAGCTTTCTGCCTGGTTGTATCGGGACAGAGGAATTCCTCCAGCTCCTTATGCGGGATGCCGTTGTCCAGGAGCCGCTTCTGGAGGGCTTCAGATATGGTCTCCGCTTTCTGGTGGTGTCCCAGTACCCGGGCATTGCCGTCACTGTCGGTGACGTTGTCCTCCACATGGTATTTGTAAAGGGAGCGGTAGACCAGCTTCCCGTCGATATAGTATTCCCCCTCGATAATTTCCATGATCTTCCGTGATCGGTCTTCCAGCTGTTTGGTGAACACCACCACCGGATAGGCCTCCACCATGATCTGCATGAGGATGGAGTCGTCCATGGCGTATTTGCGCTTCGCCAGGGTCATCATCCTGCGGTAGGTGCTCTCGCAGGAGTTGGAGTGGATGGTGGTCACCACGGTGTGTCCTGTCCGGGAGCTTTCCGCCGCCGACAGGCTCTCTGCCGCAGAGCGCATCTCCCCCACGCCGATGACGTCCGGGTGCTTGCGCAGTACCCTTTCCAGGAGGAAGTCCTGGTCGATGTCCATGGCGGGGTTCTCGTGGGGGCGGGTGAGCAGGTGCACCACGGAATTCAGGATATTCCCGTTTTCGTCCCGCTTTACCAGGTCGAACTCCCGGCTGCCCTCCTCGATGGTGATGAGGCGGCGGTTGTTGGGGACGTTGGACAGGAGCCAGGCCATGATGGTGGTCTTGCCGGAGCCGGTGGAGCCTGCGATGCACACCGACACGCCGTAGCGGATGCAGGCGGTCAGGAAGTGGAGCATCTCCGCCGTGGCGCTGCCGGATTCCAGGAGCTTCTCCTCGGATACGGTCTGCTGGTTCACGATACGGATGGAGGCGTTCACTCCCACGTCCGCGTCCACGATGGGGGTCTTGTCCACGGAGATGCGGATGTTCCGGTCCAGGAACCCGATCACCGAGGGCATGGTGTCGTCAATGACCATGCCGCAGGCGTTCAGCATGCGCCTCACCACGTCTATGGCGTGCTGGGGGGAGGAGAACCGCTCAGGTATCTTGATGCTGCGCCCGCTGTTCATGATGACCTCAATGTCATTGTAGGCGTTGATGTTCACTTCCTCCACGTCGGGGGCGTAAATCCATTTCTTCAAAAAGGAATATCCCGCCATGTCCTCATAGAGTTTGGCACAGAGTTCCTCTGTGGTGAATCCCTGCAGGGAGATCCTGCGTTTGACCAGGTACTGCACCATCAGCTCTTTCAGGACGGAGGAGGCGCGCTGGGTGTCCCCGTCCCCGGTGCCTGCTATGGTGGAGGCATGGTTCTCGGAGAAATAGCGCTGTACGTCTTCCAGTATCTGGTCATAGGTAAGGCTGCTGTCCTCTGCCGGTGCAAAGAAGATATCGTTTAAGTTGTTCATAGTTCGTCTGCGTCCTCCTCCCAGTCGTCATATTGGGAACCAGTGGGGGTATCGGGGCAGCCATTTTCTGTTTCCCAATCCTGTCCAGCTGCATGCTGGTTCCTACATTGGGGACTGCTGTATCTGGCGGTCCTGTCTTCGTGTGGCGGCTTTCTGCCCCTTTTTCTCTTATGGGGAAAGGCGCTGCTTTCATCATCGTAGAAGTCTCCCGGTGCGCCGCTTTCTCTGTATGCATCGTGGCTGTCCGAATAGCTATTGCCGTCTCCATAAGCGTCCGGGTTGTTTGTATGGTAGCTGCCGTCTCCGTATGTGTCCGGGTCATTTGTATATTGGCTGGTTCTGTCCGGTGCCATGTTTTCCTCCGGCAGCTTGTCGCCGTTCTCCTGCCAGTCCAGCTCCCGTTCGGCGGCCTCCATCTGCTCCAGAGTGTCCAGCACCCGGTTCAGGGATGCAGTATATTTGGAGTTGCAGTATTTCACCGCCTGGAACATGCCGCCCTCAGTGGCGCAGCGGTCAATTTCCTTGCCGTAGGGCAGCAGGCCGTCAAAGCCGCCTATGATGTAGCCCATCTCGTCGAAGGCATGGAAAGGCCGTGCCATGCCGGCGAAGGTCATGTGCCGGTCATAATGGAAGCGCCCGTCTGCAAGCAGGGGCTGGTGAGCCTTCAGGTAGTTGATCCCTTTCAGGTCAGGGGTCAGGATGCGGATGACCAGGTCGCCGGACTCGATGGCGGCGGGGGTGAACACGTTGGTCATGGCGGGGCCGCAGTCCAGTATCAGGTAGTCCACCAGGCTTCCGGCGGCGGATATGAGCTGCAGCGCCATCCGGTAGTCGGTGTCCGGGTAGCTTAAAGGGTTCTCGCCGGCGCTGTACCCCATCAGGCCGATGAAGGGATAGTTCTTCAGCACTGTCACATGGCTTGCTATCAGGGACGTGTCTATCTCCACGCTGCTTAATACCTGCCCTATGGAGGCTTCCGCCCCTGCAGCCTGCTCCGGAAGCCATACCGGGAGCATGGGAGTGCCGGGGTCGGCGTTGATGATGATGGCTTTCTGCTTGTCGCGGGTCAGCGCCTTGGCCAGGATGCAGCAGAACATGGACTTGCCGCTGCCGGGGCTGCCCCAGACTGTGATTGTTTTGGACATGGGATGAATCCCTCCTTTTTTCTGTTCATTCTCGTGAGCGTATTTATTTGCCGTTTCCCTGCCCAATGTTGCAGCAGCGCCCACTCGTTTTATATTTGCATTGGCAGATGTTTGAGGGCCCACTATTACGGATTCCTCCATCTTTTGTGGAAATGGTTGGCAGGGACTGTCATTCCCACAAAAATTCCGATAGGCTGTTATTCTGCCAGGAGCAGCCTGCTGTCCGGCGCAGGCGTTCCGGCTTCTTATGGCTGTGCGCCGTTACCGGGGGTACCGCCAGTGGTGCTGCCTGCTGGTTAGCTGCCTCTGTTTGATGCATTCCCGTCTGCACTCGAATCACCGCCTGTATTATCTGTAGATGCTGTATCTTCCTGACTGCTGTTTTCGGTGCTGGAACCTGGTGTATTCTGTCCAGAGGTATCAGCGGAATCTCCGCTGGGACTGTCAGGTTCATCAGGAACGCCGGATTCAGAAGGGCTTTCTCCGGATGCGGCAGATTCATTGCCGTCTGCAGCCCCGTCTTGGTTGCCGGTGTCCGTGTCGGTGCCATCGTCTCCGGCAGGCGGGTCTTCCTCCGGCAGTAGCGTCTCCGGGAAATAGATTGTCTGGAGGGTGTATTCCTGCTCTGCCAGCAGCTCCTCCGCAAGCTTCTCATTCCCCCGGCTGACCAGGGCCACATGGGCGATGCCGTCATTCTCCAGGAGGGTGATGGTGCGGGCCTGCTCCGGGCTTGCCAGCACGGTGATGGTGGCGGACTGTTTCTTCTCCTCGTCTTCCAGCGGCTCCCTTGTGTTGTCCACGTTCACGCCGCCGGAGTCGGTCACGGAGAGGACTCTTACGAAGCGCAGTTCGGGGACTTCAACCGCCACGTCAAGGAAGTGGTAGATGCGGATGATGTCCCCGGGCTGCAGCTTGTCGGACAGTCCGGCGGCAAGGGTCTGTATGGTAAGGGAGATGGCCACCTTGCCGGAGGGGATGCTGTTCAGCGCCGTATCGGAAGATATGGGTATGGCGCTGACTTTGGCGGGGAGGATGTAATCCCCCGGGAAGAGGTCTGCCGTGGCATAGAGTCCTTTTACATTGTCCAGGGATCGGGCGGTGCCGGAGGGGAGGTTGTAGCTGCCCACCTCCACAGTCTCTGTGTTGTCCGCATTGACGGTCTCCCCTTTCAGGATGGGGGAGGTGACGCGGACGACTTCTGTCTTGCCGTTGGTCTGCCTTGCGATGACGGGCAGGGCCACAAAGGCGGTGACGGCTGCCAGCAGGAGGCTCAGCAGGCCGAAGATAAAGCGGTTGTTCAGTTTCATGGTTATGGTCACTCCTGTTCTGTATTGAGATAGATGATTGTTTGGCTGATATTGGCATCCAGGTTTTGGTGATGGGAGCCTGTAAGTATGGCAATATTCCATCAGGAATCAGTGTCAGGCGGTTGTATAGGAAAGCAACGTGCCTTGAAGCGTGTGGGCTGTTCTCTTGGGATTCTGCCATGCATTTATGCTGTATACCAGTTGAATATGCAGCGAAACCCGACTGCAGACCGCCAGCCAGGTACTTTCCCGGAAGTATCAATGTAAATCCTGGCGGTCTGCAGTATAACAAAGCTGCAGTGATAATGGCATGGAAGAATATCGTGATTTCGCTGTCAGCCACCCGGTTATAGGATTGCGGCAATGGTAACAAGGAAGCTGCCAGCCGCAAGGAAAGGGACAAACGGCAGGGACAGCATTTTCTGTATATTGGTATGTTTGTTCCTATGGCTCACGATCAGCGCGGCTATGGCGGCGCCCCCCGAAGCTGTCAGAAGGATGGCCGTCATGCGGGAGGGGCCGTAAGCAAATCCCATGGCTGCCGCCAGCTTGATGTCCCCGCCCCCGACTCCGCAGCCGCCCGGGGATGCCATGGCTGCTGCGAATAGAATCAGGAAGCCCGTTGCCGCTCCGGCCAGTGAGTGTAATAAGACGGGAGGGAGCATCTGTAGGAACTGGGACATGGATGCCCCGGCAGCTTCCGGAGGAGCAACAGCCAAAGCCATGCCTATGCAGGCTCCTGGTCTGCCCTGTACCGCAAATGTATCTGCCGCCAGACTGGAAACAAGTGTGTCCAGGAACGGAGCCGCCAGGGCAATGGGGCTAAAGAGCAGCAGTGCCTTATCCGGCACCCGCCTTGTGCGCAGGTCGTATGCCGCAAATCCGCCTATGCAGGCAAAGACCAGCAGGCTGTAAGCATGGACGAGGACAGCAATAAGGTTACTCACGGTTGGTATACCAGTCGTCAAAGACGGACTGGTGGATGGTGGTGTGGTCGTCCACGTTCACTGACAGCATCCCACCAGGCGTCCAGGTGTCCCATACCTGCGTGTATATCCGGTAATCGGTATTGTCCGGCAGCCACACAGGGGTGAAGTGGACGTTCCGCCTGTAAGTGGAGAACTCATTGGGGCGGAAGGTGAACTTCGCATTGTGCCCGCCGGAGACACGCTGCAGGAGCCGCAGGTAGGTCTTGTATTGAAACTCCGGGAAAGTGGAGAGGGCGGTCTGTGGGGTGGTGTAATGCCCGGACGGCGCATTGGTGGACAGGGAGGCACGCACCTCCGTCTTTACGCCGTAGCCGCTCTTCATGTCCTTACCGTTTGCAGTGGGCACGATGTCGTCCGGCAGCAGGGTCATGGAGCCGGAGAGGGTAGCATAATAGCCGGTGTAGCTGTATTCCCATTCCCCGTCATCTTTCCATTCTCCCTCGTCCATCCACCGGCCGTCGTCCCGCCATTCCCCATCGTCTTTCCACTCCCCGTGGCCGCCCTCGCAGCGTCTGGGGCAGTCTTCCGTGCATTCTGTGTCATGCCACTGCATGTTGGGGTGCCACTGCATGTCCTCATGCCACTGCCAGTCCGCGTGCCACTGCCAGTTGGGGCTCCAGCTGCAGCTCCACACGCCCCAGCTGGCGGAGGGCTTCTGCGGGTTTGACGGCAGGGGCGGCACGGAGTAGCCGGGATAAGTGTCCGTTGCCAGGGGGTCGGGCGGGATCCGCTCGCTCAGGTCAACAATCCTGGCAGTGATGGTGTCCTTGGAGAGGGTTCCCCTGCTGACTGTGACGGTGATGCTGACGTCCTGGGGCGTGGCCGGCGTATGCCATTTGACCCAGACCAGCTGGCAGTCGTCCTTGGGGATGACGATGTTGTTCACCTGGTAGTCTGTCCCCAGGATATGGAAGGTCACGGTGGCGGGGTTGTCCGGGGTAAGGTCGGTGTCCGTGGACAGGGTGACGGCGGTGATGACGTCCGTGTCCACCCGGTAGTCCGAATCGGGGAGGGCGATGCCGCCTTCGGGGGAATCGCCGCCGGGGCCGTCCGGGGAAGGTGGCTCATTGAACCAGACGATGCCCACGCCCAGGCTGTTTATGATGTCCGTGTTGGACTGTGTCCCGGTGGTGCTGCCTCCCCATGCGCCGATCCCCAGGTCGTCATCCTCTAGGAACATGGAGAGGGCAAGGTTCTTATGGGTAAGGGAGGTCATGGTGCGGCGTAGCGCCCCTCCGGAGAGCTGGTCGTAGAGGGCGGCCTCCGTGGCGGTCATGCAGTAGTACTGGCCGTTGTGGGTGAAGTAGGCTATGGGCTCCACCATCAGCTTGTACCTGCCGGAGACCATGGCGTCATAGTCCATCCCGGCGGCTTCCGCCACCATCATGCAGGCATACTCGCTGCAGAAGTAGCGCTTGATGGCCTCGATGCTGTTCCTGCCCGTGGAGATTACGATGGTGGGCATGGGGTTGGCGGGCTGGATGCAGCTGTAGGAGCCGCCGGCCTGAATCTGCAGGCTGGCACCGTTCTGGTACTGTAGCTTGCTGACCTTGCCGAAGTGGAGGACGGTGCCTGTCTGGGCCTGGTTGGAGAAGTCCATGGGGGTGGAGACGGCGGCGCCGCTCTCCGTGTCGATGACGGTGATGCGCACGCCGTCATTGCCGGGGGTCCATTTGTTCTCTGAGGTGCCCTGCCCCATGCCGCCGCCCCCTGCGTCCATGTTGCCGTTCCCGGTGGCATGGGCCGTGGTAGGGAGGCAGAGCAGCAGGGCAAGGGTGAGGAGAAGGGATGTTAGCCTTTTCAAATAGTATCACGCTCCTTTTCAATTGTTTTTGATGGCATAAAAGAAAGCTGCCATGGGCAGGCAGCTTCCGGTTTCACGATATTCAATTGTATTCCGTTATGTGTGGTTTGCACAGGCTTACATGTTCCCCACCATCTTGTCCGGGTCTCCGGCGCTGTCCATGGTGGACTGCTCTACCGTGCTGGGGACTACCCATCCGAATACGGGGTCATATACGGCTCCGTTTTCACCTGTGGCTCCGGCAGCCGGGGTATCGGGCTGTGCGGGCGGGGCGGTGGGCTCCGGCTCCAGTTCCTCCGGGGTATAGGAGGGAGGCTGTTCCGGGTCTGTGGCATCCGCTTCGGCTGTAGGAGCTTTGGGCGGTTCCGGCTGCAGTGCTTCCGTCTCCGGGGTGAAGTCGATGGTCACCAGCTGGTCGGTTTCCCCGGTCACCATGGGGTAAGCCTCCAGGATGTCGTCTGGCTTCTGCTCCTGGGCGGCAGTGGAGCCGGCAGGGGGTGTGCTGTTCCCGTCGGAGTCAGGCGTTGCCCGGGTTTCCATGGGAGCGGTGGGGGAGGGGGTCTCCTGCCATTCCTGGGCAATGGGGCCAGGTGCGGGCTCTTCCGGCTGGAAGTCGGGCTTTTCCTCCCTGCCGAAAAGGAAGCAGGCGGCGAGGATGCCGATGCATGCAGTGGCAAGGGCGGCTGCGGGGAAAGCTTTGGTCTTGAAGATGTTCTTCTTCATAGTGTATGTCCTCCTTTTTTGCTGTTTATATACCCTATACGAATCTGCGGGCGGTTTTTCAACAGAATCTGAAAGATTTCTTTCAAAATTTTGTATTATGGGATCCGGTGAGCTCTATGTGCTGGGTGACGGTGGGGTACTGCCGCCCGAACATACGGATGTAGAACTCGGCATCGCAGGTAAAGGTGTACTCCACGCGGCTGCCCAGGACGCGGAACCGGAGCCGGATGTTCCTGATGGTATAGTCATCCGTGGAGAGGGGCACCTTATTGGCCAGCCCGTCCGTCACGGTTTCTTCCAGCATGGCCACATAGCTGCTGTCGGAGTAGAGGGTGTTCAGGTATTCGCTGAAGTTGGTCTCCCTCTGGGAGCGGAAGGTGTCCGCATAGATGCTG
>CAJTZD010000070.1:0-9361 GCA_910584235.1 uncultured Acetatifactor sp.
TACCAGACTGGATTCCCACCAGCTATATATTCGGCACCGAACTGGCGCACACCTCAAGTTTAGTATCTCTGTTTTACATCATCCTAAACTTGGGGGATGGGGTTGACCTAAAGGTTTCGCCTTAAGGCGAGGGTTTTAACCCCATTATACAGACAATAAATATTTTGACACCAGGCAGCCCTGGATCACCAGAATCGCAGACAGGACAGCCTGTGAGGACACGCTCTAGAAATTGTTTCAGAGATTTCAAAGGTTTCAGAATTGCATTTTATCATAAAAAACAAAAGAAGCACCTCCGTGAGCAATCCGTACTCACAGAGGTACCTTATCCCCAAAATCCGGACCCTCAGGCCCTGTTATCAACTTTTCATGCTCCGCACGGTCTCTGCGCGTACCCGGCCGGTCCCACTACAGCAATTCGCCCGCCGGGCCGGCTCCTCAAAAACCCTGCGCCCTCTGTCATCTGCCCCGGGGCTGGGGCTTCTCCATCCGGAAATAGCACAGCCTGATATCTCCCGTCAACTCGATGCGGATTTCCACCGCCTTGCTTTCCGTCTCCCGCAGGGCGCTTTCCTCCAGGGGGAGGCATACGTCCGCATAAATGGGCTTCCACCCGGCTCTGCGCTCTATGGCCTCTTTCCTGGCTTTCTCGTCCATAGGCGGCATGGCATTCCGCTCATAGGTGGCAGTGTCTCCCTCCCAGCGGGCCGCCTGACGGCCATCTAAGAAGACTGTGACGCTGCCGCCTTTCTCGCTTATTAAGTGCAGCACAATGTGCGATGCTTCATTGCCCCTTACACAATCGCCATACCGGAGCACACCTTTCTGAGAAACGTCTTTCACCGCTGCCGCCGTAAATCCGAAATGCCCCTGGGTCAGGACAATGTTCTCGTAATCGTCATAATGGTCAGCCACAATTTTCTGCGCGGTATTCCGGCTTCCGGTGTTCTCCCCGGGCAGATCCGCCCAGACGCTGACCGCTTCCTCTCTGCTGGAGGGACCTGCGAATATCCGGTAGCGCCCCTCTTCCACCATCAGTCTCCTGCCGACGACATCGTAGAAACGGAATTCCTCCCTGTCCACCGTAAGCTCTGCCAGACGGCTCTCCCCGGGCTTCATCCCTTTCAGGCGGCTGAATCCCAGAAGCTGGCGCAGTGGCTTCTTCACCCGGGAAGCAGGCGCAATGCCGTATACCTGGGCCACCTCGTCCCCCTCCCGGTCACCGGTATTCTTTACCAGGAACGTCACCCGCAGGTTCCCGCCGTCCGCGGCCTCCACTTTCAAATCCGAGTACGCGAACCGGGTATAGCTCATCCCGTATCCGAAAGGATACAGCACATCCCCCTCAAAATACCGGTAAGTGCGTCCGCCCTTTATGATGTCATAATCGTCGATGTCCGGCAGCTGTCCATCCTCCCGATACCAGGTCATGTTCAGCCGGCCTGCGGGATTGTTCTTCCCAAACAAAGTTTCCGCCATGGCAGCGCCCATATCCTGGGCTCCCGTGGCGCTCCAGACAATGGCGGGAAGCTTTTCCTTGGCCCACCCGATGGCATAGGGGTAGTTGGAATACAGCACCAAAGCCACATTTGGATTGGCCTCATACACGGCCTCCAGCAGCCGTCTCTGGGCAGGCGGAAGTTCGATGGTGCCCCTGTCCACTTCCTCCTTGGCGTTGATCATGGAATTGCAGCCTAGGGCCAGAACCACGGTCTCTTTCCCTTTTGCCAGCTCCGCCGCCGCGGTTATGCCGTCCCTTACCACTTCCATCCGCAAAGGCGTCCCCTCCCCGGGCTTCATGGACCAGAGCTGTCCGTCCTGGCAGACCTGCACGGGCGAACCGAAGCGGTTGGTCAGGATTACACATCCGTCATCATGCTCCTCCACATGGAAAATCTCCATCACGAACCAGTTCAGGGTATTGTCCTTTTCCGCGGCAATCCGCCCGGGCGCCTCTTTCGTCTCCTGGCCGCCAGACTGCGGGTACAGCCTGGTATTCATGTATTTCCCTGTGCGGACGCAGCGGAACGTATGGCTCCCCTCTCCCCAGTCCTCATGGATAAAGACATCAGGTTCGTCGCCGATGCACAGTGCCCCGTCCTGGTCCACGGCAATGCCCCGGTCTCCCAGGCGAAACACCACTCTGTCCAGGCCGTCCTCAAAGGAAACCTCTTTTCCCGTCTCCTCCCGGATGCCCTCCAGCAGCGTTTTGGTAAAAGGCGGCGTGCCGCCGTACCAGTCCGGATACCAGGCGTTCCCCAGAGGGCCTGCCACTGCCAGGGACTTAGCCTTTTCCGGGTTCAGGGGCAGAAAGCTTTTCTCATTTTTCAGGAGCACCACGGCTTCTTTGGACACCTGGCGGCACACCGCCCTGTTCTTCTCACAGTCCAGATCCTCCTCTGTCACCCGGTCATAGGGGTTCCCAGGCTCCCTGTCGTAAATGCCCAGGCGCAGCCTGGTGCGGAATGTATTGCGCAGGGCCTCGTCGATCTCCTCCTGGGTGAGAAGCCCTAATTCCCAGGCTTCCCTGGCGGCATTCTCCACCATGGCCGGATTGTCGGACATGGCATCCACCCCGGCCTTTATGGAGCCCGCTACGGCCTCCGCGTCCGTGCCGTAATAATGGTGCATGGCCGTCAGCAGCGCCATGGCTCCGCCATCGCAAACCGCGTGCTTCAGGCCATACTCTTCTTTCAGAATGCGCCGCACCTGGGGGTTGAGCATCCCCGGAATGCCGTTGATGGCATTGTAGGCTGTCATTATTGCTTCCGCCCGGCCTTTTTCTATGACTCGGCGGAAAGGCTCCAGGTACAGTTCATACTGGTTCCTGGGGTCGATGGAAGCGTTCTTCCATCCTCTGCCCACCTCTGTATTGTTGCCGTAGAAATGCTTCAAGGTGGCGGCCACCCGCAGATATTCGGGGTGCTCCCCCTGCATGCCCTGCACATAGGCGGAGGCCATCTCTCCGGTGAGGTAAGGGTCTTCCCCATAGCCCTCCTCGGTTCTGCCCCATCTGGGATCCCGCTCCAGATCCACCGTGGGCGCCCAGCGGCTCAGTCCCCTGTCCGGATGGCGGTGGTAGATGACCCGGGCTTCCGTCCCCGTCACCGCTCCGGCCTGACGGATCAAGTCCGGATCCCAGGTGGCGCTCATGCCGATGGGCTGAACGAAAGAGGTGGTGGGCTCCGGCTCTTTCAGCTCATTCTGGTCGTTTCTGGCCTCCACCCCGTGGGCCGCCTCTCCGCCCAGTGACATGGCGGGAATCCCCAGCCGCTCTATGGGCTTCATCCTGGATGCCAGGCATTCCAGCTTCTCCTCAATGGTCATTTCGGCAATTAGCCAGTCCAGGCGCTTCTCTATGGGCAGCGCGCTGTCCCAGAATGGTGTGTTTCTGTTTTCCATGTCAACCTCCTGTCTTATCTAAATTCTTTTATCTGATTTTATATCTGTTTTTAATCTGTATTATACTTGGCAAGGGTTCTTCTGTATAGGCATAAAATCTCTTTCTGAGGAGTCTTACGCGTAGTGTATTGGGGGGATCTGCAATAGAGTTTAATGGCTCTTTCCGCAGAATTTCCTGTATTGCAGGGTTCTTCTACAACAGAATTCTACAATAGAATTCAAGTGCAGAATTCTATTGTCATGTATTGTCATGTATCGGCATGTGTTGTCATGTATTGTCATGTATCGGCATGTGTTGTCATGTATCTTCCTGCATTTTACAGATGGGGCGGCGACTCGTGCAAGTCACCGCCCCACCTCTCTTTTGCCTGGGCTGCCTATTCTCCCGCAGCCCATTTATTCATGTTGCTCATATCCCGGATTAGTTGATCTTGTCAGCCAGGAATTCCGTCATCATCTTCTCGGTGTCCCTAAGGCCGTTAGCCTCCATCTCGGCGACCATGGCGTCCCAGTTGGCGTCAAAATTCGCCTCGCCGCCCTTGACACACTTCACCAGGCCGGGCCATGCGATCTCATTCAGGAGAGCTTCCGCATTGGACAGCTCCTGAGGAATCTGGTATGCCCAAAGCGCGGAGTAAGGAAGGCTGGGGAACTCGTCCGGCTGAGGGAAGATGTCCGTTACCATCTCAACGCCCCATGCCTTACAGGCGGCCTGCTGTTCCTCGTTGTACTGCTCAATAATGGAGGCTCTGGTAGTAGGCGTATAAGGATTGCCGTTTTCGTCCTCCGCACCGTCGCCCCAAATCGGGAAGCCCTGATAATTGCCGATACCGGTCTTCTTGGAATAGTCGGGATCGGACTTAGACTTGTCGATCTCTTCCTGAGGACGATATCTTATGCCATTCTCGTCCAGCTCATAGTTCTCGCCCTCAATACCCCATCTGTAAAGGACAGCTCCCTCATCAGAGCAGATATAGTCCAGGAATTTAATGGCGCGCACGGGATCCTTACAGCTGCTGCTGATGGCGATGCCCCAGCCTACCTGCAGTCCCTGATACTGAAGGGTCGGCGCTTTCTGATCCTCTCTCAGAGTGACCGGAAGTCCTGCATAGGTCTTATCCAGCATGCCTGCCTGCTTCAGCGCTACATGAGCGCCGTACGCATAATGCCAAAGGGAGTCTGTAATAGCCAGCACCTGACCGTTGGACAGCTTGGCGATATAGTCCTCATCCGTCTGGGTATCGAACTGAGGATCCAGGACGCCCTCGTCATACATACGGCTGAGCCATTTGAAATACTCCTTTTCCTCCTCTGTCTGATGCTTATAGTGGCACTGATAGTTCTCATCAATGATCCACTGGCCGTTGTCAGGCTGCGCGTCAGCGATAAAGCCGGCAGGATTGCCCAGCGTGATCATCCAGTGCCAGTCGGAGGCGCTCATAGAGATGCCGATGGTTTCAAGGCCGTTTTCCGTGGTGGGATGGGCTGCCAGATAATCCTTGATCATCTTCTCATACTCAGCCAGCGTGGTGGGATATTTGTAATCGTTCTCTTTCAGAACCGCCCACTGAATCTGGCAAGTGCCGCTCTCGTTCAGAGTAGAGGCGTTGACGCCGTAAGCGGACAGCTGGTAAATGCCGTCGTCGCCGTTGCCCCATTTCAGCTTCTTGAACTCATCCCCATACATTTTCTTGATGTTCGGACCGTACTGCTCAATGAGATCCGTCATGTCGATCAATGCGCCTGCCTCATACAGATTGGTGGCGCTGGCCTTTGCGTATATAAGGTCGGGATATTTGCCCTCCGCTATCATCAGGGCAACGTCCTGAGCCGCATCGCCGGTGGAGCCTACCGGATAGCTGATCTCCAGAGTCACGCCCGTTGCCTCCGTAATGGCTCTGCCCACCGGATTGTCCCAGACATCGTTGTTGGTGTCGGCATTATAGTAGGTTAACGTGATGGGTTCATTACTGCTTTCGCCGCTTTCGGAACCACCCGAGCCTGAATCTGAATCTGAGCCTGAATCTGAACCAGATCCGCATCCTGCCAATAGCCCTAACGAAAGAACCGACGCCATGAGCACAGCAATTAATTTACGCCTTTTCATATACATTCCTCCTGTTTTTAAATTATGTATATAATGCTTCTGAGTCAGAAGCCCTATACCGAAAAGATTCCACGCAGATCAGCTCTTTACTGATCCCACTGTCATGCCGCCCACAAAATACTTCTGCACGAAAGGATAGACGATGATGATGGGCACGGTAGCCACCACGGTAACCGCCATGCGGATGGCCATGGGCGTCACCGTCTTGGACATAGTACCTGTGGAATGGGGATCCAGCTGCATGGTGGCCTGGGACATGATCTCGTACAGCTTATACTGCAGGGTGGGCAGGTTCTTTGCATAAAGATAAGTATCCATAAAGGAGTTCCACTGTCCCACCGCATAGAACAAGGCTATGGTGGCGATCACGGGCGCGCACAGAGGCATTATCACAATGTACCATATCTGGAAATCATTGGCTCCGTCCAGCTTGGCCGCCTCCTGAAGCGCCATGGGCAGACCGTCAATGTAGGATCTGACCAGGATCATGTTGTACACCCACAGAAGTCCGGGCAGGATATAGACCAGGAAATTATTACCCAGATGGAGCGTGCGCATGATCAGCAGATACTCGGGAATCAGGCCTCCGCCCACATACATGGTGATAACGAACATAATGGTAAAAAGCTTCTGGAAGACAAAGTCTCTCCGGCTCAGGACATAAGCCAGCATGGCCGTGGAAATCACGCCTACCACGGTTCCCACCACGGTCTTGGCAATGGAGAGCAATAATGGCATCAGGATGCCGCCCTCTTTGAATACATAGTTATAATTGTATAAGGTAAATTGGCGCGGAATGATGAAATTCACATTTCTCAGCGTATCCGTGGCGTCATTGAAAGAAATTGCCAGCACATTCAGGAACGGATACAGCGTGACAATCAGGATCATTACGAAAAAAAGAACCAGGAAATAATCGAACCATGTTTTCTTTAAATGTTTCATCTGATTTTACACCTCCTAAACCAACTTATCATCGCTGATCAGACCGGCAATCTTATTGGCGATCAAAAGCAAAGTCACGCCTACCACAGACTGGAACACGCCCAGAGCCGTACCTAAGCCGTAATCGCTGTTTCCGATACCTCTCAGGTAGGAGAACCAGGAGAGAACCATGGTATGATCCTGAACCGTGGCGTTGCTCAAAAGCATCTGGCGCTCCATTCCCACGTTCAGCGCGCCTCCGATGCTCATGATCAAAAGCACAACGATTGTGGAGCGGATGCCCGGAAGCGTGATATGCCACATTTTCCGGAAGCGGTTGGCGCCGTCCATCTCGGCCGCCTCGTACAGACCAGTGTCTATGCCGGCCATGGCGGACATATAGATGATGGCGTTCCATCCCATTTCTTTCCAACAGTCGATGATTACGATGATGACCCAGATCAGCGGTGAGTTCGTGCTCATCAGGCGCAGGTTCCTGCCAAATATGGTATCCAGCACGCCGCCGTCATTGAAGATGTTCTTCGCCAGGCTGGCGATGATAACCCACGACACAAAGTGGGGCAGATAGGAGATCGTCTGGGTCAGCTTCTTGAAGCCCAGAAAAAAAGCAAGTTCATTCAGGAACACTGCGAACAGAATCGCCACAATGGTTCCCACTGCAATCTGCAGGATGCTGATGCCCAGCGTATTGATGATGGTCTGCGCAAACAGCCTGTCCTTAAATGCATTCATGAAATTCTCGAATCCCACAAAGGTCCGTTCCCAGATGGGCACGGCAAATGTAGCGGGCTTCACTTCCTGGAATGCCATGGTCCATCCCCACAGCGGTATGTACTTAAAGATGATGAGCCATATTACAAATGGCAGAGACATCATAAGCAGATACCGCTGTCTCCAGAGCAAAGCCGGCGAGAGTTTTTTCTTGTTTTGTGCATGTTTTACATTTTGTTTAGCCATAACACCGTTCTCCCTGTCGCATTGTTTATTTTTTTGAATCTTTTTCAGATTCTTTTTATTGTTTGTAGTATAGCAAATCTTTTATATCCATTACATTGTACAGTTTAACCTACGCACTGTCATAATTTAACTTATGTTGTTATATCGTTTATAAGTGCCTCCGTTTTTTGAAAAACAGTGTGAATTATGTTGCATTCTCTAAGTTCTTCCCTTATACTATTACACAAATTAAACAAAAACATAGATGCCAGCAGCCCAGGCATATGACGGAAAAGAGCGATAGGGCTGAAATAATAAGAGAGACAGGAGGATACCTTATGGTCGAAACAGCATACGGTAAAATAATCGGAACGGACATGGGAGACTATGTGGAATACCGGGGAATTCCCTATGCCAGGCCCCCCATTGGGGAGCTGCGCTGGAAAGCCCCTCAAAAGCCGGAAGCCTTTGACGGCGTGTATTCAGCCGTGAGCTTCCGGAATAAATGTATCCAGGCGGAGGGTTCCGGTCCTCCCTGGGACAGGGATTTCTATGATGATCCCTCCTATGACCGCCCTATGAGCGAGGACTGCCTCTATCTCCATATCTGGGCGCCGAAAGACGGGAAAGACTGTCCGGTGGCATTCTGGCTTCACGGCGGCGCATTCCTTGGCGGCTGGGCAAGCGAAAAAGAATTCGACGGCGCCGCCTACTGCAGGCGCGGCATCATTTTTGTCAGTGTAGAATACCGCTGCAATGTGTTCGGCTATCTGGCCCACCCCTGGCTGACCACGGAAAGCGGACGGTCCGGCAATTATGGCACTTTGGATCAAATCGCCGCCCTGGACTGGGTCTATGAGAATATTGCCTGCTTCGGCGGCAACCCGGACAATATAACGGTATTCGGCCAAAGCGCCGGGGCCATGAGCGTCCAGACTTTGGTCTCCTCCCCTCTTACCGGCAACAGGATCGCCAAAGCTATTCTGCAGAGCGGCGGCACTTACGGAGGCGGACTGCATCGGGATATCCCCCTTTCCGAACAGGAGGAATACGGCTTGCTCTTCTCGGAAATACTCCGGGCCCACAGCCTGGACGAAATGCGGGCAAAGCCGGCCGCGGAAGTCTTCGCCGCCATGAGTCCGCTTTTTGCAAGAGCAATGCCCAGGGCTAAGGGCCTGTTCCTGACTCCCACCCTGGACGGCTATCTCCTGACCGGGGGCTACTACGAGCTGATGGAACAGGGAAAAATCAGAGATATTCCTTATCTGTTGGGCAGTACCAAAGACGATATCCTGGTTTCTCCGGAACTGGAGGACAAAAAAGAAGCTCCTTTATATAAGGGCAGCGTGGCATTCAGCCAGAAGCTGGAGGAATTGGGCAGAAAGCCTGCCTATGTCTATCATTTCACCCGGGATCTGCCGGGTGACAGTCAGGGTGCCTGGCACTCCGCCGAACTGTGGTACATGATGGGAACTCTACGGCGGTGCTGGCGCCCCTGGACGGAAGCAGACTATTCCCTCAGCGAGAAAATGCTGGATTACTGGACCGGCTTTATGAAAACAGGAAATCCCAATACCGGCGTCCATCCCCGTTGGAACCCCTGCAGGGCGGCAGAGCCTTTCGTTATGGAACTGAATGTATGAATATATTTAAAGTGGAGGGCTGTTTGTGGAGGCACCCTCCACTTTCTGCGCTAAAACATGATTTTTGTCATTGCAGCAGGAACTCAAACGTTTTACATTTGCAATTTTTAACCAATTTTGCTGTCATTTTTTAACTTCTTGGGTGTTTTGAATTCGATTCCTGCTTTTACTATCTACCTATTTTATGGTGATGTTAATATAATAGAATCCAAAAGGAAGGATTCTATTATCAAAAGGCTATAATAGAATCCAAAAGGAAGGATTCTATTATCTAAAGGCTATAATAGAATCCAAAAGGAAGGATTCTATTATCTAAAGGCTATAATAG
>CAJTZD010000070.1:9461-17064 GCA_910584235.1 uncultured Acetatifactor sp.
AATCCAAAAGGAAGGATTCAAGGCGGGATTCTCTTATTATCCAAAAGCTATACTAGAAAGATATCAGAAGGGGAAACAGCAGCGAATGGACCGAGAGCATATGTATGAATACCTCTGCACGAAATTTTCCAGGGAGAAATATCTGGACATCTACCTCAGGCATAGTACCCCCCCGGGTAATGCCGAGGACTTCTTCACGCTTCTCATCAAGCAGCCTCCGGACACGGATTCCCATAATATCCCTCTGCTTACCTGGAAACACGCTCTGGCCATCCTGCAGGGCACCTACAAAACCACCTCCGGCACAGACTACAATGTGATTCTGGCCAGGCAGCCCCGGCTGGAGATTCCGGAGCATACCCATACCTTTTTTGAAGTCCTCTATATTCTGTCCGGCGCCAGCACTCAATCGGTCAACGGAAATCCGGAGACCTTTGTGGAGGGAGATTTCTGCATCCTCCCCCCATCCGCCAGGCATATGCAGACAAGCTTCCCGGAGGGGATGGCTGTCAAGATCATGATACGCCCCTCCGCCTTCACGGATATCTGCACCGGGCTTTTGAAAGGCCAGGATGTACTGAGTCGTTTCCTTTTAGACAGCATCTACAACGAGAACTGCGAGCAGTACCTGGTCTTCCACACCGGACAGGACCAGGGGATACGGGAGCAGGTGCTGGATATGTTCCAGGAAATGTTCTCCATCGATGTCTACACGGACCGCATCGTCACCGGAATGCTGATGACTCTGCTCACCAAGCTCTCCCGGAACTGGCAGGCTGACGTGGAGTCTGTTCCGTTGAGGAATGTGGATCATGAAATTCTCACTTACCTTGAGGAAAACTATTCCACAATCACCCTGGAGGAACTGGCAGGGCATCTCCACTACACGGTTCCCTATTGCTCCAGGTATGTGAAAAAGCTCTTCGGCTGTACCTTTTCCCAACTGTTGAACCGGATACGCTTCCAGAAAGCGGATCTGTTCCTGAAGAATTCCAGTCTGACGGTAAACCAGATCAGCAAGATGCTGGGGTACGAAAATCCGGAGAATTTTATGCGGGCATTTAAAAAAATACACAAGATGACTCCCTCCCAGTATCGGGAGCTCTACCATGGGAAAGCGGAGAAAGAACGACTGTGCTGATTCCCTGGCCACGCCTCTTTGAAAAGTCGTCGTGCTATACATCAAAAAGAAACGCCCGCGAAGAGTTTCTGCTCCACGAGCGTTTCTTTTTATCTGTAAAAGACAAGTTTTTATTCTTTCTCCTCCTGGGACGCCTTAAAGGCAGCGAATTTCGCTTCCAGGGACTCCGCCAGCACAAGCCTGGCCTCTCTGATCTCCATACCGCCCTGGCCGAAGAAGAATTTCAGGAAAGTGGTATTGTGGAAAGAGGGATGCAGCATAACCTCCTCTGTCCTCCACTCTTTATCCTCCCCTGTAAGGGAAATGGTCTTCACGATCTGTTTGTCCTGGGACAAGGTTACCGGCACCTGGGCCAGGCTTCCCTGTCCGACCACTCTGCAGTCCAGCTCCAGTCTGTAGACACCCCGCTCTTTCACATTGAGTTCAAAGGTAATGCCGGATCCCTTTCCGGTCTTAATCTGCTCCACAGGCAGTAAGGTGGTCTCCTCCGTCACAGGAAGCCTTACCAGCTCCCCGAAGCTTTCCATCTCCTGTGCGGCTATTGCAGCCAGCTGTCTGTCCAGCTCGCTCTCCCTGCCCTCCATGCGCCAGTAAGCGGGGGTACGCAGCAGGTAACGGCAGATATTGGCCGCACTGCGCATATACTCGGCCCTGGTGACGGTTTTCTTCTCCAGGCTTTCCATGGAGTTGTCTTTCTGGGAATTCTCCGCCGCATTGGCGGTGACCATGAACAGGTCGTTCTGGGCCCGCACCATGGCGGCCACGTTCTCCGTCCGGCCCGCCTTGCCCTCATCGTTGGCCTTGGCCCACCAGTCGGTCATGACAATGCCCGTATACCCCCACTCTCCCCGCAGGATGGTGGTAAGCATGTCGTAATTGCCCGCGGACCAGAAGCCGTTAATAGGGTTGTAGGAGGTCATGACGGAGTAGGCGCCGCCCTCCCTGACCGCTATCTCAAAGCCTTTCAAATACAGCTCCCGTAGCGCCCTCTCGGACACCACGGCCTCCACCACATTTCGCCCGGCCTCCTGGCTGTTGCAGGCGAAATGCTTGATGGTGCCGGTGACGTCGTAGCGGCCCATGGCTCGTAGCTGTGCCGCCGCCATCCTGCCCGTCAGCAGAGGATCTTCGCTGAAATACTCAAAATTCCGCCCGTTCAGGGGATTTCTGTGGAGATTGATGCCGGGGCCTAGCAGGGTATCGATCTTGTTCTTGCGAAGCTCCAGCCCCTCCCACTCAAACAGATCCTCCGACAGGGCCTCGTTAAAGGTTGCCCCCAGACAGGTGCCGTTGGGCATGGCGAAAGCGATACTGCCGCAGTCCATGCGGATACCGCTGGGGCCGTCCGCGCAGCAGGCTACAGGGATGCCAAAGGACTGCAGCCTCTGTGTGACGCCGCCGAAAGCGCCCGCCGTACCGGGCGTCACCTTGGGAGAGCACATGCCCTCGCCCCGGACGATACAGCACAGATCATCGTCGGACAGCTGGGCCAGAAAGTCCTCCATGGATACCTTTCCGGCCTCCACATGGGACAGACGATACCCCTTGTCCCCGGTGCAGGCAGAGGTGCCGCCCGCTTCTGTTTGAAAGATCTGCCCCAGCCTGTCGGCCCGCCGCTGCATGGGATCCACGGTGCGCAGGGGCGCTGCTTCGTAAGTCACCCGGAAGCTGCCGTCGTCCAGGACTTCCGGCTTCATGCGCTCAAAGGCCGTTACCGGCGCGCAGGCCTCCTCCAGACTTTCTATTACAACAGTTTCTTCTATCTTCAGGCTTCCCACCGCGGAGGCGCTGCGCACATCCGTGCCCGCATAGAACACATACTCTCCTGCCTCCAGCACCCAGGAGGATTTGTGTCCGGTAGCTCCGCTGTCGTCATAGGATGCAATCACATGCCCCGGCACAGCAATCTCCAGAACCTGGCTCTCGCCGGAAGCAAGCTCTTTGGTCTTTGCAAAGCCGCACAGACTCCGGGCCGGCTTTCCCAATGCCCCCTGGGGCGCCTGACAGTACACCTGGACCACTTCTTTCCCGGCCACTGCCCCCGTGTTGGTCACTTTCACACAGACTTTCACGCCGGCAGTCGCCTCTTGGGTCTCCTCCATCCCGGCTTCCAGCGAGAAAGCAGTATAGGAAAGACCGAAGCCGAACGGATAGAGCACCTTTTCTTTGGCAAAAGTCTCAAAGTACCGATAGCCTATGTATATGTCTTCCTGATAGAGATTGCGCTTCTCTCCTCCGTGATTGCAGGCGGAGGGATAGTCCGCTATATCCATGGCAATGGTATCCGTGAGCTTTCCGGAGGGGGAGACTGCGCCGGAGAGCACGTCCAGCACACCGTTTCCGCCCTCCTGCCCGCCCTGCCATACATACAGCACGGCACTGGGCGCATAGCGCTCCACCCACTTCATATCAATAATATTGCCTACGTTCAAGAGCACCACCGTGCGCTCAAATGTAGCGCACACCAGCTCCAGCATGCTCTCTTCATCCTGTGTCAGCAGGTAGCTCCCTGCCTCGGCCTTATTGTCCTGATCCTCTCCTGCCGTCCTTGCGATGATTACCACGGCTGTGTCGGATGTCTCCGCCGCCTCCCGGATCAGCTCCCCGGTCAGGGGCATCTCTTTCTGGAACCAGGGCTCCGCGGCCCAGCCTGCGCCTGCGTCGAAAGGATTGTCTTTCAGCCATTCTTCATAGACGGCTTTCACCTTTTCGTTCAGTTCAAAGCTGCTCTCCTCCAGGGCTTCCCGAATACCGGTCACATAGCTGGTATTCACCAGGCCGCCGGAGCCGGTGCCGCTCTTGTAGTAATTGAACTGTCCCCTGCCGAACAGAGCAATCTTCTCTCCCTCCCTGAGGGGCAGCACATTGCCCTGGTTTCTCAGCATGACGATTCCCTCTGCCACGGCCGCCCTTGCCGTCCGGGCGTATTCTCCGACATCAAATACTTTGTTCCCCATGTGTCTCTCCTTTTCTCTCTATCATCATGTATGGGATGTCCCATCGGTGCATCTGTAAATTCCATTTTAACCCAAATCACGATATATCGCAACTGTCAATGGGAATACTTGTCACTGTCAGAGCTTATCTCTTTCCCGCAAGCCTGGCGAAAATGTGCAGAGGCACCATGAAACTTGGCGGAAATCAACCCTGACGGCATCGGATTGACAGTTGAATCTCACCGAAATATGTGCTAGAATTGCAGGAAGAAAGGCCCCGGAAATCATCGCTACATATCTCCCGGGACTGATCGGAAAGGTAAAGTGATAATACTATGTACAGAATACTTGCTATCGGAAACAGTTTTTCAGAGGATGCCACCTATTTTCTCCATGATATATTGGAGAATGCCGGGGTAGACAATGATGTGGTAAATCTCTATATCGGAGGATGTCCCCTTGAGCGGCATTGGAGCAATATCGAAAGAAACGCGGCGGACTATCAGTATCAGAGGAACGGAAAGAAAACTGACCGTTATTGTTCCGTTGCGCAGATACTGGAAGAGCAGACTTTTGACGCAGTGGTGACCCAGCAGGCCAGCGGGGACAGCGGCTGGGAGAATACTTATGAACCGTTTCTCGGCCTTATTCTGGATTTCTTAAAAAAGCGGACCCGGGCGGAACTATTTCTGAACGAAACCTGGGCCTATGAAGCCGGAAGCGGGCATACCCATTTCATGAGATATGAGCGCAGTCAGGAACTCATGTTTAGCCGACTCAAAAGCGCATACAAAAAGGCTGCGGCAAACTACGGGCTGCCCTTGATCGAAACCGGTGAGGTCATTCAAAACCTGCGCCTCTTTCCTTTTTTTAACGGCGACAGCCGCTTTATCACAAGAGACGGCTTTCATCTTCATTTTCTGTACGGCAGATATGCCGCAGCATTGGCCTGGGCGAAAAAACTGGCCGGCATTGATGTAACCGCAAATTCCTATCTTCCGGAAGTGGATTTTATGCCCTCTGAAAAAGCCGATCCTGAAATCATACGCATGATTCGGAAAACCGTAAATGAAACTATCCGTTGACCATCATACTGATAATCTCCCGGTCCGTTTCCGCCATTCCGTCCCTTGCCAGGCGGCCAATGTTCCGGATGGTATTTTCCACACCTTTTACCACAATTCCGTCGCCACCGTAGAATTGCGTTCCGTGGGCCTGCATCTGCCATCCCAGCAGGCCCGCCTCCACAGCGGAAGCGATCTTGGCGGCACAGCTGGATTTGGCTCCGTCACAGATCATGCCGGAGTTGATGGCTATGGCATTGACAATCGTGTGCGCCACCTCATACGCTTTCCCTCCGTGGAGATATGCAATGCCAGCCCCGGCTCCGCATCCGGCGCTGGTAGCCCCGCAGTAGGCGGAAAGGCGGCCGATTCCGGTTTTCAAGTGAATGGTCACGAGATTGGATACAAGCAACGCCCGATACAGCATGTCCTGTCCGCTTTCCAGCTCTTCCGCATAGACGATCACGGGCAGAGACGCTGTCATGCCCTGATTTCCGCTGCCGGAATTGATGACCACCGGAAGTTCACAGCCGTTCATGCGGGCATCCGAGCCGGCGGCCGTGACGGCTTTGGCCCGATTATGTACGTCGCCGCCGTAAGCGCTTAGCAGAACCCGGCCGATTCCGGCTCCCCAGGTACCGCGCAGTCCCTCCCGGGCGATGGCTTTGTTCATTTCAATCTGTCTGTCCAGCACCGCTCTCACATCATCTATTACGGCATCATCCGCAAATTCCACAATGTCCGCCACTGTGAGCAGATTCCTGTCAATGCTCTGGGTCTGGCAGTTCTCCGCATAGTCGGCCTTATGCAGGTCTGCGCCGTCCAGCGCAATCCGGATCACATTCGTATGGCTGCCTGCAATCTGTACAAAGGCAGTGTGCCCCTCCCCCTCCACGCTGATCTGAATATCAAAAAGATATCCGCTCTCGGATACCCCGACCTGAATCGGCGTCTGCTCCAGATACGCCTTAATGGAGGGCACATCGTCCGCATCAATGGCAGAGAGTACCTCCAGCTTCCTGCCTGCGTCTCCGGCTGCAATCCCTGCCGCCACCGCAGCGGCAATTCCATGCATCCCCCCTGTATGGGGGACGATAACGCTTTTCACATTTTTAATGATATTGGCACTTACAAAGACATCCACCTTCTGCGGCATGCGCCCTAAAGTCTGTCTGGCCAGGGCTGCGGCATACGCCACGGCAATGGGCTCCGTACATCCCATAGCAGGAACCAGCTCTTCTTTCAAAATCCCTACATAAGCATTATACAATTCTTTGTTCATACCTTTTCTCCTCTGTCACAGTACTTCCCACCGTTTTTATTATATCAAATTTCTGTCGGTATGCAAGAAGATTCTCCAGACCGACTGCCGTACACTTCCCCCATCTTCCGTATTCTAATCTCCAGTTCCTCCCGCACCCAATCCGGCTCCAGCACCCTGGCGGAAGGTCCAAAGGACAGTATCAGTCCGTAAACCCAGTCGTCCACCGGACAGCGCATCCGAATCTCGAAATCCCCCTGAGGCAGCACCGTAATTTCATCCTCCTCGAACCTGTCATAGACCCTGTAAGCCTCCTTTCTGTCTATGCGGAAAAGGATTTCCGGCAGCTCAGGCTTCACGGCTTTGCATGATTCTCTCAAGGGCCCGGTCTTTCCCGATTCCCCGATCTCTTTCTGTCCGCTGCACTCTCCGGTCTCCTCCTTGTGCCGCTGTCCCGGTTCAAAGGTTTCCTCCAGAACCTCCATCTGCTTCATCCGAAGCACCTTGAAGAGGCGCATGGCTTTCCTGGTCCTGCAATAGGCCCTCAGATACCATGTATATTCCTTGAACAGAAGCTGAACCGGCTCCACCTCCCGCAAGGCTCTGTCCCCATCCCGTCCGTAATAGTAAAACTTCATCACATGCCTGCCGAGAATAGCCTCCTTGATCTGTCCGAACAATTCTCCCCGTCTGCCGCTCCAGTCCGAGAAGTCAATGGCCACCCAGTCCAAAGGTTCCGTTCTGAAGAAAGTCTCCAGCTTCTCCAGAATCTTCCCGTCCTTAGATGCCCCCACCTCCCGCAAGCTGGCCAGCGCCGCCAGAATCCTGCCCTGCTCCTCTCCGGACAGCAATAGCTTATCCAGGACAAAGCGTTCCATCAGCCGGATACCGCCGCCCTTGCCCCTGCTGGCGTACACCGGAATGCCCGCCATGGAAAGGCTCTCTACGTCACGATAGACAGTGCGCGTAGACACCTCGAAATGCTCCGCCAGTTCCTCCGCTGTCACAGCTTCTTTGTTCATTAAGATATATATCATTTCCAGCTGTCTGTTTACCATCGCTTATCCCCCATTCGGCATTTCTTGATACGACCCATTGTACCAAGCCACTTACGTGGCGGCAAGTTCTAAAAAAATTTCTCTAAAGTTTCCCAAAAAAGTAGCAGTTTTTGTGTTTATGGTGTATTGTTGAGTTACCCCTA
>CAJTZD010000071.1 GCA_910584235.1 uncultured Acetatifactor sp.
GCTTGCAACCCGCATAAACACTAGCTTTCTAAAGTCCATTTCATCACTCGAACTCAATAGTCGCAGGCGGCTTAGGACTCATGTCATAGCAGACCCGGTTCACATTCTCCACCTCCGCCAGAATCCGCTCCGTGATCCGCTCCAGCACATCCCAGTCCACTTTCTCCACAGAAGCCGTCATGGCATCCACTGTATTAATCGCCCGTATAATCACCATATACTCGAACACCCGGGCATTGTTCTTCATGCCCACAGACTTGAAATCCGGCACCACCGTAAAATACTGCCAAACTTTTTTGTCCAGCCCCGCCCTGGCGAACTCCTCCCGCAGAATGGCATCGGACTCCCGCACGGCCTCCAGCCTATCCCTGGTGATGGCCCCCAGGCACCTTACGCCCAGGCCCGGACCTGGGAACGGCTGGCGGTATACCATGTCATGGGGCAGCCCCAGTTCCACGCCGCAGGCCCGCACCTCATCCTTGAATAGCTGCTTTAACGGCTCCACCAGTTCGAATTTCAAGTCCTCCGGCAAGCCTCCCACATTGTGGTGGGACTTTACCATCTTCGCTGTCTTGGTTCCGCTCTCGATGATATCGGGATAGATAGTGCCCTGTCCCAGGAAGTCAATGCCGTCCAGCTTTCTGGCCTCTTCCTCAAAGACACGGATAAACTCCCCGCCGATGATTTTCCGCTTCTGCTCCGGGTCTGCCACGCCGGCCAGCTTCCCCAGGAAACGTTCCACTGCGTCCACGTAGATCAGATTCGCATGGAGCTGATCCCGGAACACTTTCACTACGCTTTCGGACTCGTTCTTGCGCATCAGGCCATGGTTCACATGGACGCAGGTCAGCTGCTCTCCGACAGCCTTAATCAGCATGGCTGCCACTACGGAAGAGTCTACGCCGCCCGACAAAGCCAATAGCACCTTTCTGTCTCCTACCTGCTGTCTGATCAGTTCCACCTGGTCCTCGATGAAATTCTTCATGTTCCAGTTGGCCTGGGCGCCGCATTCCCGGAACAGAAATTTCTTCAAATCCTCCTGTCCCGGAAGCCTGTCATATTTCACTTCGCATTTAGACTGGGGATAGTCAACGGAAATCATAGGGATGTCCAGCCCGTAAATCTCGTCCCTGACCACAACGGCCTGTCCGTCCACGATGCGGTTCTCCCCTCCGTTTAATATAAGCCCCTTTACATTGGGGAGCGCTTTCAGTTCTTCCACGGTGATATCATGGGGATGAATCTCGCTGTAAACGCCAAGGGCACGGATATCCCTGGCAAGAACCGTGTTCTGTGTGCTGCCCAAATCCAGAATTACAATTAAATCTTGTTTCATATGCAAATTTCTCCTTCTCTTCCAGCGTTATGTAACGTTCCTGTCCTCCGCGCAGCCCTGCTGCCAAGCCGAACCTGCAGATTCCTATTTCAGTATAAAAGTATCTCTCCCGGATTGCAATCCCTTTGTGAAAAACTTATCCGTATGTCCCGGCCCATTCCCCGGCTACCACCTGACGCTCCATCTCTCCGAGTATTCACCGGACAGGTTCTCATGACATACATCCCTCTGTCCTGCCTCCTCCGTCTCCTGCTTCTTGTGCAGATATCGGCCGAATTCCTCCTGGTCTATGGGAAGTTTCACCCAGTCGTCTTTCCAGGAGGACAGATAGGCCGCATTACTGAGGGTCAGTCCGTGAATGCCCTCTATGCCCGGGGCAATAAGTTTTTCCCCATAAAGAATTGCATTGGTAAAGTTCTCCAAAATTTGAAGATGTCCTCCGCCGGCCTCCTCCTGCTCTATGGTCTGGCAGTTCACCCTCTCATGAGGCATCCCCTCCGGGGAAGTAAAGCAGATTTCCCGTTCATCCCTCTCCAGCAGAAACAGCTTCAGGCAGCCGTTCTCCACCACCGCCTTGCCCAGCGTACCGCTTATTTCCATGCGGTTGGTACCGGGATATTCCCCGGTAGAGGTAATGAATACCGCGCTGGCTCCGTTTTCGTACTCCGCATAGATGGTGGCATCGTCTTCCACCCGGATTCGGTGATACTGTCCCTCTTTGCAAAATGCCCGCACCTTTACCGGCATCCCCAGGATCCACTGCCAGATGTCCAGGTTGTGGGGGCACTGATTCAGCAGCACGCCGCCGCCCTCTCCATTCCATGTAGCCCGCCAGTCGCCGGAGTCGTAGTAGGCCTGTGTGCGGTACCAGTTATTGATAATCCAGACAAAGCGCTTGATTTCTCCCAAAGCGCCCTCCCGCACCAAGTCGTGCAGCTTCCTGTAGAGCCGGTTCGTGCGCTGGTTGTACATGATGCCGAATACAGTACTGCTCTTTGCTGCGGCCCGGTTCATTCCCGCCACGCTGACTGTGTCTATGCCCGCAGGCTTTTCCGTCAATACGTGCAGCTTCCGCTCAAAGGCTTTCCCGGCAATCACCGGATGCAGCTTATGAGGGGTGGCAATCAACACGGCATCCACCTCACCGCTGTCCAAAAGCGCCTCGTAATCTTCGTACAGCGACACGCCCGGGAAATGCTCCCTGGCCCATTTCAGGCGCTCTTCCATGCAGTCGCACACTGCCGAGAGCCTGGCCCCTTTGACCCTGCCCTCAAAAAGCTGCACCCCATGGGCACTCCCCATGTTGCCGATGCCTACGATCCCATAACGTACATTCTCCATGTCTGTACCTCCCTTTATCCCCGCCCCCGGCGGCTCTGACTCCATAGCTCCTATCCGTAAAGCGCCGGGACTTCCCGCATACTGCCTTACCGTCAATCCCATCTGCTACAGCATCGTTCCTCTGTTACACTGCCAAGACGATTTAGAAAATCTTCTCCAGCAGCTTCACATATTCACTGATCAAATCGCTGGTCTTCTCCGCGTAAATGGTTTCCTTTGCCAGGATCACATTGTCCGTGATGACATTGTCCACGTTCAGTTCCACCATTCTGCGGATACCGGACTCCGTATTCACAGTCCAGGCATACAGCTGTTTTCCCTCTCCATGAACCCTGTCCACCAGATTCTCCGTCACATTGGCCGCTTCCACGCTGAAGTGATCAGCCGCCTCCAGCTTAGTTATATTTCCGTATGCCAGACTCATGACATACACGGTCTGAGCCTCCGGGCTATACTCTTTCACATTTTCCAGCACCTGGTAGACTTGGGAGGTAATCACGCATTTATCCAGAAAGTCCCGCTCTGTGACAATGTCCACCACCTTTTTCTCAAAATCCCTCTCATAACCGGTAGGTTTCAGCTCAATGTTCAGCTTAATCAGGTTTTCCCTGGCGAACTCCACCACCTCGCTTAGCAGCGGGATTCGCTCTCCCGCATAATCCGGACCGAAAAAGCTGCCCGCGTCCAGCCTGCTGACCTCCTCGTAGGTTAGCTCCCAGGTATTTCTATTCACCCCTGTGGTACGCTTGAAATTGGTATCGTGGATGACGATGATCCGGCCGTCCTGTGTCTGCTGTACATCCAGCTCAATCCAGTCTGCCCCAAGCTCCGCCGCGCCCCGAAAGGCGCTCATGGTATTTTCCGGGTAATCTACAGACGCCCCTCTGTGGGCAGTGACCTCTGTAGTACGGGCATATTCAATGTTCAGGTTATATTTTCCCAACTGCAGTCCGTAAGTAAATACCGTTCCTAAGGCCAGCGCAGCTATAACGATTCCAAAGCCAACTGCACGCATGCGGGAGTTATCTTTCGCTCCCCTGCCGCCATCCTCCAGCTTAAGACTGCGGATTTCTTCCCCCAGCTCCTGTTTATGGTCATAGAACAGGACGCTGATGCCCGCATAGCCAAAGGGCATGGACAGGGACATAAAAACCGCGGCAGACAGGGCAATAAACATCCAAATGATCGTGGATACAAAGCTGTTTAGCAGCGTCAGGTTCTCCAACAGACTGTCCACTGCCATGATCAGCAGAATTCCGATCATGACACAGCCAAGGAAGACAAGGGATATGACAAGCTGCATTGACACCAGGGAAAACAAATCTTTGATATGCCTCCCGGCTCCCAGGCGGCAGCTGTGTTTCCTGGCCTCTCCAAAGGGCATGTCCTCCAGGATCAGATAATGCAGCGAATAGAGCCAGCGCAGCAACAGCGCCGCCAAAAAAGCCACCAGCCCACTACACAATACAAGCAATATCCGGTTCTGCAGGATATAATCCTGAATAAATCCAGGCACTTGTATGGTGGAAATCACTCCGGTTGCCAGTCCTAAGTTAAGGAAAGGAATCAGGAACAGAATCAGAAATGCCAGAGAAAGGCTTCTGAAATGAAACAGTTTCCCGCACTTGCGGGCAGATATGCGCATCACATCCTGCAGACAGGCTTTCCGATTCTGACAGGACTGGTCCAATATGATGACGACTGTGGTAATATCAAACATGGCATATGCCGTCATCAGCAAAAGCAATGCCAAAAATGACACGATTGTAAGAGGATGTATGGCAAAAGAGACAACATTTTCTACGGTCAGATATTCATATCCCGTCAGCTTCATAACCAGGCGGACACAGCCTGAGAAAAGCGGGACAGCCACCAGAAACGTCAGCAGCTTGAATGTGATTTCAAACTTTGCCAACGCCCATCTGTTGCGTTTCACCAGCCTCCCCAGTTGCCTTACTTTTCCCATGAATCTCCGCCCTCATTATAGCCACTTTGTGTCCCGTCCCTAAAACCCATTATAGTGAATCTGCCCGAAAAGTCAATAACCCTAAAAATCCTTGCGCAAAATGAAAATATTGGTTATAATACCACTATATTTCAGGGAAATCCGGGCGTTGGCGGCAGGGAGGAAAATTATGCGGAAAGAACATCTACTTCAGGAAATGACAGATATCGTTAAGAGCTGCGAGGACATTCTGTTAAGCGCTACCGATATGGAACGGAAAATCCATCGCAAAACCGGCAAAGGAAATTTTGTCACTGATTACGACTCCAAAGTGCAGGCTATCCTGCAGTCTCGTCTGCTTGAGCTGCTTCCGGAGGCAGTATTTCTCGGTGAAGAGGATCAGATGGACAGTACAGATATCTCAAAGGGATATGCTTTTATCGTAGACCCCATCGACGGCACAGCCAATTTTACCAGAAACTATCATGCCAGCTGTATCAGCGTTGCACTGGCACTGGACGGTTTCCCCATTCTGGGTGTGGTGCATAATCCTTATCTAAAGGAGACATTTACCGCGTTGAAAGGACAGGGCGCGTATCTCAACGGGGAACGGATCCATACCTCGGACCGGACCTTGGCTGAGGGGCTGATTCTGTTCGGAACCACCCCTTACCATGCGGATCTGACCCGGAAATCCTTTGAAATCGCCTACCGCTATCTGTCCCAGGCAGAGGATCTGCGCAGAAGCGGGTCTGCGGCTCTGGATTTGTGTATGGTGGCCTGTGGCAGGGCGGAATTCTTCTTCGAGCTGACGCTGTGTCCCTGGGATTATGCCGCCGGAGCTTTGATCGTGGAGGAGGCCGGAGGATTTGTAAGCGACCTGAAAGGACGGCCGCTTACTTATGACCGCAGGCAGGCCGTTGCGGCCAGGGGACCCAGGGTGGAGCTGGTGGATGTAAGTGTATAACTGTCCTCTGTGATCAATTTCACATTTTTCTCCGTTTCGGCAAGAGAAACGGTCCACTCGCGAGAGGGCTTGCGCACGCGGACGACATTCATGTCGTCAATTCTCTCATAATAAAAGTCGAAATACTCCCCTCCGATGGGCAGATTCGTCAGAGATAAGCCCTCTACTTTCCTGCCCAGACAGGGATCCAAGCGCACATGTTTTCTGTAGGCATCGGGCCGAATTCCAAACATGCTGCCCGCATAGGGCCACATTGTGGCAAGGCTGTTCCAGCCCTGCACAAAGCAGCCTTTTTCCGGATAGATCTCGTTGGTGGTCCCAGGCATTACTTTGCCAAAGCCTTCTGCCACTTTCTCCATATTTTCCAATATACCGTCCAGCTCTTTCATTTTGCCAAGCCCTGTAATCTCCCTGCCCAGACCTATTGGCATTATGTCTCCTCTCACAGCCTCTCCCCGCGCTCTGTCCGCCTCCACGGCCGCGTAAAGTTCCCTCGCCTCGCTCCCTTTCAGATAGCCCAGTTCCACTGGTATCAGGGAATGCCCCGCACCGAATAAGTAGAAAGCCTTTCTGCTTCCGTCCTCCATTTGCAGCGCCTCCCGAATGACACCCTCCATCCTTTTTCTCAGCCTGGCTTTCCCTGCAGCGTCCTCCGGAGATTTGTCTTTCTTACAGCCGGACTCTCCCATGAGCATATTTTTCTTTCTGACCCGTTTAGTCCCCAGGCCTTTTACTTACCCGCAAATGTGTCTACCTGCTTCTGAGTCTCTTCGATGACCTTGTCAATACCCGCAGCTTTCATCTTCCCGATGATCTCGTCTCTGACCTCATTGACATCCAGATCGCCCTTTGCAAGATTATCGGCATACTCGGTCATAATGGCTCTGATCTGGCTTGCCTCTGCCTTAATCTTGCTCTCATCAAGTACAAATCCCAGCAGAGGGGATGTCTGTGACTGGCTGTCCCAGTCTGTCAGTCTCTGGATTGCATCCTGAGAAAAGTTTGCTGAAAATCTGGCCACATCCATATCGTTCCACATCCATACCATGGGAGACCATACGTTTTCCGAAGTAATATTGGAAATGTCAATGGCTTCGCCATTCTTTTCGTAGTTAACACCCTCAACGCCGTAAGACCACAAGTCATAGTTTTCCTGGTTACATTTGAACCACTGTATGAGCTCAACCGCTTCGTTTACATGCTTGCTGGTGCTGGGAACTGCCAGCATATTATCGCCGGCGCTGTAAATCCAGCGAGTTTCCGGCTCAAGATATACAGTGTAAGGCTCTGCCTCCGGCAGTGTGTTCTTCATGCCGTCCACACGCTCAGACACACGCATGACATTGGAGTCCACTGCCGCTACCATGCCGTACTCAAAGCCGTGGTCAGGATTCTCAAAAGTGCTGGTGTCAGACATCAGGTAACCTTTCTCCGCCCACTCTTTCCTCTTTTCGAAGATCTGCACAAACTCGTCAGACTCCCAGAAAGATTTCACCGTCAGCTCCGGATCCTCAGGATCCACGTACATTGCAAAGATACCGTCGCCAAGGATGTAATGATAGTTGGCAAATATCGGGAGCATAGGAGATATATTGGTTCCGCTGTAAGGATACACGCTTTCCTCATTGTCCAGAACTGCCTGAAAATAAGCCTCCAGCTCTTCAATTGTGGTAATCTTTTCAATCTCGTATTTGTCCATCAGGTCTTTCCTGACGTCAAAAGTATTGTTGAAACCAGTGGTAGGGATGACCCGGGGAATGGCGTAAATCTCCCCGTTCACAGTTCCTCCCCGAAGTACGTGCTCCGGTGTCTTTGCTTTCAGTTCCTGTCCCACGGAGTTAAGGGCAGGTGTGATCGGCTGGTATACTTTCTTAGACACCAGATCGGACAGCGTGCTGGAATGGGCCCAGGCCAGGTCATACTCAGTGCCGCCTGCAATATCCAGTGCAATCTTATTCCAATAGTCGTCCAGAATCTTTATCTGGACCCGTATATTCAGCCCGTCCGCCTGAAGCTTCTCATTGATCGCCGCCAGCACCTGCTCCTGACAGGCCGCTTCCGTACCCAGAGTGGCAAAGGTCAGTGTGACCGTCTCGCCGTTTTCGTCATTCAGTGTGCCTGTCTCTTCTGTTTTACTCTCTGTCCCACCGCTCTGACTCTCGCTTGATTCCTGATTGCCCGAAACCTGGGATGAGCTTTCCTTGCCGCTGCCGCCGTTACCGCAGCCGCTCAAAACGCTTACGGACATAGCTGCCGTCAGTAATACTGCCAATAATTTCTTTTTCATACTTCTCTCCTTTTCTGTGTGTAATTCTCCCTTTACAGGAGTGTTTATCCCTTATATCAAGCTCACAGGAGCCTAATACCATATTTACTTCCGCCTTATCCCTTTACCGCGCCTACCATGATTCCCTTTACAAAATATTTTTGGACAAAAGGATAGAGTAACAGGATCGGTCCGATGGTGACGAACAAAGTCGCCATCTGGAAAGTTTGGGTTGGAACTTCCATATTCGCCATGGCTCCGTTCTCCCGAATGAACCGCATCAGCGATTCTATTCTGTAAAGCATATATTGCAGCGGGTAAAGCCGTCTTTCATCGATAAAGTACAGCGCATTGGCCCAGTTATTCCAGTATCCCAGGCCCACAAACAGGGAAATCGTCGCTATGATGGGCTTAGACAGCGGCAGCACCACTACAAAAGCAGTTTTCATAACCCCGCAGCCGTCGATCTCCGCTGCCTCCAAAAGGGAGGATGGTATTGTCTTGAAATAATTTCTCATCAGGAAAACGTTGAACGGCGATACCAAAGAGGGCAGTATCAGCGCCCACAATGTATTCTGCAGATGCAGAATCTGTGTACATACCAGGTACCAGGGGACCAGACCCGCGCTGAATACCGACGGAATATATAGATACAAAGCAAACGCGTTTCTGTACTGCACTTTATTGTTCGCCATCCCATAGGCCGCCATTGCCGTCAAAAGCAGGGACAGTAAAGTTCCTATCAATGTGACCAGAATCGTAATCAAATACCCCGTGTATATACTGCCGTCGGCGAAAACGGTTCTGTATGCCGTCAGCGTAAATCCGTCCGGCAGCATTTTAAATCCGTTCTTAACAATACTCTCCTCTGTGGAGATGGATACCATAAAGCTCAGCACAAAAGGATACAGACAGATAAAGCTCAGAAATATCATCCCCAGATGCATCAGTAAATCTCCGATGAAGCCCTGTTTCTTCGTTCTCATCTCTTCCTCCCCTCTAGAACAAAGCGCTGTCTTTGTCATACTTTTTCGCAAGCCAGTTGGAACCCATCACCAGAATGAAGCCCACTACCGACTGGTACAATCCAATTGCCGTCGTGGTTCCGAATTCCGCCGCGCCCTTGATGGCTCTGAATACGTATGTGTCTATGACATCCGTATATTTGAACAGCATGCCGTTATCCTCTATGATCGCATAGATATTGGCAAAGTCACCCCTGAGCATGCCGCCGATGCTAAGCAGCATCATAACGATGATAGACGGCATCAGGAGAGGAACCGTCAGATATCTGATTTTCTGCCATCTGGAGGCGCCATCCAGAGATGCCGCCTCATACATCTCCCTGTCAAATCCGGCAATACTCGCCAGATAGACGATGGATGTATAACCTGTTAACTGCCATAAATGGGCGCCTACGATGATGAAAGGCCAAGCAATCGGCACTGTGGACCACTTTACCGGATCCGCTCCGAACATCCTCAGCAGCCGGTTCATGACTCCCCCGGCGGAATCCGCGAAAAGCATGGTTCTTACCAGCCTCCCCACCACCACGGAAGAAATAAAGTAAGGGATAAAGATTGCGTTCTGGTATATCTTCCTAGAAACTCTCCCTTTGATTTCATTGAGTATAATCGCCACTGCCACTGCCAAAAAAGTTGTCCAGATCAGATAGTTAAAGTTGATCACCAGGGTGTTTACAGTGGTCTGCAGGGCATAGGAGCTGGTAAAGAAAAACTTGAAATTATTCAACCCGATAAAAGGACTCCTGAACCTGTCCACAAAGTTAAAGTCCTGAAACGCAATAATCAATCCCGGCATCGGCAGATAGGCAAATAAAAAAACTACAATCCCGGCGGGTAGCATCATCATATAATATGCCCCGTTCTTCTTCATTTCCTGAAAAAAGGGTCTCCTGTTCTTTTTCGCTTCCTTTTCCTTTCTCTGTTTTGTGCCCATGCTCCATATCCCTCTCTTCCATTTCTCTTCCGGTGCCGTGAACGTTTTTGTAATTTTTATAAAAAACATTCCGCCTTATTATACGGAATATTGGTTTCGTAAACGTTTTTGTATTCACATTTTTATCATAACATCTTCATTGGCAATTGTAAATACTTTTTTGAGAATTTTATTTCTTTTTTAGTCATATCTACATATTATTTCCTATGTTCTCAAAAAATTATTCATATTATAGATTGCAAAAACGTTTTTAAATATCTATAATAGAAACTTGATAATAGAATCCGACTTTTGATTCTATTATATAACTACCATAGAAAGCAGAAAGGAATTTCTATATGAAGCATGCAATCTTACATTTTTCAGAACCAGTCTTTGAGCCGGAAAGCCGCCAGATTCAGTATCTGCAACGTACCTGCAAAAACAAATCCCGCCGTTCCGTACTTCTGAAAGATTCAATTTATCTGAAGCTTTCTCTGCCTGACAGCTATGACAGGCTTGTATGGTACCATTCCGGCTGGGCCCGGGAATTTACCCGGCAGGAATCAGCTTTGTCTGAATCGTTCTCATTCGCCAATGAAAAAGGGCGCTGCAGTGCGGAATGCGCCCCTTTTTTCACACTGATGTCCCGGGATTCTTCCCTGGATTTCGCTATCTGCACCAGCGGAAATTACAAAGTGGAACTATGCCGCAAAGATGGCCGGACAGTCCTGATTGTCAGTAATCCGGACAGGGATTTCTGTACCATGCTTCCGCCCGGAGCCTTGTTTTCTTATCCCGGAATTCTGTCTCACCGGTATGTCTCTCAGGAAGAATGCTATCGTGTCAAGCAAAGCCGGGCCCTGGCCGCACTTTCCGACCACCCTTTCTACCAGCAGCTTCCTGTGATCTACAATCACTGGTGGGCTTACGAAGATCAATGGATTAATGAGGATATCATTTTAGACAATGCCCGCATAGCCGCAAACTTAGGTGCGGAAATGCTGGTACTGGATGCCGGATGGTTTGGGCATGACGATCCCGGCGAAGAAGCGTTCCATGTCAGAGGCGACTGGGATCATGTAAACAAAAGCCGGTTCCCCCGTGGGCTTGCCTGGCTGCGAGAACAGTTGGCACAGCTGGGGCTTTCCATGGGCATCTGGTGTGAGCCGGAGACCGTAGACGCCGGATCCGAACTAATCAAAAATCATCCTGAGTGGCTGGCTGTCCGCAACGGAAAACGGCTTCCATACCTTTGCTTCTCGATTCCAGAGGTACAGGAATGGGCTTATGAAACTATGAAGAACCTGTTCCGTCTCTGCACAAGCGTATACTGGAAGCTGGATTTTAATATAGATCCGGGCTTTGGCTGCAATGCTCCCGGCCACTGCCATGACAGCGGCAATGGACTGTTAAAGCATTATGAGGGCCTCTATCGGGTCCTGGACAGGCTGCGCAGGGAATTCCCGGAGCTGGTTATCGAGAACTGCAGCTCCGGAGGACAGCGCCTGAATCTGGAAATGGGTCTTCATACACACCTGCACTTTCTGAGCGATGCAGACCATTCCGTCCATCAAATGCACCTATTCAAAGAGGCAAGCAAATGGTTCCTCCCCAGACAGCTTTTGCACTTTATGTGGTCCGGTACCAGGACGCCCCACAATCCGCTCTTCCCCTCCCTGAATCTGGACAGCATATCTCCCAAGGAGCTGCATTATCATATGCGTCTTGCCATGCTGCATCCTTTCGGAATTTCTCATCGGCTCACGGAGTATTCTCCTGCCACGCTGTCCCTTATGAAAGATTATCTGACAGAATACAAAGATATCATCAGGCCTTACATCGCCGACGGATTCTATCTCCCTCTGTATCTGTCGGAGTATGTCAATGTATTCAGTTATACAAAGGGAACGGAAAGCCTTATTTTTCTCTTCGCGCAGGAACCGAAAGCTATATCTTTCTCTTTGCGTCCGCTATGCGGCCACGGCCTGTCCCATGGCTATACCTTGACAGATATGGATATGAGGGAAGAGGTTCCTTTGGGGGATACGCGTTATCTTACCGTAAGCTTTACGCCTCAGTGTCGCTGGACAAGCCGGCTGTTTCTATTTTCCCATTGACTTACATAGTATAGGCGCGAAAAACCGGCTCCCTGGGGGGCCGGTTATAATCTCTTTACACTATTTCTCTCGATAAATTCATATGCCACATAAATATTGGGGCTCTGCTTCGGATTCCGCGTCAGATCCAGCAAAACCTCGGCCGCACGGTATCCTATCTTCTCCATGTCCTGTTCTATAGTGGTCAGACCCGGCGTGGTATAGCCAGCTATCGGAATCCCGTCGAAGCCCGTCACAGAAAAATCATCCGGCACAGAATAGCCCAAATCCGCAATGGCGCGCATCACCCCAAGTGCCATCACATCGCTCAGACACATAAATGCAGTCGCCCCTTTCTTTCCATGCTCCTGGATATATCGTTTTGTCTCTTCATATGCAATATGCTCTCTGAACTCACCATTTAAAATGTTCTCCCGGCACAGCTCCAACCCTCTCTTCTGCATAGCGGCATAGATGCCTGCAATCCGATAGCTGTTCACCTCAGTCTGCTTTTTCCCCTGTACCACTACAATCTTTTGATGGTTAGCGTCAAGCAGATAATTCGTCATCTCCTCTGCGGCTTTCACATTATCAATGGACACACATCCCAGCCCGTCTCCCTTGATATAGACATCAATCAGCACACAGGGAAACCCTGCTTTCACCAGCTGATTAAAATATACATCATTCGTGGCAACACCGCTGAGTACGGCGCCGAAAATACTATGCTCCGTACAGAATTGTTCATAGGTCTTGGTTTTCTGCTGTTCTGCATCCAATGTATACAATGCTATCTCCAGATTCTGTTCATAGGCATACCGGTAAGTCCCTTTGAGCAGAGACAGCACAAATCCGTTCCTTTTGTCACTGTCCAGAAATCCCGAGACAATCAGCCCCATATTGCGGGAAACCTTTGAAGAAAGTGATTTTGCGTTGATATTTGGTGAATATCCCAACTGATGCGCCACGGAAAAGATTCTCTCCTTGGTCTCGGTATTAATATCCCGATATCCGTTAAAAGCTCTGGATACTGTGCCGATAGAGGTTCCTGCCGCTTTTGCCACGTCCCTTATTGTCGCCATTCTCCCACCCTTACGTTCTAACTAATCTTCCATAAATACTATACAATACTATCCGAATGCTTGTCAACTTTTAGGGTTTTTCTCTTTCTCCTTTCCGCTTGCTGCCCATAGTGTCAGTGCTGTTCTTAACGGCTCAAACAGTTGGTGCAAATCCGGAAGCATGCCCGTATTTGACCGTTACACACTCTCCGGGTGCACAGGTCTCCAGGATCCCGCCGTCGCATATATGCTTTGCTCCGGGCCTCAGCTCTACCGAATAAGAAGTATTATTCTCCACCGTAATCTCCACATCCTGCCCCTTTATCTCTACACAGACCGATATTGCTCCATCCAGCACCAGCACATTCTTCAAAGCCGCCTTTTTCCACCTGTCAGGCAGACACGGGGCCACGTAAATTTTCTCTTCTGATGCCACAGGTTCAATGCCAAAAAAGAACCTGACTACCGGCAAAAAGGTAGCGTATGCTGTCCACGCCTGTACGAAACATCCGTAATCAGGGGACATTTCCGACATAGAACCCGGTGTTGCCATCCCAAAAGTAGCGAACATTCTTTCCAGCAAATCAAGGGCCTCGTCTGTCTTCCCATACATTGCCTGGGCAGCCGCCATGACTCCTGTGCTGATGGTCATCTGGGCATCTTGTGCCAATGCGTTCAGATACATTCCATATTTACCGATGTAGTCACTCCCCTCCATTTTCCGAAGTGCCCGTATAGCCTTGTCCTCATCTGCAAGGCCGGTTTCCATGGGTGTGTTAATGACCCAGTTTCTGTTCAGCAGCCATCCTCTTTCCTGACGCCCATCGCTCTTTCTCTCTCTGAGGCATTTCAAAATATGTTCTTTTACCTCCTCAGACCGGCTTCCTTTCAACAGCTCCTCTATAATGTCGTACTTCTCCTCAATTGTAGCGTAGGAGGCATATGCGTCACAGTACAGGCCCGCTTCTTCATCCCACAACTCAGTGTTTATCTTCTCTCTCATTTTCCGGTACAGTTCCAGATACTTTTGTCCCTCCCGTCCCTCACCTGTAAGCTCCAGCATCCTCCCATAGCACTCATAGGCCTCGCAGGTGTACACAATTGTGTCGATCATTTCCATATCCAGGCCCGCAATTTCGATAATACCGTATCCACTGGGATACATATCTCCATCATCGTCCTGCTCCAGAAGCCACGCTATGCTTTTTCGAATATAAGGCAGACATTCCTCCAAAAACTCTCTGTCTCCGGTCCATTGAAAATACTTCCATACCATAGTCACAAAATGGGCAGTTTCCTGGGTGTTACCCGGATTCGGACAGTATCCGTTGGGCAGGATTTCATGTATAACTCTCCCGTTCCCATTTACTTTCTCAGAATACTCTCTGACCAGACGCAGCGTATCCTTACATAACTTATAGTTTCCAATCCCCAGCACTCCCTGCAGCGTATAAAAGCTATCACAGCCGAACCACCATGGATATTCCGGCAATCCGGCCGCAATACCTCTCCCATATACCTCCTGGTCCACGATGAGCCAGTCTGTATTTACTTTAACCCAGTCAAAAATCTCACAAAATCTTTCGTCCTCTGTCTCCAATACCGTCTTTGCCAGGATATCGCGGTATTTCGCTTCCTTTTCTCCCTCATAATCCCTGTCTTCACGCAGCGCCCGATATTGTTTCAGGGCATCTTCCCTGGAAATCTCTGAGCCGGCAAAGTAGAATGTGATCTCCTTTTCCTCTCCCGGCCCCAAAGCAAAATGATGGGTGATCCCGCAGCTCACACCGGTGCCCGAAGTAATCTCCGGTCCGAAGAAGTCCCCTGTCCTACTCTCGTCCCATCCGCAGTTGCACCCTATCAGCGCATACCAGGGATTATCGCTGTCCTTAGCCAGAAAAGCCTGCTCTTTCTCCAAAAAACAGAGCTCCACTTTCTCTCCGGCTAAAACGCCCAGCTCCTCTGAAAGCCATACCGGAACCATATGCACCCTGGCAAGCAGCTCTGTGGTACAATCACAGAATTCTTTTCCCCTGTTGCGGAAAATATACTTTACAAGGATTCCCTTGATCCCTTCCGGCGCCATTTGCACCCGCTTTGCGGTGACAGCAGTGTGCCCCAGACCGCCCCCATAGGAGAAAACATTTTTGTGGGGGAAATTCTCGAATTCGTCCGCTTTCATATAACAGTCAACTGTCTCTGCACTATTATCAATAAATCGCATCCAGAAACCATCCAGAATCTTCACCGGATAAAGCCACAGACCGCCCATTTCATTTTCCAGATGATGTCCAAAGTCCGGAAAATATCCATCAATTCCGCCTATTAGTTTTATTTTCTCGTTTCCGCAGACGTATTGTGGACTTGTGCATCGTGTTGAAATTTTCATGTCTATTTTCCTCCTTAATTTGTAACACGATCTTATATCGTAAACGTTTTTGTACCTTTATCATACAATGCTTTTAACGAATATGCAATCCCCATTTTATATTTTGAGATTTTTATGTATATCTCATAACCTTTTCCATAAAAAACCGATATCTGAAATATATGCCAAAAGGGAAACCTTGTTCTATCCTTATCTTACGGACATGGTGATTTATATATGGATAATGCTGATAAAAAGACGAATGCGTTAAAAGGAATATATCACGCTGATTTCTGTCTTAGAGGCTTATCTGGCATATATGAAGTAAGCGTCAAATAAGAACATGTAGTGAAATATTTGGCGTTCTCCTGTAAAGTTGAGGGTAGAGTTTTTCGAGTTCACTCTCATAACTCTAAATCCAGAGGCATCCTTTTGTGGCAGACAGGATTCCAGTACCGCCCCCACAGCGGTGCTTCACATCGCTTCTGTGACAGTTAGACTCTTTGAGGATACGCCTTGCGGTCTGCCGGAAGCTATCCTGAAAGCAGTGCGGTCATGTTAGGCGACCTCTCCCGGGTAGAAAAGCACCGGGTACACGGATATGAGGAAACAGCTGAACGGTTTGATTGATTTCCTCCAATACAGCTTTCAGCTTGATCCTTACAGTAATTCGCTGTTCCTTTTCTGCCGGAAACGTGCGGAGCGGATCAAGGCAGTCCATTATGAACGAGGCGGCTTGTGTCTTTTCGCGCTATGAAAGCGACCGTCTCCACTGGCCGCACACAGGTGAAGAAGTCAGACAGCTCTCCCGTCAGCAGATCCCCTGGCTGTTGGAAAGTCTGAATCCGGAACAACCAAAAGTGGTCCGCAAATGGGCTCCCCAAAAGCCCGGGAAACCCGGAAATTCCTTATAAATACTGGAAAGTCCTGCCGTTTTATGGTACAATGGACCTATCAGAGCAGGAAAGTCTTCAGCCCATGCCGGATACAGAACAGGAGTACAATATCAGATCAAAGAACCGGAACAGCAGGTCCGGCTCCTGAAAGAGCAGGTTGATTTCCTTACCCGTAAACTTCATGGAGCAAATTCGGTGAAGATGTCTGCCCTTGAAATAGAGGGACAGATGTCTCTTTTTAATGAAACGGAATCCTGTGCCGATCCGGAGACGCAGGAGCCGGACCTGGCCTGGGTCGAAAAGCATTTGCAGAAAAGGAAATATGCCGGCCAGCGGGAGAACCTGATAAAAGACATTCCCCGCAGTAAAGTGCTCCACACAATCGTAAGCGTCAAATAAGATGGTGGATAGAAAAATAACCACCGCCCCTCTATACTAAAAGGACAATGGTTATCGGCACCGTTCCTGTACCATGGGATCCCATGGCAGATAGTCATCCAGATATTCCGGATTCTCAAGAAATACCGTTCTTGATATAGGGTAAATGCCACGCATATTTCAATCCACACTCCCGCACAGGGAGTGACAAATTTACTATAAAACTAAACTCCCATGTCCTACACACTTGACACCACCATAAATGAAACCTTTTGGGCAAGTCTGGGTTTGCAATTG
>CAJTZD010000072.1 GCA_910584235.1 uncultured Acetatifactor sp.
GGACTGCTGGCCAATGGCAAACTCTACTCTGTGGAAAAGAGTAGGTAATCCATAATAGATACCGAACTTACGTTCTTTCAAGAAGGTAGGTCTATTAAAGTTACCCTTCTTCCAGAAAATCTTTTTTATTTTCCTCTTGACATTTCACCAAATTGCTTTCAGTCACCTCTCCACTCCGCCGCATCCCATATCTGCCTCTGGATTCCCCCATCCGCCCAATCCCTCCTCCAGCGGCAGACACGCGCCGCCGAATTCGGCCTCAAAAAGCTGCGGTATCATCCTGTCCCCATAATCCCTGCGGTATCCCTCCAGCTCCTCCACGGTATAGTAGTCCAGGAGGATCCTGTATTCCTCACGGATGCCCTGCGGCAGGCCCTCCAGGATTTTCCCATCCTCATCGCGCCATCTGCCATATCCGCCCCAGCCCCTGCCGCAATAGCGGCGCGCTTCTACATATTCATACCGGTGGAACTCAGGATTCGTGGATTCCGCGACAATCCCGACGACCTTCCTGACCGTGTCCTCCAGATGCCTCCGGTCGATGTATTCATGCAGCGTATGGGCGTTGTAGTACCCTGCCGAGAGGTTCACCGCCGCAATGCCAAGTTCCGGCGCGATGTATGAGATGTCGCTGAACGAGCCATAGGACGTCCTGAACCCTTTCCCTGTTATATAGTCCTCGAAGCCCTTGTTCCCGCAGCCGTAATAGACCGCATCATCCTTGCCTTTCCGGTCAATCTCAATGATTAGTTTGAGCCGCTTCAGTTCTTTCGGGAGGGCTCCCTTGCGGTGCTTCGCGCAGAATGCGCCTGCGCCTATGCCGCCCACCTCTTCATCGCAGGTGAACAGCAGCCACGGCTTTGCCTCCGACTGCCCATATATGGCGTTCAGGGCGTAGACCCCGCACCTGTCGTCTCCCCCGATTCCCTGTGGGGACATGAGTATCTCTCCGTCATCCGTTCTGCAGATCTGCTCCACCGGCTGGCAGTGCACCGTGTCGAGGTGCGCCACCAGGAGCACAGGGGCCTCTCCCCTGACCAGGATGTAGCTGTCCCTGCACACGTCTGCGCGCCCTTTGTAGATTGACCGCAGCCTTGCGAAAAGCTCTTTCTGTGTGGGCCTTAAGAAATATTCCAATGGCTTCATGCCGTCTCCTCCATCCTTTCTTCGATTACCTCCCCGCAGGACGGGCAGGCCCCATCACCGCAGGCCTCTACCAGGCTGCTGCAGGATGGGCAGACCACATAGTCCCGCGTACAGTCGTTGCAGACATGTCTGTGCCTGCCGCCCGCCCGGATCAGGAGCCGCGTGTTGTCAGGGTGGTAGTATCCGCCACAGCCGCTGCAGCGGATGTAGCCGCCCCGGCAGTGTCCGCATACCTGGATTGAATAGCCGTTCCGGCCATATACGCCGTATGTATCCCCTTTCCGCAGCCACTCCCCGCAGCCCTTGCACTGCTCGTAATGCTCGGAGAGGCATCTGCTGCAGATGTCCCTGCCGCCGACATGCCTCATGTTCCCATTGTCATGGTACCTGTTACAGACCTCGCAGTACCGATAGTTGCTGTCAAGGCAGTCGCTACAGACATGGACCTCGTCCCCCCTGATGTCGTAGGCGGTGCGCAGCCCGCCGCAATGCCTGTCGCAGTCATCGCAGATCGGCTGGCTTTCTCTGCACCCATCGCAGTACAGCCCCTCGCTGATCTCGTCCCCACAGCGTATGCACAGCCCATATGTGCCGACCTCCAGAATCCCGCACCTCTTCTCATCGAAATCGGATCTGAAGCTGATATGCCCATCGAAGTCGGCATATGTCCAGTCGGCATACCCACCGAACCCATATCCTGCGCCGACCCAGCCTGACTTCTCTCCAGTGGACGGCACCGTCCTCCACAAGTTCGGCACGTCCTCCAGCATGGATATCTCTCGCTGGACCAGGTCCCTGTAGAGCCTGGAGTCTGCCTGCGCCCCGCGCGTCCCACCGGACGTGTTGTACATCCTGCTCTGCAGCAGCAGGCCGCTCCCCGGTCGGTATGCGAAGACCTGCCTGGTGGTCTTCCTGTTGTTGAACGCCTCCGGATCCCCATCGTCCGCCACCGTGAACGCTATGAAGCTGGTCGCGTCCCTGGCGTAGCCGGAGCAGCCGTTATTGAACTTGTATTCCGTTGAATTGAACGAGTGGCAGCTGGTCAGGGTCGCGCCACGGTCGTCCCCCTTTGGGTTGCTCATGGTCAGGAAGTGCGCCGGGTTCAGCGAGACGTACAGCTTGAAGCCGATCCTCTTTGCCGCCAGCTCGTCCGCGAACTGCGCGAAGAGCCGCTGGAACCTGCTACCCGCCACCTCGTCCGCAACGCCGAGGGCATCGCAGAGCGCCTTGAACACGCGGCTTGGCTTCTTTGTGGGCGCATATGCTTTCGGCGCGAACGAGTTGATTGCCTCGATGCTCATCTCGCGGTCCGTCTCGGACTGATGTGCGCAGCAGAAAAGGTTCAGCGCCTGCAGCATGCTGTAGTGCCGGTCATCATCACGGTCAAGGGCATCCTGTAGGATCTCCAGGCCAAGCTCCAATATCCTGTCGTAGTCCGGGTCGTGTGTCCGTGTCCCGTTGATGACCAGTGCGCCAATCCTTTCATCCCACACTGGCGACCTGCTGAACAGCTCCCGCAGCCCCTGCTTCGCATAGGCGCTGTCCCTGGCGAGCCTGCGGATGAACCTCTCCGACACGTCATCGAGGACTTCCGTCTGCTTTGTGTGCGCGCCATAGTCTTTGATTGCCTGCCTGATGTCCTGTTCCGTCTGTTTGATTATCTCCTGCATCTCCATCTGTAGAATCCTCCAATCTGAATCTCTTTTGAAATAGGGGCTGGGATTTCAGGGAACCCTAAAATCCCGATGCCCCTGATATGCTTTCTGCCAGCAAGCAGGGAGGCCTCTCTATCCAATCCCTACCTCTATGGCAGAGACCTCATATGCCACTCTGGTCTCCGATTCCGTCTCCGACAGCATCTTGTCATATTCCCTGCTCTGTATCCTGCCTGAAATCCTCAACGCAGCGCCCACGTCCAGCCTTGCCACGTCCCATGCGTCCCTGCCCCATACGATGCAGGGTATGTAGTCCGATTTCCCATGGGGGCGGTTCACTGCCAGGATGACGTCCGCAATCTCACGTCCTTTCGGCGTCTTCCTATATATAGGTGCCTTGCAGATGAACCCGTCCAGGAAGACCCGGTTGTTGCAGGCGAAGTCCACAGGCCATCCTGTCTCCAGGAGAATGATCTCCTTGACGAACACCGACAGAATCAGCTTCGACTTCCCCTCCTCATTCCTGTTGTAGGAGCGGAACTGTCCCTCCACCGATACCATGTGCCCGATGCAGTCCCCTGGCCCTATCAGCCTCCCTGGGATTATGAGCGGAATCCTGTCCGTCACTCCGCTGGTCCGTCTGGTGAGGATGTACGCCATATAGAGCTTTTCGCCACGCCCCTCACGGACCAGGCAGGGTTCCGATACGATCTCCCCTGTCATCCTCACCATATTGCTCTCTGTCGCTTTGCCATTTAACATATCCGTCTCCTTATCCTCTGATGTCCGGTGCCATGGCCCCGCCTTTCAGATGTCCGCAGGGCCATGCAGCCAGTCCGTCCCATTCAGGCCACCACTACTTCTTTCTTCTGCATGTTAAAATAATAAATGCTGTCTGTAAGTACCTCTTCCGCGGCCACATACGACCTGTTCACCTCCGCCACCATCTTCTTCAGTTCATCGGGCACTATCTCCCCATCGTCCGGCAGCAGTATCACCTCATGGACGGAGCTGGGGAGGATGTAGAAGCTGCACCCCTCTTTCTCCGCAATCCCCTCCAGCACTCCCGGATAGAGTAGGCAGGCGGCGCCGTATGCCCTCCTGTCGTTGCTCAGCACCCGTAGGGGGAGGCCTATCCAGCCGTCTTCCTGTACGGATGGGCCGTCCAGCTCGTCCAGTACCTCCTCCAACGTCCTGCACTCCCATGGGAACAGCCTCCTGGTGTTGCGCCTCGCCAAGGCGAACAGCTCCGCCGTGTCGGTCTCCCAGGCCTCCATATGGGGATTGTGTACCGGTATGGACCCTTCCCCGAACGCCTCGTCCTGGTAGGCATAGAAGAAGCATACGGCCATGTCCAGGAACCCCACATGGGGCATGTCCTCCAGCAGCTCCCTGTTTCTGTCCCTTCCCACCAGCCGGTAGCATATCCTGTCCCTCACCTTCTCGAACGACCGGAAAAAGCCCATGTCCATATCCTCTCCGGACGCGCTCTCTTCACATATCTGTAGGAGCCTCTGCATGATGGTCCCGAACGCCGCCCCCGACTCATAGGCCTCCAGGAACGTGTCCAGGTATATCGTCGGCGCTACGTTCTGCCCTTTCTTAATGACGCTCATGCCGTGCAGGATGACCCCGTTGTTCTTCCTGACGTCCCTGGCTTCGACACGGAACCCGCTGCCGAGCCTTTCCCCTACTGCCTTGCATGCCTTCCTTACAAAAGCCTCCATCTCCATTTCCCTGCTTCTCCTTTCCGCTGCAAAAGGGAGCCTATGGATGTGCGTCCATAAGCCCCCTTTAATATCTGTGATTCCCTGTTCCCTTTTTCGCCCTCTCCGGCCTATGCTGCAGTCATGCTGCTTTCTTCGGCTTCGTCTGTTTCAGGGCCGCGATTGCCCTGTCATAGATTTCCGGCGTCATCTGGCTGAGGCTGCCGATCTTATAGCGCTCCAGCACCTGGTCAAGGGATATCCCGGTCCTGCTCAGCTCGGCCATCAGTACGACCTCCTCCCGGTTCCCGATGCATCCCTGCCCCTCCTGGCCGTCCTGCGCGGGTTTTCCGGCATCCCTTTCCGTCCCCGCTTTCCCTTTCGGTGCGGGCTTCTGTCCGGATGCCCTCTCTGCTCCACTGCCGCTAGGATTCCTTTCCCCTTTCGGAGCGCTCCCATCGCTTTCGCCCTGCCGCAGGGAGTACACGGCCTCCCCTTTGGAGTCCACGATTTCAAGGGCGGCTATCTCCCTGTCATCGTTATAGCCTATCGACTTTACAGAGAACCGTTCGTTAGTGGCGTACCTGCCCCCTTTCTGGTAGACCTTCGCCTTTGCTGCAGGGATCCATATGAATGGAGCAGTATATAACTCCCTGCCTATGCCCCAGTTGAATCCGGCGCGCTTGAACGAGTCCGATGCCTGTCCTTTCTCTTTCTCCGAATAGGACATCGTCCCCACGTCCTGCTTCCCTACCCACTGCCTCTTGTCCTCGTCCCATACCTCCACGGTGCAGTAGAGGTTCCCGTCTATCGCCTGGTGGGAGCGCCTCCACCCCAGGGGCGTGTATGTCTCGTCAAGTATCTTTTGGTCCACCCTCGCGTCCTTGAACAGCAGGAGGCTCAGCCCCTTTTCGTTGATGGTCCCGATGCGGCATTCAATCTCCGCCGCTTTCAGTAGCCTCACAGTCTTCGTCCCCGGCATCCTTTCCGCCCTCCTTTCCGTGTAGCCTGAACCCCAGCACTTCCCTCTCTACATGCTCCTCCAGCTCCTTGTAGCAGCTGTCGTCCACTTTCGTCCAGCTCTCGAAGAGCCAGTCCAGGATCCCGTCCTTCCCATACATCGCCTCCAGCATATGGGACGGCATCCTCGCCGCCAGCCCGCCCACGATCTCATAGAGGTTCCGGTATATGTCTATCCTGTAGCAGCACCCGTACAGGTCCAGCCTGTTCTTCAGTAGCATGGACTCCTTGAACTGCAGATACTCTCTGTACAGCTTTATCCGGAACGCTTCCCTTATCCCCTCCATGCCCCGCCTCCTATGCCACGGAGAGCCTGCGGTACCGGCTCTCCGTCAGGTATTCGTCATAAAGCTGGCGGTTCTCTTTCTCCAGCCTCCTGCTGTCGAAGGTCGTCTTGGTTATCTGCTTCCAGGTGACTGTCCTCCCCTGGACGGTCCCGGCCTCGTTCTCCCCCAGGTAGCTCCTGAGCTGGTTGGCCAGGGCATCTTTCCTCTCCTTTGCCGCCTTCACCTGTTCCGTGGCGTCCTCGTACCTGCGTATGACCTCCAGGGCCGAGTCCGGAAGCTCCACGGCCATGCCGTTGCATCTGGCGTACCTGCTGCTCAGGAAAGCCGTGGTCGCCTCCGAGCCGTCCGGGACAGGCTCCGCACCTCCTATCACGTTCCTTTCCCAGAACTCCTTCTCCATGGCTGTAATCGTCCCTATCAGCTCCTCGTCCCTCTGGACGGTATGCATGTAGAAGTGGCTCCCTCCTACCAGGGCGGCGACATAGGCCTTCCCCGCCCCCGTCACTGCCATGTAGTGCTGCACCTGGAGGAGGTATCCTGCCGGGACCGCTTCCTCCCATTGCCCGGCCTTGTACTGGGAGGCTGTCTTCGCCTCGAATATGGCCATCTGGCCGCCCTCGTTGATTACCCCGTCCAGGTCCGCGAACATGAACGGATGTTCCATGCTCCGTAGGAGCATGTGCTTCTGCCTTACCTTGATTCCGGTACGGCGGGTGAACTCGTTCCGGACGATTGGCTCCAGCAGCGTGCCGAAATGGGCATACTCGCTCTCCGCCTCCTCTGGCTCCGCCTGTCCGGTCTTTTCCAGCCAGAGCTGGTAGGCTGACCGGAATGGGTTGATTCCCGCGATGATGGAGACGTCCGAACCGCCGATTCCCTGTGTGCGGTATTTCAGCCATTCATTTCTCGATAGGTCTGCCGTCTTTACTACTACTCTGTACATAAGCACCTCCAAAAATAAAGGGACAGCCTTATGCAGCCGTCCCTTGTCGATAAGCATCTTCCTCTCAGTACCGTTTCTGTGCCAGCGCCATGCCGCGGCCCTGATGCGCTGGCGTTTCCTGCCGCCGTCTCAGGCCGCCATCACCATCTGGTACGCCCTGTCTATCAGCGGGTTGCCGTCCACCGTCCTGGCGAACAGGCTCTCCTTATAGTTGGTGCGCTCGCGGAGCGGCTTCGCGTGGGTGGCGAAGTCGGAGACCGCATTGATGAAGCGGTAGCCGTTCCTCCCTACGTCCGCCAGGTCGGGCGCATCGTAATACCTCGCCCTCATGTCCTCCTGCATCCTGCGGATGTTGCGCCTCTGCTGGAGGCTCGCGCCGTCCACGTCGGGGATCAGGGTGCTGATGAACTCTTTCACCTTGCCGTCCGACAGCTTGACCTGCCCCAGCTTCCCAAAGGCTTTCCCCAGCTCCGCCATGTACTGCCCGGCATACAGGAGCGTGTCCCGCGCCTCGTCCAGCTTGCCGCTGATGTCGCCGGTGTGGTTGAAGCTCCAGCTCCTCTTCGCCGTGGAGAGCGCCAGGTTCAGCGTGTTCTGGCATACCACCCGCACGGGGGTCATGGCCGCCTTGATGGCGCCGCTGCCGTCATGGGCGTTCATGAACACGAGGTATGGCGAGATCTCCTCGCCGTTGATGATGTACTGGTGGGGGAGCCTTGCCAGCACCCAGGTACGCCTGCCGCCCTGGAGGCTCCCTGCAGTCTCGTAGCGGACGCCCTCGCCCAGCAGCGCATCCGTGAAAGAGAATGCCTCCGCGTTCTGCACCACCCTGTACCTATCCGTCACTATCCCGAGGACGCTCCCATCGGTGTCACGCACATTTGCCCTGAATCCCGGGATGGTGCCGCTTCCGTCCACCGTCATGATGTCTTTCTGGACTACGTTCCAGTCCAGCCCCGCAAGGCGCAGCGCCGCGGCTGAATCTGGGGCCTCCGCTACCATGGTGCCGAGGCCGTGCCAGGGCTTCTCCCTGACGTAGAACATGGATTCCACCTCTGCTGCCATGGCTTACCTCCTCCCCCCTTCCAGTTTTCCTGCCAGCCAGATGATGAACCTGGCCGCCGCTGCCCCTGCTACTGTCCCTGTGGCCTTTAAGATTTTGAATACTGTACTCATTGCAAGTACCTCCTTTTGTGGCTCCGATATGGGTTTTGGATATCGGTTGATTGGTTGATATGCTACAAGGAGATAATATATCATTGCTTTTGAGGGATTTGCCGTCCTAGAAAAACAAAGAAAAAGAAGATTATCCTGATTAGACAATCTTCCTTTATATTTTCTAGAGTATCGGCCCAAAATACAAGAGAATCAATTATTCTCTATCATTCAGAACCAAGGAACAATCTCTACAACCATACGGTATCATTGCTCCAAATATATTTCTTTTTACGCATTTTGCATATCAAAATTTCCACTATCCATAATCTTAACAATTTTTTCTATACCAGATACAATGTTACTTATTTTGCTTTCTTCTAAGCCACACTTTATACAGAACTCCCGGATATACTGGCAAAATGTAATGGCTGCCCCTCTTACCATTTGGTTATAGGTAACTTTTTTTCGTTGAGCAATGACTGAAGTTGTTATACCCACAATCAATTCACGCGCAAACTGCTTTTCTTCTCCAGACATATACATCTCTTCCAAGATATCTGGAACATTTTCGGCACCAATCGTATTGTCTGCAATTAATAATAATTCCTCTTGAGAAAGATTTACCTGCATAGTGACATCCAGGAATTCTTTTTTCAATACGATAAACATTCTCACGGAATCATCCTGAATGTAGTTATCCAATATTCGTTTGGCTGCATATCCTCCAAACATACCTCCAAGAATTGAAACAATAGCACCTGGCACACCACCTGCTACTCCAAAAACATTTTTAGCAACCGCTACAGCAAATTTACCCGCGCCAAGGGAAGCCGTAGCTACTGCGCTGTTTTTAAACAGTTGCTTGCCTGATATCCTGCCTTCGATTGCCTTTACGATATCCGGCCCATATGTTATGCACACAACGGCAGTAGTATTTATAACCTGATATACATCTACCTTATCTAAACCCAAACATTTCCCTATTTCTGACTTTGCCAAGTTCGATTGACTCACTTTATCAGCCACAAAATCGGATAATTTATAAACTGGATTATCAATTCCTACGAATCCAGCCTTTTCTCCACTAATAAAATTTCGCACAAACAGATTTGCAACTTTTTCCCTAGAAAACTGTTGAACCAAAACATTGACCAGAACGGAATGCCCCAGATTCTTTCCTCCCGCCTGCAAAGACGCTTGAAAAGCATCCTCCACGTTCTTTCCATTCCAGGTTTCAATAGCAAAATGGACTATAAAATTGGCAACTGCAGTGTCCTTTCCCAAATTAAACCCGTTCAAGGTATCTATAGCCACACCCTGTATCGTAAGTGCATGTTTTATCGCATATGACTGATCGTATGTCAAATATCCTTTCCTTATATAGTCCCTGGCATTACTGCCTGGAGCAATTTCTGCAATTTCTCCTTTATCAATTTTCTTCTGAAAGGCATCGACAAAGCTCTCATATTTATCCCGGGGGACCTCAAGTTTCATTGGCACCCCATTCTGCATATATCTGAGATGTCCGTCGGTCACCACCGCTCCTATAAAACTACTGGTACGGGGCTTATCATTATAATTATCATTATAATACTTTGTCTGAATGGGCACTCCGTTCACAATCCGGTCTGCGCCATTCTTGACCTGTCTGCCGCTGCTGTCAAGATTCGATGCTGCATTTACCATCTGTCGTCCTAAGAACCTGTCTATCGTATTATTTCCATACTCAGCAGCAACTCCATGCCCCTGATTCCCATGCATATAGCCTTTTAACTCTTTTTTATTAAAATCCAGAGCTTTCCCAAGTGTATAAATCATCCCAGCCGTTTCTCCCAGATCAAACAACTGGCTGATATCCCAATAAGCAAATTTATCACGCTGTATGCTGTCTACAAGACTCCTATACTGGCTCTCGTTCACAATACTATTCCGATACAATGACTTATTGACGCCGAAATCAATTATTTTTCTACAGATATTATAAATGCAGGCTCCTTCAGCTTCATATACATTGGTCCAGTTCAAATCAACTGTTTTTTGCTTGAACGAGTTTGTTTCAAAATCTATTAAAGTATATATAAATTTCACACTTCCAGGAATATATTCAGCCTGATACAAGCATTTGTAATCTATAAATTCTTTTTCCAGTTCACCATTGATTTTATATACAATATAAATCCCCCTGTCGGTATACAGACATCCGTATTCCTGAAGTTCTCTGTAATCCCCTATCAAATATATACCAAGAAACAAGGGAGACTCCCCTTGTATGTTACGCTGAAACAGATTTAAGATTGCATTTGCCCGCCCGTAAGGCATCTCATTCACACTATACCATTCGTCAAAACGAAATTGTTCCTTGGCTTTATTAATCTCAGTACAAATCATGTCTTCCAGATAATTCTCAGAAAGCAGTTTGGGCCGTCCGGACATCCATTGACGTATCGTTGCAATTTCCTTTTTTCGTGCATTATACTTCTTAATCTTTTTCACCGTTTTAGTGATAATAACGCATGCAAACGCTATACATACTACAGCGCCAATTACATATAAAGAGATCGGTGCAAAAGTTACTATCAAGAAAATTGTCAAAGCAATAGTTGCAATTACTGCTATTGCTTTTAGCATGAATTTCAGAACAGATTTCAGAAAATCCAAAAGTAATCCTATGACAATAATTATTACTATCAGTGCTATTATGTAATGCATACAATTTTCCTCCCTCATTATCTCATTTCACATATAATTTATTACGTTTTTTCATATTCATAAAAAACGCCACACTATCGCATCCCCTTTTCCGTTCCGATAGTTCCCTCGACCCTCATGCCCATCTCCAAAAAATCTCGGATATCATCGATATCTCCCTGGATGCTCCGCTCATTTACGCCGTACCTGGCGGCCTCGTCCCTCTTGTATGGCATCTATTATACACATTGGTCAAGACAGAATATGTCTATCCGAAATAATTTCAGAAAGAAATATTCCGTACATGATATATAAATCTCAAATCCAATTATAGCATCTATAGAGATAGAGACTCTCCTTTTTCAGAGAGGCAAAAGGATACAGCGTCAACAAGCTCGCCACTTTGTCTGGAATCTCGCAAAGTTATCTACGGGACGTGGAACTCGGAAAGAAAAACCCTACAGTGGAAATCCTTTCCTACCTGTGTGACGCTCTGGATATCTCCTTGCAGGAATTCTTTGACACGGAGTCGAAAAAGGCTTTCTCCGAAGCCCCCTAATCAAGCAGATATATCATCTAACTCCTTCCCAGCGCAAATCCCTGGCTGCTTTTCTGGATTCTATGATAACAAAATGAACATCGTCCTTTCTCCACAGTTTCTGTCGGCAAAGACACCTAAAGTTTCCTGAGGCAAGCCCTGTTTTCAACACAACAGGGCTACAAAACTTCCTTTGCCAGCTCTTTCATCTGCGCTTCCAGTTCCTCAACTTCCCTGCTCTTATGCCACTCCTTTCCGTCCACATAGCTGACCGCCTTGATTGCACCATAACTATGCACATACTTCGTATCCTCGCGAACTCCATAATAGCCTGATATTGTCTAAAAAACACCCGTTACCTCGGCAGGTTCGCGTTCCGGTCTTTGATATATCCTATCGGGTGGTCAGGCATACAATCAACACAATGATCCCGATTCCCAGAAGGACTGCCAGGACGATGCCGTACTTCCTCAAGAACTCTGATATGTCAATGATTCTCTTTATCTTGTAGGCTATGGGGACGAACATGATTATCTCATCCAAAAAGGGGATGGGCTCCGGTATGAATAGGTTTACCAGCTATACGGCCAACTGGACGTACCATGGCAGGCATATATAGACCAGTGCTGCAATCACCATCCCAAACATATCCCCAACCTCCAAATCGCATACGCTACCCTTGATACACTTGCTCCCTCAATAGCAACTTTATTTTCATCTTGTCCTGTTATAGGACATGTTTCTTCACAGCATATGATACCATACATTTTGTCTCATTACAAGACATTTTGTCATTTCGTATTTTAGTGAAGGGAGTCGGTTCGTATGCCCAGAATCATTGATGGAGAGAAGAATAATATTGTCGGCCAGCAGGTACGCTATTTCAGGAAGAAAAGGAAATACAGCCAAAAGGAACTGTCCATACGGCTTGAAACTTTGGCCATATATGTATGCCGCGGCTCCATTTCGCGCATAGAGGACGGCTCGCGTACCGTGACCGATATCGAGTTATTCGGCCTGGCTTCTGTCTTAGGTACGTCCATTGAGTCCTTTTTCCCTCCGTTTGCATATGATTCAAAATTGCCAGATTCCAGTTCTGAAAAGCGGGATACTCCATAACGACACCAAATGCCAGCATCTGCCAGTAATCGGTTCTGGCATTTTCTTCTTTGTCCATTAGCTTCCGACCGCTTTCCTATATGGCTTTCATTCCTCTGCTACCTCGGTAGGTTCGCGTTCCGGTCTTTGATATATCCTATCGGATGGTCCAGGTACTCGATTTCTGACCGCTGTCTGATTGTAATGGGCGATATCTCAAGGAAATTGAATCTATCCATCATATCACAAAAATTATTATGCTTTTCCTCGTAGCGCAGCCTCGCTTTTTGTAAGCCATTTTTAGCTGTATCTCTGATTATCCTGCACATACGCTCTTTCGTCTTATCTTTATAACGGCTTTCCCATATGATTTCTTCCGCCTTTGAAGCTTTCACAAAACACCCCGTCCCGAAGCACTCCCGCAGATGCTTATCCAAAAGCCTTTCCGAAATTTCAGCAGTATCCATCAAATACTCTATTTCGCTTTCACAATCAGATTTCTTCTTTTCATATCGAACCTTATTGCGTTTTACCCTCAATTCTACCCTGACAATGCCTTCAGCCTCCGCTATATCCTCAGCCTTATATTTCTCATTTTCTCCCATCATCTGACTCTGCTTGTCATAAACAGAGAATTCATAGGACTTGCAGCACACAGTAAATGAGTTCCGGGTCGGCATCCACCTCTTCTGTGTTTCACTATATTCCTCTTTTCTGGTCGTAGGATAAGGGCATAGCCCTTTCCTGACAAGCCGCATATATTCTTCAACCTCATATCTTGACCCCAAACGGATATTCGCACAATAATCTATCCTCTGGATATAAAAACATTCTTTCGATATCTCATTGATATCTGTCATATCCAAAAAGTCCTGCACCCTGTCCAGGCTGTTCCTGACGTCTTCCGCATCCGCGATATAGACGAACGGATGTGAGTCTTTATGGAACATCATCCTTGGGTTCACTTTAATCTGGAGAAAATAAATCTTTCCAGAATTTTTCGATATCGTCTTTACTTTCACTGAATTTAATCCATAAGCTAAAAATCCGGGAAATATCAATTCTTTTGTGCCAGCCCATTCATTTTTACGTTCATAATACCGAAGCCCTTCTGCTTCACAATAGGCTACCAGCTTTTCTCTGATAGCCTTTGCTTCTCTGTGGGTAAGCATTACGCCAAACGACATCGTATGCATAGAATATCTGCCGCTTGCTGCTGTCGCATTTTTGATTTTATCCTGTTCTGTATTCTTTTGATTCATCATGCCCGTCAATCTCCTTGTTTCTTTACATGAAAAGCCTGTTCATCCATCTCTTCATTTTGACCTTTGTCTGCAACATACATAGTTCACTTCCTGGCTCGAATGCAGCGATCTGCACTCTGCTCCTTTTATTTTCATTGTTATGCTTATTATAATTTTTCTTCTAATTCGCTCTCTTGCTTTGGATAGCGTCTTTCTATTAATACCTATTGCGCAAACAGTAGGGTAATGAAAGGAGGCCGCCATGACAGAATGCAGATACATTACAGTCCGCGAAGCCGCGGAGATTTTAGGAGTCAGCACCAGTACGATACGGAACTTCCTGCTGAAGAACCACTATTTCAAAGGAAAAAGGATTGGGAGACAGTTACGGATTGAGAGGGATTCTTTCACAGACTATGTCAACAGGACTGACACAAATTCATCAGATTAGTCAAATCCGGTCTAGCTGCTTATTACATGAAGAGAAACATAAAAGAAGAAAAGTTTAAAAGAACTACGGAAAAACTTACATCAGATAGATGCTGTTATATCAGTATCTATCTGGCACCAGCAAATAACATTGTCCAAAACATGCTCTTGCTAATCCATATATAGCCGATTTCAACCACTTAAAACCATTTACAGCTAACAATCTTATAAAATAATAGAAAGGCAGTAACCAATATGTTTGAAACTTATCCCGACTTACTTACCAGAAAGCAAGTACAAGAGTTGTTACACATCAGCAAAAATAGGATGCTTGATTACATCCACTCTGGACGCATCCGTGCCATGATTCTGGATGGGAGATACCTGATACGAAAAAAGGAAGTGGTTGACTTTATCAACCGGCTTCCCTATGCATAATATATGATGCTTTTACACTAAAAGGGAAGCGATTCCATTTTTGCCGGAAACGCTTCCCCCATGTCTTAACTTTTTGATAACACTCTATTTTCACCTTGATAATACCCGAATTGAGGGTGTAAATAATTTTGTGTCTTTAGATTTTTTTCCTGGCAGATTTTTACCAACTTTAATTAGCCAGAAACCCAGCATTTATAAGGGCTTGTGGGCTCTGCCCACACCCGGCCTCTGGAATAAGATGGAAGGACAAAGACACAAAATTAAAAACACTATCCCCGAATTTATAGAAGCATAAAAATCCTTTTGTCTCCATTTATTGCCTATAGTCTTTTCGGCAAAATAGTTTTATCCTAATCCGATATTTTCAAATCTGACATCGCCTGTTCCGCATAGCTGCATTCACATATACAATATGTGAACCTTCACAGACGGCTTATCAATCTCTTCAAAAGGCTAAAACTTCTTCATCTCACTATTTATTTTTTCTTTTTTACTTTCAGAAATTGGAGTTTCTATTTCTAAACCACTATCTTGAGTCTGCAAAATGCTATTACCAACTATCAAATGAATAAAAATTCCCAAAAATCTATATGTGTTACATACATAGAAAATCAAAATCCAAATCAAGATGCCCATTAAAACAAATACACTCGGTTTACTCATAATATCTGATACTGTTAAAAACACACTTATCAACACTGCAATTATTCCACTTAATATTATCTTATGGACATCTCTTGCAAATCTATCACGATCAATATGTTGCCAAAAATAATCTGTAAAACTATCTTTTTTTGACATCACAACCGGAATAAAGAAACCATATACCCCTAATACTATTGACGAAAATTGAGTAATCAATGTACACATATCTTTAAATCCAGTGCTATCCCCAATCCAATTCCATTTTGCTTTCCCATATATCCCAAAAACAATATACAACACATAAAAAATCAATACTACAGTAGGGATACCATAAGAATAACTCTCCAAAATATTTTTTCTTATTTTAGATTTGTTCACATTTTCACCTTCTAACAATAACTATTTACCATCGCGTTTGCTATTGTCTCGTATGCAATTTCGCCATTTGCATCTGCCTCTAATGTAAGGACACAATTCTTCACATTTTCAAATAAATTATAAAAAGCTGTGCCTTCCTCATCTTCCATCTTTACCCTGGCAATTGATACTGCCCCCATATTTGAAAATGCATCAGAAATAATAGTTCTTACAACATTTGCATCAAGATATTCATTTTTCTTTCTGCCTACGCTAAACTCAAATGACAATGTAGAAGCAGACATTGCTCTTGCTTGATTTAGAGCATCTTCATAAGCAGCATTATGCGTTGGGACAAAATCATTAACACTCGAAATCTTGATTGCTATTTTACCAAACTTATTATCAGTTTTTGTAAAATCCTTCTTAAATTTTATCGGTTCCAACACACATACCGGCTTATCAAAAAAGGAATTCACATATGTTGTAATCGTATTGGGTGAAAATCCTCCTTGATTACTCATTAACATTAAAATAGATTTTTGAGCATCATATATTGCCACTGTGTTTTTCCCAATATATTCATCGTTTTCAATTGCAATATCAACATGTTTTGCACATTCATCTTTTGTGACAGTATATGTAGAACTATATGATTCCATGCGAACAAAGTTCAACGCGTAAAAATCATCTCGATTTTTTATGTCATCCAATCTACCTTTCCCACTACTCCCCAACTCCTTAATCCGCTCTGACAAACTACAACCATTTACAACCTCAAACCATTTTCGTAAATCATATAGTGCCTCCGCTTCCTTATTTGTTTCCGTGTACGTTTTTATCAAATAATAACGACAGGTAATATTAATCGTCCTTGCCACTGCCTTTCTCCTTGTCTGTAAAATCTATAAGTACCACTTATCACACTTCCCACAAATGTTTTTCGTTATCGCATTTTCTGTGATAGTCTTATTCTTGCATCATCAGCACTTCCGATTGTAATCAGCAAACAAATCTAACAGACTCATATTTTTGTATAAGAATCTGTCCTTGGCCATATATATTATACCAGATGCTCCGCAAAATTACAGCAGAATTTTTCACCTCAGCACACTCGTGACGAATGAAAGTAACCTGTTTTATCTAATCCATGCAATCTTCTATGTCCATCTGCGCCATGCAATCCACAAAATATGGACACCATAAAACAATTTAATACTATATATAGCGCCAAATTCTACTGCTCCTACTAGGACACAAAATATTCTACCGCGTTCTCCGGAAAAAATTCCTTGAACTCGCCGT
>CAJTZD010000073.1 GCA_910584235.1 uncultured Acetatifactor sp.
TTTTGCAGATATTCTCCAATATACTTCCGACACCCTGTACCCACGGACGGAAAAAGCCAGGTCTGTGCTGCATTAGGCATCATAGAATATGGCATACGACTACTTGGAAAAGGCCATCACGATGGAGCGTGATGGCCTGAAAGCTGCTTCCGGCCTCTGTTTTCCCGAGTATACATTCTTTACGTTCACCCGGGCTCCGCAATCCGCGACACCCCCACATAAATCTCCGAAATTTCATACCAGGTAGGATAGTCCGTGATTCCGGTCTGGGGCAGATTAAATATCCCCTGGAAAGTCCGTACCGCATTGGACGTGGCAGGACCGTAGATGCCGTCCGCGGTTATAGTAGGGATGGCGGGATAATTTCGCGCGATCCGATTCAGCTGAGTCTGAAGCTGCCGGACCTTATCTCCTGAGGCGCCTATGGTCAGATCATATCCCGGCCAGGAGGAGGGCACGCCGGAGATGATCTGGGCAGTATTGATATACATGTCGTTACCGTAGTAATACCGTATGATATCAATGGCCGGGTATCCCTCTTCCCCCAGGTACATAGAGCCCCACTGGCTTAAACCTGCGCAGGTGACTCTGCGCCCGTCGCAATAGGAGGTGAAGATGGGCTGGCGCACGCCGGGTCTGGAGAGATAATTGGCAAACACCGAGTCCACAATATAATCAATATTTTCAAAAATATTCCTGCCGTACACCCATTTCTGGTCATAGGCCGTGGAAGAGGTGATGGTGAAATTGTAGCCCTGGTTTCTGTACCATTCTGTATACACCCTGTTGAGGGTAAACGATTGAATGACTAAAATGTTCGCATAAATCGTGCTCTCCGGCCAGGTGGAATAAATCTCGCAGGAGGCCACATTTTTAATATAATCTTTATAGCGCACCCAGTAATTAGGCGCGGAGGAATCGTTTGGCAGTCCGTCGTGCACAATGATATACTCGGGAATCACGACACGGCTTAGAACGATTTCCCCGGTTTCAGCCATGGGTTTGATCTCATCCTCCGGTATTTTGGGAGGAAAATCCCCATACAGGGTATGGTCCGGGATGACGACTATTTTCTCTTCTTCCTCCGTGGCGGCCAGAGGATTCATCTGGATGGGCTGCAGGGAGAGCCGGTCCGCCAGGATTTCCGAGCCGGATACCAGCACCGGCTCATAATCGGGAGCAGTGACGGTAATATTGTATTCGGAGTAAGGCTGGATTTCGTTCTCCGGCTGCAGGGAAAGGGCCAGAGGAGGAGCCGGCAGCTGTGTTACAGGGGTTTGGCCGGAGCTGTCGGTGGTGAGTACTTTTAAGGGGACATCGGGCTCTCTGGTATAGGATATGGTGACGGTGGCGCCTTCCACAGGGATCAGCCCGATGGAAGAGACCACGCTGATCTTGATATTGCCGGAATAGGAGACATCGGTGTTTTCCGGCTCCCGGGTTTCGGTTAGATTGGTTTCGGGCATAGGTTTCCTTTTGCGCCGGAGCGCATATGATTCGTTATGGTAACTATATGCGGCCGCCGGGCGAAATGTTACATAAAACCTATTGACGGACATCTGCTTTTGACCTATCATGTAGGAAAGGACTGATACAAGGAGAGGCGGAGAATGAAGGAGCTGATTGAGATTCTGGGGCTGACCAAAGCCTATGACGAAAGACATATAGCGGTAAACAATATAAGCCTGATATTGCCCCGGGGGAAGATTATAGGACTTTTGGGTCCCAACGGAAGCGGCAAGACTACCCTGATCAAGATGATGAACGGGCTTCTCGCGCCTACGGAGGGAAGTATCCGGATCGACGGACAGCCTGTGGGCGTGGAGACGAAAGCAAAAGTCGCCTATCTTCCCGACAGGACTTATCTGTCCGGCAATAAAAAGGTCAGCGAGATATTGAATTTCTTTTGCGATTTCTATGAGGATTTTTCCAGGGAGCGCGCAATCGGTATGCTGCAGAGCCTGGGAATAGAGCCGGGGGCCCGGATGAACACACTCTCCAAGGGGACGAAAGAGAAAGTCCAGCTGATACTGGTCATGAGCCGGAACGCGGACCTGTATATTCTGGATGAACCTATCGCGGGTGTGGATCCGGCGGCCAGGGACTATATCCTGCGGACGATTTTAAGCAATTATAACCCCAATTCCACAGTGTTGATTTCAACGCATCTGATCGGCGATGTGGAACAGGTGCTGGACGAGGTAATTTTTATGCGTTACGGACAGCTGGTGCTGTATACTTCTGTGGACAATATCAGGAGGCAGCACGGAAAGTCTGTGGATGCTTATTTCAGGGAGGTGTTCAGATGTTAGGGAAGCTGATAAAGCATGAATGGATGGAAACATATAAAATGGGCTGCCTGATGCTGGGCGCCATGGCCGTGATTACCTTTCTGGGCTGGCTTTCGTTTCAGGCGCCTGTATGGAAATCCATAAGCGGCACTGGAGGCTCCGTCAGCTGGCTGGATATCTTTAGTATTTTCACCGTGTTAATCTATGCAATGCTGTTAGCCTGTGTCATATTCGGGATCCGGATCTATCTGTGCGTGCGTTTTTACAGGACCATGTATACGAACCAGGGGTATCTGACCCATACGCTGCCTGTGACGAAAAATCAGATATTGGGGAGTAAACTGCTTGTCAGCGGGCTGTGGATGCTGTTCATCCAGCTGGCAATCTACTTTTCGCTTTTTATGCTGGTCTCTTCGCTTATATGGATGGTGGCGCCGGATCGTTATCTGCCCACGGATCTGTTTGCCGCTGCCTGGGAGATTCTGTCTGAAATGGAATCGCTGTTTGGCTTCCGGGCCGCCCATTTCGTTGGCATGTGGCTCGCAACATCCCTGATAGGATCGTTTACTTCGATTATGATTCTGTTCGGGAGTCTCTCCCTGGGACAGCTTATGCCAAGGGGCAGACTGTTTTTGGGTATCCTGTTCTATATCCTGATAGTGGTCGGCGAGGAACTGCTGGTCTCTTTGTTCCGCAGCTTTTCCGGCAGCTTCGGGGCGTATCTAAACAGAAATATGGACATACGGTTTATCGTTGACCTGCTGACGGCCGCCATATTGTACGCGGCTACGCATTTCATTATAAGCCGTAAATTGAACCTGGCGTAAACAAGGTACAAAATACGAAAATTCCAGTAGGATTCCGGTGTTGCCCTATGGACAAGGATTTGATACAATAGAATCCAAGGGCAGATTCTATTGTAAAAATGCTATAATCAGTCTTAGTAGAGGCGCAAAGCGGGTGAGCATACATGCAGATGCAGAAGATAATCGATAAAATTCTGGAGGGGAACTTTGATTATGAGAACGATCCCCTGGATTTTTCCTGTGCAAAAATAGAATTCAGCATACAGAAAGGCCAGCAGTACGAGGGCTCTTTTCGGATTCTTGTTCCGCCCGGGCTGTATACGGGGGGGATGGTGTATTCCTCGGACTGGAGAATGGAATGCCTGACAGAAGAATTCTCCGGAGAGGAGGAAATCGCTTTCCGCTTTCACGGGGAGAAGCTGGAAGAGGGGGATGTGGTGAAAGGCACCTTTGACGTAGTCAGCAACCGCGGCGAATACTACCTCCCTTTTGTAGTATCTGTAGAGCATGACATGCCGGAGTCCTCTGTGGGTACCATCAAGAACCTGTTTCACTTTGCAAATCTTGCCAAAAGCAGCTGGAAAGAGGCTGTGAAGCTGTTCTATTCCCCGGAGTTTCTGCAGATCTTTTCCGGCAGCGATGCCAGATACCTGGAGGATTACAGGGGATTTTCGGCCTGCCGCGGCCATGAACAGAACGTGGAGGAATTCCTGATTCAGGTGAACAAGAAGCAGAATGTGGAATTCATAGCGGAGGAGCCGGAGCTTAAGCTGGAGCTGCCCGTTTTCGGGCCCACCGGCGTCATGGAGCAGAGCGTATCCATTGTGAGAAACGGCTGGGGTTATACCAGGCTTTTGGCGGAGTGCGACGGGGAATTTCTCTTTACGGAGAAAGAGGTTCTGACGGATGACGTATTTTTGGGCAACCGGTGCAGACTGCCGGTGTTTATAGACAGCGGCCGCTGCAGAAGAGGCAGGAATTTCGGACAGCTGCGGCTGTACAATTCCTATGTGGATTTGAGGATTCCCGTGACGGTGACCTGGGGCGGCGCGGGATTTGCCGGCAGCAAGGAGGCGGAGAGGATGCGGTGTACGGTCCGCCTGATGGATTTCTATCAGGCGTTCAGACTGCGCAAGATTTCCACTTCCGGCTGGCTGAGAGAGACCGGGAAGCTGGTAGAGCGGCTGGTGGCTCTGGACGAGAGCGATCTCTCATCCAGACTGCTCCAGGCACAGCTCCTGATCACGGAAGAGCGGTACAACGAGGCCGGCTGGATTCTGGATCATGCCGCGGAGACCTTTGAAAAGCAGCCTTTCGGGGATACGCTTACAGCCTATTACCTCTATCTGACGACATTGCTCCACGGGGACAGCGCTTATGTGGAAAAGGTGGCCGGGGATGTGGCGCGGATGTTTGAGCGGGACGATTCCAACTGGCGCATAGGGTGGCTTTTGATGTATCTGTCCAGGGACTACTGCAGGTCGGACAGGGAAAAATGGGCTTTTTGGGAGGCTCTGTTCCGAAAAGGCTGTACCAGTCCGGTGCTATACATAGAGGCGCTCTCCCTGATCAATATGAATCCCTCTCTGCTGCGCAGGCTGGGAAGATTTGAGCAACAGGTCATCTGGTACGGCGTCAGGCAGGGGGCTTTGAAACAGGAGGCTCTGGAGCAGACACTATATCTGGCAGGCAGGGTGAAAGAGTACTCGGAGGCATTGTTTTTGGCACTTTCACAGTTATATGGGAAACGAAAAGACGTGCAGCTGCTTCAGGAAATCTGTACATTGCTCATAAAGGGCGCAAAAGTAGGCCCTGCCTGGTTTGAATGGTACAGTGCAGGGGTGGATGCCCAGCTTCGGATCACAAATTTGTATGAATACTTCATGATGTCCCTGGATCTGGAGCAGCCCCGGGAAATCCCCAAGGCGGTGCTGAAATATTTTTCCTATCAGAACAATATGGACTATGCCCATACCGCTTATCTCTACGATTATATCACACAGCGCCGGGACAAGCTGGAGGATGTGTATGAGGCCTATCGGTTCAAGATAGAATACTTTGTGACAGAGCAGATAAAAAAGCGGCATATCAACCGTAATCTGGCGAATCTGTATAACCGTCTGCTGCGGCCGGACATGGTGGATGAGCAGACGGCCCCTGCGCTGGCAAAGCTTTTGTTTGCCCATCAGATTCAGGCGGAGGATGACAGACTGCGGAAAGTGTATGTATATCAGCCGGGGAATCTGCAGCCGGATGAATATGTGCTCACGGACAAGCGTACCTGGGTGGCGCTGTACGGGATCAGATACACCATTGTCTTCGAGGACGCGGAGAAGAACCGCTTTTTAAAAAACGTGGATTACACCATGGAGAAGCTGATGATACCGGGAAAATTCCTGCGTTGGCTTCTGCCGCTCGGGGCCCTTGGCCTTGGGCTGGATTTTTATCTGTGCGGCAGCGAGAGCGTCTGCAGGGAGGAGCCCGCGGAGCGTATAAAAAGGGAACTGAGGATTGCGGCATCGGACAGCACGGACAGACAGGTAAAGAGGGAGCTGTATCTGCGCATTCTTCAGTATTACTATGATACGGACGACTGTCGGGCCCTGGATGAGTATCTGAAGAAAATTCCGTCCCAGGAGCTTACGGCGAGAGAGCGGGCCTCTGTGGTTCGCTTCATGGTGCTGCGGGGCAATTACAGGCTGGCATGGGAATGGCTGGAGGTATACGGACCGTATTTTGTGGATGTGAAGATCCTGGTGCGGTTGGCGGGAGTCATGATAGAGCGGTACGATTGCGGGGAGAATCCCCTGTTAAGTGCGGCTGCAGTCTATATATTCCGGAAAGGCAAATATGACAGTACCATACTGGATTATCTGGCAGAGCATTATCAGGGCATGGCAAGAAATATGCGGGAGATCTGGAAAGCCGCCAGGTCTTTCGGAGCGGACTGCTACAGGCTCAGCGAAAGACTGCTGGTGCAGATGCTGTATTCCGGCGCTTTTGTTGGGGAGAAGATGGAGATATTCCGCTATTACATTTCCCAGGGGCCTAAGCAGGAGGTGGAGGAGGCATTCCTGGCGCAATGCGCTTATGACTATTTTGTCAGGGAACGTCTCATGGAAAAGGAAGTGTTCTGTGAAATCAGGCAGATGTATCTGCGGGGAGAGCCGGTGCAGATGGTCTGTAAGCTGGCATATCTAAAGTATGTAGCGGAGAACGGACAGGAGGAGACCTCCGATTCCATGGTGGGGGAACTGCTGGAGGAGATGCTGGACAGAGAGATCTATCTGGATTTTTTCCGGGAATTTGACCAGTGTCCGGGGCTGGAGAGAGAACTCTCGGACAAGACCATTGTGGAATACCGTACCAAGCCCCGGACGGAAGTCTGTATCCATTATACGATTCTTGACGAGAACGGGGGAACGGACGGGTATCGCAGCGAGTATATGCGGGAGGCGTATGGGGGTGTATGCTTCAAGGCTTTTGTGCTGTTCTTCGGGGAGTATCTGCAGTACTATATCACGGAGGAGCGGGAGGGCACATTCCAGGTGACGGGAAGCGGTACGCTTCAGAGGAGAGATAACGATGCAGTGGAGGAGAGCAGATATCAGATGATCAATGATATCGCCACTGCCCAGACCATTCAGGATTACGAGACAATGGATCAGCTGTTGGAGGAATATTATAAAAGAGACTTCCTCAACAGCAGATTATTTGAACTAAAATAGAGGGGAGAAACTGGAGGAGCCGGTATGGGTATTCTAAGCAGTGACAAGCTGATCGTGGGATATGATCTGGGAAATGAGTATTCCCAGATCAGCTTTGCCGTGTCCGAAAGCGAGGAACCGCAGACGCTTTCCCAGGTGGCGGGCGCCCAGGTTTATAATATTCCCACAGCTCTTTACAAGAGGAGGGGCACGAACCAGTGGCTCTACGGCAGAGAAGCGTTGAAAGCGGACAGCGGGGAGGGGGTTCTGGTAGAGAATCTGTTTTCCATGGCGCTTGGCAGGGAGCCGGTGGTCATAGACGGGGAAAGCTTTGACCCGGTGGCGCTTTTAGCGCTGTTCTTCCGCCGCAGCCTTGGGCTGCTTCCCCAGACAGGAGCCAGACTTACGGCGCTGATGCTGACCTGCGCTACCCTGAACCGGGAGAGTGTGGAAGTGCTGACGCGGATGGTGGAGGGGGCTCAGTTAAAAGCGGACAGAATCGCTGTCCAAAGCTATGAGGAAAGCTTTTACAGCTATATGCTGCGCCAGCAGGGGGAGCTGCGGACAAATGATACAGCGCTTTTTGACTACAGAAAAGGCGGCATTCGGCTGATGCGCATGGAATGCAACAGGCGGACTACGCCTATAGTAGTCTTTGTGAAAGGGAAAGACTACGAATTTCTGGAGGATGCGATTCCCCGCTGGGGTGAGGATGAGGTTTTAAAAGAGATAAATCCGGAGAGAATGCAGGAGATGGACGGTGCTTTCCTGGAGATTGCCAGAGAGGTCTGCAGGGAGAGCGCCGTGGGCAGCGTATTTCTCATCGGCGACGGATTCGGCCAGGACTGGATGAAAGAATCCCTGCGGTTTCTCTGTAAGGGCAGGCGGGTGTTTCAGGGAAACAATTTATTCAGCAAAGGCGCCTGCTTTGGAATGCAGGAGAGGATTCTTCCCGGCGAGGCGGGAAAGACCCATGTATTTTTGGGAAATGATAAACTGAAGGCCAATATCGGCATGCATGTGTTCAGGCAGGGAGAGGAATCCTATTATGCCCTGCTGGACGCGGGAGAGAACTGGTATGAGGCGGAGCAGAATGTGGAGTTGTATCTGCAGGAGGGCCAGGAGCTTGCGCTGACGATCACACCGCTTGCGGAAAGCCAGGGGCACAGCAGGCTGGTGCGGATTATTCTGGAGGGGCTTCCTGGCAGTGTGTCGCGGCTGGCGGCCCGGTTCTTCCTGAAAGCGGAGGACCGCTTGTCAGTGGAGGTAAAAGACCTCGGCTTTGGAGAGTTCCGGGCCTCCTCCGGGCGGGTGTGGAAAGAAGAGATCGATATAGGATAAGGAGTGACAAAGGATGCGGGTCAGTGTCTGCATAGGGAATTATGCGAAAACGCCATATTGTGTTCCGGGGCTTGGAATCAATGTCTTTTGCATGGAGGAACTGTGTTTTTGCCTGAAAGAGAATGCCTTTCTGCTGGATCTGTCGCTGATGAACGACAGTCTGCTGGACTGGGTGGAGCAGGAATGCGGTCTGCGGGAGCTGGCGAAAGCGCTTCATCCATTGGTGCACAGGCAGGGGTCTTTGAGCGCTTTTGTATTGGCCGTCCAGCGTTATGCGGGCTTTTTTGACGAAGCAGTGATTCAGGAGACGGAACAGGTACTGAAGCAGGGAGCCGGCCTGACGGGCCTGGAGAAACGAAAGAGCCAGATTGATTATCTGGTGAAAAAGAAGAGTTACAGACAGGCCCTGCGGGGGTACGACGAGTTGCTGCAGACTTTGGAGAAAGAGCAGGGAAGCGTGGCGGAGGATTTTCCGGAGGCAAAGAATTCGCCTGCGGAAAAAGAATTCCTGGCGAAAATATGGCATAATAAAGGTGTGGCATACGCAGGGCTTATGTTCTATGGAAAGGCGGCGGAATGCTTCCAAAAGGCCTCTGAATGGAATGCCGGGGATGAATACCGTATGGATTTTCTGGCGGCAAAGCGGATGGAACTGTCCGAGGAGGCGTATGTATCATTTGCCGCAACGCATGAAGAGTGGCATTTTGATACGTTGGAACTGGAGAAGAAGCTGGAACGGATTGTGGAGGACTGGGAGCAGGAGCCGGATTATCTGCGGCTGTACAACCGAAAGGATTTAAGGAGCCGGGACAGACGGAAGTTCTGCGAGGACAGCGAGCGGCTGACCCAGGCTCTGAAAGACAGCTATAGGGCAGGAATGTAAAGGAAAGTCAGAATATGGGATTTTGGTCAAAATTATTCAGGAAAAAGAGATACCAGGAAAGCGGCTCAGAGGACTGGGAGAATATCGTCTATGACAGAGACGATGTGGATTTTACCGAGGAGGAAGAGCGCAGCAGATATATCGCCAACTGTCTGGAGCAGATAAAAGAGGCCACCAAAGAGATCGGCCTGCTGACAGGGGAATATTCCCTGATCACCTCCTACCTGACAGATATGGAAGAGATAGAGGCTCTGCCGGAATCCGAGCGGGAGGGCTTAGACAGCATTGCGGGACGGCTGGTGGCGCTGGAACAGGAGAGCAAGCGCTACCGGGGCAGGAAGAACCGCATGAAAGACGCGGATTACTACAGGCTGCGGGAGCATGAGAGCGAGATCAAAGAGGGAATCGCCAAGCTTAAGGAGTGTGAGGAATACGGAGGCAAGGTGAAACAGGATCTCCAAAGGCTGGACAGGGAACGCCATGCCTATGAGTACCGCAGGGAGGAACTGAATTCTCTCATGGATAATCTGCGGGGGATGACGGTGATCTTCGTGACAGCCTTTACCATGTGCATGGTGATGCTGGCGGTGCTTCAGTTTGCGTTCCATATGGATACCCGGATCGGGTATCTGGTGGCAGTGGCTGCGGTGGCAGTGGCGGTGACAGTGACCTGGGTGAAGTATACGGACGAGGATAAGGAGCTGCATCAGGTGGAGATAGCGGTGAACAAGCTCATCCTTTTGCAGAACAGGGTGAAGATACGGTATGTGAACAACAGGAATCTCATCGACTATCTCTACATCAAGTACGGCACGGACAGCGCGGCGTCGTTAAACAGACTTTGGACGCAGTATCAGCGGGAGAAAGATGAAAGGCGGGAATTCGCCGAGGCCGAGGGGAAGGCGGAGTACTACCGCAGACAGCTTCTGCATAAGCTGTCACGCTACCGGATCGCAACACCGGAGAGATGGCTGAACCAGGCGGCGGCCCTGTTGGATAAGCGGGAGATGGTGGAGATGCGCCACGAGCTGATTCTGCGCAGACAGACGCTGCGCAAGCAGATGGACTACAATAACAATGTGGCGGAGATCGCCCGAAAGGAGATCATGGACGTGGCCGACAAGTATCCCGCCTATGCCTCCGAAATCATGGAAATGGTATCACAATGCGGCCAGGAGGATTCTGTGTATTGACTTCTGGACTTAGGTAAGATATGATAAATGGGTTAAAACGAAACCGGAAGAAAGCGTTACAGAGAGAAAATAAAGGAGAGCAGGGACGGATATGGAAAAAATGCATTCCACGGATAAGTATGTGAGCCCTCTGTCGGAGCGCTATGCCAGCAGGGAAATGCAGTATATTTTCTCCCAGGATATGAAATTCAGCACCTGGAGGAGACTATGGATTGCTTTGGCGGAGACGGAGAAAGAGCTGGGCTTAAGCCAGGACGGCAAGCCGGTCATTACGGACGAGCAGATCGCGGAGATGAAAGCCCATGTGGACGATATCAATTATGACGTGGCAAAAGCCAGGGAGCGGGAGGTTCGCCATGACGTCATGAGCCATGTGTACGCCTATGGACAGCAGTGCCCTAAGGCTGCCGGCATCATTCATCTGGGAGCCACCTCCTGCTATGTGGGGGACAATACGGATATCATTATCATGACGGAGGCCCTGAAGCTTTTGAAGAAGAAGCTGGTGAATGTGATAGAGGAGCTTGCGGATTTTGCGGAAGCCTATAAAGCCCAGCCTACGCTGGCATTCACCCATTTCCAGCCGGCCCAGCCGACTACGGTGGGGAAGCGGGCGACTTTGTGGCTCCAGGAATTTTTCCTGGATCTGGAGGATCTGGACTATGTGCTGGGAAATATGAAACTGTTGGGTTCCAAGGGGACTACGGGTACGCAGGCTTCTTTCCTGGAACTTTTTGACAAAGACCAGGAGACCATTGACAAAATAGATCCTATGATTGCGAAAAAGATGGGATTTGGGGAGTGCTTCCCCGTATCGGGCCAGACCTATTCCAGAAAAGTGGATACCAGGGTGGCGAACGTTCTGGCGGGTATCGCCGCATCCGCTCACAAGATGAGCAATGATATCCGTCTGCTCCAGCATCTCAAAGAGGTGGAGGAGCCTTTTGAGAAGAGCCAGATCGGTTCCTCTGCCATGGCCTATAAGCGCAATCCCATGCGGTGCGAACGGATTGCCTCCCTGGCCAGATATGTGATGATTGACGCGCTGAATCCGGCTATCACCTCTGCCACCCAGTGGTTTGAGAGGACGCTGGATGATTCCGCCAATAAGAGGCTGTCCATTCCCGAGGGCTTCCTTGCGGTGGACGGTATCCTGGATCTGTGCCTGAATGTGGTGGACGGGCTGGTGGTGTATCCCAAGGTCATCGAAAAGCATCTCATGAGTGAACTGCCTTTTATGGCTACGGAGAATATCATGATGGATGCCGTGAAACTCGGCGGGAATCGCCAGGAGCTTCATGAGCGCATCAGGGAGCTGTCCATGGAAGCCGGCCGCAATGTGAAAGCGGAGGGCAAAGAGAACAATCTGCTGGAGCTGATTGCGGCAGATCCGGCGTTCCCTATGAGCCTGGAGGAGCTGCAGGCAGCCATGGATCCTGCAAAATATGTGGGACGGTCCAAAGAGCAGGTGGAGGCGTTCCTTAAGGATATCATTCGTCCGGTGCTGGAGGAGAATAAAGAGCTGCTGGGCGTGAAAGCTGAAGTTACAGTGTAAGAAGCGAATTTAGGGAGGCGTAGAATGGGCGGATTTTTTGGTGTTGCATCCAAAGAGGATTGTGTCTTTGACTTGTATTTCGGAACGGATTACCATTCCCATCTGGGAACCAGGAGAGCAGGCATGGTGGTCTATGGCAAAGAAAAGGGCTTCGACAGGGCGATACATAATATTGAAAATGCTCCTTTTCGGACAAAATTTGACAAGGATTTCAATGAGATGGAGGGAAATATCGGCATCGGCTGCATTTCGGATTTTGAGCCCCAGCCGCTGATGGTGCGTTCCCACCATGGAACCTATGCCATTGCCACAGTGGGCAGGATCAACAATGCGGCGAAGCTTACAGAAGAGCTCCTGTCCAAGGGACATGCCCATTTTCTGGAGATGAGCGGCGGAGATCTGAATGCTACGGAGCTGGTGGCCTATCTGGTGGACCAAAAGGACCATCTGGTGGAGGGCATCCGGTATGCACAGGAAGTGATCGACGGTTCCATGACCATGCTGGTCATGACAGCCAAGGGGATTTACGCGGCCAGGGATTTGCACGGCAGGACGCCGGTGTCCGTGGGCAGGAAAGAGGGATCATGGTGCGTGTCTTTCGAGAGCTTTGCCTATCTGAACCTGGGATATGAATTCCAGAGGGAGCTGGGCCCCGGGGAGATTGCCGTAGTGACGCCGGAGGGAATCCATACGCTGATGCAGCCGGGAAAAGAGATGAAGATCTGCACGTTCCTCTGGGTATACTATGGGTATCCCACATCCTCTTACGAGGGAATCAGTGTGGAGAAGATGCGGTATAACTGCGGCGCGCTGTTAGCAGAGCGGGATAATGTGAAGCCGGATACGGTGGCGGGAGTGCCGGATTCGGGTACCGCTCATGCCATCGGCTATGCGAATAAGTCCGGAATACCGTTCTCCAGGCCTTTTGTCAAATATACGCCTACCTGGCCCAGGTCTTTCATGCCCGCGATGCAGTCCCAGAGGAATCTCATCGCCAAGATGAAGCTGATTCCGGTAAAGGATCTCATACGGGGAAAGAGCCTGCTGATGATCGACGACTCCATTGTCAGGGGTACACAGCTGCGTGAGACCACGGAATTCCTCTATCACAGCGGGGCTCGGGAAGTCCATATCCGTCCCGCCTGTCCGCCGATTATGTTTGGCTGTAAATACCTGAATTTCTCCAGATCTACTTCGGAGATGGACCTGATCGCCAGGAGGGTCCTGAAAGAGATGGAGCAGGAGGGCAGAAAAATCGACCTGAAAGATTATGTGAATCCGGATACGGCAGAGTATGGCGAAATGGTGGAACGGATCGGAAAGAGACTGAATTTCACCAGCCTGCGCTATCACAGGCTGGACGATATGATTGCCTCAGTAGGGATAGACAGGGAGAAACTTTGCACTTACTGTTGGGACGGAATAGCGTAGCGGTCTCATGAGGTTATTGGCGTGTTGAAAGTCGGTTTTTTGATTAAGGTTTTGGGGTGTTAATGTGATAAGGATATGTTATGTGGTAGTGGTGTCTTTGCCGTTGGTGGTGTATTATATTTGTAAGGCGCATTACATTGAGCGGCATGGGGAGCGTTTTTCCGAGGAAACGCGCTATAAAATGGCCAGGAAGTGCATCGGTATCATGATGCGCAACGGGCGGATCGAGACGGAAAGCTTCGGGCAGGAGCTGCTGCCAAAAGAGGGCGGATATGTGATGTATTCCAATCATCAGGGCAAGTATGATACACTGGGCATCATGAGCTCTCATCCAAAGCCCTGTACTATTGTCATAGACGCTTACCGCTCCAAGCTTCCCATTACGGATACTTTTATCGACTTGGTGCAGGGCAGCAGGCTGGACAAGACAGATATGAAAAAACAGCTTCACATGATCCTGCAGATTGCGGATGAAGTGAAGAACGGGAGACGTTATATTGTATTTCCCGAGGGCGGCTACGATCATAATAAGAATGAACTGCAGGATTTCATGGCGGGTTCTTTCAAATGCGCTACCAAGGCGAAAGCGCCTATTGTGCCTGTGGCCATCATTGATTCCTACAAGCCATTCGGGGTGAATTCGCTGCGGAAAGTAAAGACCCAGGTACATTTTCTGGCTCCTATTTTCTATGAGGAGTATGGGAAGATGACTACGGCTGAGATTGCCGAGATGGTAAAGGGCAGGATTTCCAGCACGATTGACAGGCAGCTGAACAGGAGAGAGCTGGCTTCGTAAATGGCAGGCGGCAGTCCGAGAAAAATACAGCTATGGATTCCCATAGCTGTATTTTTCCGTTTGACCGAATGAACTATAACGGCTTACCGGTCAGCATCTCGTATGCCTGCAGATACTTCTCAATGGTCCTCTGTACCACATCTTCCGGCAGGACCCAGTTGTTGTCAGGATTGGCTTTCAGCCAGTCTCTGGCGAACTGCTTGTCGAAAGAGGGCTGGCCGTGTCCGGGTTCATAAGCGTCCGCAGGCCAGAAACGGGAACTGTCGGGTGTGAGCATCTCGTCTGCCAGTACAATGTTGCCCGCCTCGTCCAGGCCGAACTCAAACTTGGTATCGGCGATGATGATGCCGCGGCTTAAGGCATAGTCGGCGCATTTTTTGTAGAGGGCGAGGGTGTAGTCCCGAACTTTTTGGGCATATTCCTGCCCTTTTCCCGGGAATCGTTTTTCCAGGTAATCCACACTCTGCTCAAAAGAGATGTTTTCGTCGTGGTCGCCGATCTCCGCTTTGGTGGAGGGGGTATAGATGGGTTCAGGCAGTTTGTCCGCCTCTTTTAATCCTTCCGGCAGGCGGATGCCACAGACAGTGCCGTCTTTCTGATAGCTGGCCCAGCCGCTTCCGGTGATGTAGCCTCTGACGATGCACTCTATGGGAATGATCTCCAGCTTCCTGCAAAGCATACTGTTTCCGTCGAATCTCTCCTGCCGGAAAAAGGCAGGCATATCTTTCACGTCCACGGAAAGCATATGATTGGGCAGGATATCCTTTGTCATATCGAACCAGAATCTGGACATCTGAGTCAGCACAGTGCCTTTCTTGTCCACTTTGTTGCCCAGGATCACGTCGAAGCAGCTGATCCGGTCCGTGGCGACCATGATCAGGCTGTCGCCATTGTCGTAAATCTCGCGTACCTTGCCCTCCTTGATGGGCTTGCATTCTTGAATGCTCATGTTCTTGTCTCCTTTGCCTGTAAGTGAAGATACGTCTAAGGCCGTATCTTGCTGGTCTGTTCACGTTTTCAGTTTAGCACAGATACCCGGAAAGCACAATAACGCGGAAAGGGAATCCGAAAAAACCGGTATTTTTTTGCCTGAAAGGGGGAATGTTAACAGCATGCGGCATGAATGCGAAAGCAATCGGGGCCCAAAGGAAACGGATACCGGAAAGGGAGAAGAATATGGCTGAAAAAAAGGAAGACAGGAAGATAGAAAAAGAAGAGCACAGGGACGAAAGAATAGAGCAGACCGGCCAGGCCACACTGGATGAAAGCGACCGGCTTGGAGACATCCATCTGATCTCCATTATCGGGGAGATTGAGGGGCATGAGAATCTGTCTAATAATTCCAAGACCACGAAGTACGAGCATATTCTGCCCAGCCTGGCAGCCATTGAGGACAGTAAGGACATACAGGGCGTGCTGGTACTGTTAAACACCATGGGAGGGGATGTGGAGGCAGGCTTGGCCATAGCGGAGATGATCGCCTCCCTGAGCAAGCCCACGGTATCCCTGGTGCTGGGCGGAAGCCATTCTATCGGGGTGCCCATTGCGGTGAGCACGGACTATTCTTTTATTGTGCCCACGGGAACCATGGTGATACATCCGGTGCGCATGAACGGCATGATCATCGGAGTACCCCAGACTTTTGACTATTTTAAACTGATACAAGACAGGATTACCGGTTTTGTCTGCAGCCATTGCCGGATAGACAAGAACACTTTGGAGGAACTGATGACAGAGACCGGTATTCTCACAAAGGATGTAGGTACGATCCTTGTGGGAGAGGAGGCGGTAAAGCACGGCATCATTGATGAGGTGGGCGGCATTGACAGGGCCGTGGGGAAGCTGCGGTCTATGATTGAGACCGGTACTGGAACGGCGACATCCCCATCTTCCTGCGGAAGATCCTGCTGAAATAATATGGGTCATGATAGCCAACTTCGGCGGCAACGGCGCTTATGCTCCTGTCGGTCTGGGAGAGGAGTTTGCAGGCTTCGCTGATTCGCAGGCTGATGATATATTCGTTGGGCGAGACGCCGGTATGCCGTTTAAAGGCGCATCGGAAAGCGGTACAGCTCATATTCTCCATCCGGGCCAGGGCTTCGATGGGAATTGGCTCCTGGAAAGAGCGGTGGATATATTCAATGGCCAGCAAGGGCAGGCTGCTTTTGGAATCCGGGGCCCCGTACCGGCCCGTAAAGAGGAGGATTTCCCGCAGGGTGTA
>CAJTZD010000074.1 GCA_910584235.1 uncultured Acetatifactor sp.
ACCATTTTTACGCGGGCTTCCCGTAATAACAACAATTTTCTTACTCATACAACGACTCCTCCTCTATTCTTCCTTCCTGCTTTTTTATAATAAGCCGGCTTATACTTTGATCCGGCTTTCATAACCCTTTCAGCCATTCTGTGACCTGCTCCCTGCAATATGGTCTATCGCCGCAGTATATCTCCAATGGCTCTTCCTCATCCGTCCCGCCACAGATTTCTTTTATGTCTTCCACGCTCCTGCCAATCCGCCGCCAATCGGTGCCATACAAAACCTGTTCTTACTGGTCAGTCCGCCAATCTGAAGCGGCTTTCCTAAATCCCCATAGTTTCTGCATGTCTGTGCCTCCTTTACCTGCAGGATTGACTTTTTCTGCTGTTGATATTATAATTATAGCGAGAATGAAACAGAAAACAAGTACGCACCTATAAGTGCGATACTAACATGAAAGTTATATACTTACCTAAAGGAGAGTGAAAGAAATGAGCGAACGCTGTATATCACAGGAATGCCTGGAAACAACAGGTTTCAGCTACACATTATCCCTCATCAACGGGAAATACAAAATGACAATTCTTTATACACTTATGGAATTTGGCATCGTCCGCTTTAATGAAATGAAAAAGTATATTGGCGAGATCTCTTTCAAAACACTAAGCTCTACATTAAAAGAATTAGAGGCAGACCAGTTGGTAAACAGAAAAGAGTACCCGCAGATTCCGCCAAAGGTCGAATACAGCCTGACTGAGCGCGGAAAATCACTCATTCCTATTTTAGATAGGATGTGTGAATGGGGAGACAAAAATAGGATTTAACATGAAAGTTTTGCCAATAAGGAAGCCAGCACCATGGAGATCAGCTACAATGTAACCGGCAACCGCCGGAAAGAACTGGCAACCGAAAAAAGACTGTAAGACATCCGCCACACAATCGCCGTTAACATTTTATCTGGCCTATGAAAATCTTATTTTCCTACTAAAAGCGTCATAGCATCACTCTTTCAGAATATAAAACCGATCCTGCAAAAGCAGCCAGTTGGCCCGGAACCACTCCATGATCTGCCAGTAGCCGCAGCCCCGCAGATTGTACTCCTCCATCAGGCCAAACTTCGCAGACAGGCTCCTTACGTCCTCGAACCATACCTCGTGCTCCACACCATCAGTGGTATACTTAAAGTAAGGACTCTCCGCCACATCATCAAAGCGGATTGCCGCTCCGTGCTCTATGGCAATCCGCACAGCCTGCACGTTATTGATGGTAGCCGCCTTTGTGACGCCCCGCTCATAGGGCAGAGGCCAGTCGTAGCCATAGTTGGGAATCCCCAGGTCAATCTTCGCCGCCGGGATCTCTGTCAGCGCGTACTCCACCACCCTGCGCACCTGGTTTAAGGGCGCCACGGCCATGGGCGGGCCGTATGTATAGCCCCATTCATAAGTCATTAACAGCACATGATCCGCTGCCTCCCCCAGCGCACGATAATCTTTCCCCTCATACAAAAGCCCCGGCTGGTCTGCGCTGGTCTTTGGCGCCAGGGCCACGGAAGTCTGATACCCGGCCTGGCGCATGGACTCCGCCACCTGCCACACAAACGCCGTGAATGCATCTCTGTCCTCGGCCAGAATATACTCGAAGTCGATATCCACGCCCTCATACCCTTTCTCCCCCATGGTATCCAAAAGATTGCGAACCAGATTTGCCTTATACGCCTCATTATTCACCACGGAATGGATCAGCTGATTATTGAAGTTCCCGTCAGGCCCAAAGGGCGTCAGGGTCAGAATGGGCAAGGCGCCGAAGCGGACAGTCTCCGGTATCATCCAGGTATCGTCACCCAGGTTAGGCGGCACAAGCGCTCCCTCCTTTGTAAAGCCATAGGAGAACACACGCAGTTCCGTCAGAAAAGGCAGCGTCTGCTCCAGCACCCAGGGGCTGATGAAAGGATAGGCATAGCCGCTTACCGCTGCCGTCCTGTCCGCCTCCCTTACATAGCCGCTCACCAAAAGAGCTTGCCCTACGGCAAGCTCATATGGATACTCCAATTGATTGTCATATATCAGCTGTTCTACATTGGCATTCAGTGCCCGGGCAATGCTGTCCACACTGTCCCCTGGTTTCACCACATAGATTTCCATAAAAAGTTTTTCCTCTCCGCCCATGGCCGAAATGCGGCTTTCCCTCCGCGCAGGGATTTTCCTCTGAATCCCGGCGCAAACCGGCTGCAGGCCGTCCATTTATTGGCGCTAATGTTTATGGTAATCTATATTCCCGGGCATGCGAATCTATGCCTGGGCTTTCACCTGCCTTAAAAATAACGGCAGGAACAAACCTCTTCTTCCATGCTGAACATCCCATGGATACCACTGAACGGTTATTTTACGATTCTGACTGTCTTTATCTCAAATGCTTTGAAGTTCAAATCAATCTTTCCGTCCTCCACAGGAACCTCCGAAAGCACATTTTCCAGCATATCGCACAGATACGCCCTGCTGCCGAAAGCGCAGCGCACTTTGGCGGAAGTGGCGGATTTCTTGGATTCGTAAAGGCGCAGGACAATGTCCCCGCTGCCATCCTCCGCAGGCTTCATGGTATCTAAGATCACGTTCTCCCGGTCTATGGAGACTGCCGAGAAGCGCTCTGTCCTGCCATGGCTGACCTGAGGCTCCACATTCAATTCATAGCCCTGTCTAACTACATCGCTGTCCGCGAAGCTTCCCTCCCATGCGGTAAACCCGTAGGTAAACTGATGCACCCGATTGTCCGCCTGCATCTCCGGACAGGACGGCGCCCGCAGCAGGGTCAGCTCCAGCGCGTTCCCGTTCATGCTGATGCCGTATTTGCAGTCATTGAGCACCGCGGCGCCGTGGTTGCCCTCACAGAGCGCACTGTAGCGGTGGTTGCAGACCTCGAACCTGTCCTTGTCGTACAGCCTGGAGCGATGGGCAGGACGCTCCACGAAACCGAACTGAATCTCGTTGATTCCGTTTTCCGCATAGACGTCCACGGGGAACGCTGCTTTCAGCAGACGGTGCAGCTCCCTCCAGTCGATTTCCGTATGGAATTCCAGCCGCCTGCTGTCCGCGGCAAGGGTGATAAACTGGGTAAATGCGGACTTACTGATTTTGCCGCTTACTTTCAGCACGCCCTCCAGCCCATCCCTGACACATTCCACCTTTACGTCCGTGAGAGCCTCTGTCTCCTGCTGGATATAATTGGAGTCAATGTCCCAGGCATCGAACATGCGGGGCACATCCTTATACAGGCGCAGATGGTTCAAGGGACCGGCCGCGAACTCCCTGCCGGAACTCTTCAGTACAAAGGACACTACTTCGCCCTGCCTGTTGACCTGAGCCTTGACCTCGGCATTTTCCATCACGAATCCGTCCGGAGTCTCCCTTACCACACAACTCGCCTCTTCCGGCTTCATTGCACGATGTCCCGCCTCCGGGTCATGGGTTTCGCCCACCACACAGCCAGCCTTTTCCGACATGGCGTCCCTGACGGTTTCTGCATCGTCACCAGAACCAGAAGACCGGTCATCCACAGGCACAAGGCAGACAGCGCCGCAGGAGGGGAGCGTTACCAAGGCTTTCACCTTTCCGTCCGCTTTCTGTACCGGAACATGCTCTCCCTCCAGAGTCGCCGCTCCCTCTCCAAAGCGCTCCGGCAGTTCCACCAATGTCCTCCGCTCAAAGCTTAAAGAGTTCCAGACTGTCACGGCCTCTTCACAGCCGCTGTCCGTCAGCGCCTCCAGCGCCCTGTCCGTCATCTCGCCTGCGGATTTCTGCAGTTCGTGGTGAGCCTTTTCCGCTTCCACATACACCCTTGCGATACTGGAACCGGGCAGGATGTCATGGAACTGGTTTAACAGCAGTTCTTTCCACAGAGCGTCCGCCCTTGGCAGATCGTACTCCATGCCTTTTTCCATGGCCAGGCTGCTCCACAGCTCCATCTCCCGCAGCATGAGCTCGCTGCGGCGGTTGTTCTGCTTGATCATGGCCTGGGAGGTATAGGTGCCCCTATGGGCGCTGAAATACAGTTCGCCCACATAAGTGTTCACCGGGCCTCCCTGCTCTTCCATGTCACGGAAGAATTCTCCGGGACCCGCCATTTTTATCCTGACGCTGCCCTCTAAATCCTCCTGGCGCTTTGCAAACTCTATATAGTCCCTGGCCGGTCCGCCCCCTCCGTCCCCATAGCCGTAAGGCATCAGGAACGCGTCCAGATCCTGGATCTGGGAGCGGTTCTTCCAGATATCGTTGGCCTCCGTAGGATCCGTGCGGTAGGTATAGCTGGTAGGCAGGAAAGATACCACCTGGGTTCCGTCCATGCCCTCCCAGTTGAAATAGTGGTAAGGGAACTGCTCCCCCTCATTGTAAGACCAGAATATCTTCTGGGTCACCAGATATTTCACGCCGCAGCCTTTCAGGATCTGGGGCAGCGCCGCCGTATATCCGAAAGTATCCGGCAGCCACAGGATCTGGCTGTCCACATCGAACTCTTCCTTATAATAGCGCTTTCCATGCACCAGCTGGCGGATCAGCGCCTCGCCGCCGGCCATATTTGTATCGGGCTCCACCCACATGGCTCCGTCCGCAATCCACTGGCCTCCTTTAACCGCCTCTTTGATCCTGGCGAACAGCTCAGGATAGTATTTCCTGCACATTTCATAGGAAGCCGGCTGGCTCTGGATGAATTTGTACTCCGGGTATTCTTCGATCAGGCGCAGTTGGGCCGCAAAGGTTCTGGCGGTCTTGCGGTAGGTCTCAGCCATGGGCCACAGCCATGCCAGGTCCAGATGGGCGTTGCCCACTGCATAGAATACGGGAGCAGTGGAGCCGTTCTTTGCCTCCATCGCAGGGCGCAGCGCTTCCCTGGCTGCCCGGTATGTGGAAATTCTCCCCTCCCTTTCCTGTTCGAAATCCACGATCAGGGTAAACTTTTCCAATGCCTTTGCGATTTTCGCCGCCCGAAGAGACTTCACATCCAAAGTCTGCAGAAGCTGTCTTAAGGTCTCTACATCCATATAAAGCTGATAGGCATCCTCATTCCAGATGCCGTAGGTGCACTTGCCAAGCACCCGCCTCTCGCCCTCTTTCGCGGGATCCTGATAGGCTCCGGGCAGCACGGGACCTGTTGCGCAGCCTCCGCCGGGCGCCTCCGGAATAAAGTGACCCGCATAGGTCTCCATCACCACATCGTAATGTTCTCCTGCCCCCGCACAGGCGGCAAGCACATTGTCCTCCATAAAGTGATGCGGCTCCGTCACCCAGGAAGCCCGATAGGTTCCGAAAGCTTTTCCATTGACGAACACCGTGGACTCTCCGCCGGGCTGCAGATCCATGACGATCCGCTGCCCCTGCGCTTCCTCAGGGAGATCAATGCTTCCCTTGAACCAGCAGTATTCCCAGAGCTTTCCCCAGGTAAATCCCGGCTTCACCGGCTCAAACTCGCCCCCGAGCGCCTCTTCGCGGGTCAGGTAGTCCATGGTGGGAAATGCCTCCCATGAAATCTCCCCCAAAGGCTCATAAAAATCCTCCCTAAGGGTGCGGAGCCAGTGCTTCAGCCTGTCCCGCCATTCCGATTGCATCAGTTTCTTCAATTCTTCCATTTTGCCTCCTATCTCAATTCCCTCCAGAAGATATTAATTTATCTCTAAGAGATGTGCATCTCTTTGCACTCTGGCGGCCTTGCGCCTGTTGCCTGGAGATTGAATTTGTGATCTTATTTGTGGTTCTTACTTCGGTAGAAATGTCCTTTGTCATACTCCTGCCTTTTTGCAGATATCCTGCAGACAGCACTTATCGCAGTAAGGCTTTGTGCGCGCCGTGCAGACTGCCCTGCCATGGTCTACCAGACGATGGCAGAAATCATTCCCCTCCTCGGACGGAATGATCTTCCAGAGCTCCTTTTCCACCTTTACCGGTTCCTTGATGCCGTCCACAAGCCCCATACGGTTCACCAGGCGGATACAGTGGGTATCCGTAACGATGGCCGGCTTCCCAAACACATCCCCCATGATCAGATTGGCGCTCTTGCGCCCTACGCCGGGCAGAGCCAGCAGCTTATCGAAGTCGTCCGGCACTTTCCCGCCATATTCATCCCGAAGCATCCTCATGCAGGCGCTGATGTCCCTGGCCTTGCTTTTCCCCAGCCCGCAGGGATGGACGATCTCTTCTATGGCCTCCGCAGGAGCTTCTGCCAGGGCGTTCACGTCCGGAAACTTTTCATATAATTTCTCCACCACCACGTTCACCCGGGCATCCGTACACTGGGCAGCCAGGCGCACGCTCACCAGCAGCTTCCATGCCTGGTCATATTCCAGCGTGCAGTCCGCCTGGGGATACTCCTCCTTTAATCTCTCGATGATTTTCAGTGCCCGCTGTTTCTTTGTCATTGGTTTCTCCTTATCTGATGTGAAATTCACATAAAATTTCGGTTTATGCACATACTGTCCCTGAAAGGATGGTGATAATGTATGGATTCAGAGCGAATCATCTGTAACTGCCAGGCCGTCACAGCCGGCGCGATCAAAGAGGCCGTGGATTCCGGAGCCGATACCGTGGAGGAAGTACAGGGAATCACCGGCGCAGGTACCGTCTGCGGAGCCTGTCTGGAAGAGGTGGAGAAGCTGGTAAAAAGCCTAATTGCCCAGCGAAACGCCTCTCAGTCCTCCTGACTGTCAGGCTGTCGTACGCCCCCTTGCGTCGTTATCTCCTCTGACAGCCGTGCCTTTAGCATGCTGTTGCGCGCCGTCACGGTCACGTTTCCCACCGCATAGGCAAGGGCTTTCCTCGTCCCCACCATCACCAGTATCTTTTTGGCCCTGGTGATGCCGGTGTAGATCAGGTTCCTCTGGAGCATCACGAAATGGGTCATCAGCACCGGCATTACCACGATGGGGTACTCCGACCCCTGGGCCTTGTGGATGGTGGTGGCATAGGCATGCACCAGCTCGTCCAGCTCCGCAGCCTCATACTCGATTCTCCGATTATCAAAGTTCACGGTGAGTATCCGCTGCGCCGCATCCACGGACTCAATGGTGCCGATATCTCCGTTGAATATTTCTTTGTCGTAATTATTCTTGATCTGCATCACCTTGTCATTGGCGCGATATACGAAACCGCTGCGCCGCAGCCCCTCGCCCTCCGGATTCAGGGCTTCCTGGAGCGCCAGGTTCAGATTGGTGGCTCCCACCACACCTTTCTGCATGGGGGTCAGCACCTGTACCGCGGCTGCTCCCACATGATAGTAGCGCGGCAGCTTCTCTTTCACAAGCCTGACGATTTCCGCCGCTGCCTCCTCCGGCTCCTCCCGCTGGAGGAAAAAGAAGTCCGTTCCCTTTCCGTTGGAAATGTCCGGCATCTGCCCGGCATTTATCTTGTGGGCGCTCATGACGATCCGGCTCTCCTGTGCCTGCCGGAAGATCCTGGTCAGCCGGATCACCGGAAAGCTTCCGGAATCAATGATGTCCCGCAGCACGTTCCCGGCTCCCACCGAGGGCAGCTGGTCAATGTCCCCCACCAGGATCAGCCGCATTCCTGCCGGTATTGCCTTTAGCAGAGAATTCATCAGCACAATGTCGATCATGGAGCACTCATCCACAATCAGCACATCCCCCTCCAGGGGGTTCTCCTCATCTTTCTGGTAGCCTTGGGGCGGCTTGCATTCCAGCAACCTGTGGATGGTCTTTGCCTCCAGGCCGGTGGCCTCGGTCATCCGCTTGGCAGCCCTGCCAGTGGGAGCCGCCAGCAGGATCTTCAGGCCGTATGCCCGATAGGCCGCGATGATTCCCTGGGTGGTGGTGGTCTTGCCGGTGCCGGGGCCTCCTGTCAGAACCATCACCTTTGCCATGGCGGCGCGTCTGATAGCGTCTGCCTGTATCTCATCGTAATGCATGCCCACGGATTCCTCAATCCTGGCCACGTCCACGGAGAGCGCCTGGTTTCCGCTCTCCTGTCTGGCTTTAGCCAGCCGCATCCAGAGCCTGTCGTCAGCCGGAGCCCGGGCCAGGCGCTTTAATTTATTGGCCGTGCCTGTCTCCGCATAATAGAAAGGAGGCAAATAAACGGCATCCTCCTCTTGGATTAAATCCTTGTCCTTAAGCATCTGGTCCATGGTCATGACAACACAGCCCTCGTCGGCCTCCAGCAGAACTGCCGCTTTCCGGATCAGCTGTTCTTTGTGCGCATACACATGCCCCTCGCCAGCCAGTTCGCTTAAGGTGTACATGATGCCGCTGCGCAGACGGACATAAGCCTCTTTTCCAATACCCAGCTTCTGCGCAATACCGTCTGCGGTCTTGAATCCGATGCCCCAGATATCGTCCGCCAGCTGAAAGGGGTTCTCTCTCATCCTGGCAATGCTCTCGTTTCCATACTGTCTGTATATCCTGGCGGCAAAGGCTGTGCTGATGCCATGCTCCTGGAGGAAAAGCATGACATTTTTTACCTCTTTCTGTCGCTCCCAGCTTTCCGCTATCATGCGGATGCGCTTGTGCCCGATGCCGGGAATCTCTATAAGAAGCTGGATGTTTTCCTCTATAACAGTTAAGGTTTCTGTCCCGAATTTCTGGACGATTTTCTTTGCGTACTTTGGTCCCACGCCCTTAATCAGTCCGCTGCCCAGGTATTTCTCCATGCCGTAGACCGTAGCTGGCAGCGTCTCTTCCCAGCTTACCGCCATAAACTGGCGGCCATACTTGGTGTCCACTTTCCAGTTCCCCTCCACCAAAAGCACGGAGCCTACATTGGCGTCCAAGAGGTTCCCCACCACTGTGACCAGATCGTCATAGCCTTTCACATGGACTTTCAGCACGGAATAGCCGTTTTCCGGATTCTGGTATGTAATTCGCTCCACAACGCATCGGATTTTCACTTTCAGCACGGAATAGCCGTTTTCCGGATTCTGGTATGTAATTCGCTCCACAACGCATCGGATTTTCATCGTCCATTATGCTCCTTTACGGCCATACGCCTCCTGGCATTAATCGAAGCGGCTGCTACTCGCATGGCAGGTTGCCCATCCGGCCGCTTCTTACCCCGAATAAGGTCATTTTACCATATCAGCCCGAATCTGCCAACCATAGAATTTGCAATATCTGCAATCCGCATCCAATGCTATCTCTCTTTCCTGTTCGGGACATAGCTTTTCTGAGGACTGAAAAGTAAGTGATCCTTGCATGTTTCGAGGATTCGCAATTACCGGCATTTTCGTAGAAAAATTTTCAGCATGAGAAAAGGCCGCGCGGTTCCAGGCATCCCCTGCCTGTCCGCGCAGCCCTCTCTGCCGCTGCATTCCCCTATTGTTTTTTCTTCTCGGAAAGCTTCTGCTCGAACCGGTCTCTCCTGGTATCAGCCGGAACCGGCGTAGGATATTCCCCGTCAAAGCAGGCGCTGCAGTATCCCCGGTTCCCTGTAAGCGCCCCCAGTTCCTCCACCGGCAGATAGCCCAGACTGTCCGCGCCGATGATTTCCGCCGTCTCGCATACGCTGTGGTGACAGGCAATCAGGTTCTCCCTGGAATCGATGTCCGTGCCGTAATAACATGGATTGAGAAAAGGCGGCGAGGAGATACGCATGTGGATTTCCTTTGCTCCGGCCTCCCGCAGGAGCCTTACAATACGGCTGCTGGTGGTCCCCCGGACAATGGAGTCGTCAATGAGCACCACACGCTTTCCCCGGACGCTTTCCTCAATGGCGCTCAGCTTGATCTTCACCTGATCCAGCCTCTCGTTCTGCCCCGGAGAAATGAAAGTCCTGCCGATATATTTGTTTTTGATCAGGCCGATTCCGTAAGGAATTCCGGATTCCATGGAAAAGCCCAACGCGGCGTCCAGCCCGGAATCCGGCACGCCCACCACGATGTCCGCATCCGCCGGATGCCGTCTGGCCAGAATCCGGCCTGCCTGCAGTCTGGCCTCGTGAACCGACACACCGTCTATGACGGAATCCGGCCTGGCAAAATAGATATACTCGAAGACGCAGAGTTTTTTAGGCTTTTTTCCGCAGTGCTCCCTGCGGGAAATAATTCCCTCCGGGCCGAACACCAGAATCTCCCCCGGCTCCAGATCCCGCACGAACCGGGCTCCCACCGCTTTCAGCGCGCAGCTTTCCGAGGCCGCCACATACATCCCCTCTTCCGTCTTGCCATAGCACAGGGGCCTGAAGCCATAAGGGTCTCTGGCGCATATCAGCTTCTGGGAGGACATCAGTACAAGGGAATAGGCTCCGTCCAGCGTGTCCATGGCGGCGCTCAGCGCGTCCTCTATAGAGCGGGTGTGCAGACGCTCCCTTGTGACGATGTAGGCGATGGTCTCCGTGTCGCTGGTAGTGTGGAAGATGGCTCCGGACAGTTCCAGCGCATTTCGCAGCACTGCCGCATTGCTTAGGTTTCCATTGTGGGCCAGCGCCATCTTCCCTTTCTGGTGGTTCACCTCAATGGGCTGGCAGTTATTCCGATTTGTACCGCCCGTGGTTCCGTAGCGGACATGCCCTACCGCCATGTTCCCTTTGGGCAGGCCGGACAATGTATCAGCGGAAAATACCTCGCTGACCAAACCCAGATCCTTGTAGGAGGAAAACACGCCGTCATCGTTTATCACGATGCCGCTGCTTTCCTGTCCCCTATGCTGCAGGGCATACAGCCCATAATATGCAATCCCTGCCACGTCCGCGGGCTCCTGGCTGATGACACCCAGCACGCCGCACTCTTCATGCAAGTCCATAACAATCCTTTCCGCTTTCGCTTACATTCCATTTCATGGCGCATGTACGCCCCGTTTCAGTCTTCCATCCGGCACCGTTTGCTCCATGGCTTTCAGTCCCTCCGCTGCAGTCTGTCCTCTGCACTCCATCCAGCCGCCTATGGCGCTGTTTGTTCCGTGGTGCCAGTCTATTGACGATACCTGTTGCTTCGGCTTACTCCGCCCCTTTTGCCAAATGCGCCACCGCCGCTTCCACAAATCCCCGGAACAGAGGATGGGGCTGATTAGGACGGCTCTTGAACTCGGGATGGTACTGTACCCCCACATAAAAATCCCTGCCTGCCAGCTCCACTGTCTCCACCAGTCTGCCATCCGGCGAGGTACCGCTGATGATAAGACCGCTTTTCTGCAAGACTTCCCTGTAATCATTATTGAACTCATAGCGGTGCCTGTGCCTTTCGCTGATAAGCCTCTTCCCATAACAGCGCTCCATGATTGTGCCCTCCCTGACAGAACAGGGATACGCTCCCAGCCGCAGCGTCCCTCCCTTGTCAATATCTCCGCTCTGACCCGGCATGAAACCGATGACCTTGTCCCTGCACTGCTCATCGAACTCCCCGGAATTCGCGTTCCCGATACCGGCCACATCCCTGGCATATTCAATAACTGCCACCTGCATGCCTAAGCAGATTCCGAAATAGGCCAGTCCCTCCTCCCTGGCATACCGGACCGCCATTATCATCCCCTCGATTCCGCGGCTGCCGAAGCCCCCGGGAACCAGGATGCCGTCCAGACCTGCCAGCCTCTCCTTATAATTATCCGCCGTGATCTCCTCAGAGTCGATCCAGTGAATCTCCACATGGGCCCGGTGCTCATAGCCGGCGTGGCGCAGGGCCTCCGCCACGGAGAGATAGGCGTCATGAAGCCCCACATATTTCCCTACCAGGCCGATATGGACAGTGCAGGCCTCCGCCTTGCTCCGCTCCACCATCTGGATCCATTCCCTCAGATCAGGCTGCTTCGTCTCCAGCCCCAGCTCGCGGCATACCACTGCCGAAAAACCGGACTTCTCCAGCATCAGCGGCGCCTCGTAGAGATTGGGCAGGGTGATATTCTCTATCACACAGTCCGGCTTCACGTTGCAGAACAGAGAGATCTTCTTGAAAATAGCCTCTTCCAGGGGCTCGTCGCACCGCAGAACGATGATATTGGGATTGATCCCCATGCCCTGCAGTTCCTTTACGGAATGCTGGGTAGGCTTTGACTTGTGTTCGTCCGAGCCCCTGAGGAAAGGCACCAGTGTCACATGGATGAAGAGGCTGTTCTCTTTGCCCACCTCCAGGGAAATCTGCCGGACTGCCTCAATGAATGGCTGGGACTCAATGTCGCCGATGGTTCCGCCGATTTCCGTGATGACGATGTCCGCGTCCGTTTTCTTCCCCACCCGGTAGACGAATTCCTTGATCTCGTTTGTGATATGGGGGATGACCTGAACCGTGGAGCCCAGATACTCCCCCCGCCTCTCCTTGTTCAGCACGTTCCAATATACTTTTCCTGTTGTCAGGTTAGAATATTTGTTCAAGTCCTCATCGATGAACCGCTCATAATGCCCCAGATCCAGATCCGTCTCCGTGCCGTCTTCCGTCACATAGACTTCCCCATGCTGATAGGGGCTCATGGTGCCGGGATCCACATTGATATACGGATCCAGCTTCTGCGCCGCCACTTTCAAGCCTCTTGCTTTCAAAAGTCTCCCCAGAGACGCGGCGGTGATTCCCTTGCCGAGCCCAGAGACCACGCCTCCTGTAATAAAGATGTATTTCGTCATATGACACCCCTTTTTTGAAAAATGAATCAAAAAAAGACAAAGATATCTTCCTTTTCAGAAAGACACCTTTGTCCGTTCCACCTTGCATTATGCACCCGTCTCGAAAATTTGTCAAGCTATTTCAAGTCATTTCTTCTCATTTCGTCAGCATTTCATCCCCTTACCCCGAAAGGGACTTCAGGCTTTTTCCGGCGCCGCCTCCCTTATTCCAAGGATTTCCCGAAATCTCGGCTCACACAGTCCAAGAAAGTCTCGTATCGGGATGTTCACAGGTTCGTCCAGTGTCAGTCCCGAAAATTCCTCGGAGTAGGTTTCATATCCTTTCTCTATATGGCATTTGTCCCGAAGCAGCTCCGTTATCTCGATTCCGGACAAAATATCGTTTTCCACCGCTCGTTTCATCAGGCTGTTGGTAACGGTATCAGCCGACAGACTGCGTATCAAAAGCTCGCACCACATACCCGTGACACGGATCTCCTTATCATTCACTTTGTACTTCTGGCATTCCGCTTTCGCTTTCTGGAGATTCATCAGATAGACGACTCTTCTGGTCAGGTCCCTGCTGGAAATCTCATTGTGTTTCACGGGCAGCCCGCGGATCAGGGCAATTCTCTCGCTCTCCCGCTTTCTTGCATCCTGCATGTCCTGATAGGTCTTCTGGGAATTCTGCACGCATTCATCCAGCATCCTGGACAGATCGATATGGAGACGCGCCTGCATCTGATTGAAAAGCTCTTCCAAAGCATCCGGCAGTCTCCGCTCCCTGGGCATTCTCATATAATGCCTGGTAATAAAGTCTTCCATGTGGTCAAGTATAAAATCGCTGCCCTCATGATAATCACAGGCAAGTTCCTGCAGCACATACATCATGTAATTATACTGGTTCCGGACATCACTGCTCCGTTCCCGGATAATGCCTTTGTATCTGTAATAATCCAGAATTCCCACAAAATCCTCCCAGATGACTCTCCTCCCATTGATAACGATCCAGTCTCTCATAGATACCTCCTTCGCCAATCTTCCGTTTTGCTTCTGCATTTGCCGGCAACGAGGCCTTTCCTCCATCACTGCTTTCTCTTTTGTTTACACTGTCTGCTTTATCTTTGTGTATATCTCCAGTCCTTTCTTCCTGCCAAATCTCTTGATCGTGTCAAGGTACAGTACCCTGCGTCCACAGCCTTTTTGCCTTTCCACCACACTGACGATCTGCCCCAGCAGGTCCCTGTAGGCAGTGTCCGCAAAACTGTCCTCCAGTATCTGCCTCATTTTGAGATGCTCCCCATACATGCCGAACTGGGTCTCCAGATTCACTTCCCGCAGCCTCTCCTGAATCATCCCTCTCCTAGGGCTGCTCTCATTAGAGCAGCCGATGCACTGTTCGATATTCGGCTGCAGGATCACTGTCCTGGCAGGTTTCACGCACTTTGCCCAGTAATCCTGCACGGCGCAGTAACCCTTGTCGCCGCTCACAATAGCTACTATGCCCTGGTATCCTGCGCCGAACAGCTCCCCGACTTTGGAGGTGATATAGAAATCCAGCGCATTCTTGCCATTTCTCTGCAGGCGGCAGATATCCAGTACACTTCCTGCATCAATGATCTGCTGCAGCTTTCCTTTCTCCACTTTCAGACAGGATTCGCTGTAAAAAACCGTCACATGATCATCAGGAGAAAGGTATTCCGCTCCCTGTAAGCCTTTGCTTCGGGTATTCTCCAAGTCTATCATAAAATGAAACATGTCCCTCTCCACATTATGCCGCTCTCCAGTACAGATATTTCCGCCTGTACGCAGCCATACGCCTCTGTCTTAAACGCATTGGACTCTCCCAGTCACAGGGCGCTTCATATGACGGTATCAGCAGTTCTTCCATATGTACCTGAAGCAGCTTCGCCAGGACGAACAAATGTGCCACTGACGGCAGAATCTGTCCCCGCATCCATCGATAGATTGGCTGGGGACAGGATAAGTGCAGAAGATACTGAATATCTTTCACGGAATATCCTCTCTGCCTGATCAGCCGCTCCAGGCGTCTGCCGGTCTTAACCGGATCAATGTGCAGATACAGGCCGTCCGATGCGGCCTTTCCCTTTTCCTCTGTTTCAATCCATTCCATATGACTCCATCCCCTTTCATGCTGATGCATCTATCATAACATAAAATTTTCCTTTCGTCATTGGACGGATAGTCCAAAATGGAGAAATCTGCCTTTCGGGCATGCAAAAAAGTCCCCCGGGACGATTGGGGGACTCTTCCATGCAGGTCTTCTCCAGCCTTGCCTCCTCCACAATTCTGCGGCTTTTATCCACAGATCCAGACACTTTAGATGCAGAGCCGGTGAATTTGTGAGAAATCACCGTTGTTGGTTCTTCGGGCAGCATCAAAAACCTATTGTTCTTCACAGATTCTCTTCTCTCTTTATTTCATTGGAAATCCCTTCTGCAATTCTCTGTGCCAAACTTTCCTGATAATCGTCATCCAACAGCTTTTGACTCTCAGAATAATTTGAGAGGAATCCCATTTCTACCAAGACAGCGGGCATTTGCGTGTTTCGCAAAACATAATAGCCCTCTGTTTTCGCGTGCCTCGTTTCAATATCCTCGCTTAGCGAAACTGCGTCGATGATACTTTCTGCATATCTTTTACTTTCTGTCGCACTTGAATTGTCGTAATAACATTCCAAGCCTGCTATCCGGGCATCTTCCTCATAGGAATTGCAATGAAGACTGATAAAGAAATCCGCATTGGAGTCATTTGCAACAGAAGTACGATCTGCAAGGCTTATATTTTCATCGGAGCTTCTGGTCAGAATAACTTCTATATTGTCATTCTCCAGAATAGCTTTCAGCTTCCATGCAACCGAAAGGTTAATATCCTTTTCTACTGCCTTGCCGCTGACAGTACCTCCGTCAATTCCTCCATGCCCCGCATCCACGACAACACAAAACCCCGGGGCATTATTCTCTGTTGAAGCAACAGGGGCAGCATCGTTGCCTGCGTTTCTATCTGTGTATATATCCGTGTCTTTATTTACCTTTTCATCTTCCTTTGTAAATCTCTCGTATATGTAAAGACATCCGCAAACCATAAGTATCATCATTATAATCGGTATCAGTATGACGATCGCCCTCAGCAGATACGCAATCATAAGCCGCTTCATCTTTCTCTTCCTGAGTTTCTTCCTGAGTCTTTTCCTCTTTCCGTATTGTTTCCTGTTCATTGCCGCATTTGTTCCTCAATCTGGAATAAGCCAATACCCCCGCGGGAATCAATGGCTTTTTGGTAAAACGATTTCCTCACCGCTTTCTTTTGATAACACATAAATATTTCCTGTATCACAGGTAACAGACATTGCAG
>CAJTZD010000075.1 GCA_910584235.1 uncultured Acetatifactor sp.
AGTTTTCATTTATTCTTTCTCAATGCTGTGTGCTGGTGGCTGGGCTTGCAGGGTTGGGGGCGGCATATCAAGGCTCTTTTGAGATAATCAACCATTTTCAGAAGAAAATTATCTCCCGGAAATTTCGATTTGAGTGATTCTATTTTCTAGAATTATATCACCGTGTTCTTCAAATGGAAAGGAAAAATGAAATTTATTGACCCAGTCCGAAAGATGGAATTTATATTGCCCGTCCTTTTCTTATATGCTATAATGAAACGAATGTCTGAAAAGACGTTGCAGGACAACAGTGATTCAGCCATATCCGGCGACAGGCACAGGCTCTGCGGGGCCAAAAAGCTGCTGGCTTGGTGCAGAAATGGGGGACATATGAAAGCTTTTTTGATACTGGAAGACGGAACTGTATTCGAAGGGGCCCATATCGGCGCCGTGAAAGAAATCATAAGCGAGATCGTGTTCAACACATCCATGGCAGGATATCTGGAAGTGCTGACGGATCCGTCCTATGCGGGACAGGCCGTGTGTATGACCTATCCCCTGATCGGCAATTACGGTATTTGCAGGGAGGATAAGGAATCTTTAAAGCCCTGGCCGGACGGCTTTATCGTAAAGGAGCTTTCCAGGATTCCCAGCAACTTCCGGTGCGATATGAGCATACAGGAATTTCTGGAGCAAAACGGTGTGCCCGGTATTGCGGGAATTGACACCAGGGCGCTGACCAAGAGACTGCGGGAAAAGGGCACTATGAACGGCATGATTACTACAAATGAGAAATACGACCTGGAGGAAGTGCTTCCGAAATTAAAAGCATACACCACAGGGAAAGTGGTTGAAAAGGTAACCTGCAGGGAGAAATATGTGATACCCCCGTCCCGGGCCCTTTGGGACAATGGTCCTTTATCAGGCTCCGCCAGATTCGACAAAGAGGCTTATGAAAAAGGAATCCGGGAGCCCCGGCCCACGCTGGTAAAGGAGCTTGGGGGTCTTGGTTTAAGGGTGGCGCTTTTAGATTTCGGGGCCAAAGACAATATCGCCCATTCCCTTGCGGAGCGGGGATGCGAGGTGACGGTATATCCCGCATGGACGGGGGCGGAGGAAATTATCGCTTCCAGGCCGGACGGGATCATGCTCAGCAACGGACCGGGAGATCCGAAAGAGTGCGGAGATATCATCCGGGAGATCCGCAGACTTTACGATACGGAGATCCCCATCTTTGCCATCTGTCTGGGACATCAGCTGATGGCCCTTGCCACCGGGGCGGATACCTATAAGATGAAATACGGTCACCGGGGCGGGAATCATCCGGTCAAGGATCTGGCTACCGGCAGAGTGTATATTTCTTCTCAGAATCACGGCTATGTGGTGGACATGGACAAGCTGGATCCGAAAGTGGCAGTGCCTGCATTCATCAATGTGAATGACGGCACCAACGAGGGGCTTTCCTATACGGGCAAGAATATCTTCACGGTACAGTACCATCCGGAGGCTTGCCCCGGCCCCCAGGACTCCAGGTATCTATTTGACAGATTTATAGAAAACATGAAACACAGCCAAGCGAAAGGAGGTGCTCTCTATGCCTAAGAAACCTGAGATAAAGCGCGTCATGGTCATCGGTTCCGGCCCTATTGTCATCGGACAGGCGGCGGAGTTCGATTACGCCGGCACCCAGGCCTGCCGTTCCCTGAAAGAGGAGGGCGTGGAGGTCATCCTGGTGAATTCCAATCCCGCCACTATCATGACGGACAGGGATATTGCGGACAAGGTCTACATCGAACCTTTGACGGTGAAAGTCCTGGAACAGATCATAGAAAAGGAACGGCCGGACAGCATCCTGCCCACCCTGGGAGGCCAGGCGGGGCTGAACCTGGGAATGGAGCTGGAGGAGTCAGGATTTCTGGCTTCCCATGGAGTGACTCTTTTGGGGACTACCGCAGCTACCATCCGCAATGCGGAGGGACGCCAGGAATTCAAGGATCTGATGGAGCGGATCGGAGAGCCCTGTGCTGCCTCCAAAGTAGTGGAGAATGTGGAGGAGGGCATTGCGTTTACCAATTCCATCGGGTATCCGGTGGTGCTGCGGCCCGCTTATACTCTGGGCGGCTCCGGCGGAGGCATTGCTTACAACCAGGTTCAGCTGGAGGAAATCCTGGAGAACGGCCTGCGCCTTTCCCGGGTGGGGCAGGTGCTGGTGGAACGCTGTATCGCGGGCTGGAAAGAGATTGAGTATGAGGTCATGCGGGACAGTGCAGGGAACTGCATTACGGTCTGCAACATGGAGAATATCGACCCTGTGGGCGTGCATACGGGAGACAGTATTGTAGTAGCACCCTCCCAGACTCTCAGCGACAAGGAATACCAGATGCTGCGTACTTCCGCACTGAATATTATAAATGAACTTGCCATCACAGGAGGATGTAATGTGCAGTTCGCCTTGCATCCCACCAGCTTCGAGTACTGTGTCATAGAAGTCAATCCCAGGGTGAGCCGTTCTTCCGCGCTGGCTTCCAAGGCCACGGGATACCCCATTGCCAAGGTGGCTGCGAAGATCGCTTTGGGCTATACCCTGGATGAAATCAAAAACGCCATTACCCGGAAAACTTATGCCAGCTTTGAGCCAGCCCTGGACTACTGCGTGGTGAAGATACCCAGACTACCTTTCGATAAATTTATTACGGCAAAGCGCACTCTCACCACGCAGATGAAAGCTACGGGAGAGGTCATGAGCATCTGCGACAGCTTCGAGGGAGCCCTGATGAAAGCCATCCGCTCTCTGGAGCAGCATGTGGACTGCCTGCTCAGCTACGATTTCTCCGGACTTTCCGGGGAAGAGCTGAAAGACAAGCTGAAAGTGGTGGACGACAGGAGGATCTGGATGATCGCCGAGGCCATCCGCAAAGGCATCAGCCATGAGGAGATTCATGACATCACCATGGTGGATGAATGGTTCATTGATAAAATCGCCATTCTTGTGGAGATGGAGGAGGCGCTTCGGACAAAGGAGTTTACGCCCGGGCTGTTAAAGGAAGCAAAACGCATGGAGTTTCCGGACAGCGTCATCGCAAGGCTGTCCGGCAGAAGCGAGGCACAGGTCAGGGCCATGCGCCTTGAAAACGGTATCCGTGCCGCCTATAAAATGGTGGATACCTGCGCGGCGGAATTCGCGGCATCCACGCCGTATTATTACTCTGTCTACGGAGGAGAATGCGAGGCAAGTGCGGAGGGAGAGACCGGGAACCGTCGGAAGAAAGTGCTGGTCTTAGGATCCGGTCCTATCCGCATCGGACAGGGCATTGAGTTTGACTACTGTTCGGTCCACGCCACCTGGGCCTTTTCCAGGGCAGGCTATGAGACCATTATTATCAACAACAATCCGGAGACGGTGAGCACGGATTTTGATATCGCGGACAAACTGTATTTCGAACCTTTGACGGCGGAGGACGTGGCTTCCATTGTGGATATCGAAAAGCCGGACGGCGCCGTGGTGCAGTTCGGCGGCCAGACTGCCATCAAGCTAACGGAGAGCCTGATGAAGATGGGAGTGCCTATTCTCGGCACAAAGGCCGAGGATGTGGACGCGGCGGAGGACAGGGAGCTCTTTGACAAAATCCTGGAGGAGACGGGAATTCCCCGGGCCGCCGGCGGAACCGTGTATACCGCAGAAGAAGCCAAGGCCGTGGCTAACCGCCTGGGGTACCCTGTGCTGGTGCGGCCCTCCTATGTGCTGGGGGGACAGGGCATGCAGATTGCCATTTCCGATGAGGAAATTGAGGAATTCATGGCTATCATCAACCGCATTGCCCAGGACCATCCCATTCTGGTAGACAAATATCTCCAGGGGAAAGAGATCGAAGTGGATGCTGTCTGTGACGGACAGGAAATCCTGATCCCCGGAATAATGGAACATATTGAACGCACGGGCGTACATTCCGGGGACAGCATTTCCGTCTATCCTGCTCATACCATAGGAAAGCTTATAAAGGACAAGATCGCGGAGTATACCAGGAGGCTGGCCAAGGCTCTTCATGTCAAGGGACTGATCAATATCCAGTTCATTGCCATCGGGGAGGACGTATATGTTATAGAAGTAAATCCCCGTTCCTCCCGGACAGTGCCATATATCAGCAAGGTTACAGGGATTCCCATTGTGGATCTGGCTACGGAGGTCATACTGGGCAGGACCATAAAGCAATTGGGCTATGAGCCGGGGCTGCAGCCGGAGGCTCCATACTATGCCATAAAGATGCCGGTGTTTTCTTTTGAGAAGATCCGGGGGGCGGAGATCAGCCTGGGGCCGGAGATGAAGTCCACGGGAGAATGCCTGGGAATTGCGAAAGAGTTCCACGAAGCGCTGTACAAGGCCTTTCTGGGAGCGGGCGTAAATCTGCCGAAGCATAAGAATGTGATTATCACTGTGAAAGACGCGGACAAGGGGGAGGCCATTGAAATCGGCCGGCGCTTCGCGAAGCTTGGTTATACAATTTATGCTACCAGGAGCACGGCCGCGGCTTTGAATGAGGCAGGGGTAAAAGCCAGGAAAGTGAACAAGATTTCACAGGAATCGCCTACGGTGATGGATCTGATCCTGGGACATCGGATCGACCTGGTCATTGACACGCCCACTCAGGGGCGTGACAAATCCAGGGACGGATTCCTGATCCGGCGAACGGCCATAGAGACCGGCGTGAACTGTCTGACGTCGTTAGATACCGCCAGAGCGCTGGTGACCAGTCTGGAGAATGCCGGGCAGGAGATGACGCTGGTTGACGTGGCCAGGCTATAGGCGGACCATCCGGTTTGGAAGTCAGGATGTTTGAGGGGGCATATCCGGGAGAACAGGGGAGAAAAGGGATGAATATGACCAATGAACCTAAAATATTGAAGAACAGGATTTTCCTGTATCTGACGGAATTTTTCGCAGGGATGTCCGTGATGGCAGTGGAACTGGGGGCCAGCAGGCTCTTGGCGCCGTATTTCAGCTCGTCGCAGATTGTGTGGACCATTATCATCGGCACCATCATGATCGCCATGGCGCTGGGGAATATCTATGGGGGACGCAGTGCGGATAAAAATCCGGATCCGGGCAGGCTCTATACCAGGGTACTGATAGCCGCAGTGTGGATAGCGGCTATCCCCGTGGTTGGGAAGTATATTATATTGGGGATTTCGGCGCTGCTGATTTTCTCCGTGAGCAGCAATTTCCTTATTGTGGCGGCTTTTGCGGCCTGTATGGCTATTTTCGTATTCCCGCTGTTTTTGCTGGGAACGGTGACGCCCTCGCTGGCGAAATACACCGTGGGCAATCTGGAAGAGAGCGGGAAAGTGGTGGGTACGCTGGGAGCGTTCAATACCATAGGCAGTATCATAGGCACCTTTGTGCCTACTTTTGTGACCATTCCATCCGTGGGTACTTCCGTGACTTTCCTGATCTTTTCGGGAATATTGCTGGCCCTGGCCATTGCCTATTTTATCAGTGCAGTGCAGAGCTCTGGAGGAAACAAAGCTGTAGAGAAGCGTGCAGACAGCGGAAAAAAGGAGTCCGGCAGGGAACAGGGGCAGGAAAATAAAGATTCTCAAAAAGAGCGTGACAATGGGAGAAAAAAATCCCCGGGAAATGCGGCAGGCAAAATAGGGACATCTTTGCTGTGCTTTCTTCTGTGCTGTACCTTTGGATATTCGGACAGCTTTGCTTTCTGGGAGAGCGGCCTGATCTATGAGGGAGAGTCGATTTATAATTATCTGCAGGTCAAAGAAAATGACAGAAGTGTCATACTCTCCACCAATGTACTGTTCGGTGTGCAGTCCCTTTATATGAAAGAGGGCGGACTTACGGGCATGTATTATGACTATGCTATGGCAGCCCCTCTGATGGTGGACGGAAAGGCGCCAAAGGACTGCAGAGTGCTGGTGCTGGGTATGGGAACCGGCACTTATGCCACGCAGTGCAGGAAGTATTACGGCGACATGGACATAGAAGGCGTTGAGATCGATGACAAGATCACGGCGCTGGCCAGAGAGTACTTTTATCTGCCGAAAGATGTTCCGGTCACCACATATGACGGCAGAGCCTATTTGAACGCAGTGGATGAAAAATATGATGTGATCATGGTGGATGCTTATCAGGATATCACCATTCCGTTTCAGATGTCTTCGGCGGAATTCTTTACTTTGGTGAAAGGCCACCTGGCCCCGGGCGGCGTCATGGTAGTGAATATGAGCATGCGGGGAAGCGGCGAGGGCAATATGAACCAGTATCTGTCCGATACGATAGGCTCCGTGTTTGGGGAGGTCTATACGGTGGAGGTGACCGGATCTACCAACCGGGAGCTGTTTGCCTCGGACAATGGAAATATGATCGGCAATCTGGAGGCCGGCAGAGCGCTGCTGGAAGATGAGAGCCTGTATGCCATGATGGAGAGGACAGCGGGTGCGCTTGCAAAATATGAGCCGGGCGGATACATTTTGACAGATGATAAAGCGCCGGTGGAATTGCTGGGTATGCGTGTGATCGATGAACTGATCGGGGATGAGGTGGCATATTACAAGGAGATCTTCGAAGAAAAAGGCATAAAGGGATTGCTGGAGGCTTTTTAGAGGGGCGGTATGGACTGAAGCTGCGGGAGAAAGCCGTCCGGAACATGAATAAAAGAGAATGGTTTACATATACTACCAGTAGAAAAGCCCTGATGGCGGAAAGTGAGGAAAATGATGAGAGAAGAGACATATCCCTTTGTAGTACGTCCTCTGCCCTATGAATATGATGCCCTTGTTCCCGTACTGGATGCAGAGACGCTGACCTTTCACCATGACAAACATTACAAAACCTATGTAGATAACTTAAACAGCGCGCTGTCGGATTACCCGGAGCTGCAGAAGATGAGTCTGCCGCAGCTTCTGACGGATATCACCGCGCTTCCCGCAGCCATTCAGACAGCGGTGCGCAATAACGGCGGCGGAGTGTACAATCACGAGCTGTATTTTGATTCTATGCGCGAGCCTGTGGGACAGGAGCCTGAGGGAGCACTGTCGGAGGCCATTGAGCGGGATTTCGGCTCCTACAGACAGTGGAAAGAAAAGATGAAGCAGGCGGCTGCGGGAAAATTCGGCTCCGGCTGGGCATGGTTGGTAGCGGATAAGAAAGGTGCGCTTTCTATTGTACAGACTTCCAACCAGGACGTACCGGATCTGGAGGAATATACGCCTATCCTGCTTGTGGATGTGTGGGAGCACGCCTATTATCTCCAGTACCAGAACAGGCGAGCGGACTATTTGGACGGATGGTTTGAGTTGATCAACTGGCGCAAGGCCGGGAAGCGATATGAGGAAATGAGGACTTCCTGAGACGGGAAAGCAGAATGGGATGAATCAGGTAAATTACCAGAAAGAATTGGAAAAAATATTAAACGGGCGGACGGGCGCAGGGCCTGCGCCCTCTCTGTTCCTGCATAGCTGCTGCGCTCCCTGCAGCAGCTATGTGCTGGAATATCTACGTACATACTTCCGGATAACTGTGTTTTATTTTAATCCCAATATTTCTATGAGGGAGGAGTACCAAAAAAGAGTGGCGGAGCAGAAGAGGCTGATTGCCGCTTACAATGAGGAGAGAGGCATGACAGAAGCGCTCTGTGGATATCCCATTGCCGTGATGGAGGGGGATTACAGACCGGAACGGTTCTTTGAGATGGCAAAGGGGCTGGAGAATTGTCCGGAGGGCGGGGAGAGATGCTTTCGGTGCTATGATCTGCGTCTGCGGGAGACCGCATTGCGGGGGGCGGAGGGCGGTTTTGACTATTTTGCCACTACGCTGACCATCAGCCCCTTAAAAAACGCAAGCAAAATCAACGAAATCGGACAGGCTCTGTCGGGGGAATACGGAATTGCCTGGCTGCCATCGGATTTCAAGAAAAGGGATGGGTATAAACGTTCCATTGAATTGTCGGCCAAATACGGCCTGTACCGGCAGAACTACTGCGGCTGTGCCTATTCCCGCGAGCAACGAGCAGGATGCTTAAGCCAACCGTAGATTGACTTAGGCATCCTGCGACTGCCGCGAGGGTCAAATACCCGCCCGCTGGCTGCTCCACCATACACGGAACAGTAAAATATCCTTACCCGGCTGTTTCCTGGGCCGGATAAGGATATTGCAGCAGATTTCTGCCTACTCTTCAATAGCCGCTTTCCTGCTGTTGATCTGCCGGAAGATGGCTATGTCCATTTTAGGCTTCCTGTCATAAGTATAGAGCCCGTTGACCTCCTGCTCCACATCATAAAGCTGGGTGTAACAGAAGCCGAACATGTGGGGATTGTCTAACAGGACATCTGTCAGGCCTTTGTATCTGGCTATATATTCCTCCTCTGTCTTCGGCCCGTCTCCGTATCCCCAGCTGTTTCCCAATCGTCCCTCCACGTCCCATTTGATTCCGCCATATTCGCTGATGAATACCGGAATGCCGGGTACGGGAGTCTGCCTGTCTGCCATGCGGTCTTTCAAAGGCCCTCCCTTTGCAAAGTTCTCGTAAAAGGAGGCGAATACCGCCGGATCCTGCTCGTAGTCGTGCATGTCGTAGATATCCGTCACCACATGGAAGTTGCCGCTGGTATCGATACAAGGTCTGGTAGTGTCGAAAAGCTTGGTCATCCGATAGACAGTTGCCAACAGATCATTGTCCTGTCTGCGTCCGGCGTAGTCCCAGGTCTCGTTAAAGGGGCACCATCCCACAATGGCAGGGTGGTTGAAGTCCCGGTCCAGAGCCTCCATCCACTCGGGCAGGAAGCATTTGAGCCCGTCCGGTCTGCTGTAGTCCAGCCCCCAGTTGGCCTGTTCTCCCCATACCAGGTAGCCCATCCGGTCGCAGTGGTAGAGGAACCGCTCCTCGAAAATCTTCTGATGGAGTCTCGCCCCGTTGAACCCGGCTTCCATGGAAAGCCGGATATCCTGCTGCAGCGCCTCGTCGGAGGGGGCGGTATAGATGCCGTCCGGATAGAAGCCCTGATCCAGCACCAGGCGCTGGAAGACAGGTTTACCGTTGATCAGGAAGCGCTCCCCGTCCAACAGAAGTTCCCGCATGCCGAAGTAGCTGTCTACCCGGTCCTCCCCGAAAGAAAGCTTCAGGTCATAGAGTCTTCCCCGGCCGGCTTCCCATAGATAGAGCTCGGACAGAGGGAGGGTGAGAGTCACGTTTCCGGCAGTTGCCCTGGCCTTGGCCTGACCGCAGATTTTTCCGTCATAGGCGGCCTGGGCGGAGAGAACGCCCTCCCCGGTTACGATTGCGCGGATAGTTACAGAGCTTTCCCCGATATTTGGATAGTAATATACCTTTTCAATATAGGTTTTCGGAACAAATTCCAGCCATACGGTCTGCCAGATTCCGGTGGTTCTGGTGTACATGCAGCCATAGGAATGGAAAGCTTCGCTCTGCTTTCCGCTGCACTGTCTGCTGTTTCGCACATCGTCCTTTGCGTAGACGGTCAGGACGTTTTCCCCCTCTTTCACATACTTGGAGATGTCTAGGCAAAAAGAGACATACCCGCCGGTGTGGGTGCCGGCTTCCTGCCCGTTCACCCAGACACGGCACTCATAGTCCACGGCCCCGAAGTGCAGGCGCACGACGCCCTCCAGCTGTTTGGCAGTGAGGGTCACCTTTTTCTGATACCATACTGCAGGAATGAAGTCCTTGTAGCCGATGCCGCTTAAGTCGCTCTCGGGACAGAAAGGGACCTGGATCTTTTGATCAAGCCCGTCTCTCTCATAAAATTTCCGCTCCACGCCGCTGCAGCTAAAGTCAAAGGCGAAATCCCATTCTCCGTTGAGATTCTGCCAGTTTTCCCGCTGCATCTGGGGCTTGGGGTGCTCTTTCCTTGCCGCTTCCACGAACTGCGTTTTTTCCATTGATGAACCTTCTTTCCCGGGTGCCTCTGGCATCCCGCTTTCTGTAATTGTTACAGTACCCATCTCTTCGTACCTGTTCCTGAATTTGGTTGATTTCCTATTTAGTATAAACCCGTCCTGTTTGGATTTCTATGGAAATTAAGCGCAAGTATGTATAAAATAGTGCTATTTTCAAGGGAAATGTGGTACAATGGGAAAGGACTTTACACTTTAGAGCTATCGCGCAGCGATTTTAAGAAGTAAAGTCACGAAGGCGCACGAGAGGAACTTTCATGAGAGCACTTACGAATGGAAGTTACTCTCATGAGAAGTGCGGCGAAGGGACTTTACACTTTAGAGCTATCGCGCAGCGATTTTAAGAAGTAAAGTCACGAAGGCGCACGAGAGGAACTTTCATGAGAGCACTTACGAATGGAAGTTACTCTCATGAGAAGTGCGGCGAAGGGACTTTACACTTTAGAGCTATCGCGCAGCGATTTTAATAGGAGGTGCTGTCATGCCGGAAACGCAGCCGGTCAACCGTCCGGGACGGGGAGAGGAATACGCAATCTATACAGGGCAGGGCCTGCCGCACTTTACCCCAGGCCTGGCCGGTATCACTTACCCGGATCCTTTTTATGAAATCTATCGCCCCCGTGCAGATTTATATGTGTTTGAATATGTCCTCTCCGGCATGGGCCATGTCCGCCAGGACACAGAACAGGTCACTGTCACTGCAGGGGATGCCTATATCCTGCAGCCGGGCAGATGCCATCATTATTATCCGGATCAGAAAGAACCCTGGACGAAGATATGGTTCAATGTGGGCGGGAGCCTTGCAGGGCATCTGATTTCCGACTATCAGCTGGACAATATCCTGAAGATTCCGGCTTTTTCCGACAGCACCTACCTTTATGCCATCCTTCATGCCATCGAAAGAGATCCCATACACTGCTGTCGGGAATTGGCTGTCTTGCTGCACCAGTATATTCAGGCCCTCTCGGCCTTTCTGGGCAGTGAGGCATCCGGCCAGTCCAGGGCGCTGACGATGAAGAATTTCATTGAGCAGAATGCGGCGCGTGCCTTAACCATTGACGACATTGCAGGATGCATTCCTCTGTCCCGTTCCAGAGCCATCCATCTTTTCAGGGAGACCTATGGCACAACGCCCTACCGATATTACATGGAACTTCGGCTTGCCCTGTCCCAGTCCCTGCTGGAGCGCACGGTTCTGTCCATTCAGGAGATTTCAGACCGGCTGGGCTTTATGGATTACCGTCATTTTTCAGGATTCTTTAAAAAGGAGTGTGGGATTTCGCCCAGCAGTTACAGAAGACAAGTGAGTAATCGCACAACACCAGAGGCGGATGACTTTTTATGAAGCATTCTTCGTGGAGAACTTTTACGCTACCTGTAGGAGCTTTCCGGAGGGGACTTTTTGTGGGACTTTTTGGGGAAAGAATGGGTTGCAGGAATCTTTGGATTAAGCTATAATGTTGGCATGCAGGGAAACATGCGGTTTGAAGCGACAGGCGGCCAATCGCATTTAACATAGCATGGGAATAGATGTCCCTGTTTCAGGCGTAAAGCAAAAAGCCATCTGTACAAATAAAAAGGAACGGAGAAACGAAATGAAAAAGATATTGGATGTTTTATCAGAGGAAATGGGAAAGGCTTTCGAGGCGGCGGGGTATGAGGCCGGTCTTGGCAGGGTAACCCTGTCCAACCGTCCGGATCTGTGCGAATATCAGTGTAACGGCGCCATGGCGGGAGCCAAAAAATATAAAAAGGCCCCTGTCATGATTGCGAACGATGTGGCTGCCTGCCTGGCAGACAGCCCTGTATTCAAGGAGGCGGCAGCGGTGGCGCCGGGCTTCCTGAACCTGAAATTGTCCGAAAGCTTCCTGTTTGGAATGGTAAAGGCCATGGCAGAGGAGCCGAAATTCGGTTTGGAGATGCCTGAAAAACCGAAGAAGATCATGATTGACTACGGCGGGGCCAATGTGGCCAAGCCCCTCCATGTAGGCCATCTGCGCCCGGCCATTATCGGCGAGAGCATCAAGCGGATCAGCCGCTATGCGGGCCATGAAGTCATCGGCGACGTGCATCTGGGAGACTGGGGCACGCCCATCGGCATGGTGATCGCGGAGCTGCAGGAGCGCAAGCCGGAACTGGTGTATTTTGATGAGAATTATGAGGGCGAGTACCCGGAGGAAACGCCTATTACCGAGGCGGAGTTCGCGGAAATCTATCCCCTTGCAAGCGCCAAGTCAAAGGAAGAACCGGAGTTCAAGGCAAAGGCTTTGGAGGCTACTCGTAAGTTCCAGAAAGGAGTGCGGGGATACCGGGCCTTGTGGAAGCACATTGTGGATGTGTCTAAGGTGGACTTGAAGCGCAATTACGACAGCCTGAACGTGGAGTTCGATCTGTGGAAAGGCGAGAGCGATGTGAATGATCTGATTCCCGAGATGGTGGACTATATGAAAAAAGGCGGCTGGGCCTATATCAGCGACGGCGCTCTGGTGGTGGATGTGAAAGAAGAAAGCGACACCAAGGAAGTGCCCCCCTGTATGATCTTAAAATCCGATGGCGCCTCCCTGTACAACACCACGGACCTGGCCACTATCATGGAGCGTATGCGCCTGTACGATCCCGACGAGATCATCTATATCACGGACAAGCGCCAGGACCTGTACTTTGAACAGGTATTCCGCTGTGCCCGCAAGACCAGACTTGTGAAGCCGGAGACAGAGTTAAAATTCCTGGGCCACGGCACCATGAACGGCAGCGACGGCAAGCCTTTCAAGACCAGGGACGGCGGCGTCATGCGGCTGGATGTTCTGGTGCGGGAGACACAGGAAGAGATGTACCGGAAAATTCGCGAGGGCCGGGAGATGCCGGAAGCGGAGGCAAAGGCTGTGGCGGAGACAGTGGCACTCTCAGCATTGAAATACGGGGATTTGTCCAATCAGGCGGCCAAGGATTATGTGTTTGATATTGACAGGTTTACTTCCTTTGAGGGAGATACCGGACCGTACATTCTCTATACCATTGTGCGCATTAAGTCTATCTTAAATAAGTATACAGAACAGGGCGGAAAGCTGGATGGGCTTACCCTTTTAACGGCAGGGAGTAAATCAGAAAAGGAGCTGGAGATGGCGCTGGTGCAGTTTGGCACCATGATCCGGAATGCGGCTGAGGAGATTGCCCCCCACAAGGTATGCGCCTATATCTATGATTTGGCCAATGCGTTCAACCATTTCTACCATGAGACGAAGATCTTGAGCGAGGAGGATGGGGCAAGGCGGGAGAGTCTGATCGCACTGCTGGCGCTGACCCGGGACGTGCTGGAGACCTGTGTGGATTTATTGGGATTTGCTGCACCGGAGAGGATGTAGGATAAAAGTGATATTGTAATGGGTGATAGCTTGGATGGTGGATACAAAGGCAGCGGACAGTGAAACATGTTTAAAAGCTTGGCAAAGGGGAGGTTCACCTGAGAGTGGGTTGGAGGTTAAAGGTATCAGGATATGGAAAGATAGAGAACGCTGAGATAGCGACAGCTCCATTGACGCTTTTTGTGGGTGACAACAACAGTGGTAAAAGCTATTTGATGTCCCTCCTTTGGGGAATTCGGAATCTTGGACCAGAACTGCTGTTCGGAGGTGACGCTGTGGCAAATTCAGAGGCGGAAGATAGGCTGCAGAGTTGGGTAAGAGAGCAGGTGGAAGCAGCCAGGGAGCAGGATAGGCACACTGTGCAGGTCAGCGAAATAGAAGATGAACTGCAGATTGTTCTGCAGGAGAGGATAAAACGGAATAAAGACAATTTCGTGAAAGCGATTTTCAACAGTTCAGATGTGGAAATGAAAGAACTGCAGATAGAATTGACTGGATTAGCAGATATTTCTTTGGAGTTTGGATTTCACCAGTCAGGCGAAAAGACAGGCCTGTTTTTGTCTACGAACTGCGGTGATGGTGTGTATTTGTTTTTAGCTCAAAAAGAACAGAAAGCCGGAATAGTAGGAGAAAGTGAATATCGCTTTATCGTTAATAAGTTATTGGGCTTGCTGTTAAGGAATTACGATGAAGGACTAAATAGTGAAATATATTTTCCGGCGGCGAGAACGGGGTTCATGCTGACTAAGGATGTCATCAACAAAGTGGGCAGGAAAGCCGCTTTCAATGTTGCATCGGAGCGGGAAATAATGGTTCCTTTTGTAAGGCCAATCAATCAGTTCCTGGACGTGATCAACGATCTGACTCTGGATGGTGAGAGCAACAAAGCTTTTTTGGAAATAGTGAGGTATCTGGAGAGTGGATTGGCAGACGGGACAGTTGAAATGAGTGCACTGCCGAATAGGGAAGCGATGTATGTTCCCAATGGAAAAGCTATGGGAATGCCCCTGAGGGTCGCATCTGCGGTGGTGACAGAATTATCGCCGTTAATCCTGATTTTAAAACACAAAAAATATGTGGATGCCCTGTTTTACGAGGAACCGGAAATGTGCCTCCATCCTCAGCTTCAGCAGAAGATTGCAAGGGTCTTGTGTCAACTGGTGAATGCCGGGGTGCAGATGAACGTAACCACACACAGCGATATCATACTGCAGCATATTAATAACATGATTTGTCTGTCCGGAAGAGAAAACTGCCAGGAAATATGCCGTCAATTCAGATATACACATCAAGATCTGCTGAGGCCTGAAATGGTAAAAGTCTACCAGCTTAAGGCAGAGCCAGGAGGAAAGACGGAAGTGGAGGAATTGTGCTGCGGTGTAAACGGTTTTGCAGTGCCTACATTCAATGATGCCCTTGACCTGATTATGGAGGAGGCCTATACGATTCAGGAGTAATATATCATGGGGAGTATGAAGAGAGAGTTCATTATAAATGATTTGATGGTACAGGATTTTATCATACATGAGGGCCGGGAAATACTTTTGATGGAAACGGATGAAACCGGAAAAAGTGAATTGCGTGTACGGCTCACATCGGATGACAATCTATGTATCGCGAATGTAGATAAGAAAAAGACAGATATCCTTTTCTTTCAGCCAGGGAAAGCAAAATCTCTGTTTAAGAGGGTAGACCATATGATTTTTGAAAGACAGCAGGGAAATCATTGGAAGTTGCACATGATAGAGATGAAAGGCAGTGTCGGGCAGGAAAAATGGGTGGAGATAAAAGGCAAATTCCGGGCCAGCTATCTTGTTGCACAGGCTATCGCAGGTATATTGGACATGGAGATTTCGGAGACGGTGATGTATACCACATTTGAGAGGGTAGAATTTACCCGTTCCGCTACCCTGCCCACAGCCAGGCATGGGCGTCTGGGGATTCCGCAGATCAGGATGAAAGAAGAGTGGGACGGTATCCGATTTGGCCTGAACATTGGAAAACACATTCCTTTTGGACATATACCGATAAAAATGGAAAGGAACAAGGACGGAGTGTTGGCCGGAAAACGGGAAATTTGATTTGCATGCAATTGCCGGAAGCATTTTCTTGAAAGAGAACAATATCGTAGAATAGAAGGAGGCGGGCGTTATGAAGACAGTCATTATTGGCGGCGTGGCTGGGGGGACGAAAGTGGCTGCAAAGCTGAAAAGGGAAAATCCCCAGGACGAAGTGGTCATCTATACCAAAGGAAAGGATATCTCCTATGCCGGGTGCGGGCTTCCCTATTATATCGGCGGAGCTATCGAGACGGAAAGCGAGCTTATCGTGAATACGCCGGAAAAATTCATGGGGCTTACAGGCACCACGGTACATACTCAGAGTGAAGTAGTGGCAGTGGATCCTGCGTCGAAGACCATTTCTGTGCAGAGAAGCGAAGATGAAGCGGAGGATGTAAAATACGATAAACTTGTAATAGCGGTAGGAGCAGAAAGCTCCGTCCCCCCTGTGGAGGGCACAAAGCTTCCCGGCGTGTTCACCGTGCGCACGCCCCAGGATGCCATCGGCTGCAGAAAGTA
>CAJTZD010000076.1 GCA_910584235.1 uncultured Acetatifactor sp.
TGGAATCCGGGGCCCCGTACCGGCCCGTAAAGAGGAGGATTTCCCGCAGGGTGTACAGGCAGAGCTGTCCGGCCGCGTTATCGTTTATGATAAATTCCCGGAAGAGCTGCCGGAAGCAGGAGATGATCTCTTTATGAATGCCGATATGCTGTCTGCGGTTCAGGGTAAGGCCTGCGGACTGCGTGAGGGAGCGGGCTTCGAAGCCGGTGTAATGCACCCAGAGATAGACTGTTTCCCCCTGGCCGGTATAATGATAGTCATGTTCCGGCTCAAAGACAATGACATCGCCCGGCAGCAGGCGGCAGTCTTCCAGAAGCATTTCTCCTTTCAAGACGTATATGTAATAATAATCCCGCCTCACAGCTCTTGTGGAAAAGGAGCGGGTTTTGGACACTGCGCCCACACAGTTCACCTGCAAAGGAACCGAGTCGTTTTTCCGGTTGGCTTCGCTTTCCAGTCTTGTATGAAAATATGTCTGTGTGCGCATGGTATTTTCCTCCCCGAATTCTGCGGTCTGTTGAAAAGTCCATTTTTTTCGTTTGTTTATCCATTGCTGACAGATAGATTCTATTATAGACTCTTGATAATAGAATCTGCCTTTGGATTCTATTATAGACTTTTGATAATAGAATCTGTTTTTAGATTCTATTATAGACCTTATTTCATAAATAGCAATAGAATCAGAGAAAACAAGAATCAGGAGGAATGGATATGGAATTTCAGATTGTGCAGGTATCGTCTTTGGAAAAAATCAGGGCGAATGACAGTTTAAAGCGTGATGAAATACACGAAAAAACGGTCCTGGCCGGGGAGCGCCTTTCTTATCAGATCTGTATGAAAGCAAACGACAGGACGGACGTGGGAGTCGTGGCGGAGTCCGACCTGCCGGGAGATGTGAGACTATATCTGGTGAGAGACGCTTATATTGATGTACCCGCCAGGGAAGAGGATATGGAGGGGGAGGATTATGTTACCTTAGAGCCCGGCTTTATGCCGGATATCCTGGTGCCCATGGAGGAACAGGGAAATCGCATGGCAGTCACACCGCAGACTGCCACTATCTGGGTCAAGGCAGATATCCCCAAAGATGCCCCTGCGGGAGATTACAGCATAAAAGTAAGAATTCTGCCCGCTCACATGCAGTCGGCCCGGGTTCCCGGGGCGGAAGAAGCTCCCTTTACGGTCTGTGAGACCATGGACATTCATGTGATTCCTGCCGTATTGCCGCCCCAGAGGCTGATCTATACCAGATGGTTCTATGCGGACTGCATTGCGGTACAGCATAGCGTGGAAATCTATTCCGAGAAGCACTGGGAACTCATTGACAAATACATCGCGGCCGCTGCGGACGTGGGAATCAATATGATTTTGGTGCCCATACATACGCCGCCTCTGGATACTGCGGTGGGAATTACCAGACCCTGTGTGCAGCTTGTGGATATCGAGAAAAAGGGGGACAGCTATGAGTTCTCTTTTGATAAATTCAGACGCTTTATAGATATCTGTAAGAAAAACGGAATCCGGTATTTTGAGATGGCCCATATGTTCTCCCAATGGGGGGCAAAGTGCGCACCCAATATCATGGTGACGGAAAACGGCAGAAAAGATTACATGTTCGGCTGGCATGTGGCCGCGGACTCGGAGGAGTACGTCTCATTCCTGAAGCAGTATATCGCGGCGGTTTCAAAGGAACTGGCGGCAGAGGGTATCAGTGAGCAGACTTATTTCCATATCTCTGACGAGCCGTCGTTAGAGTCCATGGAAACCTATAAAACAGCTTCCGATATCATGCGTCCACTGATCGGGAACAGCAAGACCTTTGACGCATTGTCAAATTATGTTTTTTATGAGAATGGCCTTATAGAGTGTCCTGTTACCAGCGTGGAGCATATTCATGAGTTCCTGGAGCATGACATCGAGAATCAGTGGGCGTATTACTGCTGCGGCCCTGAGAAAGTGTTCCCCAACAGCTTTTTGGCCATGCCCTCCTACAGAATCCGGGTTCTGGGCTTTCTGCTGTATAAATACAATATCAAGGGATTTTTACACTGGGGGTTGAATTTCTACAATTGCTGCGTCTCCAAGTATCCGGTGAACCCCTATGTCACCACCTCCGGGGACAAGGCATTCCCCTCCGGTGACCCTTTTATCCTTTACCCGGGCAGGGACAGCGTCTACGGCTCTATCCGGGGGCAGGTTACCTATGAGGCTGTTCAGGACATGGACATCTGCTATGCACTGGAGCAGTATGCGGGCAGGGAGGCTGTGACAGCCATGATCGACCGCGCCGCAGGCTACGAAATACGATTTGATCACTATCCGAAGAATAAGGAATTCCTGGAGAATCTAAGGGCTGAGATGGTGGAAAAGATAAGGAAATTTGCCGGGTGAGCTGTGTGGCGATGGATTTACGGGACAATTTTCAGACGCGCTCTGTGAAAAAAGACTGCGCTGTGGCCGATAGCCATGGCGCAGTTTTATGTATTTTTTTCGACGGTATTTTCGCCGGCAGATTATCTGAGATTATCTGAACTTTTTTCAACTGAAATATTTAATGACAATTCCGGGTAAAGATGATATAATGTTAAGCCGTAAGGGAATTCGGGTTTATTATGCCGAATGATCTTTGAATATGACAATATCCGCGGTAGCGGGCATTGCTGCATAGAAAGATGAGAGAGGTTGATAAGGATGGCGGCTTCCAGTGGAAGAAAAACAGCATCTTCGAATAAAAAAACTACCCAGAGTACGAGAAAGACTTCCGTACAGCGGAAAAAGACGAAAGCCCAGATGGCCCAGGACAGCGCTCTGTTTCATGAGATAGGGCTGATTGCCCTGTTTGCTGCCATGGTGTTCTTATTTTGCTGCAATTTCGGTCTGATCGGTCCTATGGGAGACACTGTCAGCGGCGTGCTGTTCGGTATCTTCGGCCTGACTGCCTATGCGGTGCCGGTGCTGCTTTTTCTGGCAGTGGCCTTTTATTTTGCAAATGAGGGGAATACCAATGCGGCCAGAAAGCTGGCGGCAGGGGTGGTATTGTTCGTGATGCTGGGAATCGTCTGTGATCTGTTCGGAAAGCAGGCGGGCAGCATGGAGAAATATGACGTGAAGCTGCTGTATGAGAGCTGCAGGGAGCAAAAGGCCGGCGGAGGTGTTCTGGGCGGCAGCATAAGCTTTCTGCTGCAGCAATATCTGGAAACCATCGGCACTGTGCTGGTGGTGCTGTTGTGCAGTGTGGTAAGTCTGATTCTTCTCACAGAGAAATCACTGCTTAGCAGCGTGAAAAGGGGAGGCAGCAGGGTGCGGGAACTGTCCAGAGAGGACGCGGCCAGACGCAGGGAGCAGGCCGGGATTCGCAGGCAGGAGCAGGAGGAGAATGCCCGCAGGCGCAGGGAACAGGCACAGCTTCGCAGGCAGGAGCAGGAGGAGAACCGGGCCAGAAAGGCAAAGGAGCGCAGGCTGAAAGCAGAGGAGAAAGAGAACGAGAAGATTCTGCGGATGGAGCGGAAGGTGTCGGGCGTCATGCTGGACACTGCGCTGCCCAAGCCGGAGGAGAACCTTTCCCGGGATATCCATGAAATCATACTGGAGGAGCCGGAGGCAGAGACGCCGCTGCAGGAGACATTTACGGCAGAACCCGTGGAGACAGCGGAAAAAGAGCCTGAAGAGCCTGATTTTGATTTCGGAAAGATACCGATCCGGGGCATTCATCAGGTGACGGTAAATGAGGAGCCGGAAGAGGAATACATACAGGAGGATTCGCTGCCGGAGGATTCCGGGGAGCAGCATGCGCGGCGGGAGGTTGATTTCCGGAATTATAATGGGACAGCGGAAGCGGAAAAGCAGTCCGATGGGCAGAGCGGCTTCACAGAGCCCGAAGCGGAGCCTTTCGGGGAGCCTGAAATTGCAGCGGAGCCACAGGCCGGCGCAGGGGAGGTTTCGGAAGCCCCCGATGACATGGGGCCCGTGGGGACTCCGGCAGCAAGACCGTCAGCGGTACTGCCCGCAGCCCCGGGAAACGGTTCGGGCGGACAGGCCGGGGCAGGAGCGCACAATGCTCCGGGGCCCGGAAAACAAGCGCCGAAAAAGTATATGCTTCCGCCTCTGTCTCTGCTGCAGAAAGGGATGGAGGCCACGGGAGATTCCGCCAGAGAACTGCGGGAGACGGCGATGCGTCTGCAGCAGACGCTGGGCACCTTTGGCGTAAAAGTGACGATTACGGATATAAGCCAGGGGCCCAGTGTAACCAGGTATGAGCTGCAGCCGGAGCAGGGGGTGAAAGTCTCCAAAATCGTGGGCCTGTCGGACGATATCAAAATGCACTTGGCTGCCACGGATATCAGAATTGAAGCGCCTATTCCCGGAAAGGCTGCCATCGGAATCGAGGTGCCGAATAAGGAGACCATGTCGGTGGCATTGCGGGATTTGCTGGAGAATAAAGAATTCCGGGATTTCCCCTCGAAGATCGCTTTTGCGGTGGGTAAGGATATCGGAGGGAAGACAGTTGTGTCCGATATCGCGAAGATGCCTCATATGCTTATTGCAGGGGCCACGGGTTCCGGTAAATCTGTCTGTATCAATACTCTGATCATCAGCATTCTGTACAAGGCGCGGCCTGACGAGGTGAAGCTGATTATGGTGGATCCCAAGGTGGTGGAGCTGAGTATTTATAACGGGATTCCCCATCTGCTGATTCCGGTGGTAACGGATCCGAAGAAAGCTTCCGCCGCTCTCAAATGGGGCGTGGCGGAGATGGAGGACAGATACCGGAAATTTGCGGAATATAATGTAAGAGATCTGAAAGGATACAATAAAAAAGTGGAGGCAATGCGGGAAAAGGGCGATGAGAGTGCTCCCGCCGTGCTGCCCCAGATCGTTATCATCGTGGACGAGCTGGCGGATCTGATGATGGTTTGTCCGGGGGAGGTGGAGGAATCCATCTGCCGTCTGGCGCAGCTTGCAAGAGCCTGCGGCATTCATCTGATTATTGCCACCCAACGGCCCAGCGTGGATGTGATCACGGGCCTGATCAAGGCGAATATGCCCAGCCGGGTGGCTTTTTCCGTGTCCAGCGGTGTGGACTCCCGAACCATTCTGGACATGGTGGGAGCGGAGAAGCTTTTGGGGAAAGGGGACATGCTTTTTTACCCCCAGGGCTATGCAAAGCCTGCCAGGGTGCAGGGGGCTTTTGTATCGGACCAGGAGGTCTCCGATGTAGTGGACTTCTGGAAAAATCAGACGTTAGGCAATATTTACGCGGAGGATATCGAGGAGCGGATCGCGAATATGGGAACCTCCGGCGGAGAAAGCAAGGCTTCCGGGGGGAGCGCTGTGGATGAGCTGTTTGAAAAGGCAGGACATCTTATCATAGATAAGGACAAAGCTTCCATCGGCATGCTGCAGAGGGCCCTGCAGATTGGCTTCAACAGGGCGGCCCGCATTATGGACCAGCTGTGCCAGTACGGCGTGGTGGGGGAGGAAGAGGGGACAAAGCCCAGAAAGATATTGATGAGTCCGGAGCAGTTTGAACAGATGCTGGAAGAGATAGTTTAAGAAAAGGGAGAGAAGAATGAGGACAGATTTAGAGATCGCACAGGAAGCGGTGATGGAGCCTATAGGCAGAATCGCACAGAAGCTGGGGATTGGAGAGGATGATCTGGAGCTCTATGGAAAGTATAAGGCTAAGCTTTCGGAAGAATATCTGAATGGCCTGCGCCACAAGCCTGACGGAAAGCTGATTCTGGTGACGGCCATCAATCCTACTCCGGCGGGAGAGGGCAAGACTACCACCAGCGTAGGCCTGGGGCAGGCTTTCGGAAAGTTGGGGAAGAAAGCAGTGGTGGCGCTGCGGGAGCCGTCCCTGGGCCCCTGCTTTGGCATCAAGGGCGGCGCCGCAGGAGGCGGATATGCCCAGGTGGTGCCTATGGAGGAGCTGAATCTTCATTTTACGGGAGATTTCCATGCAATTACCTCTGCCAATAATCTGCTGGCAGCGCTCTTGGACAACCATATCCAGCAGGGAAATGAACTGCAGATTGACAGCAGGCAGATTATCTGGAAACGCTGTATGGACATGAATGACAGGGTGCTGCGCAATATCATAGTAGGCCTTGGCAGCAAGACGGACGGCTTTGTGAGGGAAGATCACTTTGTCATCACTGTGGCCAGCGAGATTATGGCAATTCTGTGCCTGGCCGAGGATATGAAAGATCTGAAAGAGCGGTTGTCCAGGATCATCGTGGCCTATGACTATTCCGGGAAGCCGGTGACAGCGGGAGATCTGCAGGCAGTGGGGGCCATGGCGGCGCTTTTACGGGATGCCATGAAGCCGAATCTGATTCAGACTCTGGAGCATACGCCTGTGCTGGTGCACGGAGGACCCTTTGCCAATATCGCTCATGGCTGCAACTCCGTAAGAGCTACCAGGGCGGCGCTGAAAATGGCGGATTACTGCATTACGGAGGCAGGATTTGGCGCGGATCTGGGTGCGGAGAAATTCTTCGATATCAAATGCCGTGTGGCGGGTCTGAAGCCGGACGCGGCAGTACTTGTTGCAACTATCCGCGCTTTGAAGTATAATGGCGGCAGACCTAAAAATGATCTGGGGGAAGAGGACCTGGCCGCGCTGGAAAAAGGCATCCGGAATCTGGAGAAGCACATTGAGAATCTCCAGAGATACGGCGTGCCGGTGGTGGTGACTTTGAATGCTTTCGCAACCGATACGGAGGCGGAGATTGCCTATGTAAGGCGGTTCTGCGAAGAGCGGAAATGCGAATTTGCCTTGTCTCAGGTATGGGCAAAGGGCGGGGACGGCGGTATTGAACTGGCGGAGAAAGTGCTGGAGGCCCTGGAAACCCAAAAGAGCGATTTTCGTCTGCTCTACGAGGATGAGATGCCTCTGGAGGAAAAGATAGAGACAGTTGCGAAAGTGATATATGGCGCAGGCAGCGTCAGTTTTTCCCAGGCGGCGAAGAGGCAGCTGAAGAAGCTGACAGAGCTGGGGTTTGGAAGCCTGCCTGTGTGCATGGCGAAAAATCAGTATTCTCTTTCCGACGACCCAAAGCGTCTGGGACGTCCCAGAGATTTTGAAATGACAGTAAGGGAGGTATATGTGTCCGCGGGCGCAGGGTTTATTGTGGCCCTGACAGGAGATGTGGTGACTATGCCCGGACTGTCTAAAAAGCCCTCTGCTTTTGGGATTGATGTCAATGAAGATGGTGTGATTACCGGGCTGTTTTGAATCGAGGTAAACTGGATATGAAATGTCCTAATTGTGGATATGAAATGGCCGAGGGAAAGCTATACTGTGAGCACTGCGGTGAGGACATCCACATCGTACCGGATTTTGAACCCGAGCTGGAACAGACAATCCAGGACATCCTTGAGGAAATGCACGAGGATATGACAGGCGGCAGGAGAGAGGAACCGGAAGAATATGAGGATGCATCCGGGGCGTCCTTTGAAGAGGATATGATTCAGGAGCCTGTGCGGAGAAAAAAAATCTGGCCCAAAGTGCTGTTTGCGCTCTTGCTGCTGGTCTTTTTGACTGCGGGCGGCACTGCCTGGCATGTATATAGCTTTTATTCCGAAGAGTATCAGCTTAACAGGGCGGAACAGTATGTAGGGCAGGGAAAGTACGATGAGGCCATTACGTGTTATAACCGGGCTGTGGAACTGGACAGTGAGAATGTGGAATTGCTTTTCGAATTAGCGGATATTTATCTGCTGAAAAACAATAAAGTCGAGTATGAATATCTTTTGAGGGAGATTATCAAAAATAAAAATACATCCGCGGAGCAGCTGGAGGGGGCATATGGGAAGCTGATCGCCATATACCGGGAGAGAGAGGATTATCAAACCATCAATGCATTGCTTTTGGCAAGCGGGAATGACAATCTCATCGCCGCTTATCCGAACTATATTGTGGATGTGCCGGAATTCAGCATTAATGAGGGGTACTATACCAGCATCCAGCCTTTAAAGCTTACGGCTACAGGATCCGGAAAGATCTATTTTACCACGGACGGCTCTGAGCCTACCCAGGAAAGCACCCAGTATACGGCGCCTATCATACTGGAGAACGGAAGCCATATTATCAGAGCCTGTTTTGTGAATGACAATGGGATTGTCAGCGATGTGGTCACTAAGGAATATCATATCGAATATAATGATATTCTGGCTCCTGAAGTCAGTGTCCTCAGCGGGGAGTATTTTGCCCCCATAATGATAGAGATTCTAGAGGAAGACGACGATGTGTATTATACCACAGACGGCAGCGACCCCACATATACGTCGACACCTTATACAGGACCTATTCCCATGCCTTTAGGTAAATCTACCTATAAATTTGCTCGGATCGTTAACGGAGTTACCGGGATTATTGCGGAACGTGAATACAATCTTGTCATAGATACGGACATTACCCCGGCGCAGGCGGTGGATTCCGTGGTGATGTACTGCGTGGAGACAGGAAAGATCACAGATGGCAGCGGGCGGTTTGACGACAGTGAGGATCGCTATGAGTATATGTATCTGTATGCTGCGAATATCAATAAGACAGGCGACTTCTATGTAATAGCCGAACAGTACAGGACGGCTGACGGCAATTCCACCAGGACGGGGAACAATTTTGCCGTGAATGTTTATACGGGAGAACGTTTTAAGCTTCAGAGAGACGATGGGGGCCGTCTGACCCTGATCGGAATAGAAGCGGAAATAAGTGAATAAGAAGATTCCTGAGGAGAGGAACAGAGAGGTGGACTATGTACAGAATATTGAAGAAATGTGAACTGACCAAAAACATTTATCTCATGGATGTGGAGGCAAAGCGGGTTGCCAAGGCATGCCAGCCCGGACAGTTCGTCATCGTGAGGATGGATGCGGAGGGAGAGAGGATTCCCCTTACTATCTGTGACTATGACAGGGAAAAGGGAACCGTGACCATTGTGTTCCAGTGCGTTGGCGCAGAGACACATCGGATGGTTAGTCTGGAAGAGGGCGACGCTTTCCATGATTTTGTAGGGCCCCTGGGATGCCCCTCGGAGCTGGTAAAGGAGACGCCAGAAGAGCTGAAAAAGAAAAGAATTCTCTTTGTGGCCGGCGGTGTGGGCGCCGCGCCGGTATATCCCCAGGTGAAATGGCTCCATGAGCAAGGTGTTGCCGCGGATGTGATCGTGGGGAGCAAGACCAAGGAGCTGCTGATCCTGGAGAAAGAGATGGAGGCCGTGGCAGGGAATCTCTACATAACCACGGACGACGGCTCTTACGGACGCAGCGGTATGGTGACCCAGACCATCAAGGATCTGGTGGCGGAGGGAAAGCAGTATGACGTGTGCATCGCCATCGGCCCTATGATTATGATGAAGTTTGTATGCCTCCTGACAAAGGAACTGAATATTCCTACGGTAGTAAGCCTGAATCCCATCATGGTGGACGGCACAGGCATGTGCGGGGCCTGCCGGGTGACGGTGGGCGGCAAGGTAAAGTTTGCCTGTGTGGACGGGCCGGAATTCGACGGACATGCGGTGAATTTCGATGAGGCCATGAGACGGCAGACCCTCTACAAGACCGAGGAGGGCCGGGCTATGCTCAGGCTCCAGGAGGGAGATACCCACCATGGGGGCTGTGGGAACTGCTAAAGGCGAAGATAAAATTTAAGTTTTTTGCAGCAAGACCGGAGCACAGGGGCGGATACTTCCCACATGCAGGAGCATGAAAGGTAAGGACGCAGAGTATAGAATATGGAGGATTGAGAATAAATGGACGTTTTGACAAAAATCCCCGTGAGGGAGCAGGACGCGAAAGAGCGCGCTGCCAATTTTGAGGAAGTATGCCTGGGATATAATCAGGAAGAGGCCCAGACCGAGGCTGCCAGGTGCATCAACTGTAAGAATGCCCAGTGCATTAAGGGATGCCCTGTGGCAATCGACATCCCTGCCTTTATCGAGAAAGTGAAAGAAGGGGACATTGCGGAGGCTTACCAGATCATCAGCAAGGCCAGCGCCCTGCCTGCAGTCTGCGGGCGCGTATGCCCCCAGGAGACCCAGTGCGAGGGAAAATGCATCCGGGGCATCAAGGGCGACCCTATCTCCATCGGCAAGCTGGAGCGCTTCGTGGCCGACTGGGCCAGGGAGAACGGCATTAAGCCTGCCGGGGCGGCGGAAAAGAAAGGGAAGAAAGTGGCTGTCATCGGCTCCGGCCCTGCGGGCTTGACCTGCGCCGGGGACTTGGCGAAGATGGGCTATGACGTGACAATCTTCGAGGCCTTACATGAGCCCGGCGGCGTGCTGGTGTACGGCATTCCGGAGTTCCGTCTGCCGAAAAAGGCTGTAGTGGCCGAGGAAATCGAAAATGTAAAAGCGCTTGGCGTGAAGATAGAGACCAACGTGGTAGTGGGCAAGTCCGTCACCATCGATGAGCTGATTCAGGAGGAGGGGTTCGAAGCCGTATTTATCGGTTCCGGCGCCGGTCTGCCCAAGTTCATGGGCATTCCCGGGGAGAACTCCAACGGCGTGTTCTCGGCCAACGAGTACCTGACCAGAAGCAATCTGATGAAAGCCTTTGACGAGAGTTCCAGCACCCCCATCATGCACAGCAAAAAGGTGGCTGTGGTGGGAGGCGGCAACGTGGCCATGGACGCGGCCAGGACGGCGCTGCGCCTGGGGGCGGAGGTGCATATCGTGTACCGCCGCAGCGAGGAGGAGCTTCCGGCCAGGGTGGAAGAGGTGCATCACGCCAAGGAAGAAGGTATTATCTTCGACCTGCTGACCAATCCCACGGAAATCCTTGCGGACGAGAAAGGCTGGGTCACCGGCATGAAATGCATTCGGATGGAGCTGGGCGAGCCGGATGCCTCCGGGCGCAGACGCCCTGTGGAGATTCCGGGCTCCGAGTTCACAATGGAGCTGGATACCGTCATCATGTCCCTGGGCACTTCCCCGAATCCGTTGATTTCTTCCACTACGGAGGGGCTGGAGATTAATAAATGGAAGTGTATCGTGGCCGAGGAGTCCAACGGCCAGACCACCAAGGAGGGTGTCTATGCCGGCGGAGACGCCGTTACGGGCGCGGCTACCGTTATCTTAGCCATGGGGGCCGGAAAGGCGGCGGCTAAGGGGATAGACGAATACTTGAGCGGCAAGTGACTCCGCCCCCATGGCTTGCCATGGGGGCCGGAAAGGCGGCGAAAGGGATAATGGAAGAAGAGCATTCCAAACGAATACTTGAGCGGCAAGTAATCACAAGGAGGGAAAGTTGATGGTAAAGCATATTGTACTCTGGAACTTTGTGGAAGAACTGTCCGAGGAGGAGAAAAAGGAAGCGGGACGAAAGATGGCGTCTCTGCTGGAGCCGATTAAGGAACTTGTGCCCGGCGCGGTGAAAATCCAGGTGGTTCCTAACCAGCTGGCATCCAGCAATCGGGACATTGCCCTGATCTCTACCTTTGAGACAGTGGAGGCACTGTCTGCATATCAGAACCATCCGGCTCATGTGGAGGCCGGAAAGTATGTGAGGAGTGTCACCTGCAACAGGGCGTGTATGGATTATGAACTTTAAAACAGAATAATTCCAACATGATTTCGACAAAATTTCAGACATAATTTCAATTACAGCAAGTTATATTTCATGTTATACTGCAGACCGCCAGGATTTACGGTGATGTCTCTGGGGAAGTAACTGGCTGGCGGTCTGCAGTCAGGTTGTACTGTAAGTTTAACCATGTGCAGTATGCATTGATTTCCCCGTGCAATGGTCGGGGCAGATGTGAAACATATTTCTCCGGTCATTGCATGGCGAATGCCGCATGGCTCCTGTGTTCCTGCGGCTGACGATTCAGATGAGGAAAGAAGGTAGACAAATATGCCTTGGTGTCCGAAATGCAAAAGCGAGTATAGGGAAGGGTTTACGGTATGCGCTGACTGTGGCAGCGAACTGGTGGATGAAGAGCAGTTTTTGAAGTTGGAGGAAGAGCGCGCCGCCGCAGAGGAGGCACAGAGAGTAGCGCTTGCAATGCAGCATGTGGCGCGCATGGCCGCCGAAAGAGGGGAAAGCCTCAATGTGGAAGAGGCGGAGCGTCTGGCTGCAGAGGCGGGCATATCCGTGGGAGGGGTTCGAGAGGCTGTACATCTGGCTGTCGGGGGTGAGGGATTGTCCGAGGCTGCAGCGGCAGAAGAGACCGATGTGCCGGAAACGCCTGGCTCCGCCGTGCATGAAGAGGCGGAGGTGTCTGCCCGGGAAGAGGAAACGCCTGGGACGGCTGCCGGAATGTCGCCGGAGCACACCACATCCCTGTACCAGGACAGCACGGAGCGGGCCAATGAGAACCGTTCCTCCGCCTGGATCCTGATGATCATGGGCAGCATAGGACTCATTGTCATTGCGCTGGGAATCATGGGCGTGCTTCCGCTTCACTTCAGCAATCCATATTTGTTCTACGGCGTGATGGCCGCGGTATTCCTTTTGTTTCTGGTTGCGGGCATGGTGTCTCTGAAAAACGCCAGAATTTTTGAAAAAAAGGCAGAGTCTGAGAATTCCCTGCGGGATGCTATGCTGACATGGAGCAGGGGGAATCTTCATGCGCAGGAAGTGGACCGTGAGATCGGCATGGCCGGCGACGAGTCTGAGGAAGCTCTGTATTATAAACGCTTTGCCTGTATCAAAGCAAAATTGAACTATCAGTTCGTAAATCTGGATCAGGGCTTTCTGGAGAAATTCATCGATGATTCCGTATATGACATGGTTTTTGGGGGAGAAGACGATTGAACGTCTGTTCTCTTTGCGGCGGCATGGAGGTAAGGTTGAAGATCAGTATTGCATGTGTGGGAAAGATAAAGGAAAAGTTCTATAGAGACGCTATTTCGGAATATGAGAAACGACTGAGCAGATACTGCAGGCTGGAATTCCTGGAAGTAGCAGACGAGAAAACTCCCGATGGGGCCGGTGAGGCCCTGGAGGAACAGATCAAGGAAAAAGAGGCAAGGCGTCTCCTGGAGAAAATCCGGGAGGACGCCTTTGTCTGCGCTTTGGAGATAGAGGGGAAGCGCCTGACCTCGGAGGGCTTTGCCCGGTGGATGGAGGGCCTGACGGTAAGGGGAACCAGCCATATCGTGTTCGTCATCGGCGGCTCCCTGGGCCTGCATGAGTCCCTGCGCAGGCGGGCGGACATGGCCTTAAGCTTCTCGGATATGACATTTCCCCACCAGCTTATGCGGGTGATACTGGTGGAGCAGGTCTACAGGGGATTCCGGATTATGCATGGGGAACCATATCACAAGTAAGGGCGAAATTTTATAGAAACTCAGGAAATGCATCAAAGGTAAGATTAACAGTTAGAAGGAATAGCTTCCATTTCATTTTGTTTCTAAACATTATGGCAGGTTTATCTATAAATGAACTTGCAGAGTTACCGGCGGTTGATGCGTCATTTTGGTTTAGACATGATGAACTTATTAGAAAAAGTCAGGATGAGTTGGTAGGCATAAATGATTGGACTAAGAATCCAATGTCAGCGCTCCCGGCATGGATGGTATTGGTATCAAAGAAAGTAAGTGTGGAATAACAATGCCAGGAGACAGGTTCTCGGCTTATTGTAATTTGTCGGAAATCTGTGTATAATAGAAATAGGTAGCAGGGCTTTTGGAACATGCAGATTTTTTCAGCAATGATTTGCTGAAAGAAAGCAGGTGGATAAAATGGGAGACATGGAAACAAAGCAGACAAAATGGGAAGAATTAAGCATATCCAATGATTTCCTGTTTGGCAAGGTCATGCAGAATCCGGAACTGTGCAAAGAGTTATTGCAGAGGATTCTCCCGGATTTGAACATTGAACGCATTGAATATCCGGAATTACAGAAAAGTATCAACATGGATATGGATGCCCGCAGTGTGAGGCTGGATGTGTATGTAAAAGATGAGAAAGAAGTGGTTTACGACATAGAAATGCAGGTAAGCCATACCAAGGAACTTGCTAAGAGAAGCCGGTATTATCAAAGTATGATAGACCTGCAGCTTATTGATAAAGGGCAGCTTTATGATGAGTTAAAGCGAAGCTATGTTATATTTATCTGTCCATTTGATTTATATGGGAAAGGGCGGCATATTTATACCTTTGAAAATATCTGTAAAGAAGACGGCAGCATTTCCATGGGTGATGAGGCGGTAAAGATATTTCTCAATGCAAAAGGAACTCTGGATGATGTGAGTGATGAATTAAAGGCGTTCCTTGATTATGTGGCAGGGAAGAAGCCGAAGGATGCCTATGTGGAGAGATTGGAAGAAGCGGTAAAAGAGGCCAAGAAGAATAGAGAATGGAGGCATGAGTATATGACGTTGTTGATGAGAGACCAGGAGAATGTGAAAAAAGGTGAGGAAATGTTGGCAAAATTAATAATACTTTTAAGTGAAGATGGCCGTTTATCAGATGTTATCAAAGTATCACAGGATAAAGAATATCGTCAGGAACTTTATGTGGAATATCATATCATTTAAAAGCAGAGCATCGCAGGGCAGAAAATTTTAAAAGTTTTCTGTCCATAAATAATATTACGAGATTTTTCGCACTTAGGTATGATATGGAGAGCCGTATCACAAGTAAGGGCGGATAGGGCTATTTTAATGAGCAGACAGAAAGGGAACCTAAAGTGAAAATAGAACCGATTGAAACTTCAAGACTTATATTGCGAGGCTTTACAAAAGAAGATGCGCTATGGGCCTATAGTATATGGAACGATCCCGAAATGGGGGAGTACTTACCTGACGAGGCGAAAGAAGAAATAGATCATGAATATATAAAAAAGTTAGAGGTACTTGGAGAAGACGAGGAGTGCTGTTATTTAATTCCGGTGTTAAAAAATTCGGGGCAACGTGTAGGAACCTGCAGTTTTATGCTAAGTGAAGACAAAAAACTCTATGATATTGCTTATTGTGTACATAAAGATTTCTGGTGTCAGGGATATGCCACTGAAATAGCGCAGGGAATGATTGCGTATGCACGTATTCAGGGTGCAGAAAAAGTTACTATTTTAGTCAGTAAAGGGAATGTTCCTTCAAACCGTGTTGCGGTGAAATGCGGTGGGAGAATTATTGCTGAAAAAACATATAAAAAAAGAGGGACTGATGTCACTATGGAAGAATACATAGAATTAATTTCGATGTTGAATCCCCTTTAAAACAAAGGGCTCTCAGGTAGGGT
>CAJTZD010000077.1 GCA_910584235.1 uncultured Acetatifactor sp.
TCCGGCTTCACGGACAGGGAATAGGCCACGCCCTCCAGCCATTTCGCCACATCGCTGTCCTGGAATACCATTCCGTAGAACTCCCCCCGGCTTAAGCCGGCGGCAATGCGGAAGTTCTCAATGGCATGACTCTTTGCCACCCCAGGCACCTGGTCATTCAACACTTTTTCCTGGAAAGGAATGACTACATCTATGACTTTTTCCTGAATCCTGCTCCAGAACCCGTCCGCCACCTTTACCTGGCTGACGTTTATCTCTTTTGCTGCTTTTTTCATATCCATCCTCCATTCTGCCGCATGGCGGCGCGTAGCATCCAAAAATGTATTTTACTTCTTATCATTTTCATAGAGTAAGGCAACTTACAGTTATCTTCATACGGCTGTTCAGGCGCTACGAGGGCGTCACTGCCACCGGCCTACAGAAGAGCGTTTTCCGGAAAGCTGAGAAACCGGATTTAGGATGACGCTTTCTTCCCTTTCTTCTTTTTTCCGGTTTTTGGAGGCTTCCATTCCTTTTCGATGTCGTAGACATCGCCCTCCTCCACACCTTTGCTGTACTCTCTCAGTTCGGGCAGGACGGCGTGGAGTTCATCCTCGTCCTCTATGGCCTCCAAGTCTTCTATTGTCTCCGGATCCGCCATTGCTTTCGGGTCTGCCATTGCCTCCCAATCCATCGTTGCTTTCGGATCTGTCGCCGCATTCGAGTCTGTCATTTCCTCCGGATCTGCTCCGAAGCCTGTTTTGGATTTCTCCGGGTCTTTCCCATGACCCGTTTTTTTCTTTCTATCAGTGTTTCCGGAAGCCGTCTCCGGTTTTACCTTTGGATCATCCTTTCTTTTTTCCGCCTTCCTGGATATGTCTTTGTCTGCCTTTTCCTGGGATTTCGCCCCCTTTCGGTTCTTTGTTTTCTTGCGGGACTCCTCTTTTTTGCGGTTTTGGGAGGATTTGTCTATCTCCGGCTTTTGGGAGGCTTTCTCGGGGTCCGTCTCTCGGAAAGCTTTTTCCGCTTCCGGCTGCGGCTCTTTCCTCTCCGTAAGCGGCTGCGGAACTACCCCGGACTCAGCTCCCCTATCTGAACCAGCTTTCTCCATACCCCCACTTTTTGCCTCTGCTTCTGTCACCTCCGCTGACGAGTTCTCTTCTTTTCCTCCCACTGCCCAATCCGCATTTTTTGAGATCACTGCCATGCATGCCATTGCCTCATCCATATGGGCTCGCTCCAAAACGGCCTCTCGCTCTTTCGTATCCCGCATGGAATGGTTTAACGGTTCACTGGCATCCTTCTTGTCCGGCAGGGACTCTGCAGGCTCAGCTACCCTATACAGCCCTGCTTTCTCCAATGGCTTGCTTTCCAATGCTGCCTCATCTTTGTCAAGCGCCAGCTGTACTGCCTCTGCCTCGGATTCTTCCCAGGCTTTTTCCTCCGTCTCAGCTTTTGATTCCTCCCAAGCCTCTTCTGCTTCGGCGTCTTTCAAGGCACTTTCCCATGACTCTGCTTCGGCTTCTTTCCAAGTTTCTTCTGCCTCCTCCAAGGCTCTTTCCGATGGCTCTGCCCCGGATTCCTCCCAAGCCTCTTCTTCTGACTCTGCCCCAGTCTCCTCCCAAGCCTCTCCGCCTGTGCCTTTTGCCCCATCCGGCACGAGTTCTTCTTCCTCTGAATCGCTCGGGGTTTCTCCTGCCTCCTGCCTCGCCTCTATTCCTGCAGCAGAATCCTCTCCCTCCGGCTCTCTGTCCTCTTTCTTCCCATAGGAAATACTCCCCGACAAAAGCAGCGCGGCCTTGGCGCTGACAGGTCCCACCATCTCATAGAGCACAGATGACGATAGTATAATAGTCAACATCATACTCCCGGTCTCCGGCGGCAGCATCCTCTGCCCTAAAAACGCAAGGCCGATGGCCACCCCCGCCTGAGGAATCAGCGCCAGACCCATATAATTCCGGATTTCCCTGCCGGTCTTCATGAACAGGCAGCTGACATAAGTGCCCATATACTTTCCGACAATGCGGACAAGAAAATACCCTACCCCGATGGCGCCCACGGTCTGCAGCGCCCCGATGTCCAGGTTCATGCCGGACACGATGAAGAAGATGGACATCACCGGCGGCGTGAAGCTGTTGATCTGGCGGAACAGCTTCTTGTCCCTTGTAAGGTTTATGTACACGGCTCCGAACACCATACAGGACAATAAGGGCGAGATATCGATGGCCGCGCAGATGCCGCTTAAGCCAAGCAGCATGGCAATAGCCAGTATCAGCCGATTGTCCTTGCTCCTGGCCGGGATCAGCAGACGGCTTAAGAAATATCCGCAGAAGATTCCCAGCACGATCACCAGCAGATTGTAAGCCACCGGAATCAGGATGTCATGGGCGGAGAATCCTCCCGCCTCGTTCCCGTTGATGATGGCGGACACAATGCTGAACGCCAGCAGGCACACCACATCGTCCAGAGCCACGATCTGCAGCAGAGTGTCCACGAACTCTCCCTTGGCCTTGTACTGGTTGATTGTCATCATAGTGCTGGCAGGCGCCGTGGCAGTGGCGATGGCTCCCAGGATCAGGGCGAATTCCCAGTTGAGGCGAAACACCAGCTTCAGAACCACTGTCACAAGCACCCCCGCCGCCAGCGCCTCGCTTAAGGTAATGACTATGATCCTTTTCCCCGTCCGCATCAGCACTTCCTTTTTAAAGAACTTCCCCACGCCGAAAGCGATAAATGCCAGCGCCAGGTCGCTTACAAAACCCATTCCCTCTATCATGGGGGCCGGAATGAAATTCAGGCAGCAGGGTCCGATGAGGATGCCCGCCAGGATGTAGCCGCTTACTTTTGGCATGTTCAGCGTGTTCGTCATCCTGGTCAGGATAAAGCCCGAGAACAATATAATGGAAAGAGTCAAAAGCACCTCCGTCTCTCTGTTCAGCTGACTCAAGAATCCTACCATATCCATTCGCTTCGCCCTCCCTTTCCCCGGATTTCCTCTTTCCTGCCTCTGCCGCCCTAAGGCCCGGGGCATCTCCAACAGCTTTTGAGACACATGTTCCTGTTCTGTTTCACATACATTTTCTCTATGATTATCGAGTATAGCACAGCAATTTAAAGGAATCAAGCTGCGCTTTCTACGAGCATTAGTGGACATTTATTTTTAAAGAGAGCCTTGCCTATGACTTCATTCTACTATATAATGGCACTATGACAATAGAATCCCAAATCGAAAGCGCCTGCCATCAGGCCTTTGGAACAATTTATCAGGAGGAAAAAGCATGCTGGAATTTCGATATGACACACAGTTGTTAATAGAGGGCAAGGATCTTGACGAAGACCAGATCACGGACTATTTCACAGAGAACTTCAAGGGCGACTGCCTGCTGGCGGTAGGGGACGAGGAACTGATTAAAATCCACTTCCACACCAACGAGCCCTGGAAAGTGCTGGAATACTGCGCATCCCTGGGCGAGATCCACGACATTGTGGTTGAAGATATGGACAGGCAAGCCAGAGGGCTGCAGGGCTAAGACCAGAGATGGTGCCGGCACCGTAGGGGGTGGCGGGAAAGGCCGGAAAGAGAGTCGAAGCAGAGTTCAGGAGAAAATCATGATTCAGGAAAAAATATATGCAGTTCCATGTTTATACGATAAATTATCCAGAGGAACCATTTCCCCTGCCTCGCCGTTTTCGGTGCGGGTTCCCGGGTCCAAGAGCATCACCAACCGGGCTCTCCTGCTGGCCACACTGGCAGAGGGGACTTCCACCCTGCGGGGGGCGCTTTTTTCCGATGACTCCAGACATTTTCTGAAATGCATTCAGGATCTGGGATTTGGGACGGAAGTATATGAAGAAACACATGTAATCAAAATCGACGGACTGGGAGGTGCCGTACCGCTTCAGGAGGCCAGTCAATATGTAGGCAGCGCCGGCACTGCTGCCCGTTTCCTGACGGCTTTCCTGGGTCTTTCCCATGGGGTGTACCATATGGATGCTTCGGAGCAGATGCGCCGACGTCCCATGGCTCCTCTGCTGGATTCCCTGCAGGAGTTGGGCTGTAAGGTTGTCTGCGAGGCAGACGTAGGGAAAACACCCCAAAGTTTTCCCTTTACCTTGCGGAGCCACGGTTTCCAAAAGGACAGCATTACCATCAACATTGATGAGAGCAGTCAGTTCTTAAGCGCTCTGCTGATTGCCTCCTGTTTGTGTGAGCGGGACTTTACCACGCGCATACAGGGCACCCATGGTATGGCTTATATTGAGATGACCAGGCGGATGATGGCCCAGTTTGGCGTGGAGGTTCTGGCGCAGGGGCAAAAAACCTTTCTGACCAGAGCCGGACAGCATTACAGGCCTCAGGATTATCAGATAGAGCCCGATGTGTCCGCAGCCTGCTATTTTTATGCCATGTGTCCTCTTCTAAATATTCCTGTAAAGGTAGACCATGTACATTTCGATTCCCTCCAGGGAGATGTGGCTTTCATACGGATACTGGAGCGGATGGGCTGCCGCGCCGCGGATACCCCTGAGGGTATTCTGCTAAATCCTCCGACATCGGAGAGGTTCCCGGGCATCACAGTAGATATGTCCGCCTGCTCCGACCAGGCCATCACCTTAGCGGCCATTGCCCCCTTTGCGGACAGCCCTACCAGGATCACGGGCATCGGACATATCCGCCTCCAGGAGAGCGACCGCCTCGCAGGCATCGCCGCAGAGTTGACAAAGATGGGATGCCGCTGCCAGGAGCAGGCAGACGGCATTACAATCTATCCCGGCTCTCCCAGGCCTTCCACCGTAGAAACCTATGACGACCACCGCATGGCAATGGGCTTCTCCCTGACAGGACTGCGCAGTCCCGGTATCGTCATTCGCAATCCCGGCTGCTGCCGCAAGACCTTTGAAGATTATTTCACCGTGCTGGATTATGCGGCAAAACGGCTTACGGCGGGTTAGCGCTGCAATAAAACAGAACAACATTCAAAAGCGGCTGCATACACCGTCTGGTATATGACAGCCGCTTATGTAATATAGTTGCCGGCCCCAGGCCGGGTTATCGCGTTTGTATGGATAGCATCTAAGTCCGCTATGCTATCTGGAGGTGTTCCTTTACTTTCCGCATTTCTGTCTCAAGCATGTTTACGCGGATGGAAAGCATTTCTTTCCCTGTCTCTACTTTCAATGCTTCGTGCAGATTTCTCGACAGATCAAGATGTCCTTCCGCTACATGTTGGATGTTGGTGCGGATTTCGTTTTCGATTATCAGTCTCATATCCCTGACATCCGACTCCACCTGATTCAACTTGACTTCCATCTGGTCAATCTTGACTTCCATCTGGTCAATCTTGGCTTCCAGCTGATCAATCTTGACTTCCATCCGGTCAATCTTGACTTCCATCTGGTCAATCTTGACTTCCATCTGGTCAATCTTGACTTCCATCTGGTTTATCTTAGATAGTATGAGATCTAATTTTTCACTATCTGTCATACACACAGACCTCCTTTCCTCTTTCAGTATAGCACGAACCAACCGCAGAGTCCACCAAAATTCGCCTCTATTTTTATTTTCTTCCCTGCCTCATCGCGAATGCACCACAGCAACCCCATACGCCGGCAGTTCCAGAACATCCTCTATCTCCCTGTCCGCAACCATGTCCCTGCCCTTTACACCTGAAATGGCTGCTGTATCGTTCGTCCAGTTCAGGTAGAATTCGTATCTGCCCTCCTGGCCTTTCCTCACATGGCATTCCACACCCGCAGGAAGTCTGCGAACCGGAATCCCTGCATCTGCCAGCATCCGCTCAAATAACGGACCCATGGCAGGGGCGTCGGTTCTGGCAGCCACATACCAGGCATTGCCTTTCCCATGATTTTTGCAGGTTATGGCGGCGCTGCCCTGATAGAAATCCTCCCCATAGGTACCCAGTACCTGGGCATCCTGCACTCTCAGGACTTCCGCATACTCCACCACTTCCCAGTCTCCACAGGATTCCTTTTCACCGGCACTCTCCCCGGATACAGCCTTTTTTTGCAGGCTTTCATCTGTCAGAACAATGGCGTTTCTGTCCGTGGGGTAAAGGGAATCAATTTCCTCGCTGACAATGCCGAAGAGGTCTTTTAGTCCATCCCCGGGAAAGCCCCCCAGATAGCAGAGCTGGTCGCTGTCCACATAACCTGTCAGATAGGTGGCAAGGAGCTGTCCTCCCCGCTCCACAAATGTTCTCAGATTCGCCGCCGTATGGGGTTGAAGCATGTACAGCATAGGGGCCACCACCAGGTCATATCGATCCAGATCTTCATCGGAACCCACGATATCCATGTCCACCCCAAGCCGGAAGAACTCTTTCCAGATACCTATGCAGGTCTCCTCATATTTTTTGGTCTCCCGGCCCAGCGCTTTCATGTCCTCAATGGCCCAGCGGTTGTCCCAGTCGAAGAGCATGGCGGCTTTGGTTCGCACCAGCGTCCCTGCCACCGGGGCAATTTTTTTCAGCAGTTCCCCTACTTCCGCCACTTCCTTGAAGACTCTTGTATCATCAGTTCCCAAATGATCCACCACTGCGCCGTGGAACTGCTCATAAGAGCCTCTTCCCTTACGCCACTGGAAGTACTGCACGGAATCAGAGCCGCAGGCCACTGCCTGGAGGCAGGCCAGTCTATGGATGCCGGGACGCTTAAGCTTGTTCACATTCTGCCAGTTCACCAGACCCGGGGCACTCTCCATCATCATGAAAGGCACATCCCGCTTTAAGGAGCGCATCAGGGCATGCTGGAAAGCCGTCTCATAGGCAGTGTCTGCCAGTGTTTCCCAGTCATTGTGGAAAATGGGGTAATTGTCCCAGGAGACCACGTCCATATCCGGCGCCATCTTCCGGTAGTCCAGCCCCCCGAACATGCGCATTAGATTGGCCGTCACCGGAATCCCGGGGGTGACACTGTGCAGCACCGCCGCTTCCGCTTTCATGAAGTCATTGGTGTTCCATGTGGTAAATCGCTTCCACTCCAGGTTCAGACCCATGACACTGGTCTCGCCGTGGATAAAGGGAGGCTCTATCTGCTCAAAGTCATTGTAGCGGTGGCTCCAGAACGTGGTCCACCAAGCCCGGTTTAGCTTCTCAATGTCATGATCATATTTCTCCGCCAGATAGGTACGGAATCTTTTGATGCAATGTTCACAATAGCATTCTCCGCTGAATTCGTTGGAGATATGGTACATAATCACACCGGGATGGGAGCCGAACGCCTCCGCCAGCTTTCTGTCCATGACAGCCACTTTTTCCCGATACACAGGGGAACTCATGCAATGGTTGTGGCGGCCTCCGTGATGCTCCCGCTGCCCCATCCGGTTCACCCGCATGGCCTCCGGGTACTTCTTGTCCAACCATGCCGGGCGTGCACCCGAGGGTGTGGCCAGCACGGTATAGATACCGTTTTCATAGAGCCTGTCTATGATCTTCCCCAGCCATTCAAAATGGAATTCTCTCTCCTTAGGCTCCAGCACGGACCAGGAAAAAATGCCTACACTCGCACTATTGATACCGGCCTTTTTCATCAGCCGCAGGTCCTCCTCCAGGATGTCCGGCCGGTCCAGCCATTGCTCCGGATTGTAATCGCCTCCGTGGATGAGACCGCCAATCTGCGGAAACAGAATTTTCTTTTCCATTATGGTTCCTCTCCTTTTCCTTGTTTCATATGGTTTCATGTCGCTTTTAGTATATCTGCTTTCCTATAAGAAGTCAATGATTCGTGTTTTGAACATTTTCTATTGCTTTTCCATCACAGAGAAGGTATACTTGAACTCTAAGCAAGAGGCGGTTCCTGCCTTGCCACCGCCCTGCACATAACAAAGCGGAATACATCACAAGACTGGAATACGAGGTAAAACATATGACTAAAAAAAGAGCAGTGGTATCCCTGGGACACGATGCACTGGGATACACCACAGGCGCACAGAAAGACGCAGTGAAAATCACCGCCCGGGCTCTGGCCGACCTAGTGGATGAGGATTACCAGCTCACCATCACCCACAGCAACGGCCCCCAGGTCAGCATGATCCACAAAGCCATGACACAGCTGCACCGGGTGTATACCGATTATACGCCAGCGCCCATGTGTGTGTGCTCGGCCATGAGCCAGGGGTATGTGGGGTACGATATCCAGAACGCCCTGCGCAGCGAGCTCCTTGGCCGGGGTATCTCCAAGCCTGTGAGCACCATCCTGACCCAGGTCACCGTAGACCCCTATGACGAGGCTTTCTACGAGCCTACCAAGGTCATCGGACGGTATATGGGAAAGGAAGATGCCGACGCAGAGATAAAGAAAGGAAATTATGTAAAGGAATATCCCGGAAAAGGCTACAGGCGTGTAGTTGCCGCGCCGCAGCCCATTGATATCGTGGAAATCGAGGCAATCCGCACGCTGGCAGATGCGGATCAGATCGTCATCGCCTGCGGGGGCGGCGGGATTCCCGTCATCGAACAGCAATCTGTCCTGAAAGGTGCATCCGCTGTTATCGAAAAAGACGTCATCGCGGGGAAGCTGGCTGCTGACCTGAAGTGTGACGAACTGATTCTATTCACCGGTGTGGACTGTGTCTACCGGGATTTCGGCACCATAGACCAGTTCCCCCTCTCTGCCCTGACCATAGCCCAGGCAAAGGAACTCATTGCCCAGGGGCAGTTCGAGGAGGGCACTATGCTGCCCAAGCTCCAGGCTGCCATCCATTACCTGGAAAAGGTTCCCCAGGGCAGGGTACTGATCACATCCCTGGGCCGGGCACTGGATGCCGTGCGCGGCAAGGCCGGGACCGTGATTACGGCTTAGCTCCCAGAAAGGTGGAACAATATAAGCAGGCTCCTCTGGCGGATACCAAGCATCAGGAGAGCCTGCTTTCTGACTGCGCATTTCTTTTGGGTCGAAATCCATCCTCCAGCCTGCCCGTCCGGAGCTCTATCCGTTCCAGATAGTTCATACGGGGCACTCCCGGGAAATCATGCTAGCCTGCTTGGTCCGAATACTCCTTATCTAATAGTACGGTTCTTCAAGTATATCCATCTTCTGCCGGAAAGTCAACAGGCCATGTTGACGTCTTACCCTTGCTCCAACCAACCCTAAGGAGCCCCCAGCACCGCCAGCATGGCTCCAATCATAATAGCGAAATCGGAAAGATTGAACACAACGCGCCCAAGGGGCTTCCAGCCTACCCGAAACGACAGATAATCCACCACATACCGGCGCCTTAGCCTGTCATAGGTATTGCCAAAAGCCCCGCCCAAAAGGAATGCCAGGCCCGTGCGAAGCATCCGGTTCCCCCTCTGCCCCAGACTGCATAGAAAAACCGCCGCCGTCAGGACCGTAAGGACCACGGACAGGACAGTCACCGCCCCAGGCCGCTTCTGCCCCAGATTCAACATGGCGCCCCGGTTGTGGTATCTGCGCAGCAAAATACGACCGCCCGCCAGGGTCCTGGGGGCTTTTTCCTCCGGCCCCCTGCCCAGTACATTTCCGCCTGCATCCGTCCTGCCGGCCTCGATTCGGTTTTTGATCCACAAATCTCCCAGAAAGATTCCGGCCACTATAAAAATATAGAAAAATATCATCATTCCACTTTCCCCAGCCATCCTGACATTTGGCCACCGGCAGCTTCTCTCCGCTCACCAGTTGAATACGCAAATACATACCCTCCGTAAAAAGCGCATCCCCTGACAAAACCGTCTCCTGCCTCAGCCCAGGATAAATTCATCTTACCATAGGCTCTTTCTCATGGCAAGGTATTTATGGCCGCGTATCTTACTCACATTCTGCGCTACATTCCCTTTCCGCGTATCAAAGCCCTTTGCGAAAGGCGCCGCCCCTCCAAAGCAGCAAATTCCTCACCCCTTGCGGAATGCCTCCATAGGATCTTTCCCGGGAATCCCCGGCTCTGTCATATGATAGGGATCCATTACCCTGTTTAACTGTTCCTGATCCATCAGACCTTTCTCCAGAACCAGCTCCTTTACGGATCTGTCTGACTTCAGGGCTTCCTTTGCCACCTCCGCCGCCCTCTCATAGCCTACATAAGGGCAGATCGCCGTGATGATGCCGATGCTGTTTTCCACCATCCGCCGGCACCGCTCCTCATTGGCCGTGATACCTACGATGCAGTTGTACACCAAAGTCTTCACCGCAAAAGTCAAAGTCTCAATGGACTGGAACAGTTTGTAGAAAATGATAGGCTCGAAAGCATTCAGCTCCAGCTGTCCCGCCTCGGCGGCCATGGTGATGGTCACATCGTTGCCGATGATGTTGAACGCCACCTGGTTCACCACCTCCGGAATTACCGGGTTGATCTTGCCGGGCATGATGGAGGAGCCGTTCTGCCTGGCGGGGAGGTTGATCTCCCCCAGGCCCGTTCTGGGGCCGGAAGACATAAGCCGCAGATCGTTGGACATCTTGGACAGATTCACCGCGCAGTTCTTCACGATACCGGACACGGAGGCGTAATTATCCAGGTTCTGGGTGGCGTCTATCATGTCGTAGGACTGCACCAGGTCCTGCCCGGTGAGGATGGACATGTTCTTTACTACTCTTCTGTAATACTGCACGTCCGCATTCAGCCCCGTGCCGATGGCAGTGCCCCCCAGATTCAGACTCTTGATCTCCTCCTTGGCATTGTCGAAGCGCTTGATGTCCCGGCTGATTGCGGAGGCATAGGCGTGGAATTCCTGCCCCAGGCGGATGGGCACCGCATCCTGGAGCTGGGTCCTGCCCATCTTGATGACGGAATCGAATTCCTCCGATTTGCGAAGCAGCGCCTGCTCCAGGCGGGAGAGCTGCTCCTGGGCCTCGGTGATCAGCTTTAGGGCTGCCATCTTGCCGCAGGAAGGGAACACGTCGTTGGTGGATTGGCCGAAGTTCACATGGTCGTTGGGATTGACGATTGCGTAATCGCCTTTCTTTCCGCCCAGAATCTCGATGGCCCGGTTCGCAATCACCTCATTGGCGTTCATGTTCAGAGAGGTGCCCGCACCGCCCTGTATCGGATCCACGATGAACTGGTCGTGGAGCTTTCCCGCGATAATCTCATCGCAGGCCTTTACAATGGCGTCCGCCCGCTTCTTCTCCAGCTCCCCCACCTCGAAATTGGTAATGGCCGCGGCTTTCTTAATCTGAGCCACGCTGTTAATCAGCTCCTTGTGCATCTTCAGCCCCGTTATGTAGAAGTTCTCATAAGCCCGCAGTGTCTGCACTCCGTAATAGGCCTCCTCCGGCACCTCTTTTTCTCCGATGGAGTCGTGTTCCAGCCGGTATCTCTTCTTTTCTTCCCCCATGCTCTTCCCTCTCCGTTTCTCCCGCAAGATATAAATTTTGGAATATCCGCCGGATTTCCCCTGCTTCGCCCCTTGAACGGCAGCCGCCGAAATCCGGCCCTCCCTCTTGACTTTACTATATATCCGGGCTACAATATTTTCAAATATTTATAATAATATAAATCATATAGTCCACAGTCTATATAATATTCCGGCCCACCGCTCCGGCCAGGCATGAAAAGGAGGACCGCTATGTTCCAGGGAATGCATTATGTCTATGAGGTGTACAAAGAAATGAGCTTTTCAAAGGCTGCCAGGAATCTGTTCATCAGTCAGCCCTCCTTAAGCGCGGCAGTGAAAAAGACGGAGGAGCAGATCGGCTTTCCCATTTTTGACCGCAGCACCAATCCCATCCGGCTTACCAAGCTGGGGGAAGAATACATCCGCTCTGCGGAGCATATCATGGGCGTGGAGAACCGGTTCCAAAATTATGTAAACGATATCCAGGGCCTGAAAAGCGGCGCCGTCTCCATAGGAGGCACGAACCTCTTCGCCTCCTATGTGCTGCCGCCGCTGCTCTCCCGGTTCACGGAACAATTCTCCCTGATCCATGTAAACCTGGTGGAAGCCACCACCGCCGAACTGGAGGACAGGCTTTTTGCCGGATTCCTGGATCTTTTGATTGACAACCAGTCCATGGACGCTTCGATATATGAAAAAGCCTTTTTTTGTGAGGAGCATCTGCTCCTGGTAGTACCCAGCCACTTTCCCTCCAACAAAAGAGTGAAAAACTGCGCCCTGACCCTTTCCGACGTAAAGGCAGGCCGCCATCTGAACCCGGCCGTCCCCCCGGTGCCCCTGGAGGCTTTCAGCGAGGATGCTTTCCTGTTGCTAAAAAGCGGCAACGACACCAGGGTCAGGGCTGAGAAGCTCTGCCATGGCTGCGGGCATTTCACGCCTAAAATCAAACTGGAGCCGGAGCAGCAGATTACGGCCTACAACCTGTCCCGGTACGGAATGGGAATCACTTTCAACGGCGATATCCTGATCCGCCACATGCCGGATGACGACAGTCTTGTTTACTACAAGCTGCCCTATCCGGACGCCCTGCGGAACGTAAATTTCTATTATAAACGAAATCGGTACCTGACCAAGGCCGTCAGCGAGTTTCTGAAGCTGGTGTGAGCCTACGTCTCCTCCCGAAAGGCGCCGGGTGTCATTCCCGTATGCCGCTTAAACATATCATAAAAATGCTTCCTGCTGTGAAATCCCACCTCCAGGCTTACTTCCTCCGCGGTCAGTTCCGTCTCCCGAAGCAGCTTCATGGCCTGATTTACCCGGAGGATATTTACATAGTCCGTAAAGGAAATATCAAAGGTCTCCCGAAACAGCCTGCTTAAGTAGCTGGCATTGTAAGAACTGACCCGGGCCAGTTCCTCCAGCGTAACCGCGGCAAAGTGCTGCGACAGATATTCCAGCAGCGGCGTAATAGCCCTGCGGTGTCCGATCTGGACCTGATGGCCCGCCTGGAACCGCAGGAGGCTTGCACAGAGTCTGTCCGCGCTGTTTTCCAGCATATACGGGTAAAACTTCTCCCTCTGTTCCTGCTCCTGCAGCAGATCGTCGTAAATTCTCTCCACCGTAAGCAGCGTTCTGCCCGTCAGGTGGAGAAAAGGCATCAGCTCCTCCGTGGGCAGACTGCTTTTATCCTGAAGATATTTACAGGATATGATGCAATTATAAATCATCAGATCCTCCAGGGGGAAATTGGCGTGGACCTGCCCCGGACGGACACAGAAGATGTCGCCTTTCTGTAAAATATAATTGGTTCCCTCCAAAAAGGCCACCCCTCTGCCGCCGTGCACATAAAACAGCTCCAGGAAATCCTCATGGATGTGCAGGCGTTCCGGTTCGTAGGAGTCCACCATGATTTCCGAGGGCTTTTGCTCTCCCTCCCGGGCCCAGAGGCTGGCGGGGCTTTTTTTGCCCTTTCGCAGGAAATCCCGGCTGGCCCAGACCGAATTCTCCCCGGCCCATTCCTTTATATAATAGCGCAGCATTTCCGCCTGACAATCCTCCTGCTTTCCCATCTGTCTCTCTCCATCTTCCTCTTTCCGGCCCTGCCAGCCGCGGGGCAGCGCCAGGAGGCCTCCGCATATGTGACCGGCCCAAAGGGCTGCCCAATACTGCCAAACACGGTCCTATCCAAAAATTCAGTACAAAACGGTCATCTGACAATATTGTCCACAAAGTTGATTTTGTTTATGATAGATAAAAGGGGTACCGGAAACGTCTTCCGGGAGCCCTCTGAAACCATTATAATATAAAGGCCGGTTTGAGGAAAGGAGATTTTTATGGAACTGAACTCCAAAGTGCTCTACGACAAGATTATGGGATGCTGGAACGGGAAAAACATCGGCGGAGTCCTGGGCGCTCCCCTGGAGGGACACAGAGGCGTCTTCGACCTGCAGTTCTATCTGCAAAAGGACATGGACGGCAATCCGCCTCCCAACGACGATCTGGATCTGCAGCTGGTATGGCTGGCGGCCGCGGAGAAGTACGGCCAGCAGCTGACCCCGGAAATCCTGGGGGAATACTGGCTTACTTTCATCATGCCCCACTGGAACGAGTACGGCAGAGGGAAAGGAAACATGGCCGGCGGCCTGGTTCCCCCCTTGAGCGGTCATGTGGAGAACACCTACCATAACAGCTGCGGGTGCTTTATCCGCAGCGAAATCTGGGCCTGCCTGTGCCCGGGAAATCCGGACCTGGCCGTAAAATACGCCTATCGGGACGGCGTGGTGGACCACAGTGAGGACGGTCTCTACGGGGAGCTGTTCTGCGCTGCCCTGGAAAGCGCCGCTTTCGTGGAATCCGACAGGGACGCTTTGGTGGAAATCGGCCTTTCCTACATTCCGGAAAATTGTCTGGTGGCCACAGCCGTAAAGCTGGCCCAGGAGTGCCGCAGCCAGGGTCTGACCTGGCAGGAAGCCAGGAAGCGCATGATGCAGGAAGTCCCCGGCACTTTCGGCGTCCAGAGCAGCACTGACGGCAATACAGAGGGCTTCCCTCTCTCTCCCGCGGGCAATGACGCCCCCAATAACATCGGCCTGATGATGATCGGCTGGCTGTACGGAGAGGATGATTTCGGAAAGAGCCTGTGCATTGCCGCGGGCTGCGGCGAGGACACGGACTGCACCGCAGGCACTTTGGGCGCTATCCTGGGCATCATCCAGGGCAATGCGAAACTGCCCGAAGAGTGGCTGCGTCCCATCAATGATAAGATCAACACCCTCTGCATTGAGAAGACCAAAGCTCACCTGCTGGGCGGGATTCCCGGCACGGTGACGGAACTTTCCGACAGAATCCTGCAGGACATCCCCAGATTCCTGTACCGGGATATGTGCGAGCTTCTGCCGGAGGGCGGATACCGGGTCTTCTCCCAGAAAAATCTGTTCTGCACCGCCCGGAATACCAATTTTGTCCCGGGCATAGGCGGGGTGGGATTTTCCCAGGACAGAAATCCGGTATTCCATGAGAAGTTCAGCCCCATGACCATCCGCAAGGATCATCACATGTTCCGGCTCTACTTAGAACACCCCCAGGGGGTCTTCCTCCACAGCGGGGAAGAACTGGCGCTGCGGCTTACGGTGGAGGCTACCGCATTCAGTTGTCAGCAGTGGATGAACATCCGGATATACGCCCCGGACTTCCTGGCGGTTCGCCCGGGCAGACATTTAAGCCTGCCGCTGCAAAACACATATGAGTCGCCCTCTGTAATAGATTTGACGCTTTCCGCCGCGGAACTTCTTCCCGACGGGATGCCTGCCGGGGAAGCGGATGTGCTGATAGAGGTTTCCCTTTCCGGACGGCACAGCTACGAGGTCATCAAGACGCGGCTGTATGTAAAATAATCG
>CAJTZD010000078.1 GCA_910584235.1 uncultured Acetatifactor sp.
CCTGCTTCATGGCCTCAAAGTCCTCGTCCATGTCGTTGAAGAACAGGAACATGTCCACGCCGGCAGCAATGGCCGCAGGCATCAGGTCACAGCGCTTCATGCGGCAGGTTAATCCTACCATGTGGGAGGCGTCCGTAAGCACCATGCCGTTGAAGCCCATCTTCCCGCGCAGCAAGTCGGTAATCAGCTCCGGCGAAAGAGTGGCGGGCATGATATCGTCATCCGCAATGTCCGGATTAAAATGCCTGGTGTAGGCCGGCTGCATGATATGGCCTGCCATAATGGCTTCCAGGCCGTTGTCGATAAGGTTCTGGTATACCTTGCCGAAAGTGGCGTCCCACTCTTCACAGCTAAAATCGTTCACGCTGTTGGCCACATGCTGATCCCTGAAGTCCAGACCGTCGCCGGGGAAATGCTTGGCCGCGCAGCAAAAGCCGGGGTTGGCATGAGCGCCGTCCATGTAAGCCTTTGTCATCTCTGTCACCCTGTCCACATCGTTTCCGTAGGTGCGGATGCCGATGACCGGGTTCTCCCAGTTGTACAGGATATCGCTGACCGGGGCAAAGGACAGGTTGCAGCCGATGGCGGAGGCTTCCTTATTGGACATATAGCCCAGGTTGTAGGCGTACTGCACGTTGCGGGTGGCTCCGATTTTGGTCTGGCTGCCGATGGTGGTGCCGTCCACGCAGGCGCCGTCTCCTCCGTTCTCCGTATTGCAGGCGATGATCAGGGGAATCTTGCTGTTCTCCTGGAGGATGCGGTTCTGCTCATGCACCTCGTCCGCTGTGGCGGGGTTGTAGCGGATGCCGCCGATGTGGTACTTGTTCACGGTCATTTTCAGGTACTCTTCGTCCCTGCTGGAGCCCATGTTGAAGAAGAGTTGTCCTATCTTCTCGTCCAGCGTCATATCCGCGATTGTATCTTCTACCCATTTACAATCCTCATCGGACAGGTAAAAGGGGTTCGCTTTCATATCAACCATACTGCAGTTCTCTCCTTTCTTTCATGTACATCCATCTGCATCCGCAAGTCTTTCTCCCGGTTTGGAATGAAGCAAACGGAGCAGCCGGATTTCCTGGCATGTCTGTAAAATTGTGGCGGGACATTTTGCCCTTTCGAAACTTACTCCCTGGTACAAATAGTCCCGCCTAGCTGTAGTCTTGCACAGTAGAATCCGAAGTGACGGATTCTGGCATTGTCTGTACAATAGAATCCGAAGGGATGGATTCTATTGTCTAGTATAATAGAATCCAAAGAGATGGATTCTATTGTCATGCATTATACGCATATATTCCCATTTTTATCCGCTTCTTTCGGAATTGCCGCCAGCAGGTCGATGATAGTCATCGCCAGGGGGAATCCGGTCCAGAAGAGCGCCAGATACAGGACGGCCACCACCCACTGCCTCGCATAGAAGCGGTGGCCGCCCATCCATCCGGTGAAAAGCGCCAGCAGCAGATATTTCTTCCGGTTCACGGGCCTAAGCTCCTTGGCATCTCTCTTGTTGAAGAAATTCGAGATGGCTCTGGAAATCTTTCCCTCTTTGGGCCGGACGCCGTACTCTTCCCTCACAGCGTCCAGTTCGGCCTTTGCCGCAAGGTATTCTTTCATTGTCACTTCTTCTCTTTTTGCCTTGCCTGTTTTCGCCTTGCCGGAATCCGTATTCTTCATGCTGGCACTCCCCTGTATCTTTTCCTTATGCAATTCCTGCCCGCAAAAACCGCAGCCTTTACAGGACTGTCTCAAATTTGCCAGCCGGCGGGAAAAACAAAGTCAGCCGGCTACGCGTTTTATGTGTATGCAGACTTACGCGGATTCTTTCATTGCCTTTGCCTTGATGGCCGCCACCTCAGCCTGGATGGACTCCATCTTCTCCTTGGTCAGCGGATAGAACTTCAGAGCCACCACATTACACAGGCAGCCCAGAATGATCATGCCGTATGCCAGGAATACGGAGACATAGAGCAGAGAGTCGCTGTAGGGCGTGCTGGCGTTGGGAAGCTGATCCTTGAAACCGATGGCCGCGAACATCAGGCCGGCCACCATGGGTGCCAGGGAGGAAATGATCTTATCCACGAAACTGAACAAAGTTCCCATCATGCCCGGCACATATTTTCCGGTACGGTACACCTCATAGTCCGCGCAGTCCGCCGTCATGGGAATAACGATATTTCCGGCCACGCCCTGGAAGCCTCCCTGGGCTATGCTGAGAATAATGTAGAGAACTGCGAAATATCCCCACTTCAGACCGCCGTCCGCTCCATTCATGCTTGTAGGATCGCCGAAGAGCCAGAGAATACCCAGCAATGCGCATACGATAATTTCCCCCCAGGATCCGATCAGCATGGCTTTTCTCTGTCCCAAAGTAGTAGCCAGCGCCGCCACGCCGAAGATAAGAAGAATTGTGCTGGGTATGGTCACAAATCCTGTCAGCGTTCCGTTTAGCGCAAAGTTTCCGGCCACTACACCGAATAATACAATGGTAACTGCGCTGGTCTTTGCGGAAGAAGCCAGCTTGTCGGTAGAAGCAGATACTACCAGCATCTGGATGGCGCGATTGCCCTTGAGCGTCTCCCAGTAGTCTTTCAGGCCTACCTTAACCGGCTTGCCGGTTCCGAAGAATTCGCTCTTGTCCTTGGGCGCTATGGAGAACACGGCGATAGCAGTGAAAATGGCGCTGAGGATCGCCACGATCAGCCACATGTCATGATAGAAGCCCGTGGTAAGGATACCGTCCAGATCCGGCGTGGTATGCTTTGCCAGCAGCTTTGCCGCTAAAATCGCAAACCCAGTCCACAGGAAAGTATTGTAGATACCGTCGAATACGGCAAACAAAGGCCGCTGCTTGGGGTCGTTGGTCAGACAGCTCTGAGCCGACTTTGTTACCACGCACTGGAATGTATAGCCGACATAATAAACTGCCGCTATCACAATAAAGAATCCGAAACGGAGGGCATTGTTCTCCGGCAGCAGGTGCGTCACATGGTACATGATAAAGCTCATCACAAGCAGGATAACATTGCCGATTACCATGAAAGGCCGGTTCTTTCCGAACTTGCCGTTGGTCTTGTCAACCACAAATCCGATAAACGGATCCGTCACGCCGTCCCAGATACGCATCATCATTGCGAAGCTGGAGGCCGTCACTGTAGCCACGCCGGCAAAGCCGCCCAGATAATACGCCACATAGTTCATCAAAAACAGGTACAGATTCGTAGCCGTATTGTTCAGCGCAAATCCGCCGATACGCCATAGGGGAACGCGATGAATACCGTTTTCACCATAATACTTGGAAGAATTGCTGCTCATATTTTTTCTCCTATTTTGAGTTTTCCCCTGCACTTTGGAACCTTTTTGCGGCAATGGCGCCCGGCTCGCCGCCCAGGCAGCCTCCATACAGGGGCATTTTCCGCTTCCTTTTGCTTTGATTTCCCTGCTCTTATTTCTTGTCGATTTTGATCAGCTTGGCATTGATGCTTTCCAGGAATCCTTTGGGCATTGCAGAACCCATCATGCCGCACATCTTCTCCGGTGTCATGCCTTTCATCATGTCCCACATGCCCACGCCGGGCGCCACGTCAAAATTGGTAGCCAGCTTCACGGCATTATGCACGATTTCAAAGGCCTCGGGACATTTCGAAAGTTCTTCCATGGTGTCTTTGACGCTGTACTTGCCCTCCGGGAACTCCATGGGAGCCTCCAGATCCAGATCTCCCGCCAGCTTGAACCAGTTCGCCACGCCCTCTGCCCTCTCGTTCACCTCGGGAAGCACATAGATGGACGGCTCTTTGTCCACTTTCTCCAGGGTCATGCTGTCCTTTAAGCTGCCGGCCGCCGCGACGACGATATTGAAGCCCTCCTCCAGCGCCACGGTAAAGGCAAATACCTTGTCCGCCGACTTCTCCTCTACCAGCTTCCCGTTCAGATACAGCGCAACCGTGGGCTGATTAGAGTAGACCTTGATTTCCGTAGTCTCTCCTGCCCTCTGGGCATAGCGCTTACCGCACAGGTGCACCATAGGCGTTTTGCTCCAGTATGCCTGGTACACATAGTAGCTGTCCTTTTTGGTCTTGCGGTCCATGGTTACCAGACCCTTGTTGTTGCGTCCTGCCACGCCGCCCTCGTTCCTGGCCGCACAGCCGAAATCGAACATGTTCCATACATGGCTGGACCACATCCAGGGCCTCTCGTCCAGTACCTTGGCCATATGCTCGTGATACAGCGCCTGGTATTCCTCGCTGTAGTCCTTGCAGGCGGGATTGGGGCCGTGGTAGGTGATGATGCCCTCACAGCCGTATTCGGACAGCCCTAAGCAGATTTCGGGATGCACCTTGTGGAAATTGTCAAGCCAGGGACCGTTCTCCTCCGTCTTGCCGCCGTACCAGCCGAAGTAATGGTTGTAACTCTCCACGTCCGTGATGCCGTGCATGGGGCTCTCAATGGGCGTCATGGACACGTGGGCGATGGTGGTCAGCCTGGTAGGGTCAAGCTCCTTGCAGAGAGCATTCAGCTCCTTGTGGTTCTCCACCAGCTGCTCCGAAATGCCTCCGATGAGAATCTCATTGGACACGCCCCAGAAGCAGATACAAGGATGGTTATAATTCTGGATGATCAGCTCTTTCATCTGGCTGATGCAGTTTTGATGGGCTGCGGGATCCGGATTCATAACGCTGATAAAGGGAATCTCCGCCCAGATGACGAATCCCAGCTCATCACAAGCATCATAAAAGTCCTGGGAGTGCTGATAATGGGCCAGCCGGATGGTATTGGCTCCCAGTTCCTTGATGATCCTGGCATCCGAATAATGATCCTCTCTGCTCAGCGCATTGCCCTTGTACAATTGATCCTGATGTCTGCTCACGCCCCGCAGGGGAGTCTCCGCGCCGTTGATGATAAAGCCCTTTTGGGGATCGCAGGAGAAGCTCCTGACACCCACTCTGGCGCTGATCTCATCATACGCCTCGTTCCTGCGCTGGAGGGTAGCCGTCACCGTGTACAGATAGGGGTTATCGATATCCCATCTGGTCACATCGGGTACATAGACGGTGACTTTCGTCTGGTCCGCAGGCCGCACGGCAGAAGCCACTTCCCTGCCTTGGGCATCTTTTACGGAATACAGCACCGTAAAGTTCTCGTCCCCGCCTGTCACCCAGGATACCATCTCAAAGGTGGCTCCGCCGCACTCGCAGGGCACGGGAGTCACCTGTAAGCCGGGGCCGCCGAAGTAGTCCAGGTCAAAATGAGCGGCAGGTACGCTGATCAGGTTCACGCCCCTGTACAGACCGCCATAGAACGTAAAGTCCGCTGCCTGAGGATACACGCTGCTCTTGTTTTCATTGCTGCAGGCAACCACCAGCAGGTTCTCCCCCTCCTCCGCACACAGATCCGTCACATCCGCCCGGAAAGCGGAATAGCCGCCCTCGTGATAGGCCACTTCCGTACCGTTCACATACACAGTGGCCTGCTGTCCTGCCGCCGGGAACTCCACATACACTCTTCCCCCTGCCAGCGGCTGCCTCGGCGTCTCAAAACTCTTCGCATACCAGTACCTGCCGCGGTCGAAGCTGCCGTTCCCGTCATGGCCGTCCACCGCGTTCCAGGAATGAGGCAGATCAATTTTCTGCCAGTCCTCCGGCAGGGTTTGGGGAAGCCCCGCATCTTTCTGGATGAATCTCCAGTCCTGATTCAAATGAATCAAATTCCGCATAGTTGTCCTCCTTAGCTCTTTTTAAGTGTATGGTCCGGAATCCCACGCATTGCGCAATAGACTTCCGGCCATAATGTTACGCTCTATTTTTTACGCTTTATTAAAATTATATTAAAAATCTCCAAAATTTCATAGGACAATTTTAATTGATTTTAGCATTATTTTATGATAATATAATTAATATAATTGATTTGGAGGCATTTTGATGAACTCTGGGATTTTTGAGACTTTTGTTTCCCTGTGCCGCAGCCTGGGAATACAGGTTCTTTTCTTTGGACCGGATTACGGACGGATACAGGACATCGACTATGGTTTCCGCGGAAAAATATTCCGCGACTTCGACTATGGCAGACTGGCCGATACCCTGGCGCAGCATCTGGACGCTGGCGTATACTATCTCTATGAAGACGAGCTGAAGCTCCACTATACTTTGCTGCGCTTTCCTGAGGAAAGGCGGGATGCGTTTCTGCCTCCGGGGACGGACTTTCAAATCTGCTGCATCGGTCCCCTCCTGCACGAACCTATCGACAGGACGGCGCTGTTTGATTTGATGGAAAGCTTAGGTGTCATGCCCCCCCTGCAGCAGGATTTCATAGAATTCTATCACCGAATCCCCCTGTTCCCGTCCTTTGACACCTGGAACCAGCTTGCGGGATTTTTCCTGAATCAATGCGGGATTTCTCTGCAATATATGGAGATCAATAACGATTCACTGGATTTTTCCCCCAGTTGTACGCCGGACTACTCTTTCTCCGATGCGCCCAATGTAGCCTTAAAAGCCGTGGAAGAGCGCTATCAATGGGAAAATTCGCTGCTGTCCTCCGTGGCCGCCGGAGATCTCCAGCAGTCCATGGACGCTTTATTCCAGCTTAGTCAGTTTAAAATACCCGCACGGATTCCGGATCCTGTCCGCAACCGAAAGAATCTGCTGCTTTCTTTCAATACCCTGCTGCGCAAGACCGTAGAGCGTAGCCACATCCATCCGCTGCATATTGACACCCTTTCCAGACAGCTGAGTATCCAGATTGAATCCGTTCTGATGCCGGAGCAGCTCAATCCCCTGCCCAGCACTATGGTCCGCAAATACTGTATGCTGGTGAACAACTATTCCAGACGAGCCTATTCCCCTCTGGTGCAGACCTGTATGGACTATGTTGACTTCCACTATTACGCGGATCTGTCCCTGTCCAGCCTGGCCGGCCTGTGCTCCGTCTCTTCCTCCTATCTGTCCGCGCTCTTCAAGAAAGAAACGGGCATGACGGTTACGGATTATATCCACTATACCCGGATTCGGCAGGCATTGTTTCTGCTGAACGCGTCAGGCCTTTCTGTGGGGGAAATCGCCTCCCGCTGCGGCTTCTCCGATGCCAATTACTTCACCCGGACTTTCAAGAAGCTCCAGGGAAAGACGCCAAAAAGCTACCGAAGAGATATGGGAATCAATTAGGAATTGTTAAAAAAGGAGGACAAACATGTCAAACACACTCTCAACCTATCAAAAGAAGAAAGACTTCCTGGTCTGCGTGGACAGCGACGGCTGCGCCATGGATACTATGGATATCAAGCACATCCGCTGCTTTGGCCCCTGCATGGTGACGGAGTGGGACTTAGAGGAGTGGAAAGAGGCGATTTTAACCCGCTGGAACGAGATCAATCTCTACACCATGACCCGGGGCATCAATCGCTTCAAGGGACTGTCCATGGCCCTGCAGGAAATTGACCGCACTTATCGGAAAATCGATGATTTGGACACGCTGGTGGAGTGGACCGCCAATAGCCCAGAGCTTTCCAACGATGCCGTGAAACGCGCCATAGCGGAAAAGCCAAGCAGCGTCATCCTGCCCAAAGCCCTGAGCTGGAGTCTGGCGGTGAACGCCTCCATCAATGAACTGCCGGACTCCGAGAAACTTCCCTTTGCGGGTGTAAAGGAAGCCCTTTCCTACGCGGAACAGTACGCTGACGTGGCCATCGTGTCCAGCGCCAACCTGGGAGCCGTGCTGGATGAGTGGGAGCTGTACGGGCTTTTAGAGCATACGGACATCGTCCTGGCCCAGGACGCGGGAAGCAAGGCATTCTGTATCGGGGAGCTTTTGAAGAAAGGCTACTCGCCGGATCATGTGCTTATGTGCGGCGACGCCCCGGGAGATCAGGACGCGGCGAAGAAGAACGGCGTGTTCTATTTCCCGATTTTGGTAAGGCATGAAAAGGAAAGCTGGGCGGAATTCATGGATACAGGGCTGAAGCATCTGCTGGGCGGCTCCTACGCGGGCGCGTACCAGGATCAGAAGACCGGTGAATTCCTGCGCAATCTGGGAGGCTGAGCGCCGCCACTGCCGCCTCATTCATCCGGACAGTATCCTGAATCAACTGCCTGCCCTCCCGCAGCCGCATGACAGCCTCGCCGCTTTTCACTTCCCGGACTGATTTGGAGAATTCTATCCGAATCTCCTCATTGGGAACCCGGACTGTCCCCTCCTCCCCGTCATAGGGCAGATAACCCAGGTTGTATATGGCTGCCGGGCTCTAATACACCCCGATTTCCTTGATCAGAAACTCGTTCCCCTTAAGCAGGTAGGTTTGCCCGCTGCCGCAGTGGGGACAGATTTTCGCATACTGCACCGTGGGATACTCCTGTCCACAGTCCTCGCAGAACGAAACCGCGTCTATAGATTCGATGAGAAGTTCGGCCTCCTCCATGACAGGCTCCTTTTTCCTGGCCCAGTTCCAGCAGTCGATGAGATAGTCGTGGATGATGCCCGACACCTCGCCGATCTGGAGGGTGACGGAGGCCACTTTCTCCACGGCGTTCTCCTCCGCCACCTGTTTTACGTCTTTGACTACATAGAACACTACTCCAAGTTCATGCATGCCTTTTTCCCGCTTTCCCTTACTGTCCTCTTTCCGTCTTCTTTACAATCTCTGTCTGTCCTGTCATGGGAAGCCGAAGCTCTCCTGACCGACTTGACGATTTCCGCACAATTGCCCTGATCCACAAGTGCTTTTGCTCCCTGCGCTTAATTCTTCTTACGGGTCACGATCTTCGCGGCGCGCTTGAGCTGATAAGGTATGATGGCCCTAAATTTGTCCTCCGCAGTCACCATGGTGGTGCACCCAGGCCGATCTCTATGGAGGGTGATTGCATCGAACTCGCACTTGGTGGTGCAGATGCCGCAGCCAATGCACTTGTTCTCGTCCAGGAGCCTCTGGAATTTCTCCTCTCCCGCCTTGTCGATCCTGCAAAGCCTGCACATCTCGGCAAAGGTGTAGGGCGTGCGCTTCTTCATGGCAAGCCCTACCTCCGCCATCTCCTCGGTGATGAATCAACCGCCAACTGCCTGGTTCACAGCATCAGATAAATGTCACTATCAAAAAATGACACGAAAAATATCACAGGAAAAGAGGAGCTTACCATTGACTTTCAAGAAAATTGACGCACCGTCCATCAAAGAGCTGTTCCTGTCCCAGATGGAGGAACTGATCCTGTCCGGGGAGCTGAAGCCCGGAGACCGTCTGCCTCCGGAGCGGGAGCTGGCCGATACCATGGGCATCAGCAAAACCATCGTCCACGATGGCCTCCGGGAACTTGCCCGCATAGGCTTTCTGGACGTAGTGTCCAGGCAGGGCGTCTATGTGGCAGACTACACCAGCACCGGCAATCTGGACACCCTCTTTGCCATCATCCGCTACCGGGGAGGCATGCCGGACACCAAGATGCTGATCAGCCTCTTAGATACCAGGCTCTACCTGGAATGCCCCGCCATCACCCAACTGGCTAAGAGCCGGAATCCCGCCCATATCAGGGAACTGGAGTGCCTGCAGGAACAGGTGCGCCTGGCCCTCCCCGCAGATATCAATACCTTTGCCACCGCGCTCTTTGCCTACCGCAAACGGATCGTCTCCCTCACCGGAAACTGCATATCCCCGCTTATCATGAACGCATTCTTCACATCCTCCATAGCTGCCTGGGCCGATTACTGCGAATACATCGGCCGCAAGCGCACAGTAGAGGTACTGGAGCAGACCACTGCGTACATTCAAAGCGGGGATTCCCAAAACGCCATCCGCCTGTTCACGGAATGCATTGAAAAGTATAAAGGTTATCTGTCGGTTTAGCAGTCGTATCTGCCTTTGAATCGGCGATTCTCAAAAGGTAACGTTCGTCAGAACGGCCCCGAAACGGGAATGTCTCCCGTTTCAAGGCCGTTTTTATCACAATACCGTCACTTAAAATACGCCACCCCAGACTCAAATATCCGGATGTCCTGCTCCCCGTAGATATTCAGAGCCACGGACGCGTCCCGCCTCTCGGAGTGGGCCATCTTGCCAAGACACCGTCCGTCAGGGGACGTAATGCCCTCGATGGCGGCGTAGGAACCGTTGATATTATACTCCTCATCCATGGACACATTGCCCTCCTGGTCACAGTACTGAGTGGCCACCTGTCCGTTGGCAAAGAGCCTGTCAATCCACTCCTTAGGAGCCACAAACCTGCCCTCCCCGTGAGAAGCAGGATTGCAGTACACGCCTCCAAGCCGAGCCCCCTGCAGCCAGGGAGATTTATTGGTGACCACTTTCGTATACACCATCTTGGAGATATGCCTGTTAATGGTGTTAAAGGTCAGCGTAGGCGAATCCGCGCCCTGTCCCACGATCTCGCCGCAAGGCACCAGCCCCAGTTTGATCAGCGCCTGGAATCCGTTGCAGATGCCCAGAGCCAGGCCGTCCCGGTGATTCAGCAAATCCGTCACCGCTTCTTTCAGCTTGGCATTTCGGAACGCAGTAGCGAAGAACTTAGCGCTGCCGTCCGGCTCGTCGCCTGCGGAAAATCCCCCCGGGAACATGATAATCTGGGCCTGGGAAATAGCCTTTTCAAATTCGTCCACGGAAGCCCTGATATCCTCCGGGCTTAAATTGCGGAATACTCTGGTGACCACATCCGCCCCGGCCCGCTCAAAGGCCTTTGCGCTGTCATACTCGCAGTTCGTCCCCGGAAATACGGGAATAAATACGGTAGGCCGCGCAACCTTGTGCTTACAGACGTATACTTTCTCCGCACGGTAGTCTTTACTCTCCACAGGCGTAGTCTCCCGCACCGCTTTCGTGGGATATACTTTTTCCAGTCTGGAGGTCCAGGCGTCCAGCGCCTCCTCCAGGGCAATCCGCACCCGGCCGTACACAAACACAGGCTCCTGCGTCACCGTACCGATGACGCTGCAGTCAAATCCGGATTCCAGCAGTTCCGCCACATCCTTTTCGGCTGCCTCCACCAGAATATCGCCCAGCCCGTTCTCAAAGAGCCGAGACTGCGTGACTTCGCTGTCAATGATAACGCCCAGTTTATTTCCAAAGGCCATTTTGGGCACCGCGGCCGCCACCCCTTTCGCATCCAGGGCATAGGCCGCCTTTGCCACCCGGCTTCCGGTCAGTTTATGGATATAATCGTATAACGCCGCTGCCTCGTCATATACGGGGATATCAAAGTCGTCTTTCGGAACTCTGAAGCGGATCAGCTTATCTCCTGCCTTTTTCAGCTCCGGCGTCACGATATCTCCCTCTACGGCAATATCCACCGCGAAAGAAACCAGCGTAGGCGGTACGTCAATGTCATTGAATGTACCCGACATGCTGTCCTTGCCGCCGATGGAGGGCAGGCCGAATCCGATCTGGGCATCGTAAGCCCCCAGCAGCGCCGCAAAAGGCTGGCTCCAGCGGGAGGGTTCTTCCGTCATCCTGCGGAAGTACTCCTGGAACGTAAAGCGGATCTTTGAGACATCACCGCCCCCCGCCGCAATTTTAGCCATAGATTCCACCACCGCGTACACCGCGCCGTGATAAGGACTCCACGAGGACAGATAAGGGTCGAAGCCATAGCTCATCATAGTGACCGTATCCGTCTTCCCCTGAAGCACAGGGAGCTTGGCCACCATGGTCTGAGTCTCCGTGAGCTGATGCTTTCCGCCGTAAGGCATCAAGACGCTCCCCGCGCCGATGGAGGCATCGAACATCTCCACCAGCCCTTTCTGGGAGCACACGTTCAGATCGTTTAAGAGAGAAAGCCATGCTGCCTTTACGTCATTGCGTCCAAGGGCCTCCTCCACTGCCGGCAGGGCATATTTCTCAAAATAATTCTCCTTTTCGTCCGGGATATCCACCTTTACTTTTGTTTCCTGATGGGCGCCGTTTGTATCCAGGAAAGACCTCTTCAAATCTACGATCCGATTGCCTCTCCAGTTCAGCACCAGCCTGGGCTCCTCTGTCACGACAGCCACGGCTACGGCCTCTAAGTTCTCCTGGGCCGCATATTTTAAGAAAGTGTCCACGTCTTTGGGATCCACCACCACAGCCATACGCTCCTGGGATTCCGAGATGGCCAGCTCCGTGCCGTCCAGGCCGGCGTACTTTTTGGGCACCTTGTCCAAGTCCACGGTAAGACCGTCCGCCAGCTCGCCGATGGCAACGGACACACCCCCTGCGCCGAAGTCATTGCACTTCTTGATGAGGCGGCTGACTTCTTCCCTGCGGAACAGTCTCTGAATCTTGCGCTCGGTGGGGGCATTTCCTTTCTGGACCTCTGCGCCGCAGGTCTCGATAGAGCTCTCCGTATGGACCTTGGAAGAGCCCGTGGCTCCGCCGCAGCCGTCCCGCCCGGTACGTCCACCCAGCAGAATGATGATGTCCCCGGGATCAGAGCTCTCCCGGATCACGTTCTTCCTGGGAGCCGCTCCCATGACGGCGCCGATTTCCATCCGCTTAGCCACATAATTCGGATGATAAATCTCCTTTACAAAGCCTGTGGCCAGCCCGATCTGATTGCCGTAGGAGGAATATCCCCCTGCCGCCCCCCGCACCAGTCTCTTCTGGGGAAGCTTGCCCTTAAGGGTGTCCGCCACTGGTACCGTAGGGTCTGCCGCGCCGGTGACACGCATGGCCTGATAAACATAGCCCCTGCCTGACAAAGGATCTCTGATGGCCCCGCCCAGACAGGTGGCAGCACCGCCGAAAGGCTCTATCTCCGTGGGATGATTATGGGTCTCGTTCTTGAAGAACACCAGCCACTCCTCGGTGACCTTTGCAGGTCCTCCTACATCGCTGTAGTCCATTTCCACCGGCACCACCACAGAACAGGCGTTGATCTCGTCAGACTCCTCCATATCCGACAGCTTTCCCTCTTTCTTCAGCTTCCGCATGGCCATCAGGGCCAGGTCCATCAGGCAGATGAACTTGTCCTTTCTTCCGGCGAAGATTTCTTCCCTGGTGTCCAGATAGCTCCGGTAAGTAGTCTCCAAAGGCGTGCGGTAATACCCCTCCCCGAATTCCACGTCCGTAAGCTCCGTGGAGAAAGTGGTATGGCGGCAGTGATCCGACCAATAGGTGTCCAGCACCCGGATCTCCGTCATGGTGGGATTGCGCCTCTCATCCTCTCTGAAATAGTTCTGAATATGCAAAAAGTCCTTGAAAGTCATGGCCAGCGACAGGGACTCGTAGAGACTTTTCAGCTTCTCCTCCCCCATCCCCGTAAAGCCCTCCAGCACAGTCACATCCTCCGGCTCCTGAAACTGCGTCACCAGGGTCTTGGGCTTTTCCAGGCCTGTCTCCCTGGAGTCCACAGGATTGATACAGTAGGACTTGATCCGGGCAAATTCCTCCTCCGTGATATTGCCCAGAATCATGTATGTAACAGCCGTACGGATCACAGGTTCTTCGTCTTCTTTCAGAAACTGTACGCACTGCACCGCCGAATCCGCTCTCTGATCAAACTGGCCGGGCAGAAATTCCACCGAAAATACCCTTGCCCCGTCCGGAATCTCCACATCCTCCCGGTAGAGCTCGTCCACAGGGGGCTCGGAAAACACGGTTTTACACGCCGTTTCAAACACCTCCTCGGAGATATTTTCCACGTCATAGCGGATAAATACCCGCACTCCCTCCACCTGAATGCCCAGAAAGCTTCCGATCTCCTCATGCAGCTCTTTTGCCTTTACCGCAAAAGGCTCCTTTTTCTCCACATAAATACGTCTGACAATTCCCATATGCTCCTCCATTCCCTGCTTTTTTCCACAAGCGCCGCCTGTTCTCAGAGCGCTTCTTTTCCCTCCACGCCCAGTGACTTCATGATAAACAGAATCTCTCTGTCCGCCACCTCCGATGTGATACCTATTGTCTGGGCGGAAATCTTTAATCCCTCTAAAACAAACATAATATGTCTGGCCATTCCCCTGCAGTCCCCGCAGGAAAATTCCCCCTGCTCCACCCCCATCCCGATAAGCCTCTCCATGATCTTCACCGCGGAATCGAACTGGCGCTTCAGCACATTCCCTTTCTTCACCGGTTCGCTCTGAAAATAGAACTCATAGACAGCCTGGTTCAGCGTGTCGTTCCTGCGCAGCAGCTCTTTCTTCTGCTCCCGCAGAAACAGAAAGAGGATATCCGCGGCTGTGGCGTCCTCTGTGATGGTATCCGAGAATACATCGTCCGCCTCCTGGCTCTCCATCTTCAAAACCTCCAGAAAAATCTGACTGGTGTCGTCAAAGTACAGATAGAGACCTCCTCTGCTGATGCCGCAGGCTTCCACAATATCTTTCATGGTGACTTTTTTAAAGCCTTTGTCCACGAAGACCTTTCTGGCCGTCTCCAATATATACTTCCTCTTCTGTACCGATTTTTCTCCCATGCTGTCCCCCACATATCCTTTTCTCTATTTTCGTCCTGCCCTGTCCCAATATCCGATGATCTCCCGCATCTTCCGAAGCACCAGCAGAAATATGTCCTCCTGCACTGCCTCTCCCCAGAGGGAGGCTTTGGTTTGTCCCTCCAACACATACTTCGAGAGAATTCCCCCCAGAATTTCCCAGTCCTTTAGCTCCGCCCCGGCGATCAGCCGTTTCTCGTCGGCATGGTTCCTGATCCGGTTCCTGGTATACACATAGACATAATTGCGGTTCATAAGCGGCGAAGCCGCGGCTTCCCTGACAAAATTCATCAGCGTGGCGTCATATACCGGAAAGCTCATCGTGCGCTTGCTTAAGCCGTTCCCCTGATAATTGCGGCTCACGGTACGTCCCGCGTTCTTCTCCATCCAGGGCAGGTATTTGAGGAGAGGCTCTGCGGCAGCCTTGTATTCCTCTATGATCTGCTGCCTGTATTCCATGTTCTGTTCCATAGGACAATTTCACCCTCTATCTTTTTTAACGAAAAATGACACATATGTAATTTATACCGCACGTCAGCAAATTTACCACGAATCCCGACTGCAGACCGCCGGCAAGTAACCTTTGCCCGTTTTCCTCCTGCAAAATCCGGCGGTATGCAGTATATTTTATCACATTTTTCTGAAAAGTACAGCATAAAAAATTTGGTTATAGTTCACGGCCTTTCCGTAAGCTGTAACAATTTATCAACTTTATCAACTTTTTTTACAAATATTAGAATTAATTTCGATGTTGAATCCCCTTTAAAACAAAGGGCTCTCAGGTAGGG
>CAJTZD010000079.1 GCA_910584235.1 uncultured Acetatifactor sp.
AAGACGGTACAGCCCTTGTAATTGGGGCTATACCGCCTAATCTGAAATTACTTCCTTGTCACCGCAAACCTTGCGTTCCCGGGTCTTTCTTTCTGTCTTACACCACGCCCTGCGCCGTCATGGCTTCCGCCACTTTCAGGAAGCCGGCAATATTCGCTCCCGCCACATAGTTGCCTTCCATTCCGTACTTCTTCGCCGCATCGTCCAGGCTGTGGAAAATATTCACCATGATGCCCTGAAGCTTGGAATCCACTTCCTCGAAAGTCCAGCTGAGACGCTCGCTGTTCTGGCTCATCTCCAGAGCGGAAGTGGCCACACCGCCGGCATTGGCCGCCTTTCCGGGGCAGAAAAGAACGCCGCTTTTCTGGAAATATTCCGTAGCTTCCAGGGTAGTGGGCATGTTCGCACCCTCCGCCACTGCAAAGCAGCCGTTTGCCACCAGGTTCTTGGCATCCTCCAGATTCAGCTCATTCTGGGTAGCGCAGGGAAGCGCAATGTCACACTTGACGGTCCATACATTGCTGCCGGGCGCACACTCATGATACTGGGCGCCGGGTCTTGCAGCCGCATACTCCGTAAGCCTTGCACGCTTCACTTCCTTTACCTCTTTCAGAAGAGACACATCAATGCCTTCCGGGTCATAAATCCATCCCGTGGAGTCAGAGCAGGTCACGGGCTTTGCCCCCAGCTGCTGCGCTTTTTGAATGGCATAGATGGCCACATTGCCGGCGCCGGACACCGCCGCTGTCTTACCCGCGATTGTCTTTCCGTTGCATTTGAGCATCTCTGCCGTCAGATACAGCAGGCCATAGCCTGTAGCCTCTGTCCTGGCCTTGGATCCGCCGTAGCTTAAGCCTTTGCCGGTGAGCACGCCCTCGTAGAGGCCTGTCAGCCTCTTATACTGGCCGTACATATAACCGATTTCCCTGGCGCCTGTGCCGATATCCCCTGCGGGCACATCCGTATCGGCGCCGATGTACTTGTAAAGCTCTGTGATGAAGCTCTGGCAGAATGCCATCACTTCTCTGTCAGACTTTCCCTTGGGATCAAAATCAGAGCCGCCCTTACCGCCGCCGATGGGAAGCCCTGTGAGGGAGTTCTTGAAAATCTGCTCAAATCCAAGGAATTTGATGATGCCAAGGTTTACACTGGGATGCAGCCGCAGTCCCCCCTTATAGGGTCCGATGGCAGAATTGAACTGTACGCGAAAGCCGTTGTTCACCTGAACCTGGCCTTTGTCGTCCACCCAAGGCACCCGGAAAAGCAGCTGACGCTCGGGCGTCACGATTCTCTCCAGCAGTGCGTCCTTGCGGTACTTTTCTTCATTTGCCTCAATCACTACGCGAAGGGATTCCAGAACCTCTTTTACGGCCTGATGGAACTCCGGCTGGGCAGGATTCTTGGCCACTACATAATCAAAGACCTCATCTACATATGACATTGCAATATCCTCCTCCTTTTTCTATCAACAAAAGCATAGGACTTCTCCTATGCTTTTCTCAACAATATTGTCCCGCTATTATTATAACTTGTGTGAAAAAAAAGCACAACACTTTAATTCACTAAATCGGAAAAGTTTTTCGGATTTTTTTAATCAATTTGCACAATTTACCTCTTACAGATAGTCTTTCAGCCGTTTTATACTGCTCTCTTCAAATTCGATCAGCTGTTTTGCCAGCGCTCTGGGCCCCTCCCCTGCATTTTCATTATGCTTCAGCACTTTCTCCATCTCCAGGATACCGTTATTGCTTCCTTTGATCATCATCTCCGCGATATGTCCCGTACTGGTGTTGAGCATGGTATTATAGTGGATTCCCGTCTTAAGCATGGCATCCGTGAGGGCATTGCTCTGATAGCGCTCCGCTTTCCCCTCCATGAGCTGTTTGGACGCTTCGTTGTAGAGCTCCGCATATTTTAAGGACTGTCTGGAAATCTGCAGGGCAAGATCATCGTCATATACCTTGCCTGAAATCGTGTCAATGGCTTTCATGGCCATATCCGCATTCCTCTGAATTTCCCTGTAAACTGCCGCCTCCTGTGATTTCATCGAAACTGTATCTCCTCTCTGTCAAATAGCTTTCCGCATAAAAAGCCTCTTACAAAGGACCCTCTGTCCTCTGTAAAAGGCTTTCCGTTTTTCTCATATTTTATACGCCGAACTGTATGCCCTTGGGGTCTACTGTGTGACGAATTCCGCTTTCACATAAGCGACCTTGCCGTCATATTTGATCTTGCACCAGCCGTTTTCATTGGCCAGCAGTTCCGCGGAATCCCCGCCTATCAGGATTCCCACCTGCTCTGCGGTCTCGCTGGCTGCGGCGCGCACGTTGACATTGGTATTGGCCGTTACCGTGCCGATCACTTCCTGTCCCTCGGCGCTCTCCTCCATCTGCAGATACTCGGACTTAATATAGCCGTCACCGCCCTCATAGACGATCTTTGTCCACCCGTTGGCGCGCACTTCCTGTACCTGCACCTTGGCGCCGCCCTCTACCTGTCCCAGCTTGTCGGCCAGCTCGCTGTCGGAATTTCTGACATTGACTGTGGTTGTGGCTACGGCGCTCTGGGGCCCGGTCTGGGCTTCCGTGTTCGGATCCGGAGTCTGCGTTCCCTCTGTCCCCTGTTCGCTGCCCTCAGCAGGAACCGTATTGTCGCCCTGAGCGGGTTCGCTGCTTGCCACCTGCTCTGCCAGCCGTACCCCCACCGCAATGTCCACCTGGTTTCCAAGTTCTCCCAGATAGGAAAGCAGCTGGGGATTCGCCTCCATCAGCTCTCTGTATTCCACATTTACCCGGTTATTAAGCTCTACTACATCATCCTGTCCGGAAATGTCCCCCACATATTGTTTCTCTTCTTCCGTGAGATTCTTTTCATTCTTGATATAGAGGCCGCCCTGTCCGTTGTCACACAGATAAAATGTCTGCCAGCCGGGAACTTCCTCCTCATGATTCAGGAAGCAAATCTTGTAATACACATATGCCACGGTGACGCCTGCCTCCGGCCCCTCTTTGGTATAGACCTCCAGGTTCGAGATATAACTTACATACTTCGCCATCTCCTCACAGCGCAGCATTTCCTCCTCCGTAAGCTTATCATAGAGCGCGGCCATGCCCGCACTGTCCCCCAATTGCATGGAATTATAATACGCGGCCACAATTGCCTGTATCCCCTCGTTCTCATTGGGAATCAGAGGTGTCTCCTTAGGCGTCTGAGTCTCCTGGGGCACCTCCTCGCTCCTCTCCTCCGCCAGGTTCACAGGCGCCACGGCTTCCTCCGAGGAGGGTGCGCCGCTTTCCTGCTCCGCCTTATTGCGGTTGGCATTCAGCGCAAAGGAAACTGTCACGGCAGCTACAATGATCACAATCACCGGAAACAGGAACTTAGAATTTTTTACAAAAAAATTACGGATTTGCGATTTATTATCCATATCATCACACCTTTCTTATAGACAAAAAATCCGGCCGGCCATGCCCCTATGCACAGCAGTACCGTGACACACGGAGCCGGTACCGGCTCCCACCCAGACTCAGATTTGACCTTTATGACATAAAAATAGCCAAAGCGATGTAAATGCATCCGACAGGAATCGAACCTGCATTAAAGGCGTCGGAGGCCTTCGTTCTATCCATTAGACTACGGATGCAAATATTACAAAATTGTTACATCGCTTTGACTATAATATCACAAAATGTTTGATATGTCTACTATAAATTCATGGAAATTCTTAGAAAATTATTTTGACCCTTTTATCGGTGGAATCATAGTAATAAAGACTGTCAGAAAGTACCTCTTCGGGAGCGACCTGGGTAGCGTTCACCTCTGTAACCATTTTCTTGAGTTCCGGTATAGAGCCGGCACCCGTGTCCTCCAGCAGAATCACCTCATGCACGGAGCTGGGCAATATGAAAAAGTTCCGCTTCCCTTTCCCGGACAGGGTATCCAGCACATCCGGATAAAGCATGCAGACAGCCCCCTGGGTCCTCTTATCATTGCTCAGGACCTGCATAGGTATCTCCTGCAGAAACGCTTCCTCATCCGCCTCTTCCGAACTTTCGTCCTCCCCGGCAATCTCCCCCAGAACCTCCGCGATGGAATTGCACACCCAGGGAAACAGCCTCTGGGTATTGCGTTTCGCCAGTCCGAAGAGCTCCGCCGTACAGGTGTCCCAAAGCTCCAAATGGGAATTGTGGACCAGAATCGTCCCGTCTCCTAAGCTTTCACCGTGGTAGGCATAGTAAAAACAGATCGCCAAATCCAGGAATTCAATATATGGTATGTCTTCTAACAGTTCTTCATTTCCTTTCCTGCCGATAAGGCGGTAACAGATCCTGTCACGCACCCTCTCAAAGGACCGGAAAAATTCCATGTCAACGGCTTCCCTCAGCATGTCCTCCCTGCAGATATCCAGCAGCCTGTCAAGAATCGACCTGAAAGTAGCTCCCGATTCATAGGCCTCTAAAAATGTATCCAGATAAATCGTCGGGGCCACATTCTGATTCTCTCCCAGAACCAGAAGTCCGCGGAGCATGACGCCGTTGTTCTTCCGTACCTCCTTGCATTCCACCCGGTATCCTGCACCGAGCTCCTTTTTCACCGCATTGCAGACTTTCCCTGCAAATTCATTTATATTCATACTCTCCTTCTTTCCGCGCTGTCTTAAGTTTCTATTTTCATCAACATGCGCAACAGCGCCTGCGCCCTGGCAGACACTAGAAAGAGCAGCATAAATCCCTGTGGATCAGACTCTGGACAGATATTCTCCCGTCCTGGTATCAATCTTAATCTTGTCTCCCTGATTTACGAACAGCGGCACCGCAACCTGCGCGCCGGTCTCCACGGTAGCGGGCTTGGATGCGCCTGTGGCGGTATCTCCTTTGAACCCGGGCTCGGTATCCGTGATCTCCAGCTCCACGAACAGGGGAGGCTCCACCGAGTACACATTGCCATTGTGAGAGCAGATCTTGCACATCTCGTTCTCTTTTACGAACTTCAGCGCGTCGCCCACGGTATCTTTGCTCAGGGCCATCTGCTCATAGCTCTCTGTATCCATGAAATAGTACAGATCTCCGTCCGCATACAGATACTGCAGATCTTTTCTGTCAATGCGGGCCTGGGGGAATTTCTCCGTAGGGCGGAAAGATTTCTCGATCACGCCGCTGCTCTTGATGTTCTTAAGCTTCGTTCTCACGAAAGCCGCACCCTTTCCAGGCTTCACATGCTGGAATTCGATAATCTGATACACATTGTTATCATACTCAATGGTAATACCGTTCCGGAAATCACCTGCTGATATCATTTCATATTCCTCCTAATTTTGCTCACAAATATAATCCGTATCTAGTTTAATATAAACAAGTACAAATTTCAACTGTTTTTGAAAAATTCTTGTAAAAAATACAAGAAAATTACTGCAGAATGTAATCAATGGCTTTCAGGTACCCGGAAAGCCCTAAGCCATATATCTGTTTGTCACAGACCGGCGCTGTCACGGACACCTTTCGAAATTCCTCACGCTTGGTAATATCCGAGATATGGATCTCCACTTTGGGCACCGTGATACTGGCAAGGGCGTCCCGGATGGCGTAGCTGTAATGGGTGTAGGCGCCGGGATTGATTACGATGCCCTGGGTGCCGTCAAAGTATGCCTCCTGTATGCGGTCAATGATGGCTCCCTCATGATTGCTTTGGAACACCGTGATCTCGCAGCCTGTCTCTTTCTCCTTTTCCCGGATCAGCTCCAGCAGATATTGATAATCCCGGGCGCCGTATATGCTCTTTTCCCGGATGCCCAGAAAATTGATATTAGGTCCGTTGATCACTAAAAGCTTCATCCGTTTCATCTCCTTTTCGACCATGGTCATAATCTCATCCATCCCCATATCGTCTACGTCCAGTATGACATCGGCGCAGGATTCATAGGCCTCTGCCCTGCTCTCTAACAGTTCCCGGATCCGCTTCAGAGGATCCGGACACTGCAGAAGCGGTCTGGTAGTATCGTTTTTCAGCCGCTCGTACACAGTCTCGGGCCGTACCCGCAGCAGAAATACTTTCCCCAGCTGCCTGAGCAGCTCCCTGTTTTCAGGGCGAAGCGGTGTGCCGCCTCCCACGGAATAAATAGCGGTGTAGCCCTTTTCCACCAACTCTCCAAGCAGCCCCGTCTCCAGCCGGCGGAAATATTCTTCTCCCTCTTCTCCGAATATCCTGCTGATGCTGCGGCCCTGCCTGCGCTCTATCAGCTTGTCCGTATCCGCCACGGGCATGCGCAGCCTGTAGGACATTCTCAAGCCCAAAGATGTCTTCCCGCTGCCCATAAAACCGATCAGCACCAGATTCGTTTTTTTCATCCCGATCCCCTTTAATCTCTTTTGCGCTTTTCCCTTTTTCACCGTGCCGGACATCCGACGCCTCCCCCCCATTCCGGCAGTTCTATAAGCCCTGCCACAGTGCGGCCTAAGAAATGTGCATGGCTTCTTTCATCGCTCCATACGCTTCCCGTGCAAGCTCCGCGTCCACCCTGGCCCCTGTCCAGAGCTCATAGGCTATAATGCCCTGGTACAGCAGCATCTTCAGCCCTCCAAAAGCCCTGCCGCCGCTTTCTTCCGTCAGCCTCATGAATCGGGTTCTGGCCGGGTTGAAGACAAGGTCGTATCCAGTCTTTATTTTCTTATAAAAAGCCGCGTCCTCCACCACCGCCTCTTCCGTCTTGGGGAACATCCCTACATTGGTGGCCTGGATGGCAAGGTACTCGTCCCCTGGGAGATCCGCGTATTCCGCCAGCCTCCGGGCCCGGGCAAGCCCCCGGTCCGCCAGAGCGTTTACCTCATCCGCTATCCGCTGCGCTTTCTCCGGAGTACGGTTCAGAATCACAATCTGCCGCACACCTTTTTGCGCCGCCAGGATAGCCACGGCCCGGGCCACACCCCCGGCTCCCAGAATCAATACATCCTCGCCCTCTATCTTCACGCCGTCCTCGCACATGGCGCGGTAGAGCCCGGGCATGTCCGTATTATAGCCCTTAAAACCTCCCTCTGTCCGCACCAGGGTGTTCACCGCGCCGATGGTCTCTGCCAGCGGGTCAATCTCCTTTAAATAGGGAATCACGTCCCTTTTATAGGGAACCGTCACATTCACTCCCAGCAGATTCAGGGCATAGGCGCCCTGCACCGCCTCCCCCGCCTGCCCCTGTGGCACGCGAAAGGGAACATAGACCAGATTCTCCCCCAGTCTCCTCGCCAGTGTATTATGTATGGCCGGCGACATAGTGTGTTCCACCGGATTCCCCATCACTCCGCAGACGCGGGTAAAGCCGTCTATCTTCATAACCGTCTCCTCTGTTTCCTGCAGGACATCAGGCATTTTTCCTCCTCCGATGATAGAAAAACAGCACGATCCGCTCCAACCGGCGCTTGAGCACGATCTGGATTTCCTCCCTGGGATGGATAGGCTTCACCAGATAGGTGACGATCCCTGCCCTCCTGGCTCCCCACACATCCGTGAACAGCTGGTCTCCCACGAACAGAGTGCTCTCCGGCAAAGTTCCCATCCGTTCCATGGCTTTCTCATACCCGGCCCGTCCGGGCTTGCCTGCGTTAAAGATGTATTCCGATGCCACACTGTCGGCAAAGGACTTCACCCTGGGCTCCTTATTGTTGGACAGCAGCACGGTCCTAAAGCCCAGCTTCCGCAGGCCTGCGAAAAAGTCCGCCGCCCTCCCGTCCGCGGGCGCGCCGTGAGGCACCAGGGTGTTGTCGATATCGAAGATGACTCCTCTGTATCCCCTTTCGTAAAGCCCTTTATAATCAATTTCATAAGCGTTCTGCGCTTCGTGGTCCGGATAAAAGATTTCTAACATGTCTCTCCCCATGCCGTTCTTTCATAAAAATATGCCTCTGCATCCAGCGGCCTTTAACACTATAGCATGTGTGGCCCATGAATTTCAAGGCTTTTCGCAGACATTTCAATAATTTCTCATTTTACCGATATCATTTATCCGTTTTGTATGATAAAATTACGCTTAGGTGTCTGGCCGCCATCCGTACAGGCACGGGCTGCCAGATCCTTTAATCTATAATAAAAGGATGCGCCAAATGCAGTATATAAATCATTACAAATCACCTATGGGCAGTATTCTGCTCGCCGCTGATGAAACAGGGATTACCGGATTATGGTTTGATGGAGCAAAATACTATGCCCGCGGCCTTGGCCCGGAGTGCAAAGAGAAAGCCTTGCCCGTCTTTGAACAGGCAAAGCAATGGCTGACAATCTATTTTTCGGGCAGAGAGCCGCATTTTTATCCGCCTGTCCACCTCACCGGCACCCCTTTTCAGCTTTCCGTATGGACCGTCCTGCAAAAGATACCTTACGGAAAAACTGTCGCTTACGGAGAAATCGCAAAAGAGATCATGGGGCAAAAAGGGCTCTCCCGAATGTCTGCACAGGCAGTAGGCGGTGCAGTCGGACACAATAAAATCTCTATTATTGTCCCCTGTCACAGAGTCGTCGGCACAAACGGATGCCTGACGGGATATGCCGGCGGAATAGACAGGAAAGTGAGACTACTGACTTTGGAAAACGTTGATATGCAGCATCTGTTTATCCCCACAAAGGGAACGGCATTGTGATTCCAATCGGGGCTAAGCCTGTTTTTCGGATACGCACAGATACTCTCCCATCCACTGCATAATCTCGTTTTCAAAGGGAAACGTGTCTGTCTCCGGCGCGGGCAACTCCCCGTAGATTTCTTTTGTCTCCGTGGAGGAATACCCCGTCTCCCGGCAGATTTCCTCCCACTCTTCAATATCGTAAAGCTTCTCATGCAGGGAGTAGCTTTCATCCAAGGAATAGTACAGCCGTTCCCATTTTTTCGTATTCTCCGAGGCATGGTCTCCCAGGATGCTGATGTTATAGACCGCATGACCTCCGGGCTTCAGCACCCGGTATGCCTCCCGGAAGCCGTCCATCATCTTGGTCTGCATGCTCTCAAAGCCGCCGTTGGACACCACCATGTCGATACAGCCGTCCCGGACGGGCAGGCGGGCGCAGTCGCAGGCCAGGCAGACGATATCCACATAAGGGTTCGCCATCTCCTCGGTGAAATACCGTTTGTTGTATTTGAGGATGCGGTGGGAGACATCCGTCATGATCACCAGACAGGGCCAGTTGATGCGCTGCAGGTCGTATTTAAGCCCGCCCCCGGTGCCGCAGGCAATGTCCAGGATGATTCGGGGACGGAGTTTTTTCATAGTCTGCCAGCGTACCTCGCTGCAGGGAACCGCTCCCATCTGATAGCGCGGGTTCCCCGGGTGGCGCTGTTCTCCGAGATAGTCCTGATAGTTCTTCATGTACAGGGACCAGAGTTCGCCCGGAATCTCCCGGGAGCCGAAATAGACGACGCCGTCCGTCACATCATAGCGGTGACCGTTTTTACAGGCAAAACATACCTTACATTCATCCTTATTTTCGTCCCTGTTTTCCGTCAAAAGCCTTTCGCCGCATTCCGGGCAGCGCATCAGTTCCGCAAGCCGCAGCAGCCCCGGCTCGGCATTTCCCATCATTTCCCCCAGAGACTTTGCGAAATACGGCGCCGTCTCCCGCAGCGTGTTCTCTCCCACTATGCTGGCGGGAATGGATACCTTCCGCTCCTCTTGCAATGTCCCTGCCTCCATACGCGCAATGCCCGCCTGGATCCACAGTTCCAGGTTCCCCCTGGACATTTCCCTGGCAATGTTTCCAAGCTCTGTGTCGGAGCAGTAGGTGGACAGGCTCTGCAGGAGTCTGCGCCTCTCGACATCGGGAAAGAGGGCCTCTATGCTGGCGGGAAGCTCTTTCTGGACGCTTTTCTGGGCAAAGAGCAGGTCGCCCTCCACGATGCTGTCTATGGTCATGCGGAAAAGCCAGGCCAACTCCCGGAACATGTCGATGTCCGGCAGATTCTTTCCGCCCTCCCATTTGCTGACGGCCTGTGCGCTGACGCCCAGCTTGTCCGCCAGCGCCTGCTGGGACAGACCTGCTTTCTTGCGCAGGACTGCTATCCTGATGCCTATCTGTTCGCGGTCTATCATTTCGGTTCCTCCTTATTTCGGCCTTTTCATGCCTTGATTAAGGATATTATATCCGGATATAGCGGGGGGATGCAAGAACGCAGAGGTTGATATTTCCAGGGGTGGACTCAACCGAGACGCTCAATCAATCGATTTTCTATGCTACTGCCCACCGCGGGCGTTTTATCTCTATTTCGACATAAAATAGTCATAAATCCGCCTTTTAATTCCTCAACGGCTGGCTTGAGCAATCCGCCGGCACCCCCATACTTCAATTATTTTCATATATGAAAGGCCCCAGAAATGGGAAAAGCAAAAAGAGGTAGAAAATTTATTATTTTGCCAATGTCTTCTCTTCTCAAAATGGAGAGGGAGCAGGTTTGGCCCCTGCTCCCTCTTTTGGCGAACAGACTGTGCTGCCGTCCGTTCTTCCTCATTCTTCTTTCCTGTCCTCCGCAGACTCCCCGTCGGACTTCTCCATATTGTCCTCCAGCTTCTTCAGGGCATGGGACGCAAAATCCCTGCCGCCCACGCCGAAAGCGATGGCACCAGCAGTCTGAAAGCAGTGTTCACGATGTCCGCTGCGATACCAAGCTGGCTCAGAACCATGAATGCGCCCACTACCAGGATGGCGCACTTTGCAACCACCGCATAGTTTTTGAAACCGTTCTTGCGAAGAGTCTTTTCAGCCACAGCCCCTGCGATGAAGCACAGCACCAGAATCAATACGGCGCTCAGGACAGCAGGCATGTAGCCGATGACCGCTGCACCGATACTGGTCAGTACCTCCAGCTTCAGGACATTTACGCCCTCCACTGCGAAGAAGATTACCACAACCGCATAAACCACGCCGCCCACGAACTTGCTCAGGCAAAAAGACCGCTTGTCGTTGTTCTCAAGGAGCTTCGTGAGCTTGGCATCCAGCCCTGCGGACGCAATCAGGCGGGTCACGATCTGTCCCACGAATTTGCCGATCATGCAGCCGATGACGATGATCAGCGCGCGGACACATACTTATGCAGCGTCCTGCGCACCGCGCCGGGACCTGCGAACAACTCCGCGGCCATTGCCTCGATTCTCTCCCCAAGTCCGGCTGCGTACAGATCCACGCCGAACACATCCGTGCGGCCAAACAGCTCTTTCAGGCAGGAGAAGTCCTGCTCTCCCTCTTTCACCTCCAGAGGCGCCACGATGGCGCGAAGCTCCTCCAGCAGCGGATCCGGCGACGGCTCGAAAACCTTGCCCGCATCGTCGATGCCCCGCAGATACCGGGCATATCCCGCCAGTACTAACGGCAATAGCACCAGATCGTCCATGTTCAGGCCTCTCGCCTGATAGGCCTTGATAGTCTCGCCGAAGCGGATGGGAATCTTCTGGCTGGTGTCCGTGGCGATGCGCTGAGGCGCGTCCGGCATAAAAGGATTGGGCAGGCGGCGGTTCAGCACGGCATCGATGAAGTCCGCGGGCTTTAAGACGCCCGGATCCGTCACCACCGGCATGGCCTCGATATGGCCCAGCTTGGTGATCAGGCCTCTGATATCCTCGTCCGCCATCTCCGCGGAAATCAGATCATAGTCCAAAAGGCATCCGTAGATGGACATGGCGGTATGCAGAGGATTCAGGCAGGTGCAGACTTTCATCCGCTCCACCTTGTCCACGGTCTCCCTGTCCACATACATGACGCCGCCCAGCTCCAGGGGCGGACGGCCATTGGTATAATTGTCCTCGATGACCAGGTACTCCGTCTCCTCCGCGTTGACGAAAGGCGCGGTGTAGGTGCGCTTGTCGGTAAGGATGGTGTAATTGTCCTCGAAGCCGTCCTCCGCCAGCATCTTCTGCACCTTTTCGTCCGGGCGGGGCGTGATCTTGTCGATCATGCTCCAGGGATAGGTCACTTTTTCCGGATCCTGCACATACGCCAGGAATTCCCCGGGAACCAGTCCCTCCTGCGCCCACTTTGTGGCATAGGCGATGACAGCGGCCTTTACCTTGTCCCCATTGTGGGAGCAGTTGTCCATGCTCTGCACCGTAAGAGGCAGCTTTCCGGCCAGGAAGCGTTCGTATAGAAGCAATGTCACCTTGCCCATGATCAGCGCAGGCTTCAGGCCACGCTCCAAATCCGCCGGAGCCACTCCGTACCCTTTCTCCGTGATGGTAAAGGAAATCATCTCCAGGCTGGGATTTGCGAAAATCTCCGCCAGGCGGGCCCAATCGCTCTCAAACTGCGCGTCCGCTTTCAGACTCTCCGTCACGGAAGCAATGACCTTTTTCTGGATGTTACCGTCGGACTGCAGGCACACCAGCAGGCTTAAATTGTCATAGGGCGCGTAGGCTTTGTCGATGATTTCGAAGTCGAAGCCCTCGGCCACAATGACGCCTCTGTCATATTTCCCCGAGTCCAGGGCCTGCTGCAGGATAGCCGCCGGGAACGCGCGGAACAGATTCCCTGCCCCGAAATGCACCCAGGCAGGCTCCGCATGGGTCTTGGCCCGCACGGCCTCAATGTCGAACCGAGGCAGCTGATATCCTTTTTCCGCCCACTCAGGGCCGATTCCATTCTTTATGTCAATCAGTTTCATAAATAATAAACTCCTTTTCCCGGAAACCTCTGTCAGAAACCGTCCCCTTTTGCAGAGCAGTTCCTGCAGAGATTTCCTTTTCTTATGCCGCCATGAATCCCCTGCGGCAACTCTGCCATAAGGCTTATTGTTTGTCAGTATCCGGCTTATCAGCTTTCTGTCGATGCTTCAGCCGGATTCGAAATCCCATGGAAACATCGACAAATACCGGAGCAGTATAGCATCCTGTCAATGCCTAAACCGACTTCTCCGCGTCCAATTTATCCAGCATATCCCAGATGCCCCACATATACATAATGCCCAAAGCGCGATCATACAATCCGTAGCCGGGGCGCACATTGCCGGGACCCTCATTCCACAGATGCCGTCCATGGTCAGGACGGATATAGCCCTGGAAACCGCAGTCGTGATAGGCCTTGATGATGTCCAGGATACCCGTGTCCCCATCGCAGTCCCTGTGGCTGGCCTCGGAGAAATCTCCGTTCTCGAAATGCTTCACGTTGCGGATGTGGGCGAAAGCGATTCTGTCGCAGTGCTTGCGCACTATACTGGCCACATTGTTCTCCGGATTGGCGTTCAGGCTGCCGGAACACAGGGTCAGGCAGTTATACGGATCGTCCACCATCTCCAGGAAATGGTCCACGGAAGCCGCATCCACCAACAGGCGGGGCAGGCCGAAGATATCCCATGGGGGATCGTCCATGTGGATGGCCATCTTAATGTCGCACTCATGGCACACCGGCATCAGCTGCTCCAGGAAGTATTTCAGGTTCTCCCACAGCTTCTCCTTGGTCACAGGCTTGTATGCCTCGAACAGTTCGTCCAGTTTCGCCATGCGCTCCGGCTCCCAGCCCGGGAACGTGAGGCCGTGGAGATTATTCAGGATATAGTCCGCCATCTCCTTGGGATCGTCGTGAATCTTGCCTGCTTCGTAGTACAGGGCCGTGGAGCCGTCCCCCACGGGATGGAACAGATCCGTCCTGGTCCAGTCGAATACCGGCATGAAGTTGTAGCAGATGACCTTGACCCCGAACCTGGACAGATTACGTATTGTCTGGATATAATTTGCGATATACCCGTCCCGGCTGGGCAGACCGATTTTGATATCGTCATGAACGTTCACGGACTCCACCACGTCCATATTGAAGCCGTAAGGCTCCAACTGTTTCTGCACTTCTGCGATTTCTTCCACTTCCCAGACTTCCCCCGGCATCTTGCTGTGCAGCGCCCAAACAATGCTGGTCACGCCCGGAATCTGCTTGATGTCCGAAAGCTTGATGTCGTCATTGCCCTCGCCGTACCAGCGAAAGCCCATTTGCATTCCCATATAAAGCTATCCCTCCTGTTTTCTATATTTTTCAGTCTTCCATATTGGAGCCAAAGCGCACTGTAAGCGCTTACAATTCTTATTTTAAACCCATTTTCAGGATTTTGCAACCATTCTGTGTCTCAATTTTCACCCCGGTCTCGGGATCGCCGCCTTTATAGCCTGGTGTCCCACACGCCGCAGAACGAGTCCACCGGATCCTGGCCTGTGAAAGCATCCGAGCCTGCCGTCAGCTTCTCCACCAGCGCATCAAAGGTACTGTCCAGCACGTCGTAGGTATTGATATAGGTCCGGGCCTGCGGAATATCCGCCAGCACGAAAGGCTGCTTGGTTCCGATGACGATGACCGGAAGCTCGTGCACATACCAGGGAATCTCCCCGCCGCCCTTTGTCATGCCGAAAGCGGGCCTTGCCACAGGCTGGAAGCCTCCCGGAATGTCCACCAGGGTGATAATCAGATCCTGCTTGGCCACGAAATCCTTTATGGCATCCTTTCCCGCAAAGTAAAGATTGATGTCCGGCTTGCCGCCCTCCTCCATCTGCTTCATAATCTTCTGGATGGGACTCTCATAGATAAATACCTCAAAGCCTTTGGCCTCCAGTCTGTCTTTCAGCTTCCGGGCAGGGGAAACCTTGTTTTTGCCCATAAGGGCTCCCAGGCCGGGGGCCTCTAAACCCTTCACATAGACAATCATAATGCGCTTATACTTCTCCGGTGTCAAGGGCAGTACGTCCTTATCTTTATATTTCACTAAAGTGACAGACTTGTCAGAAATCTCTTTCTGCATGGCCTTGTGCGCGTCACAGCCCACAATCTCATGCACCTGAGCTTTCGGTGGAACCAGATCCGTCTTTGCCTTTTTGTGCAGTCCCATATGGGCTTTCAAAGCCAATATGCGGTGCAGCGCATCATTTAAACGCTCCTCGGTGATCCTGCCGTCCAGGTAGCCCTGCTTCATGGCCTCAAAGTCCTCGTCCATGTCGTTGAAGAACAGGAACATGTC